>JBLHOT010000062.1:0-21740 GCA_047623945.1 Arcticibacterium sp. | reverse complement strand
ACACTGTCCTTAAAAATGTTACAAACATAACTCACGGATCAAGTCTTTAAAAGCGTGCTCTAAATTTAAGACCGAAAATAGATTTAGCAA
The DNA here is from genome assembly GCA_047623945.1 of Arcticibacterium sp. Lineage (GTDB taxonomy): Bacteria > Bacteroidota > Bacteroidia > Cytophagales > Spirosomataceae > Arcticibacterium. The sequence continues at coordinate 21,650 of JBLHOT010000062.1, read as the reverse complement.
GCGATATAGGGCATTACTAATTTCAAATGATTTTGGTCAAACATGATTAAAGCAAGTCAGGGTTAGCCTTCTGAAGTCCAAAGAAGTTACGTAATAAAGAATGGGCTGATGAAACAACTTCTTTGCTAACTTAGACGAATCAATTATGCGTTTAGATGAAGAATCAAATGAATAAATTTAAAAAAACATCCATCCTCCTTCTCTCCATATGCATCTCGTCGGTATGCTCGGCTCAAAACCGTCCAAATATAGTTTTGATCATGGCAGATGATCTGGGAGGAAGAGATTTGCCAGTGTATGGCAATCAATTCAATGAAACGCCAAACATTGATAAATTGGCAACCCAAGGAACGCTCTTTAGGAATGCTTATGCTGCCCCCGTTTGCTCACCCACAAGAGCCAGTATACAGTCTGGTCAATATCCAGCAAGAGTCGGTATTTTTGACTTTATCCCAGGGCATTGGCGTCCATACGAAGAGGTAACAGTGCCACATCACGATCTGCAACACCTGTCAAGTGATATATTTACTATTGGAGATGCCATGCAGACAGCAGGTTATAAAACCGGATACTTTGGTAAATGGCATTTAGGAAACAACCCTGAGCATTTGCCAAATAATAGAGGCTACGACAAAGCATATACGTACAGAGGAGGAGGCTTTGACAATCCCAAGTTTGAGCCCGAGTACAATGCACCAGAAGATAGACGATTGAGTGACGTTCTTACAGATATGGGGGTCAACTTTATGGAGGAGAATAAGAAAGAACCATTCTTCCTATTTATTTCTCATTATGATGTTCATGTGCAATTAGATGCCGACAAAGATTTGATTGATAAGTATCTAAAAAAAGAAAAGGTTCCAGATTATCCCTCAAATGCAGTATATGCTGCCATGATAGAACATGTAGACCATAGCGTTGGAACTATTATGAATGCTATTGACAAAATGGGATTGGCAGACAATACTCTATTTATTTTTTATTCGGACAATGGCGGTGTTGATAATCGTTTCGATAATATTCCTCTATTAGGAGGAAAAAGTAAGAATGTTTATCCTGAAGGGCATCCATTACGTTATATAGCTACTTCCAATTCTCCTTTGCGTGCTGGCAAGGGGACTCTTTATGAAGGAGGTATTCGTGTACCCATGATCATAAGATGGCCAGAAAAAGTAAAAGCCGGATTTACCTCTGAGGCTATTGTCTCTAGTGTTGATTTCTATCCGACTTTTTTGGAATTAGCAAGAGGAGAGCAACCTAAAAAACAAGTATTTGACGGACACTCGATGCTTCCCGCCCTGACTGAAAACAAATTTGACCCAGAACGTGAAGTATTTACACATTACCCGGTTTATCATCACGAAGAACCCATGTCGGCCGTTAGGAAAGGGAACTGGAAAATCATTGAAAACCTTGTTTCTGGAGAATTTTCGCTTTACAATTTAGAGTATGACATAAATGAAATGACAGATCTAAAATTTAGTCATCCCGAAAAGTTAGGCCAAATGAAAACTGTTTTGGAAAAATGGCAACAAGATACCAAAGCAAAAAAACCTAAGCCAAATCCAGAGTTTGACCCCATTAAAAGATATGATTGGGGGAAAAACCCATATAGAGGATTGAATTAATGGTCTTAGTATATAAGGAGATAACTATATTTAAGAACAAGCGAGAAATTCTGTTAAAAAAGCTAGTATCTGAGGATTCTTAAAGGTTTTTAATGCACAATCTTCATCAAATATATTAAGACCAAAAGTTACCGCTATAAGTGGTCATTGGAAGGTTAAAATAGCCATTTGTTGGTATTTTTTTTAGCAAGTCATCTTGATTTTCAAGCCCACTCAAATTTGTCGCAAAGCATGTCAAACTTTTTGAAATTTAGGACTACTCAAATACATGAAAAATAACTAGAGCGTATAGTATAAATCTTAAGTATCGGAAAAGAGCCCACAACAAATATTGCTTGAAGTTGTATTTAATCAGACCACATGCTAAACTCACTATGGAGTGAGGTATTGGCGATATAGCACCCAAAACAACAAAAACACCTCCCCATTTACGTAAGTTAACAATGTGCTTTTCAATTTTATTCTCTATATTATTCTTAATAGGAGCTATTAAAAATAAACGACTGCCAATAAAGTATGAAATAATTCCCCCGACGTAAGATAAGGTAGCCAACACAAACAAAAACAACCATGGCGTAGCGGATTTTGAAGCCCATGCTATAAATATTTCGGGTGGAACTATCCCTAATATAGTTTCTGAAACTAGAAAAATAGAAAATGTTATTTGCGGTGAATATGTTTCCACCAGACTGTTAAGCAGTGAATCAATATCCAAGAAGAAGAACTCAAGTCCGACCAATAACAAAACAAAAATTCCAATTACTGAGCCTCCTTTATAGGCCGTGTCTTTTAAGAATGAATAAAAACGAGTTATTTTAAAGTAGCGATTTAGTAAGCCTAATCGTTTAGTTGCATTATTGTATAATGTATTTTCTGACATTTTTTATTCTTTTTTAATCCCCGTTTGCATCAATTCAGACACTCAAAATCAATTCAATAATTGTCCATCTGATTTCACGACAACAACGTTACCTATTCCTATTAAATTTCAGGGATTTTAAATAAGCCGCAAATTTAGAACAAACTTTTGCTTTAAAGTTTTTGAGGCTTTGAATTATTTTTCTCTTCGGCAAGAAAAAGGCACATTGATATATCATAATAGACTGCTAAAATGGGAAATATGGACTCAGCAGCTATTACCCAAATAACTCCACACAATTCCTTTGGGTCTCGGTGATACTGTCTTATTTAGATAACTTTAGAAACAAAAGCCAATTACTTTGAAAGGTAATTACCCTCTCTATAATATCAGTTTTCTAATGCTTCATCGCTTTAATTCAATCAAAATAATTCTCCCTCCATTAAGTTAATCCAATCTCTTAATTAAGACTTATACGTTAATATTGTATTATATAAAATATCAGATTATGAAAGCATTAATAATTTCTGGTGGGGGTAGCAAAGGATCATTTGCTGGTGGTGTAGCAGAATACCTCATAAACGACTGCTGTCATGAGTATGACCTTTTTGTGGGGTCTTCAGCAGGAAGTCTATTGCTAACGCATTTGGCTTTAAAAAAAGTGGCCAAAATAAAAGAAATATTTACCTCAGTATCTCAAGAAGATATTTTTAATATTTCACCATTTAGAATCAAAAAATCAAAAGCTGGTGAAATCGAAACAAAAATCAACCATTTCAACACTATACGTTCATTTATTAAAGGTTGCCCAACTTTTGGTGAAAGTAATAACCTATTAGAACTTATAAGAAACAGCATCACAAAGGAAGAATTTCAAGATTTACGGGTTCAAAGCAAAAAGGTAATTTTCACGGTTTCAAACCTCACTTTGGATAAAGTGGAATATTTTAATTCTAACGACAGCAGCTATGACCAATTTTGCAATTGGGCTTGGGCTTCATGTAACTTCACCCCATTTATGAGCCTTTTTTCTGAAAATAATTGTCAATACGCAGACGGTGGATTTGGAAGCTATACGCCTATCTTATGTGCTATAGAAAATGGGGCGAGTGATATAGACGTAATAATTTTAGAAAGTGAAAATGGTTCTTCAAACCACCCCGTTATTAATAACCCTTTTTCATTATTATTGAGAACATTTAAGTTCATGAACAATCAGAGTAATTCAAAGGATATTATCATTGGAAAATTGGTTGGCCTAAACCGAAAAGTAAATATTAACTTCTATTATACCCCAAGCCAGTTAACCACGAATCCACTTGTTTTCGATCCAGAGCAAATGACACAGTGGTGGAAAGAGGGCTATGAATTCGCAAAAGCGATGAACCCCGAAAACTATTGTCATGTGCCAGCGTGAAATAATTTCATAATAAAGTCAAATGGCTTGTGCATAGTTAAAATATAGCTCTGAAGTGCTAAATAAAATTTGTCAGTTTAAGAATTTTAGGGATATAAAGCATCGCGACTAATCTCCACATCTGGATTCATCATATAGGTAACAATGTTGCCATTTTTCATTACTTCTACCACCCTGAATCCCTTATAATCCGTTCCCCAACTTCCGCCAATATGTGAGTCGAAAACAAACGGAATTTCATTTTTAATGTAAATGCCATCCTCTTCGTGTTCGTGTCCGTGAAAAACGGCTTTTACATTTTTATGTTTAGAAAGTAATTCAAAAAATGCTGGGGTTTCAATGGCATGCCTCGTCCATTTAGTTTGAGGAATATGAACGAATAACAAAACGGATTTGTCCTTCGCTTTTTCTAAGGCATTAGAAAGCCAGGGCAAATTTGGCGACAAATATTCTCCAGCCTCATTAGAAGTGGTCGTCAGGATGATTTTGTAACCTTTTTTTGAGAAGGTATGATTTACAGGCATTCCCCATATTTCTTCCCAAGCCATTGGTGTTACATGATCGTGGTTTCCCTGTGTAGCATACAAAGGCATATTTAGCTTATCGAAAGTTCGTTTTGCGATCGGCATAAACTTGGCCTCGTTGTGAATAATATCTCCGTTTAAAACACAGAAATCACAGGAGGCGGCTTGGTGAAATGCATTGGCTTTTTCTACGAAAGTCTCTGACATTTTTTTAAAAGGTGTGTCAGGCTGGCCATAATGTGCATCGGAAGCTATGATTAAGCGAAGTTTCACCGCGTCTTTGCCATTCATAAATTCTTCAGCCTGCAAGGACTGAAATCCACTCACAGTAATAAGCGTTGCGGCGGCAGAAAAACGTCTAATAAATTCTCTACGGGTATTTTTCATGGTTTTAGGCTTTTTAAAGACATTGCCTAAAGCTACAATATTACCATAATTAGAAAAACATAGTTCAGGATAAATTTAGAGTAGGTTTTAGGTTTGGATTAAAAAGCCTTTGGCATTTCTTCACCATATTAGGCACAAGACAGACTAAGTCCAGGTAGTTCTGAAGATGAGATATAGCCGCTTGGGGAAAATGAAGACCAAATGAAAATCATGCTTAATATATAGTTTTAATGCCTCCATGATATGATTAATACTTAACTTAAGGTTTTGATTATACTATGGTACTATAAGTGATTGCTTGTTCTTGTCTATCTATTCTGAATATCCCTAAGTAACGCTAAAGTTTTGGGCATTTTAGATGCTAGGCCATGCAAATACCCAAAACCATACTCTAAGTCCAATCACAAAAACTAACAAGAAAATTAAAATCAATTAATGGCATTTATAGATTATTACAAAATCTTAGGCATTTCCAAAACCGCTAATGAAAAGGAAATAAAAACAGCCTATCGTAAACTCGCAAGGAAGTATCATCCTGATTTAAATCCAGACAACAAGGAATCCGAGAAAAAATTCAAAGAAATTAATGAGGCTAACGAAGTTTTAAGTGATTCTGAAAACCGTAAGAAATATGACAAATACGGGAAAGATTGGAAACATGGAGAAGAATTTGAGAAAGCTAAGCGTCAACAACAGCGGTCTAGGAGTCAAGCTGGTTCTCAAAACTTTTCAGGCGAAGACTATTCAGACTTTTTTGAGTCCATGTTTGGAGGAAGTGGCTCCTCATATAGTCAAGGTCGAAGTCCCAAATTTAAAGGCCAGGATTACAATGCCGAATTACGTCTAAAACTAGAAGATGTTTATACGACGCAACAACAAGTCCTTACTGTCAACAATAAAAAAATCAGGCTAACAATTCCGGCAGGAGTTGAAAATGGTAAAGTCATTAAAATCAAAGGAAAAGGTGGATTAGGAACAAATGGTGGACCTAATGGCGATTTATTCCTTAAATTCATTATCGATAATGACACCGTTTTTAAACGTGAAGGCAACAACTTGTATGAGAACGTCGATCTGGATTTATACACGGCCATTTTGGGAGGAGACATCACGGTTTCTACTTTTAAAGGTAAAGTCAAACTCAAAATAAAACCCGAAACGGAAAACGAATCGAAAGTGAAATTAAAAGGAAAGGGATTTCCAATTTATAACAAAGAGGGAGAGTTTGGGGATTTGATCCTCACCTATCATATTACCATGCCTACTGGATTAAGTGAAAAAGAAATAGAGCTATTCAAGGAATTACAAAAAATGAAAGCAAAATGAATGAAGAACCTTTAATCTCTAAACAAACTGTTTGTTCGCATTATAACATTGAAATTTCCTTTGTAGATGCTTTAAATAAAATAGGGCTCATCCAAATCGAAATTATTGAACAAAATCATTTTTTACACCAAGACCAAATTGGTAATCTGGAAAAAATCATCAGGCTTCACAACGAGTTAAACGTAAACTTGGAAGGTATTGATGTAGTTTTTAACTTATTGGAAAAGGAAAGGGAATTGAGGAATGAGCTAAATGCTCTTAAAAATAGATTAAGGCTTTATGAGACGGAGTAAATAGCTTTATTCAGTCTTTCTTCCAAGAAAATCCTACCAAACTAAGAAAGCTTTTAAGTGCAGCAATACGTCTTTATACGTAACGATACTTTGATATGGCAAGTGTTTATTTCAACAAACAATTGTTCGTAAATTACATGTTTACAAGCACCTCTAACCCATTGAAATGATTAAGAATTATAAACACGAAATTATAATTGCCCTATTGTTAGTCGGTTTTTCTATGGCATTTTACTTTTTATATGGAATTTTGTTGCCATTTATTTTGGGATTGATACTTGCCTTTTCTGTGCGTCCTATAATTTCAAGGATCCAGAAAGTAGTCAGAAATAAGGATTTGGCCGCTACCCTATTTTTAGCGGTCATAACCAGTTTAATTGTTTTGTGTTTTGTGTTTTTAACGCAGTTCGTTAACCGAGATTTTAAGCGGTTCAATCAAAGTTTTTCCTTATTAGCATCCAACAATCAAGACAGTTTAGATAATACTGCAAAAAAGGCAAAAAAGTATATTAGCCGTTTTTATAACTTTGAGGCCTTAGAGGGTACGCTTAAACTAGAATCAGATTCATTGATAAGTAGTTTAAGGGGTATGGACTTCGCTCAATTGGACGCCGAGGCTATAAAGGCTGGTTTTGAAAAAGTAACCTATTTTTTTCGAAATGATGAAGAGCCTAAAAAAGACAATAAACCTCGTTTTGGCGTCATTTTTATGGTATTTTCCACTCTATCCTATTTCGTACTTATCCTATATCAGTTAGATTACTTTACGGCTATCCAAAGGAAATATTTTAGTGCCAAGGTGTCGACCGGCTTCCAAATTATTTTGGACGATTTCAATCAAAGTTTTGTGAAGTATTTAAAACTTCGAACAAGAATTGTTCTCTTCCTATCATTAATATATATCGTGGCCTTCATTCTTTTGGATATGCCCGGGATGATTCTGATTATGTTGCTCATTATTTTACTTTCATACATTCCTTACCTTCAATACTTAGCACTCATCCCCCTCTCAATTAGCTGCCTAGTTCTCTCCGTTGAAAATCCACAGACTTTTTTATTGTTCTTTGGTATTGTCGTAGCCGTTTTTGTTTTGGCAAGTATTGTAGAAGAACTACTACTGAATCCATGGATTATGGAAAAAAATATAGGCATGAATCCCGTTATTATGGTTCTTTCCCTAAGCGTCTGGAGCTATATCCTTGGCTTACCAGGAACTTTCATTGCAATCCCAATGACCAGTTTGATGATTATATATTTTAAGCGATATATTTTGCCTACATATAAGAAAGTACTTCAAGATTAAGTTGTAGATATTACCATTTCAAATGGACGAATAGAGCTTTGGACAGGTTAAAATGTATACTCGACAGTCCTTGTGTAAGCCTCACACTAGGGACGGCAAACACAAAAATAATCTCTGAATAAACTCTATTTACATATAATCTTAACCGCAGATTATGCCAAAAGTTTTAGGTTTCTTATTAATTTGTAGCCCGAGCGTTTAAAAGTTTGGAAGCTGTGCTTCATTGGGCTTTAAATTTGACAATATGGCAAAGAATAAGACAATCGTGACAGAAGTAGGCGTAACTGATTTCATTCAATCCTATGTGGAGAATGAGCAAAAGAAAGCTGATAGCTTTCAATTAATTGAATTGATGAGCAAATGGTCAGGGTTTGAACCTAAAAAGTGGGGGCCTACCATAATTGGCTTTGGTACTTACCATTATAAATATGCTAGTGGACACGAAGGTGATGCTCCAATAATTGGTTTCTCGCCTAGAAAAGCAGCATTCTCGCTTTATGTTTACTCTCAAACTGAAGATAATAAACACCTCTTAGATGACTTTGGGACATACAAAATAAGCAAAGCCTGTATCTATGTTAAAAAACTAGCTGACATCAATATCGACACTTTGGAGAAAATGTGCATGTCGACAATAGCTTACCTCAATGAACATCATGAATGTGAATGCAGAAATTAATTCTGCGACTACTATATCAATCGAGAATAAACTCTTTCCAATTCAAACTATACCCTCAGAGAAATGAAATCAATACTATCAATTACTCTTTTAATAATATTCTCCGGTAATGCTGTTTCTTCACAAACTGCCATTGATAGCAGTAAGATCGTAAAAGTACTCTCCTTTAATATCCTGCATGGTGCCACTACGAAAGGTGATTTTGATTTAGACGTTATAGCCAAAGTTATAAAAGAGGCCAATCCAGATTTTGTGGCGATGCAGGAAGTCGACTTCAAAACGAACAGAGCTAAGAAGTTTGATTTGATGACAGAATTGGGCTGGAGAACCAAAATGGCTCCTATTTTTGGAAAAGCTATGGACTTTGACGGAGGCGAATATGGTGAAGGCCTTTTGTCCAAATATACGTTGCTCCAAAGTAGGAATGTTGCATTGCCTTATACCGCCGGCAATGAACCTCGAGCTGCCTTAGAAATAACGACGGTGCTATTTTCGGGAGACACCATTTCATTTGTGGGAACCCACCTAGACCACCTGAAAGACGAAAAAGATAGAGTATCACAAGTCAAGAAGATAAATGACGTATTCACTTCAAACGAATTCCCAACCATTTTAGCAGGAGACCTAAACGCAATACCAGGGAGTGACCCAATTAACATCCTAGAAAACAGGTGGACGGCGTCTTACAACAAAGAGAAACCAGAACCGACATACCCCTCTATTAACCCTACCATAAAAATTGACTACGTGATGTTTTATCCAAAAAGTAGATGGAAGGTGCTTAAAACAGAAGTTATACAGAATTCTGTGGCCTCAGATCATTGTGCTTATCTAGTAACTCTGGAGTTATTGGAGGAATAGCATTGCTCTAACCACTGCATCTAAGCTATTTTCACAATGTTCGCAAGATAAATCTGAATCAACCTTACGGTCGACTTTTTTGCAGAGCTACAGTATAATTTTTCAAATAAAAAATATCACATATCATATATAAATATGCGATTTGTCATGATTTGAGAAAACTTCAGAGGGTAGTTTTACCTCGAAATTAAAAGGTCTTTAATTTCTAAATTATAAACCCTTTAACATATGTTATCTAAAAAACAAGCAAGAGCTTTCTTTCTAGGTGGTACATTAGTAACATTCCTCGCTTTTATTGGTCTCACGCTTTACTCATTCACAGAAGTGAATGATCAAACGAACCATGAAAACATTACCGAGGCTGTTGTACGTGGAAAGAATATCTGGGAATCCAATAATTGTATGGGATGCCATACCATTTTAGGAGAAGGTGCCTACTACGCACCTGAATTGACGAAAGTCATCGACAGATTAAACATGAAATACGATGGTAGCGGAGAAGAAGTTATCAAAGGCATTTTAATGTCGTCTATGCCCTGGCAACCAAATGGAAGAAAAATGGTAGCCTACGAAATGACTGAGGAAGAAGCCCAAGATGTCATAGAGTTTCTAAGATGGATAGGAAAAGTAGATTTGAACGGATTTGACCGTATCGTCTCTCCTTTGGCAAAAGAGGAAGTTAACAATTAATAAAAAAGACTATGAAATATAAATCGCAAAAAGTTGCCTACTGGTTCTTTGCATTATCCATGCTACTCCTGCTTTTGCAGATCACTTATGGCTTTATAATGGGTTTTGCCAGAATAGGCTTTGATAATTTACATGAGTTTATTCCTTTCAATACCGCCAGAGCCGTTCATACCAACCTCCTTGTAGTTTGGCTATTATCCGGATTTATGGGGGCCGCCTATTACATTATCCCAGAAGAGGCTCAGATTGAGCTAGTCAGTGTAAAATGGGCTTATGTTCAGCTCATTAGTTTAGCCCTTGTGGGCGTTACCGCAATCGTAGGTTATCACTTTAACTACTGGGAAGGACGAAAGTTTCTAGAAATACCACGACCCCTAGACTATTTAGTGGTGGCCAATGTATTGCTCTTCTTAGGGATTATCCTGATGACTCTATATAAAGGAAAACAAAGAACCACTACAGCCTTAGTATTATCCATGGGTCTTTTATTTGCTGCCCTACTCTATCTACCTGGTATGATACCATTTGATAGCCAAGTGACCGATTCTTTTTTCCGTTGGTGGGTGGTTCACCTTTGGGTAGAAGGGGTATGGGAGCTAATAATGGGTGGTATTCTATCCTTTCTATTGATAAAGCTTACAGGTGTAGACAGAGAGGTTATTGAAAAATGGCTTTATGTTATTGTTGGTTTAACTTTCCTATCTGGTGTATTAGGTACAGGACACCATTACTACTATATCGGGGTAAATAAAATCTGGCTTATTGTAGGTGGAATATTCTCTGCATTAGAGCCTTTGGCCTTCTTAGCCATGGCATTATTTGCAGTAAACATGTATCGAAAAGGTGAGAAAAAACACCCAAATACGCTAGCCTTGTATTGGACATTAGGTTCTGCCATTGTATCATTTGTAGGTGCTGGTTTATTGGGATTTGCACACACTTTACCTCAAACAAATCTTTATACTCATGGTACTTTGGTCACCGCAATGCACGCCCACTTGGCTTTTTGGGGAGCCTACGCTATGATTGTATTAGCCATAATAAGCTATGCATTACCTAATTTAACCGGTAGGAAATTATATGAATCTGCCAGAGGAAGAGCAGCGTTTTGGCTTTCAAACATAGGTATGGTAGGAATGACTATCGCCTTTGGTGTAGCTGGAGTGGCCCAAGTTTATTTAGAACGTAAATATCATATGGACTTCATGACGGTACAAAAAGAAGTCAGCATTCACTTTGTCGTTTTACTTATCTGTGCCACAATGTTTACAACAGGAATCGTCCTATATGTCATTGATTTTTATAAGCACGGTAGACCAAGTGATGAAGCTCTAGGCATGGTTGAATAAATCACTCCTTGTTAATTCAAATGACACTTTTGATACTCTTTTCAAAAGTGTCATTCTTTAAATTTTGAGGTCAAGACCTTCATAAATTAACATCCTTTTAGTATGGCAAAAGCTAATAATCGAGCACCTTATTACCATTCAATTGGCAAAGAAATCGAGGTATTTGAGCATAGTTTTGAAAACAAAATCCCTTTTTTATTAAAGGGCCCTACTGGCACGGGCAAGTCCAGATTCATAGAGTTCATGGCTCATAAATTGGGTAAAAAGCTTATCACGATTTCATGTCATGAAGAGACATCATCTACAGACTTAATTGGCCGGTATATCATCAAAGGTTCCGAAACAGTATGGCTAGATGGTCCACTGACCACGGCTGTAAAAAGCGGTGCCATAATATACCTAGATGAAATAGCGGAAGCTAGGCCAGATGTTATTGTGGCCATTCATTCATTAACAGATCACAGAAGAGAGCTTTACATTGATAAGTTAGGGGAGAATATAAAAGCACATGAAGACTTTATGCTTGTGGCCTCCTTTAATCCAGGATATCAGCGTGGTTTCAAGGAATTAAAACCATCCACCAGACAGCGTTTTGTAGCCATTTCTTTTCATTATCCGGAGCCAAAAGTTGAGGCAAAAGTTTTAACAGAAGAGACTGGTATTGAATTAGATATAGCCAATAAACTAGTTAATATTGCCACGAAAATTCGAAATTTAAACGAGCTTGGCTTGGCAGAAACGGTTTCGACTAGATTACTCGTGGACGCTGCCAAATTAATCGGTACAGGATTGCCTAAAAGACTAGCTGTCCATGTAGCCGTGGTAGAACCATTAACAGATGACCTGGAAGTGATTCAAGCCCTTAAAGATTTAGCTGATTTGATGATTTAGGTTTGACAAGACTTCACAAAGATTATTTTTAAATAGTACCTAGTATTTATGTTTGAACCAGACGAATGGCTCTTTACTAAACTTGCGTTCTACTTCAAACGTAAGAAATTAGAGAAGGAAGCAAGCCTAGTAAACACTGTTTATCTGGCCGATATAAAAGCAAGACTTGTCATTTTTGCACGGGCTGTGACAGGAGAACCCATTGATATTTATGATGCTCAACGAGAAGGAGGTTATAAAAACAATAACTTCTTTCTGCCCGTCTGTATGGCTATATTCCCAAGTCAGGAAGAAAATATTTCGTATTATTTATTTAGGGTCTTGTATTTATCTGTTCAAAAGAATTTGGGTTTAAACTGGGCGGAGGATAGAACCTATGAACTTGCTGAATCACAGGAACAAGCTTTCAATACTTCAAACAGCGTATTAGAGTCCCTCTTGGAGCAGTTCCCAATTTGCGAAAGTCTACATGAAAAAATCAAAGCATTTTATGAGCAAATAGACCCCAAAAATGATTTCTCTTTTATCTATGGAAAATGGATGAAGAATGAGAATTATGATGAAACAGGAATCCTCCTAAAAAATGTAGATGATAAAACGAGACAGGCGAATAAAGACGACATCAAAACCACATTAAAGTCTAAAGCCGTAGAAGAAATAATTTCTGTTCAAGTGGATCAGAAACAACAGGAAGACATGGTTTTGCAGCATCAGTTTGAAAAAGTAGAAACTGCAGAAGAGTTTAGTGGGAATTGGAAGGACTTTGATGGTGATGATGAAATAGACGATCACTCCAACGCACTAGATGATGTCAATATGAAATTTACAGTAAGAGTGGATGATAGTACTCACTCTGTTTACCAAGCCGATTTCATAGAAAACACCACGATTTCTGAAAGTGCTGAAAGCGATCTTAAAGGCCACTACATAAAATATGACGAATGGAATCACGCCAAACGGGTCTATAAACAAGGATTCTGTAAAGTGTATCCAAAAACACAAGTAAAGAAAGACCCTGACTACTATAAAAATACTCTTTCTAAAAACCGAAAGACGTTAGAAGACCTTAGAAAAATGCTAAGCTCGGTTGACAACAAATACCAGAAACAAAGGAGACAAAGCCAAGGGGGAGAATTTGACTTAGATGCGGTGACAGACATGTTTGTGGATATTAATTCTGGTCATTCACCTTCTGAGAACGTATATCTTTCTAAACGCAAAAAGGAAAAAGATTTATCCATCCTAATTCTGCTAGATGTAAGTCTATCTTCAGATGGTTATGCCGCTGGTAATAGAGTTTTAGATGTCGAAAAAGAGGTTTCGATTCTTTTTGGCGAAATTCTAAACGAGTATAACATTGATTTCTCTATCAACTGTTTCTTCTCGAAAACAAGAAACCATTCCACCTATACAACGCTCAAAGATTTTGATGAAAATTGGAACGAAGCCAAACACAAGATCGGAACTGTTGAACCAAATGGCTACACAAGAATTGGACCTGCCCTACGCCACTCTGGAGCCTTATTAGACACACGCGAAACAAAAAATAAATGGATGATTCTTATTTCGGATGGCAAGCCGAACGACTACGATAAATATGAAGGCAAATATGGCGTAAATGATGTAAAACAGGCCTTAAGAGAACTAAACGAACGAAATATTAATACTTACGCCCTAGCCATAGAAGCCTCAGCAAAATTTTACTTGCCTCAAATGTTTGGTCAAAACCATTACGAAATATTGACTACACCTGTAGAATTACTACAGTCGCTGGCAAAGCTTTATGATAAAATAAAACACCAAAGTTAAAATGAACGCAAAACAGGTCAATTACAAAAACGTTTATTATCCGCCAGGTGGGCTTTTAATGTGGATCGTCATTTTTTTAGAACTCTTTACTTTTGGTGCAGTTTTAATAGCCTTAGTGATTAGCAGCAAAGAAAATCCGGAAGCTTATCATCAGTCAAGATTACATCTAAACGCTGCCTTCGGGGCCGTAAATACTATTTTCTTATTAGTCAGTGGATTCTTTATGGCAACATCCGTACAGCAGTTTAAGGCTAATAATATTGAAAAAACATTGTCCTATCTAAAGCTGACTATGCTCGGTGGCCTGTTATTCTTAATACTAAAAGGAACAGAATATTATTTAAAAATAGAGGACGGTTTTGGTTTAGGCTATGATTCCTTTTTTACCTATTACTGGCTATTGACCGGTTTTCATTTAATCCACGTTATCGTAGGTCTGGTAATTTTAGGATTTATGTATTACGGTATTAAAAAATCAGAACAAGAAACAGTACTTGAAGATTTAGAAGCAAGTGCGGCCTTTTGGCATATGTGCGATTTGATATGGTTGCTCCTCTTCCCTACCCTTTATCTGATTTTATAGTTATGCCTAAAAAGAATACTTATACGCTTGGTTTACTTATTGTATTAACCATTTTGACCGCAGTTTTCTCAAACATTAATAGTAACCTATTCTATGTTACAGCGGCTATAATGTTACTCTCTGGAATTAAATTTCTGCTGGTGGCTTTTAACTTTATGGAATTAGGTAAGGCCAATACTTTTTGGAAATTAATCTTGATACTATTTTTAGTAATTTACTTTGCTATTGTTCTCTTTGCCGTTTGAAATGAGATTTTTCATCTGAAATTCTCTAGGGTAATTCCTAGCATTTTTATTATATAGACTCTATTCTAAGAGGACTCATTGGGATAAATGTTATAAACAAACGAATCATGAACTCGAACCTATTCGTCAAATTAATTCTTACTTTGCTCGTTTTGATTTCAGTATTCTTATTTGGCTTCTATGCTGCCAAAAACTTGGAACAGCAGATGAAAACTCAGATTTTCAGAAGAGCAGATGCTAAAGCCATTATTCAAGATTGGGGAGAAATGGATGTTTATACATCAGGGCAAAATCAGACTTTCGGAACAGAAAATATGTTTACCGCCTTAACGGATGTGCTTCCTGGAAAATCTGTGCATCCGGCTCATAGACATGGTGAAGAAGAATTTCTCCTAATAACGAGAGGTAGTGGCATTTGGTCCCTAAATGGTACTGAAAAGGAGGCAAAATCGGGTGATTTGATATATGCTAATCCTTGGGACTTTCACGGTCTTCTAAATTCAGGTCGGATACTTTAACTTTTTTTGTCATTAAATGGAAAAACAAGGGCATTGCTAGTCCTAAAGAACCAGAAAGTAGACATGGACAATAGACTTAAAGCTAAATAAACTTTGAAAAGGGTATCTTTAGTTTCTCAAATATTCAATTGTTCAATGGTACTTTTATGTTGTAAAGTGGTTATCACTCTGTAGATGACTTTTGTATAAATACTTATAAATCATTTCATTGTGACTGGTTACTCACAGAACACAAGCGACAAGAACCAGAACATAGTTGTTGCAGATTGTATCAAACCGTTTGAGGTTATGACAATAGAAATAGTATGAATATCAAACAGTTATCAAGGCTATCACTAATTGCTATTTTGGGATTCTGCTCATGTAGCAAGACAGCCCAAGAAAAAGTAAGTCAAAAACCGAATATCATATTAATTATGACGGACGACCAAGGCTGGCATGACGTAGGTTTTAACGGGAATAATGATATAAAAACTCCAAATCTAGATTTTCTAGCCTCAAATGGTGTCATTTTCGATAGATTTTATTCGGCTTCTGCTGTTTGTTCTCCTACAAGAGCCAGTCTAATTACAGGAAGAAACCCTCTTAGAATGAACATTCCGACTGCAAATAGTGGGCACATGAAAGAGGAAGAAATAACACTTCCTGAAATCTTAAAAAAAGAAGGCTATGTCTCTGGTCATTTTGGTAAATGGCACTTAGGGACACTTTCAAAATCGGGATTGGATGCAAATAGAGGAGGAAGGCCAAAACACGACCAAGCATACACAATTCCAACGGAACATGGCTATGACCATTTTTTTTGTACAGAGTCAAAAGTGCCTACCTACGACCCCTTAATCTATCCTATTAGTTTCATTGAAGGAGAAAGTAAAAGGTTTGGCTGGAGAGCCATCAAAAGTAGTGATTCAAGCCAGGCATATGGAACAGCTTATTGGACAGGAGGAAATCAAAAAGAAATACATAATTTAAAAGGAGATGATTCTCGCATCATAATAGATAGGGTAATTCCTTTCATTGAAAATTCACTTAACCAAGGGAAGCCATTCTTTTCAACAGTATGGTTTCATACACCACATTTACCGGTAGTTAGTGATAGTATCCATCGCGGGATTTACAAAGATTTGAGCATCGAAAAACAACTGTATTATGGCACAATTACAGCACTTGACGAGCAAATTGGCAGGTTATGGAAAAAACTAGAAGACTTAGGTATTCATGAAGAAACTCTAATTTTCTTTTGCAGTGATAATGGCCCAGAAAGAACTACGCCAGGTAGTTCTGGCATTTATAGAGAACGAAAAAGAAGCCTCTATGAAGGTGGAGTTCGAGTACCAGCTTTTGCTATTTGGAAGAATCATTTTGAAGGTCGCCGAAGAATTGACTTCCCTGCTGTTACGTCAGATTATCTGCCTACAATACTGGATATTCTAAATATTGAATATCCTGACGATAGGCCCATTGATGGTCTAAGTATTTTGAGTGCTCTAAATGGTGACGAAAAGGAAAGAACAAAACCAATTGGCTTTATTTTTAGACCTAAGGTTTCATGGGTTACCAATCAGTACAAATTAATTGGGGACGAGAACCTAACAAGTTTTGAGCTTTACGACTTATTACAGGATAAATCCGAAGGAGAAAACATCATTGAGAAACTTCCCGAGATATCAAAACTATTGAAAGCAGATCTATTTGAATGGCTGAAGTCCGTTGAGAACAGTAAAAAAGGATTGGATTATCGCTAATCTGGCAACAAAAAGTCTGTAGATTGATTTCAATAAATTGGATGTTTTAGCCCTTAAATATCCTTGGTTACCTGTAATACAATATGATTCTAATACGTAATTTAACTCTTCAAACACTATCTGGAATTTTGATTTTCGCCACAAAAAGGAGAAACATCTTCTTGTGGCCCATTCTTCTTTCTTTCGCCTTATCTTCCGGATGTACTAATAAAGAGAAAGAACTAAAGAAGCCCAATGTTCTTTTTGTTTCCATTGATGATCTGCGACCAACATTGGGCGTTTATGATGATCCAATTGCGATTACTCCGAATATTGATAAACTAGCCGGTGAAGGCATCACATTTAGAGAAGCGTTTTGTCAGGCCGCTGTATGTGCACCTTCAAGAGCCAGCCTGATGACGGGTATTAGACCCGATTCTACACGCGTATGGCATCTTGGAGATAAGTTTCGTGAGATTAACCCTCAGGCAGTAACAATGCCACAACATTTCTCCGAATTTGGTTACCACACAGTCAATATTGGGAAAATCTTTCACAACTATATGCCAGACTCTATTTCTTGGGATGAGCCCGATCTTAGACCTTCACGCTATGTGAAGAAAGATTGGCTCATGAGAGATGGCGAGACTTTTTATATAAGCCAAGAGGTGAATGAATCTCAAGCAATAAAAAGAGATTCACTATTAAAGAAAAGTCCAATTAGGTACGCAGATGGATGGAATACGGGCCCTGCTTGGGAGGCTGCCAATGTCCACGATACCATGTATTATGATGGTGCACAGACAAAATTAGCAAAGCAAACGCTCACCCGATTAGCGAAGTCAGACAAACCCTTCTATATGGGACTGGGATACTTTCGTCCACACTTACCCTTTGCGGCACCTCAGAAATACTGGGACATGTATGACCATGATAAAATACCACTGCCTAATAACATGGAAATCCCAGAAGGTGCTCCTTTACAGGCAATGAATTCGATGTATGAATTAAGACATTATGATGGTTTTGGCCACATAGGTCACCCTACTGCAGGATATAAAATGAATGAAGATACCATGCGTACTTTAAGGCAAGGATATTATGCCAGTGTAAGTTATGTTGACGCCCTATTGGGCGACCTCATTTCGCATATGAAAGAGATTGGCATCTATGAAAACACGATAATAGTAGTTTGGGGAGATCATGGATGGAAATTAGGAGATCACAATAGTTGGGGGAAAATGACAAATTATAACATTGACCTGAAAGTACCTATTATAATACGCTCTCCTAATCAAATAAACAGAGGTGCTCAAACTTATGCCATTACTGAACTTGTTGACTTATTTCCAACATTATGCGAATTGGCAGAGATAGATATTCCTGCATATATGCAAGGGCTTAGTCTTGTCCCTCTAATGGAGAATCCTAAGCTCAATTGGAAAAAAGCAGCCTTTAGTCAATTTCACCGCAGACCAAAAGTTTCGGCAGACGGGAAACGCTATATGGGATATTCCCTAAATACCCCAGAATATCACTACATAGAGTGGTATACCTGGGATCATAAAAATGGTACAAAAGGAAAATTGACGGATATTGAGTTATATGATAGAGAAAATGACCCAGATGAAAAAGTTAATTTATCTAGTAATATAGAACTCGCAGAAATAAAACAGTCCCTTGCCAGTCAACTTGCAAATGGATGGCGAAAGGCCTTACCCGATAATTAGAATAGATTCTTTTTTTTTGTTAACCTAAAAGTGAATCCATAAAGCCAGAAGCAATAGATTGGGATTATCTTAACCAAACACCTCTAAAGATATAATTTGCCTAGCGTCGAAGCTCGAATAGATGTAATTAATATCTCTTGTTGGTTGATTCTAATACCTACCAATCATAAACAAAGTTTAAGGAATTAAAATCTACTTGGTTCAAGAATACGTCTGTTGAACAAAACCTAAAAAGAAAGCATCAGAAAATGAAAGCATCAGATTTATTTGTTAAAGCACTTGAAAACGAAGGGGTAGAATATATTTTTGGAATTCCAGGAGAGGAAAACTTAGATTTGCTCAACTCTCTGAAGGATTCTAAAATAAAATTAATTCTAAATCGACACGAACAAGGAGCAGGTTTTATGGCTGCCACTTATGGTCGATTAACGGGGAAGCCAGGCGTCTGCTTAGCAACTCTTGGCCCAGGTGCTACCAATTTTACCACTCCTGCTGCTTATGCTCAGTTAGGTGCTATGCCCATGCTGATGATTACAGGTCAAAAGCCGATTAAGAAATCAAAACAGGGTCGCTTTCAAATAGTAGACATCGTTGATTTATTTAAATCTATCACAAAATATACGAGACAAATAGTCAATGGAAACCTAATCCCATCTATGGTTCGGGAAGCATTTCGTTTGGCTATAGAAGAACGGCCAGGAGCTGTTCATTTAGAATTACCCGAAGATATTGCTGCTGAAGAATGTGAAAACAGATTATTTGATGTGGTTGGGTTTAGAAGACCCGATGCTAATGAGTTAGCTATCCTAGAAGCAACAAAAATGATAGAAAAGGCCAAAATGCCTTTATTGTTAATTGGAGCTGGTGCCAATAGACAAAGAACAAGTGATGCTTTGACTCAATTTGTGGAGTCTACAGGAATCCCGTTTTTTAATACACAAATGGGTAAAGGAGTTCTAGATGAACGGCACCCTAAATTTTTAGGGACAGCAGCTTTGTCGAGTGATGACTTTTTACATTGTGCTATCAATAGAGCAGATTTAATTATTAATGTGGGTCATGATGTCGTTGAGAAACCTCCATTTTTTATGGAGCAGGGCGGAACCAAAGTGATTCATGTTAACTTTTTCCCAGCTCAAGTAGATGAAGTATATTTCCCTCAATTAAATGTCATTGGAGATATAGCATCTTCCATTACCCATTTAACGAATCATATTCAAGATAAAAGTAACTGGGATTTTTCATATTATGGAAGAATAAAAGAGGAGGTAAAAAGTCATTTGTCTAAATATTCAGAAGACAAACGTTTCCCTATTTTGCCCCAACGATTAGTTCAAATAGTAAGAGATGAATTACCCGATGATGGTATTGTAACGCTCGATAATGGGGTTTACAAAATTTGGTTTGCCCGTAATTATAAATGCTATAGACCCAATACCCTATTGTTAGATAACGCACTAGCAACTATGGGAGCCGGACTGCCTTCTGCCTTGTGTGCGAAGTTGATAAATCCAGATAAAAAAGTTATTTCAGTTTGTGGAGATGGAGGATTTATGATGAATTCTCAGGAGTTAGAAACAGCAACACGTTTAGGTCTAAATATGGTAGTTATCATTTTAAATGATAACTCCTATGGGATGATAAAATGGAAACAAGAGGGAATGGGATTTGATAATTTCGGTTTAGATTATAAGAACCCTGATTTTGTAAAATATGCAGAAAGCTATGGAGCCATTGGCCACAGACCTACTTCAGACCAAAGTTTTAAAGAGGTTTTAAAAACTTGTTTAAACGCTGAAGGCGTTCATGTCATTGATTTATCGGTGGATTATTCGTTGAATCATTCTATTTTGAGTGTCTTGTTAAAAGAAAAAACCTGTATTCTTTAAGACTGCCCTATTCTTTTAAAAATTAAACTCTTCTTCCTTTACAAATGCTTTGGCCTATTCGTGTCGTATAATTTTGAGACAGAATCACAATAGCATAAGATGAAAATTGACAGAATAGCAGATTCCATAAAACTCTTTAAAATTTGCTAAAAATAACTTCCCCATACGACTTAAGTCTAATCAAAGAAATTCCTTTGGTAGGAAAAAATAAAGTAGATAAATCATTATCAACCGCTTATGCTTTATTTCAAGATCAAAGTAAATGGATTGCTCCACATGAGCGAATATCCATTTTAAAAAGAGCAGCCTCCATCATGGAAAGCAGAGTGGAGGAACTGACAATGACTGCCGCTCGCCAAGGAGGTAAACCACTCCTAGATTCTAAAATAGAAGTTTTAAGGGCTATAAATGGAGTTCAATTAGCCGCAGAACATATCAGACAACTAAAAGGTGAACAAATCCCATGGGATTAACCAAAGCTTCCGAAAATAGAATTGCTTTTACAAAATGACCCATCTGTACCAAAAAAAATTCATGATAAAATGCAGGAATGGGGACTAGCCAAAGACGAGTTTCTGGATAATGAACACTGGCCGCATCAATTATACATTCGTGAAGCACGCCGAATGATTGGAGAGTTTGTATTGACTGAGGCGGATGCCTTAGGCAAAACCAACATTAAAAGGTCCATAGGCATGGGCTCCTATTCCTTAGACTCTCACAATGCTCAAAGGTATGTGACAGTAGAAGGAAATGTACAAAATGAAGGAGACGTAGGGGTACGTCCAGACAGACCTTATGCCATAGATTACGGGGCAATAGTGCCTAAAGAGACCGAATGCTCTAATTTACTGGTGCCGGTTTGTTTATCCAGTACACATATAGCTTTGGGTTCCATCCGTATGGAGCCTGTCTTTATGATATTAGGACAGTCTGCGGCCACAG
>JBLHOT010000061.1:0-21853 GCA_047623945.1 Arcticibacterium sp. | reverse complement strand
ACGGCGGAATTGAAGATGAAAAAAGTGGGAAATTTCAAGAACCTAAACAAAATGAAACATCAAATAAAAAGGCACATTGAAAAACTTAAGGAAGCCTCTTAATTTCAACTAGCTTTTGAACTATATCGTTGGAGGCATATTCGCCATTGCCAGTTTGACTAACCTAGTTAAGGGAACTACAGTTTCTAAAAAACGAATCTTGAGAAACAGTTTTGGTGAAAATGTCTCCTTGAATTTTAGAACACATCAACATTTCTTAGGGGGCTCATTAGTTGCCAAAATTAATATTTAGTTAAGTGAGTCGAGCTCCATTTGGATAGACTTCCCACATAAAAAGATTGAAACGACTTTCAAATTCCATTATTTGGCCTTCTCAAATCCACCAAAATACTAAACCCCAACTTTCAAAAATCCTGCAATCGTAGGATTTTTTGTTTTAAACTAATCCTAAAGCGATAACACCTAGTCCAAAACCTACGCTTTATCTACAAAAGGCGAAGAATCATTTCATTGTGGTTTTTATTATCAAGTTTCTTTTTCCTACTTGCGACAAAGTTTCCAAATAACATCAATGAACATGATTTTAAACACCCTTGAGATAAAAGCTAATGTTAAGCTCACTTTGAGTCTTTTATCATTTGTCTTTTTTATAGGAACAGTTACTGCTCAAGACAAAGCGACACGTGTTTTTGAGCAACTAGGTACAGAATTACCAACGCCAAATTCGTACAGAACGGGTAGCGGTGCTCCAGGTCACGCCTATTATCAACAGAAAGCTGACTACAAGATTAAGGTAGAATTGGATGACAAAAACCAACGAATCATTGGGTCAGAAACAGTTACGTATTATAATTATTCTCCAGATCCACTTCGCTATATATGGGTGCAATTAGACATGAACATGTTTAAGGATAACTCTATCAATGCTCTTTCTAAAACGGGTGGTATCAAGGACTCCATGACTACTTCTCAAATAAACGGTCTCCAATCTGCCAACTCCGTTTTTGGCGATGTAGATAATAGCCGAGAAAGAGGATATGATATAAAATTGGTTAAAGACCTAAATGGCAAACACCTAAAATACACTATCAATAGCACTATGATGCGGATTGATTTACCCGCTCCTCTTCTCAAAGACGAATCCTTTGCTTTCAAAATAGACTGGGCATATAACATGGCTGCATATTACGGTCGCTCAGGATATGAGTACTTTGCTGAAGATGGTAACTATAATTATTTCGTAGCTCACTGGTTTCCAAGAATGGCTGTTTACGATGATGTAAACGGCTGGCAAAACAAGCAGTTTGTGAGTAGCGGTGAATTTGCCTTAGTCTTTGGAGATTATGAAGTAGACATCACTGTACCAGACGACCACGTTTTAGTGGCCACAGGAGAGTGTCAAAACTGGGACAAGGTATTGACCAGGAAGCAGAAACAGCGTTTAGATAAGGCTTCTAAAGCAACTGACCCCGTGTTTATAGTTACTCAAGATGAGGCCATTGAAGCCTCTAAATCAAAATCAACTAAAAAACAGACTTGGAAATTCAAAGCAGAAAATGTTCGAGACTTTGCTTTTGCGTCATCTAGAAGGTTTATTTGGGATGCTATGCAAACGGATGTTTACAACAATGGCCGCAAAATATGGAGCATGTCTGTTTATCCAAAAGAAGGTAACCCACTTTGGGAGCAGTACAGTACCAAGGTAATAGAACATACTTTAAAAGTATATGGAAAATACACGATAGACTATCCTTATCCGGTGGCCATTTCCTGTCATTCTACAAAGAGTGGCGGAATGGAATACCCAATGATATCTTTCAATGGCGGTAGACCAGAAGCTGATGGTACATATGAGAAAACCACCAAAAGAGGTATGATAGGTGTGATTATCCATGAAGTTGGTCATAATTTCTTCCCAATGATTATCAATTCGGACGAGCGTCAGTGGACTTGGATGGATGAAGGATTAAATACCTTCTGCCAATATTTAACTGAGCAAGAGTGGGATAGAACATTTATGTCTAGAA
The DNA here is from genome assembly GCA_047623945.1 of Arcticibacterium sp. GTDB lineage: Bacteria > Bacteroidota > Bacteroidia > Cytophagales > Spirosomataceae > Arcticibacterium. The sequence continues at coordinate 19,826 of JBLHOT010000061.1, read as the reverse complement.
GAGGTGAGCCTGAATTAATTGTTCCTTACATGAGGTCTGACCCAGACCAAATGCAGCCTATCATGACCAATTCTGAGCAGATATTGCAGTTTGGCAATAATGCCTATGGCAAACCGGCAACCGCATTAAATATTCTTAGAGAAACTGTCATGGGTCGTGAACTTTTCGACTACGCTTTTAAAGAGTACGCCAGAAGATGGGCTTTCAAACATCCAAAGCCGGCTGACTTTTTCCGAACTATGGAAGACGCGTCTGGGGTTGATTTAGATTGGTTTTGGAGAGGTTGGTTCTATACCACAGACCCAGTAGATCAAGATTTAGTTTCGGTAGAGTGGTTTAGAGTAGATTCTCAAGACCCCGCATTAGCCAAGGCAGATGCCAGAAAGGCTTATGAAGAAACGCGTAATAACATGTCGATCATCAGAAACAAGACAGCTACTCCAGTAACTGTAGAAGAATCACAGGACAGATATAAAGACTTCTATACGACGTATGACCCTTATAAGGTAACCCTTCAGGACAAATCAAAATATGAAGCATACATGAGTAAGGTAAGTGCAGCAGAGAAAAAGCTCATGGACAAGGGTTCTAATTATTACGCTTTAACAATCAAAAATCATGGGATAGTAATGCCCGTTATCGTCAAAATGGAATATGAAGATGGAACCGAAGAAACCGTTCGCTTCCCAGCCGAAATATGGAGAAAAAATGCGGAGGAAATTATAAAAACGATTCCTACCTCGAAGAAGGTAGTGAAGTTCACCTTAGATCCTTTCCATGAAATAGCAGATATAGATACAGGAAACAATACTTTCCCTAAGGCTCCTGAGCAAGCCACTAGATTTCAGCTTTACAAGGCTAAGAATGCAAAAAATGTTAATCCTATGCAGGAAGCCGCTCAAAACTAAGATTGGTAACCACTTAATTAAAAGCCGAAAGATTTCATGTCTTTCGGCTTTTTTTATGCTCCAAAAAGTCTTTATCAACTTATTTTACCACTCATGCAACATGCCGTTTTACAATATGACTATTAAACTAGCTTTGCGGAGGTTTTGTATACCCGAACATAACTAAAACAAACAAGCTTAAATATTCCTCGTACGGGCAAGAGGGTGCTTTTGTTATTGACACCTAATAAATACATAGAAAAAAACTCTGCTTTAGTGGAGGCGTGCAAACAAGGCAGCAGAAAAGCCCAGTATGAGATATACAAGCTTTACTCTAAAGCCATGTTAAGTACCTGTATGCGGTTCATAAAACAGCAAGAAGAAGCAGAAGACGTGCTGCAAGAGGCTTTTGTAGATGCTTTTACTAAGATAGCATCCTTTAGAATGGAGGCGTCTTTTGGACTTTGGCTAAAGCAAATAGTGGTGAATAAATCCATTAACTACCTCCGCTCTAAGAAGTTGGATTTAGTGGATATTGATGACCACATGCACCATTTGGAACAAAAGGCAGAAATTCAAATGGATGAAAATGAAAACGCTTTGAAGATAGAAAAAATAAACGCTGCATTGCCCTTATTACCAGATGGCTATAAAACTGTTTTGGTGATGTATCTATTCGAAGGATACGACCATGAAGAAATAGCAACATGCCTTGGGATTAGTGAGAGTACTTCTAGAACCCAATATATGAGGGCGAAACAAAAATTATTACAATTGATTTGTCATGGATAAATTAAAAAACTACATCTTAGAAAACAGAGAAGCTTTTGATAATCAAGAGCCTAGCTTCGGCCTTTGGGCAAAAATAGAGGAAGATTTAAACCAAAAACCATTAGAAAGGTCTTTAAACTTTCAACCAAAAAGATGGCTAAACTGGCGTGTAGCAGCTTCCGTTATACTGCTTTTAGGTATTGGCTACACCACCGGCAGGTATTTGGGACCCATTTCTGAAAACTCCGACATCATGGGCCTAAGTCCTAAATATGGAACCGAAGTGGTTCAATATACTTCTTTTATTGAATCCAAAAAGAAGATGCTCCATGCTCTCGGCAAAACTGACCCAATCCTGCTAAAGGACTTTTCGGAAGACTTAGAAAATCTAAACCTGAATTATGAAAAGCTACGGGAATCATTGCCCAAAAACCCGAATCAAGAAGAAATATTGAACAGGATGATTGATAATTTACAATGGCAGATGCAGCTTTTAGACGCCCAGCTTGACATTATAAAAGAGAGAAACAAAGAAGAGGTAGAAGAGTTTGTAAAAACAGAAGACCCTCAATCAGAAGACGCCCCAACAAGATGGGCCTAATGACCAAAAATTGAAGAAATGAAACAGATCATTTTATTCCTACTATTAGCTACCAGCACAACCAGTTTAGCTGGAGACGCTGAAGAAGTTTATGTGCTTATTGGATTTAAAGGTGCTATTGAGAATTTGATTGAAAAGAAAAAATCAATGTCGTACTCTTATGATTTAGGAACCCAAGACCCTATCAACATTGAAAATCATTTCGGTGACGTTAAGGTCAAATTTTGGGAGCAGAATAAAATCAAAGTGTATATCACCATCACGGCGAATGCCCCTACTGAAAAAAAAGTAAACACCTTTTTAAGCATCGTAGATATTGACAGAAGTACGGAAAATGGAGAAGTGAAATTTGTCACTAACCTTCATTGTTTAGAGTCTTCATTTGCTGATAATATTAACTCCAGCAAAAATGACGAGGACAAGAATTTCCTACAGGTAGATTATCAAGTTTACATGCCTAAAGGCCACAACCTGACAGTCAATAATTCACACGGAGATGTTTATATCCCAGAGTTTCACGATGTCCTTCATATTAAGCAAGATTATGGAACGCTATTCGCCGATCATTTGGTGAATGAGAATTCGATCATCGATATTAATTTTGGTAAAGCATTTATAAAATCTATGGTTGGTGGAAAGTTGAAATCTACCCAGACGTCGCTAATCATAGATCGAGTAGAGGATGTAGCTATGACCCACCAGTGCGGCAGTGTTCGCGTGTTAGAAATAAATAACACAAGCATAAAAGCATCATATACAAAGGGCTATCTTGGAAAGGTAAATGAATCCTGCAAATTCACCGTTAATTATTCCAAGGAGTTTAGATTAGGAGAAATTTTAGCTGATGTAGAAGAACTAGAAATCAATAGCTCGTATACTAACTTGGAGCTGCCTCTCTGTGTGCAAGGAAAATTTGATTTAATATCAAAGTCTAATAAAACGGACATTATCATGACCAAAAGCTCCAGAGTAAAGTATATCAACTCAAGCAATAATGCTGATTATTATAGCATAGGTGACCAAAATAAAAGCCACGCTACGAAGGTACTTCTCTCTACTAATTACGGTAGAGTAAGTGTCAAGTGAGACAGTTTTTATAAAAAAGAGGTAATTAAGCAGTTCCGAGGCTTAACTTCGGTGCTCTTTTTTTATGGCTTTACATTAGTTCAAGCCCAAAAGCATTAACTTTATCTAAAATCAACAATCCTATAAAATGTCTCAAGTCCATTTCCGTACCTGCAATCTTTGTGAAGCCATGTGTGGTCTCAAAATCACGCATGAAAACAGTGAGATCCTTAAAATAGAGGGCGACAAAGAAGACACCTTTAGTAGGGGACATATTTGCCCAAAAGCGTTTGGACTCAAAGACATATACGAGGATCCAGATAGACTAAAGTTTCCTTTAAAAAAGATCAATGGGGAATGGAAACAAATAAGTTGGGAGGCCGCTTATGATGAAGTAGCCACTAAAATTATTGAGACCAATGTAGCATACGGGCCAGATAGCATTGGTATTTATCAAGGAAATCCAAGTGTCCATAATTTGGGCACCATGCTTACTGCTCCCAAATTCTTTAAATCTTTAAGAACTAAAAACTCCTATTCGGCATCCACTGCAGACCAAATGCCGCATCATTTTGCTTCTTGGCATATGTTTGGGCATCCTAATATGAATCCGGTAACAGACATAGATCATACAGATTTATGGGTAATAGTAGGCGGAAACCCAATGGCATCAAACGGCAGTATGATGACTGTGCCAGATATCAGTAATAGACTCAAAGCCATTCAGAAAAGAGGGGGGAAAGTTATTGTGATAGACCCAAGAAGAACAGAAACTGCGTCCAAAGCGGACCAACATATTTTTATACGCCCAGGCACAGATGGTTGGCTTTTTGCAGGGATATTGAATTATATCTTTGAACAAGGTTGGGCCAACCTTAGCCATCTAGAACAACATTTAGATGGGCTGGATGTCCTCAAAGAAAAGATTAAACCCTTTACTATAGAAACTGCTTCTGAGCAAACCGGAATTGACCTCAGTGTCTTGAAGACATTAGCCCAGGAAATAGCCCAGACAGACAAAGCCGCTTTATATGGAAGAATGGGTGTAAGTACTCAGGCCTTTGGAAGTTTAAATCAATGGCTCATAAACGCCATCAACGTTGTAGCAGGGAACATGGATAAAGTGGGTGGCTTACTATTCTCTCGCCCTGCCATAGACTTTATGGCACGCTCCAAACCAAAACAAAGGCATAATAGATGGCAAAGCCGGGTAAGGAAATTCCCAGAGTTTTTAGGCGAATTACCACAAGCTTGCCTTTCTGAAGAAATAGAAACTGAAGGCCCAGGACGAATTAGGCTTTTCATGGTGAGTTGTGGAAATCCTGTGCTCTCAGTCACCAATGGAAAACGACTGGCAAAAGCTCTAGGGAAATTAGATTTCATGGTGAGTTTTGATATCTATTTAAATGAGACATCAAAGCACGCGGACATCATTTTGCCGCCGGCTACTGGAATAGAAACAGCTCATTATGACCTCATTTTCCACAACAATGCGGTAAGAAACTCCGCCAAGTATGCCCCAGCCCTATTTGAAAAAGCCGAAGGTGCTAAATACGACTGGGAGATTTTCCAAGAATTAGGTGGTGTATTGGCACAAAAAGCAGGACTAGAAGCTCCCAACGGAGGAAAAATATATACTCCTGAAGAAATGCTGACTTTCAGTTTGGCTCATAATGCCTATGGATTGACTTTTGAACAAATCAAAAATAAACCTCATGGCATAGACCTTGGTCCACTAAAACCTCAGTTCCCAGGAAGATTAAAAACAGAAGACAAAAAGATAAAACTGGCTCCAGAAATTCTCATCAATGACTTGGATAGACTCATGGCCTCTAAGAATCCTGCGGATGGATATTTACTTATTGGAAAAAGGCATTTAAGAGACAATAACAGCTGGATGCATAATTCTGAGTTGCTTCAAAAAGGTAAAAACAGATGTGTGGTTTTAATTAACCCTGCTGATGCTGCCAAAGAAGGAATTCTCTCTGGCACCATGGTTTCTGTTCAGTCCAGAGTGGGTGAAGTAGAAATAGAAGCTCTTTTAAGCGAAGACATGATGCCCGGTGTATTATCAATCCCTCACGGCTACGGCCATAACCAAGAAGGCATTAGACTAAGAGAAGCCGCTAAAAACCCCGGTGTGAGTGTGAATGACCTTACAGATGACATGCTCATAGACGAGTTATCTGGTAACGCCGCTTTTAGCAATCTTTATGTAAAAATGAAGGCCTGTTAAGGCTTATAACCTGAGTTCGACATAAAGAAATTAGTTAACTCACTCACCTTAAACACCTTCAATGATACGTTTGTCACGATTTTGGTTTTTTAGACCAAAATTCCGCCAAACTGGAGCACTCCTTAACACATTTGCGAGGGGTTTTACCCCTCGCAACATATATATCGCTCCTCGGGAGCTTCAAAGGCCGTTCTTACATCGAACTCAGGCTTATATGTTTGAGGTATTGTTAGCTTTTTTGTTTTCAGCACTGTCTTTTGGCAGGTTGAAACATTTACGGCACCTGGCCTCATAACTTTCTAACTCGCCCAGCATGACTTGTTTAGTTTCGTCTACCTTTCTGTAAGAATAATGGGCTATATCTCCGCAGATGACACAAATGGCGTGCACCTTAGTCACATACTCCGCTACAGCCATAAGTCGCGGCATAGGGCCAAAAGGCTCGCCTTTAGAGTCCATGTCCAGACCAGCTACAATAACTCTTTTACCAGCATTAGCGAGATCATTAACTACCTCTACCACCCCTTTATCCAGAAACTGAGCCTCGTCTATGCCCACCACATCACAATTCCCTACATAAAGTAGAATTTCTGCCGCAGAGTTTACTGGCGTAGAGCGTATGGAGTTTTTATTGTGAGATACAATATCTTCCTCGTCATAGCGGGTATCTATAACAGGCTTAAAAATCTCAACATTTTGTTTGGCTATTTTCGCTCGGTTGAGTCTACGAATCAATTCTTCCGTTTTTCCGCTGAACATAGAGCCGCATATCAGTTCCACCCATCCCATCTTCTGGTCTTTTGACCTGCCTCTTTTTGGCTCTATAAACATAAAATAGCATTTTATTCGTTAAGCTAGAAATTGAGCAAATTTTGTACATTTATGACAACTTACTTGCTCCTACAAAAGAAACGATTTTGAAAATGACCTACAAATGGAATTCGGCTGATGCCGAAACTTACGCTAAAGCTTTCTCTACGCTTATTTGTGACGAATACTTCAAAAACCAGCAAACTATTTCTGGTGGAGAAATATTGAAAATCACTGAAATAAAACAGCTTAATCTTCTAGTAATTAGAAACTTGTTTGAAAAATGGCAAGAAGATAGCAGTCGTTTGAAAAGCCCCTACTTTGACTTCGAACATGAAGAAGTAAAAACGGCTTTAGAAGAATTCATGAATATACTTTCCAGATTTATTTCTGTAAGGAGAGATAAATTCGAAGCTCTTTTAGCTCAATCTGTTACAGATACGCTTCAGCTCTGCTCAGAGACCAAAGGCTATTTTAACAATTTGATGCGTAACCTGCCAGAATTTAAATTGACTCCAGAATGGATAGCCTCAAATAAGAAATACTTTCAGATTAACAAGGGCATATTAGACCATCTAGAAACCAAATTAAATGGCAGCACTATTTTTGCCAATCAGGGTATAGAACACTTAGATGGAATATTTTCGGGCTATATTGCAGATGACGCCTCCGAAATTCTAGAAGATTTAGATGGAATCTTAAGACTTAGAGGAAGTAGTACAGAGGCGAAAAAGTCTTTCTTCGATGAAGCCTTTGACCAAGAAACTCCTACTAAAAAAGCATTGCAGCCTACCTTAGAGAAACCAGAAATTGCAGCTCGTGTAGTACACAAAATACCCGAAGTTCCACTAGTTAGAAAAGAACAAGCGGTAGTATTACCAGGGCCTCGTAGCCTAAATGACAGGCTCACAGGAGTCAGCTCAACACTAAATGATAAAGTAGTAGAAAAAAGCAACAGTTTATTAGATGCTCATAATAAATCAAGGATTCCTAGCCTAAAGAATGGCGTATCTCTAAATCAGCGTTTTTTATTTATCAATACCCTCTTTAATGGCGACCAACAATCATACACCAGAAGTATGGAGACCTTAGATGCCTTTGGAGCTCTCGGGGAAGCTCAGAGTTATATTGTTAATCAAGTAGCTGTAGATCATAATTGGGATAATAAATCTGCTGAAGCAGAAGAATTTTATGCTCTTGTGGAAAGAAAGTTCAGCTAGATTTAAAACAAATTTCACCGCATTCTAAAAGTCAAGGCATTCAAAGCCTTGACTTTTCTTTTTGTAGACTGATTTTTTAAAATCATTTCTATAATTTTTTCTATTCGTTCAATTAAGGTACTTTCCACTTCCATGCAAAAAACTATACTCCTACTCTGTTTATGTTCCTCAAATCTATATGGACAAAACAGCTTATCTAGCGTAGGAGGCCGAAGTTGGGGCATGGCACACGCCATGGTAGCTTTACCTCACAGCCAGACCTTTTTCTATAATCCCGCCGGGCTGGGCTTTGTAGAAAATTCTTTTGCCAGCTCTTCTTTCGATTCTAGGTTCGATATTAGTGGTTTATCCACCGCATCCCTTTCTGCCGTTTTGGCTAAATCTTGGGCTACAATCGGTATCGGAGCGGAGCGTTTCGGAGATCAGCTTTATAATGAAAATAAAGCGGGTATTGCCATCGCTAAAAATACTGGTCGTGTTTCTCTAGGGATGAAAGCATCTTATATGACCGTTACCGCGACAGAAATAAGCTCTCAAAATGCTCTTTTTACAGAGTTTGGAGTTATGGCGAAACTCTCTTCTTCTGTAAATATCGGTTTTCATGCACATAATATTACAGGAGCCTCATTATTACCAACAGACCGTATCCCTACAGTTTTAAGGCTTGGCGGTGCTTATCATCCCATGGACAAAATCACTGTTTCGGCAGAGACAGAGTACATCACAGGACAAAACCCTTATGTAAAGGCGGGTTTGGAATATATGTTATTCGATAACTTTTTCATGAGAACGGGTATTAATACGGGGATAAGAACCAATCATTTCGGGGTTGGTTATGGCAATAAGAAATGGGTCTTTGATTATGCCGTAAATACACACCCAACACTAGGGCTATCCCATCATTTTAGTTTACAATTGAATCTGCCTAAGCCTAGCAAATGAAAAGGTTCATCAGACATACCATCTCCTTTACTGTACTCTTTACCAGCTTTTTATGTGAAGCACAGGAAGTACCCAGAGCAGACATCGAACTTGACGATTTCATTCAGAGACTAGCCGCAACCCAGCAAGACGACGTTAATTACGAAGATTTATATGAGGCTCTTTATCAGTTTTATCTTAATCCCGTAGATATTAATAAGGTTGGGCCAGACGAGCTAAGGAGTCTTTTTGTACTTTCAGAAGCCCAAATACAACAGTTCTTTAACCATAAGGCCAAAAGGGGAAACCTTTTAAGTCTGTATGAATTACAGAGTATCCCAGACTTTGACCAAGAAACCATTCAAAACCTCCTCCCCTTTGTACAATTGAATACTGGGGTTTCTGTGAATGACGTCAAAGGTATTTTCAATAGAGCTACAGACCATTACTTTGTAGTAAGAACAGAACAAACGCTTGAACAGTCCAAAGGCTACCGAGAAGGCAAATTCCTAGGATCTCCTCAAAAACTATATGCTAGGTATAGACTTCAGCACCCCAAAGACTTCAGTTTAGGTTTCATCATGGAAAAAGACCAGGGCGAACCAAGTATAGCCGACTACACCACATTTCACTTCCAATTATTAAACAAAGGAAAGCTTAAGAATGCCATTTTAGGCGATTATCAACTACAGTTTGGGCAGGGGCTAGTCATGTCTGGAGGATACGCCGCAGGAAAAGGAAGCGAACCCATTTATACCACCAGAAGAAGTGACTTAGGCATAAGGCCACATAACTCGGTTCTGGAGGGTGGCTTTTTACGTGGTGCAGCCGCATCATTTGAAGTCGGTAATTTATTAGTGACCGCTTTTGGCTCAGCAAAAAAAAGAGACGGAAGTATCAATACCGAAATAGAAGACAGAGGAGATGTTTTTAGCTCTATTTTAATATCTGGATTGCATAGAACAGCGTCTGAAATAGCAAAAAAAGGAAACGTAAATGAGACGAGTATCGGTGGAAATATAAAATGGCGGCACGCCAATGGCCATATCGGAATCACGGTACTTAACACAAATTACAGCAATGATATAGAACGACGAACAGCAGAGTATTCGGCTTATGAGTTTAAAGGAAACCAAAACACCGTGCTCGGCCCTAACTTCTCTTATTCTTGGCAAAATTTCAACTTCTTTGGTGAAGCCGCACGCTCTTCCAGTGGTGGTATAGGGGCTGTGGGTGGTTTTGTGGCCTCTCTAAGTCCAAAATTAGAATGGGCACTTAACTTCCGAAATTATGATAAAGACTTCCATAGTTTTTACTCAAATGCTTTTGGTGAGGGTAGCAGAACCATCAATGAAAAAGGCATGTATACAGGTCTTAAGTATTCACCAAAAAAGGGTTACACTTTTGCGGCCTTTTACGACAAATTCAAATTCCCATGGTTACGCTTTCTGGTAGACGGCCCTTCTGAGGGAGACGACTACCTCTTTAGATTCACCCTAAAACCTACTAAGAAATGGGCTTTCTATACACAATACCATAGAGAACAAAAGGAAAAAAATCTTCCTGGAAATGAGACCGTTTCAGATTTCATAGTCAAAACGAGCAGGCAAAACCTCTTGGCCCAATTTGAATTTAACATTAGTAAGAATTTTAAATCTCAAACCAAAGTCCAATACAATTCCTTTAAATATGAAACACAGGGACGCTCAAACGGCTATGCCATCATACAGGATATAGAAGGAAGCATAGGTAAACTACAGCTCAAAAGCCGTATTGCTCTATTTAATACAGAGTCATATGATTCTAGAATTTATGCCTATGAAAATGACGTGTTATACGCCGTATCCTTCCCCGCCTACTTCGGAAGAGGTTCAAGGCTGTATTTGGTAAGTCGATATTCATTATCCAGAAGCATAGATATATGGGCCAGAATAGCCCGCACCACATTAAACGACAGAGAAACCATAAGCTCCGGGAATAACGAAATAAATGTACCGCATAGAACAGATGTAAAGCTGCAGGTTAGGTATAGGTTTTAGGGCGTCTGATTGAGTTATTGAGCCAATAACTCTGAACAGAAATCACATGGGAAATTGCAGAATTTGTCCGAAACAATCAGAACCCTCCAGGCCAATTCGTCGTTTAATATAAAGTACTTTCATCTATTATATCAAACATCAACAAATGAAAAATTACCTAATCATAGGCGGTTCATCAGGAATCGGGAAAGAACTTGTAGCACTACTTAAAGACGAAGAAGCTCATGTTTACGCCACCTACCATAAAAATGCAGTAGAAAATCAGGCAAACGTCACTTACTACAAGTTCGATGTTCTAAATGATTCTTTAAATCTAGATGATTTACCTGAAGAAATTCATGGCCTAGCCTATTGTCCTGGAAGCATAAATTTGAAACCATTTCACCGTTTTAAAGAGGCCGATTTTATAGATGACTTTAAATTACAAGTTCTAGGAGCAACTAACCTTATACAAACTATTTTGCCAAGGTTAAAAAAGTCGGGAGATGCCTCCATAGTACTATTTTCTACCATAGCAGTGCAGCGTGGCTTTAACTTTCACTCGCAAGTGGCAATTTCTAAAGGGGCCATAGAAGGATTAACAAGATCTTTAGCTGCAGAACTTGCACCTAGTATCCGAGTAAATGCGGTGGCTCCTTCACTGACTGATACCGCTCTTGCATCTAAATTTTTGAACAGCCCTGAGAAAGTTGCAGCTCAAGCGGAGAACAATCCTTTGAAAAGGGTGGGAAGTGCTAAAGAAGTGGCTGCAACAGCAGCCTTTCTTTTAAGCCCAAAGTCTTCTTGGACCACTGGACAAATACTTCATGTAGACGGTGGATTCTCCCACTTAAAATAGCGTAGTTCAATCTTAAATTGTGGTCTTTTGGCGAAACAGCTTTTTTTTGCATTGAACCTCATGAACTAGTACGTCAAAGTCTCTAGTTTATGGATCATAAACCAGAATTTCCAAATTGACGGTAATTCTGTGTTTTTATCAAAACATAGTCCTATTATGCGTAAATACATTGGATTAATCTTATCTGTTATCGTTATCGCAATTCTAACTTTTCATATTTCCCATGTGGCAAAGAAAGAAACGGGCACAACCATGTTTCTGATTCCTTTAGGAGCAGTATTTCATATAATGTCAAATAGAACAAAACAGACTAAGACTTCATGACTGAGAATAATTTAAATAAACCATTTACCCTTCCCTGTGGAGCTTTGCTATCAAATCGCCTTATAAAATCTGCGATGACAGAACGAATAAGCACTTAGAGCCCACGATAGGCCATCAAAAGCTTTATGAGACCTGGGCTGAGACAGGTGCTGGCTTGCTCATTACAGGCAATGTGGTCATTGACAACAAACACTTAGAATCTGCCGGAAATGTTTGTTTCAACGACGCCGCCATGCTTCCAAAACTTAAGGAATGGGCTGCCGCAGGCAGAAAAAAGGGAAACCACATTTGGACACAGATATCACACTCTGGTAAACAAACCAACATTTTCGGACCATGGAGGCCACTAGCACCATCTGAAATACAGTTGAAAAAACTGGGGCTTTTTGGTAAACCAAAAGCCATGAGCCAACAAGACATTGAAGAGGTCATTGCTGGTTTTGTAAAAGCAGCTATACTGTCTAAAGAAGCAGGATTTACTGGCGTACAAATACACTCCGCTCATGGTTATTTGCTGAGCCAATTTCTATCTCCAAAGACCAATATCAGAACGGATGATTGGGAATAGAAGTCGTCTTTTAATCAGGATCATCCAAGAAGTTCGTAGGGCTGTTGGTCCTAAATTCCCGATTTCTGTAAAACTGAATTCTTCCGACTTTCAAAAAGGGGGATTCACAGAGGAAGAATCCCTGGAGGTGATTAAGAAGCTAGATCATGAAGGCACAGACCTTCTAGAAATATCTGGAGGTACCTATAAAAAGCTGGCGTTCTTCCTACTCAATGATGATAGAAAAGAAAGCACAAAAAGAAGAGAGGCCTATTTTATTGATTTTGCCAAAAAGATTAGAGCTGTAAGTAATATGCCATTGCTCATCACAGGTGGTTTCAGGAGTTTTGACTTTTGTAACAAAGCCCTGGCGAGTCAGGAACTAAACTTTATTGGCATGGCAAGGCCTTTCCTGACTAATCTTACCAATATAAATCTTTTTATACAAGGTAAAGTACCCAAACTTGAGAACTTCATTTTAAGAACAGGTATTAAGGCTTTTGAAGACTCGGCTGAAGGTGGTTTTTATGCCAGACAAATCATAAGAATGTCAAAGGGGAAACCCTTCAAACCAAATATGACCCCTCTCTGGTGCTCTTCTTTTTAAATTTTTTACGAATTGAAGAAAAGCTTGCTCAGAAAGCTTTAGTCAATGCCGACTTATGTCGGGGATAACCGGAAGAAACGCTTGGTAATGATGGTCCAGAATATATGCTATATATTGTAGGTGAAAGTTTTCTGAATCTTTGCTATCGTCAGACCCTTTTCATGATATTTAAAAATTAAAATAATGATAAAAAGAACTAACCTATTAATAATTTGTATATGCCTTAATATTATGGTTCAAGCTCAACAAAAAGTTAACTACGATGAAAGTGCTATCAAACCTTATGTACTTCCAGAGTTACTCAAGTTAGAAAACGGGGTAGCTGTGAAAAACACAGATGATTGGGAGCAAAAAAGAAGACCTGAGCTTGTTAGTTTATACACCGACCAAGTTTTCGGTAAAGTACCGGATGGTATCTCTGAGGAATTTGAAATTGAGATTTTGGAAGAGGATCAGAGTGCTATGAACGGGAAGGCTATTCGAAGACAGATCGCTCTAGTCTTTCAGAAAAAAGTCAGGGTAAACATCCTCCTCTATTTACCCAAAAAAGTCCTCTCTCCTCCCCTTTTTATTGGATATAACTTTAAAGGAAATCATACCACCATTAGTGACCCAAATGTTATTGTTTCTGATACTTGGATAAAACTTAATCCTGGCGAAGACACTGAAATAAGTAGAGGCACGAGAGGCAATCGTTGGCCTTTGGAGAAAATCGTTTCTCAAGGATTTGGCATAGCCACTATCTATTATGAAGACTTGGACCCTGACGTAAATGACTTTTCAGATGGTATTCATTCCTTATTTTTTAAAGGCAATCAGAGTAGACCTGCGAATGACGAATGGGGTTCTTTGGCCGGATGGGCTTGGGGAATGTCTAGAGTTATTGATTATGTAAAAGCGGACAACTTATTAAGGAATTCCAAAATTATAGCTTTTGGTCATTCTCGCTTAGGAAAGGCAACGTTATGGGCAGCTGCTTTAGACGATAGAATTGACTTAGCTATTTCCAACGATTCTGGTTGCGGAGGAGCTGCTATCTCAAGAAGGAAGTTTGGTGAAACCGTCAGTGTTATCAACACCAGTTTCCCGCATTGGTTTAATACCAATTTCAAGCAATACAATAATAAAGAAGAGAATTTACCAATAGACCAACATATGTTAATAGCCCTCATGGCTCCTAGACCTGTCTATATAGCTAGTGCTGTCGATGACCAATGGGCCGATCCTTATGGGGAATACCTTTCAGGATATCACGCAAGCCCAGTTTATGAACTGTATGGAAAAGAAGGGCTAGCTACTGATGTACATCCTAAGACTAATGAACCAGTTCAAAATACGATCGGATATCATATTAGAACAGGAGGTCATGATGTAACTAATTATGATTGGGAGCAGTACATGAAATTTGCCGAAAAGCATTTTTGATCAGGGATGAATTACCTTTCCAAGCGTATGACCATAAGAATAAACTCGGTGCACTAAACAGGGAATACTTGAGATAATGAAGGTTTTGAGTGGATTGGGCTTCTGTAGACCCAGTCAGATGCTTTATGGATAAATCATAATCAATTCAAATACCCACGATCCTAGGATAAAAAGGATTTTTGACAGAAATTGTACTATTCAAGAATAGGAGTTAAATAAATCTAGCCTAGACAAAATGCCGCTGAATAAAGAGTTTAGAGATAAGCCAGAGCAGTACCCCAAAAACAATAAAGCCTATTCCAGACATTAAGCCGGCAGAAAGCCCTTGGGTTACTTTATAAATTCCCTGAAACACCCAATGGGTAGGAAAAACACCAAAAGCGTGAATAAATTTTCCCGGAACAAAAAACGCCGCAACTGGTAGCAAAACGAGTAGATTAAAGGCTTTAATATATACCAATCCCTTCATTCGGTTTTCAGCAATGGTATTTAGGGCCATGGCATAAAGAGGTACCACCAATCCAGCTAAAAAAGAAATGAGGAGATTATCAAACAATGAAATCGTATAAAACGGCTGCACAATGAAAAGTATAACATTCAGGATGACAGTGAATATATAAGGGAACAAAAAACGGCTTAAGATATACTGAAACCGAGAAAGAGGCACTATACCATACAATTTAGCCACGTTATTTTCTTTTTCATCTATCAGCACCATCCCACTTATGAAGCTGAACATTTGGGTATTTTCGATGACACAGACCACAAGCATTATAGGGACATAAGGCTCTAGAATCTCAAATTCCTGTATCAAATAAGGGACTCCCCAAACTATCAATACAAAAATAAGAATTGGCAATGCTAGAAATGTTCGAAGTGTGGAATCTCTAAATATGAGCTTAAAGTCTGCGAAAGCCAAGTTGAATATTTTTTTCATAGCGGTCCTGTTTTTATTGCTTCACCATTTTTTGACAAAAAATACGATTCCCAATAAAGTATAAAATAGAAGCAAAAAAGGTAATAGAGAAGTAAGCATACGCGAAGCTGATAGGATTGTCACTAATGGCATAATCCAACAAGTCTACACTGCCTTGAATGGGGAAAACATATTTCATAAAACCGGCATCCATTGCTCCGAGGTATTGCAAAATCGGCAAACTGAAAACTACAATAAATAGGGGTACAGACATGAGTGCGAATTTCAGAAATTCAGAGGCAAAGGGGAATAGAATTAAACCAAATAAGCAAGCAATAAGGCAAATTCCGAATGAGCCAATGGTATATTCAAAAACATGAAAATCAAATCCTACCGAAGAAAAAGCCAATCCTAAGGAACAAAGCGTACCCACAAGGGATAAGGATAGAATACGGCTAGTTAACAGGACATGTGTATTCAAAGGGCTTATAAAAATGGCAGGAAGTATGTCTTGTTTTACTTCTGTATAAAAAGTCAAAGCAATGAAAAAGAATCCTATCACTGAAGGATCCATCAAAACGATAGTAATGAGTATCTTATCTAAGTTTCCAAGGTCCTTGAAAAAATACAAAACAAGTCCATAAATCACCGTAACGGCGAAACTGATGCTAATTATATTATTCTTCTGCAAAAGCACAAACTGCCATTTTAATTGCGTCAAAAATATTTTCATACTTTGAGTGATTTACCTGTTACACGAATAAACACCTCTTCTAATGTGGCTTCCTGAGTGTGAATTCTTTTGACATCATCTTCCTTAATGAATGTTAAGAACTCCGTATTGGTGCCTAAGTCTTTCAATGGAAACTCTGTAGAACGTCCATTATATAATTCCACATTTACAGCCTCCCTGCCATATTGCTTTTTGAGATTTTGTGGTGTATCTGTTACTACCAATTTTCCATCCACGATGAAAGAAACTCGATCGCAAATTTCGTCTGCAGTTTCCAGACTGTGAGTCGTTACAAAAATGGTTTTACCTGCTTCCTTTAGGGTCAGTATGTGCTGTTTAATCTTATGAGCATTTACAGGGTCTAAGCCAGTGGTGGGTTCATCAAAAAATAAAATATCTGGGTCATGCTGGATAGAGCGAATAAAATTTAGCCTCATTTTCATGCCCTTAGAATAGGCTTCTACAGGCTGATTCATAGCATCCTTTAAATCCACCATTTCAAAAAGCTCTTCCATACTTCTTTTGGGCTTAGCTTGATAAAAGGAAGCAAATAGGCTTAGGTTTTCTCTGCCAGTAAGTTTTAAATAATGATTTGGCAACTCAAAACCCACACCTATCTTATCAAAATAGGTGCTATCCCATTCTGAGAGATTTTTCCCATCGACTATCGCCAGCCCTTCGTAGTCATTATAAATCTTGTAGAGTACCTTTTGAGCTGTACTTTTTCCAGCACCAGACGGTCCAAGAAACCCAAAAACTTCCCCTTTTTCAATATTGAAATTCAAGCCCTTTAAGGTAGGGCTATCGTTTTTGGGATATTGAAAGACTAAATTTTCTACTTGTATCATTTTTTAGTTTTTATCAAATGATGGTTTCATAAGTTTTATGTAATCATCTACCATTTGTAATAATTCTTCCTTTTTACCCTGATAAACAGGGATGTTTTTTTGAATGCTTTCTTTGGGGTTTATGACACCTATAAGTTCTAATTGTTCTTGAATGCCTATACCTACTTTGTAAAGCATAAATCCCATGGTTTGGGAAGGTATATCATCTCTGAAGAGGCCTAAGCTCACCTCTTGATTTACCATGGCCTCAAATCCTAGCATGGATTGATTGAGCATTTTATTGAAAATGTGCATGATAGAAACGGACTTGAGGTTATTAATGAGGTTATGTAGAAAATGGCTTTGAAGTGGGTTCTCTTTATCAAATTGGTAACCATGTATGTACAGTTCTCTAAAGTATGCCCAAAAGTCAGGAAAGCTTTTTCTGTCTAGCATAACCACATATTCTAGTTTTACTGCTACACACTCATCTATCAAAAAGAGAAATAAGTCAAGCTTGTCTTCAAAGTATTGATAAATGCTCCCTTTGGCAATTCCCAACTCTTTTACCACAACCGTTATGGAGGCTTCATCATAAGGTTTGACTGCAAACTCTCTTAAGAAAGAATCAATTATTTGCTTTCTTTTTCCTTCATCTAGATTTGAAAATGTCTTCTTGGGCATGACTATGACTGCTTGGTCACAAATATAATAAAAACTACGACTAGGTGGTTATTTTGAATTTACACAAATTCGGTCGAGTAAATGATTTCATAAGTATTACCTATCTTTATTTTCAATTAAAACTCTATGAAACAACTTTTCTTCCTCAACTTTCTCTTCGTAACTCAAAGTGCCTATTCACAGAATAGTGTTGCTTTTAAAGAAGAGTTTACACAACCAGGTATAGAGAATTTCATCAATGGAGCTACAGGGACTAAAGCAGTTTTTAAAAGCAATTCTGGAGTGCAAAGTTCTATTGAAAAGGAAACCAGTATTCTATCCTTTAAACTAGATACAAATGATGCGGCTGGTGCCGGCAGAGGACCCGAAATTATTTCTAAGAATTTTACGCATTTTGGTTCCTACTCGGCTAGACTTAAAATACCAGATGCCAGAGAATTACAGCCCAATGTTGGAGCAGTAGTGGGCTATTTCACCTATCATGCAGATAAAGATTTGGGCCTGAGTGAAATTGATTTTGAATGGTTACTCGCCGACCCAAACATCATTTATGTAGGTACTTGGACAGGCCAAAAGGGGAAACTAGAAAGAATCGGAAGAACCATTAATCTTAAAACCGGCGAGATTCTTAGCACGGCTTTTAGATCAAATCATGATGGTGTCAACCATCCATTCTCTGGAAGGCAAAACAAACCAAAGAAACTCTCAAAAATAGAAGACTATGATGCCTCTGCTAGGTTTTATACGTATGGATTCGATTGGCATTCGGATAGAATTACGTGGTGGCTATTGCATCCTAAATCTGGCAGAAAGATAGTTCTGTGGGATTATAAAGGCTCTTCCATGGGAATTCCCCTTCATGCCAGTAAATACAGAATGAATTTCTGGCATGCCAATAATTGGGCTGTAGAAACCAATCCCAGGTCCCTTGAAAAGCCTAAGTATAATTTTGAATTGGAGGTGGACTGGATGTCTTACAAACCCTCTAAAGAAGATTGACAAACATTCTATTAAAAATGTCCATTTGTTAACGCTACTATGTCAACCAAGAACACTCTAAAAATGAAATTCCCTTTATGTTTACTCATACTAGTCTGCTATTCCTTCAATGTAAAAGGCCAAGGAAGCAACGAAAAAGTATGGTTCAAGTATCCGGGTAAATATTGGAATAGCCAAGGCCTTCATTTAGGTAATGGTTACTTTGGGGCTAGTTTTTTGGGCGGAGTTAATGAAGAAATTATTTCCATTACAGATGCTAGTATGTGGACAGGAGGGCCTGCGAATGGCGACTGGCTAAAGGCAGGAGTAAATCCAAAAGCTAAGGAAAACTTACCCTTAATTCGTGAGGCTGTAGTAAATGGAAATATCCCCTTAGCTGATAGTTTAGTCATTAATAATTTCCTTGGGAAGTCTAATATCTTTGGATTTTTCACAAGCATTGGGAATTTGAAAATTGAGTTTCCCAATTCAAAGGGAGCATATTATGACTACCATAGAGAGCTAGATTTGACTACGTCTCTAGGACAAATTAATTACAAAGAGGCAGGAACCACCTTCTCCAGAGAATATTTCTGTTCTTATCCTGATAAAGTTTTGATACTTAAATACAGCTCAGACAAGAAAAACAACATTGACCTCAACTTAGGCTCCAGGGTCATTCAAAAGACTTCTTCTGTTTCAATAAACAATGATGAGTATGAAATTAGTGGCAAAATAAATGGAAATGACCGTCCTTTTAGGGTATTGGTCAAGGTGAAACAAAATGGGGGTGAGCTAGGTCAATCTGGAAATCAACTAACACTTAGGGGTGCAGATGATGTCGTGTTGTATATCACGATGTCTACCAACTACAAAATGAAATATCCTAATTATACAGGAGAAGACCCTCAAATTAAAAACCGAGACGTAATTAATAAAGCACTCGCCAAAGGCTACAAAGAACTTAAAAAAGTACATGTACAAGACTACAAGAACTTGTACGATAGGGTAAGTCTTAAATTAGAGACTGACAATCAATTATCAAGACTACCAACTAACGAAAGGTTTGAAAGATTGAAATCAGGAACCAAAGACACTGGTTACAAAGAGCTGGCTTTCAATTTGGGCAGATATATGGTTATAAGTGCCTCCAGAAAAGGAACACTGCCTGCGAATCTGCAAGGCGTTTGGAACACTTTTAATTTTTCTCCTTGGGCAGGAAACTATCAAAGTAACATTAATATTCAAGAAATTTATTGGTCTTGCGGATCTCTAAACCTTCCTGAATGTCAGCAATCTTATATAGATTGGATAGATGATTTATCTATTTCAGGCACAGAAATAGCAAAAGAAGTTTACGGCTCGAAGGGCTGGATAAGTCATACCACTGGAAACAT
>JBLHOT010000060.1:0-21905 GCA_047623945.1 Arcticibacterium sp. | reverse complement strand
GCTGCGGTTATGCAACGGTCTCAAATAGTACCACCGTGAATGATTAAAGTGGCCATTTGCTGTTCCTTTTCGGGGGAACAAGATGAAATTGTAAGTAGATAAAGTAGAAGAAGAACAATGTTTGATTAACATGCTTTTAGTACTCAGTAACAAATTTAAAAAATTGTGCTGGAACTTCTGTCATTACTTTTCAGCAAGCCTTTGGGAAAAAAGCCTGAAATTAAATACATCTTTGGCAAAAAAAAACAGGTCGCCAAATTAATGGACGACCTGTTCTCGAAATATTGAGAAGCTTACTTCTCTCTTACGCTCACCGCAATTCTACGATTCTGAGTTCTTCCTTCTTCGGTATCATTTGAGACCACAGGATGAGCTTCGCCATATCCTTCAGACTCTATTCTAGATTCTGCAACACCTAAACCTACCAAAGCAGACTTAACAGAAGCTGCTCTATTGGAAGACAACTGAAGATTTAAAGCAGCGTCTCCAGTATTATCTGTGTAGCCCCCTATTTTAATCTTCGACGTCGGGAATGCTTTTAATACGTGAGAAATATTAACCACTTCTTTCATGGTGTTAGCATCAATGTTTGCATTACCCGTAGCGAAATTTAGGTTTTGAAATTCGAACCAATTGTCTTTTCCCGCTTCTGAGTTTTCGTCTTGAATGAAGTCAAGCAATCTCTGTTCCATACTTCCTTCCACAAATCCAAGACTTAGCTTCTCTCCAAACATTGAAGTTCTGTTGATAGGTAATTCATCAAAAACAGCATAAGCATGCTCCTCTCCAACCGCTTGCTCCCCTACTGCTTTGTTAACGGCAATATGAGGTGCAATAACCAAAGAAACGATAGACATTAACTTAATAAGGATATTCATAGATGGTCCAGAAGTATCTTTGAAAGGATCTCCTACTGTATCACCAGTTACTGCTGCTTTATGAGCCTCAGAACCTTTATATTCCATTTTACCATTAATCTCAACACCTTTCTCAAAAGACTTCTTAGCGTTGTCCCAAGCACCACCAGCGTTATTCTGGAAAATACCCATCAAAACACCAGAAACAGTTACACCAGCTAAAAGACCACCTAAAACCTCTGGTCCGAAAGTGAAACCTACTATTACTGGAGTAATCAGGGTAATAAGACCAGGCAACATCATTTCTCTAATAGAAGCCTTCGTAGAAATATCTACACATTTGTCATACTCTGGTGTGCCAGTTCCTTCAAGAATACCAGGAATTTCTCTAAACTGTCTTCTTACTTCTTCTACCATTTCCATGGCTGCACGACCTACGGCTGCAATAGCCAAAGAAGAGAAGATGAATGGAATCATTCCTCCCACGAAAAGACCAGCTAATACGTCTGCCTTATAAATATCAATGGACGAAATACCAGAAAGACCTACAAAAGCCGCAAATAAAGCTAAAGCAGTTAAAGCAGCAGAAGCAATGGCAAAACCTTTGCCGGCAGCGGCAGTGGTGTTTCCAACCGCATCTAACGTATCTGTTCTACTTCTTACTTCTTCAGGAAGCTTGCTCATTTCTGCAATTCCACCTGCATTATCTGCAATAGGACCGAACGCGTCAATGGCCAACTGCATAGCCGTAGTGGCCATCATTCCGGCGGCAGCAATAGCCACACCGTAAAGACCCGCAAATTCGAATGACAAGTAAATACCCGCAGCCAGAACTAAGATAGGAATAACAGTAGATTCCATTCCTACAGCTAATCCACCAATAATATTGGTAGCATGACCTGTAGAAGATTGATTAACGATAGACTGAACAGGCTTTTTGCCCATTGAAGTATAATACTCTGTAACGATAGACATTATGCCTCCAACAACAAGACCTAGAATAATGGCATAAAAAACATCCATATTAGTGAATGCTTCTCCTCTGATGCTCATATTTTGAGGCAATATGTACATCACTAAAGGATATGACGCAACAGCTGTAAGAGCCATTGAACCCCAGTTTCCAATATTTAATGCATTTTGAACATTACCTTGGTCATTTTTAACACTTACAAAGAATGTACTTATGGCAGAGAATATTAAACCCATTCCCGCAATAAGCATTGGAAGCAAGATTGGAGCCCAGCCACCAAAATTATCGGCAGAATCAATTTCTCTACCCAAGACCATGGTTGCTAAAATAGTAGCCACGTATGAACCAAATAAATCGGCTCCCATACCTGCCACATCACCCACATTATCTCCTACGTTATCTGCAATAGTGGCAGGATTACGAGGATCATCTTCAGGAATACCTGCTTCTACTTTTCCTACTAAGTCTGCTCCTACATCGGCTGCCTTAGTATAGATACCTCCGCCTACTCTTGCAAAAAGAGCGATAGATTCTGCACCTAAAGAAAATCCAGCCAATACTTCCAAAGCTTTTTCCATGCCATGAGAATCACCAGGACCAGTAACGAACATGTTAAAAAACCAAATGAACAGTAAACTCATGAATAATACGGCTAGTCCGGCTACACCCAGACCCATCACAGATCCTGCAGTAAAAGACACTTTCAACGCATCTTTAAGTGAGGTACGAGCAGCCTGCGTAGTTCTTACGTTTGCTTTGGTAGCGATGTTCATCCCAACATATCCAGCAAAAGCAGAAACGACTGCACCTATAACAAAGGATACACCTATTAACCAATGAGAGTTTTCTACGAGTGTACCGGACCAAGTCAATAATATACCAACGGCAACAACAAAAATTCCCATCACTCGCCATTCGGCTTTTAAGAACGCCAAAGCACCATCAGCAATAGCTTTTGCAATTTCTTGCATTTTTCCTGTACCAGCGTCTTGTTTATTTACCCAAGCTGCCTTGATTACCATGAAAAGTAATCCGACAACACCAAGAATTGGCACTAAATAAAATAAAGGATCCATAAAGTAGTTTAAGTTATTTTGGTTTTTATGTTAATTTGTTTTCAAAAGACCCGCAAATTTAGGGTTTCCGTCAGAGAAAAAAAATTAAAAGGAGGTAAGCGAAGAACGTATCCTCTTTTAGTTTGGGCAATTCGCTATTTCTGCAGTAAAAACTGAACTTAAAATGGTCTCGAATCCTGGGCTCAGTAAGATAGATTGAGGTGCCCTATAATCTACAATACTACTTGATTTTAGAACCTGATTAGATGAAACGGTTCCTCCATAAAAGTTTTGCGGGGTGATATTGGTCATAATTCCAGAAAGAGATAAGGGAGTTTGGCCGTCAGAGAACTGGAAAGGAATATCAGTTAAAGCGGAGCATGTCCATGACTGAAGGCATGTGGCACTTATATTAAGGGGACCACTAACGTTATTCAAAATTACAGAAGAACCATAAATTGCTTGAGGCCAGGAAGCACTCTCCCATTTAATAGTGCCATTACAGCCTAATCCAAAAACGATATAACTCTCTGATGTACATACAGAAATAGGGGATCTTTGTGGCGAAATAGAAGCGATTTGTGCACTCTTAGACCCTCCTTTTTCACTCTGTCCAGAAATAAAAGAAATACTGTCATTCTGAATAGTTAAATTAAGATTATTACTCTTAGCTAATAATTCCAATTCTGAGTTCGATAAAATCACCGAACTTATGGGAAAAGCATACAAGTCTGGAACAGCATTTATGCGAACTTCAGATTTAGAAGACGGGCCAGGACAAAGTCCTTCACAAGTAGTTACAGCATAATAGTTTTGTACGCCTACCATATTCGTAGCCACGGACAATGAATCGCTTTCTAAAAGGAATTCGCTAAGACCCTCATCAGAATACCAGCTAATAGTAGGATCACTTGCCGGTCTTTTGGTTTTAACTGTGATTGAAAATCCAGACACGCAAAGAGGATCTAGTGTTGCGTTATCTTTCGTGACTAAGGTCCATATGCCTTGTCCTATTTGATCTTCAAAGTCAGCTAAATTACCTGCTGCTCCAAAAGTACCGTTTGACGGTAAAGGGTTGCCCGTGATTTTTAAACCATTCGGCGTAAATATGGTGGTTACTTCTCCGGAAGTAGCTATTCCTCGTCCATAGTCCCCTGCTCTGACCAGGTCTACTCTTATTCCTTTTGGTGAAACAAGCTGGAAAGAAACTTCCTCATTAAATGCCGTAGCTCCTAAATCGGCGTCATCGCAATTATTATGGGTGCCTCCGTCTTTCTTCTGCCAAGTAATAGACACTGTGATAGAATCAATTAAGCCCGCAACTCCCATTACTTCTGCCGTTAAATGATCATCACTTTTTAAGAATCCATCAAAACCAACAATAGGCCCTGAATAATCAAATGTGTCAGGACCAAAAAAGGTACAATCGCCAGGAGTACCTATAAGTTGCGTTTTTGCGGCTTCGCAATACAAAACATTTAAATCCGTGACAGTCGGTTTAGCAGTAAAAACTTTATTATGGACAATTCTCAGGTTGTCAGAGGTAACTTCACAAGCTCCAACTGTCCTTTTGAGTGCGTAAAGGCCTGCGTCTTTGGCTATAAAGTCTTTGGTGGTACTTACCGAAACATCATTAAAAAACCATTCAAATGTTTCTAAGCCATTGACGGCAATAGATAAAGTAGCAGAATCTCCAACGCAAAAATAATTAGTGGGTGAGACAAAAGGTTCACTTGAAAAAATATCTACTTGGCGGCAGGAAATAGCTTTAAGTAAATTAACTCTACCCGTTCCCAAAAGCCCAATGAAACTAGGATTTGCATCATCAATATTATCCGCAGTAGCCTTTAAAATTATCTCAATACTATCTATAGCCAAAGTAGGAAAGCTCGATAATAAGAAGCCAGCACAGGATGCCACCAAAGGTGTGGCCATGGAAGTTCCACTAAAACTGGCGTAAGCATCAAAAGGAATAGTACTTAAAATGCCACGACCCGGTGCAGCAATATCTACATAGGTACCATAACTAGAAAAGCTACTTCTGGCATCATCATCATCTAAACTAGCCACGGCTATCACATGTTCATAAGCTGCTGGATACTGTAATAAGGATGAATTCTCATTTCCGGCAGCAGCTAGAATAATAACGCCATTCGCATGAGCATCATCGATGATGTCTTGTTCTGTCTGAGAATAACCACCCCCACCCCATGAAAGACTAATGATTTTAGCTCCATTAAGAACCGCCCAAGATATTCCTTCATAACCATTATCTATGAAGTTATAAAAAGATGCATCACTCGTAGCCTTTATAGGCATTACCTTTACCCTGTTATTTCCTGCCGACGCTATGCCGGTAATGTTATTATTTACGGCCGCCACAATTCCGGAGACATGAGTCCCATGTGAAAAATTAGCGTTTGGTGGGCTTGGGTCTGCGTCATTATCAGATACATCATAACCCGCTACCATATTTCCTGCTAAATCTATATGGTTGACTTGAATCGCATTATCTACAACAGCTACAATAACATCTTGGCTTCCAGGATTTATGTCCCACGCCTGTGCAGCTTTAATTTTCTCTAAATGCCACTGGCTATTATACAGTGTGTCGTTAGGCACGCCAATAATTCTTCTTCTTCTTACAGGCTCTGCATAGATCACGCTTGGATCTTCTTTTAAATCTTTCAAGACCTCCTCCAATGAAGTATTCCCGTCTAGCTTGATTCGGTAGATATTCTTTAAACCCGCATTTTTAGACTTGTAAAAAGGTGCTTTAGTCTGCTCAACAGACCCTTGAGATTTTGAAATAGCTGCGTAAATGGTGGGAATTTCTAGCTGAGCATTTACACTTGCAGAAGTCCTGTTAAAACCTCCAGTTAAACTCGGTTTAACCTTTACAAATATTTCACCTTCAACAAAATCGTCGTCTATTAGTTGTGCTTTGACTGTAAAACCTAGGCCAAATGTGAAAACAGCAAGGAAAAATGATAAAAAAAATTTAGTATGTAAAGAATGTGTGATATTCATTTTTGCAAAGAACGCCCAAAATGTTGATAAATAGCATGTTATCTCTTTTATTTTTCTTTTCTTTTGTTCTTGGTTAATATCTCATTCGTTTATTCTTAGGCGTTTTGTAAAAAAAAAGCCCGTAATTACAGTCAGCTGCTGCAAATCTAAACAAACTGTAAAATAGTGGACTCTGCCATATGTGTAGTGGCTCACTCAGAAGATGAAAGCACTTTAATTATCACTTGGTTGGAAAATGAGAAGAATTAAGAACGGCCTATATAGCCATGATAAAAGGCAATAGTGGCCAAAACCTTAAAACCTGAGTTCGATGCAAGAACAGCCTTAGAAGCTCCCGAGGAGCGACATATACGTAGCGAGGGGTAAAACCGCTCGCAAATGTGTTAGAAAGTGCTCTAGTTTGGCGGAATTTTGGTCTATAAAACCAAAATCGTGACAAACGTATCATAGAAGGTGTTTAAGGTTAGTGAGTTAACTAGCTTCCTTATGTCGAATTCAGGTTTAAAGCACAAAAGAAAGATTAATTTGCAGGTTTATTAGGAACAAATGAGATCTTGCGTGCTAGAAACATTGACGCAGGTAAGCAATATTTCACGCGGAGAATAGATTTTTTTAATTGAAAAACCACCAAAGAAGCCCTTGCCTTTTGGGACAAATAATTGCGTTCATTGGACTTAGTTTACAGAATCAGAAAGTTTCAGACTTAAGTTATGATGACAAGATTTCCATTAGAGAAAAAAAGGGAGGTAAGCGAAAATGGTAGGTTTTTCAGTTTGGGCAACTTCCGATTTCTGCTCTAAAAACTGAACTTAATTTGGACTCGAATCCTGGGTTCAATAAGATAGACTGAGGTGCCGCATAATCTACTATACTGTTTGATTTTAGAATCTGAGTAGATGAAATGTTACTGCCGTTAAAATTTTGTTCACTATTTTCGGTCAAAATTCCAGTAAGCAATAAAGGACTCAAGCCGTCAGTAAACTGAAAAGGCAAATTCTCTAAAGCTGTGCAAGTCCATGATTGAAGGCATGTGGCGGTTAGATTCAGAGGACCACTTGTATTATTCAGAATTACCGAAGAACCGTAGATAGGCAATTCCCATAAGGCACTTTCCCACTCAATGGTACCATTACAGCCTAAACCAAAAACGATATAACTCTCTGAGCCACATATAGAAATAGGCGAAGTTTGAGGCGGAGTAGAGGCTATCTGTGCGTTCAGAGCACCTTCCTTCTCACTATATCCTGATACCACAGTATTGCTATCATTATAAACAGCTAAACTTAAGTTATTGGTTTTAGACAATGATTCTAATTCTGAGTTTGATAAAATCACCGAACTTAAAGGGAAGGCATATAAATCTGGAACAGCATGAATGCGAACTTCAGATTTAGCGGCCGGGCCTGGGCAAAGTCCTTCACACGATGTGACAGCATAATAATCTTGAACGCCCACCATATTCGTAGCTACGATTAAGGCTTCGTTTTCTAAAAGGAATTCACCAAGACCCGCATCAGAATACCACTTAATATTAGCAGGACTTGCTGGCTTTTTTGTTTTAATGGTAATTGAAAATCCAGAAACACAAAGAGGATCTAGTGTAGCGTCATCATTCGCAATCAAAGTCCAAGTACCCTGTGGTATTTTATCTTCAAAAGCACATAAGTCACCCGCTGCTCCAAAAGTACCACTTGAAGGCAAAGGCCTTCCTGTAATTTTTAGACCATTCGGGGTAAATACTGTTATTAGTTCCCCAGACGTGGCTGTTCCTCGTCCATAGTCTATAGTTCTCACTAAGTCTACTGTTATTCCTTCTGGCGAAACAATCTGAAAAGAAACCTCCTCATTAAATGGTGTTCCTCCTAAATCTGCGTTACCACAATGATTATGAGTGCCACCGTCTTTCTTCTGCCAAGTAATAGACACTGTGATAGAATCAATATAACCTGCGACTCCGCTGACCTCCGCCGTTAGGTAATCATCGCTTTTTAAGAAACCATCAAAACCAACTGGGGCCCCTGAATAACTAAATGTACTAGGACCAAAAACATTACAATTCCCAGGAGTTCCTATAAGTTTCGTGTGTACAGCTTCGCAATACAAAACGTTTAAATCCGTCACGGTCGGTTTAGGACTAAAAACCTTATTATGAATGATCTTTAGAGGGTCAGAGGTAACTTCACAAGTCCCAGAAAGTCTTTTCAGGATGTAAATACCTTCATCCTTGGCTGTAAGGTTATTGCCGGTACCTACCGAGGCCTCCTTAAAAAACCATTCAAATGTTTCTGAACCATTGACCGCTATGGATAAAGTGGCAGAATCTCCTTCACAAAAATAATTAGTGGGTGAAGCGAAAGGTACGCTTGAAAAAATATCTACTTGTCGGCAGGAAATGGCATTGAGTAAATTTACTCTACCGCTACCCAAAAGCCCTATAAAACCAGGATTTACCACATCTATATTATCAGAAGTGGCCTTCAAAATTATCTCTATACTATCCATAGCCAAAGTAGGAAAGCTTGATAATAAGTAACCAGCACAAGAAGCCACCAATGGCGTGGCCATGGAGGTTCCACTAAAACTGGCGTAAGTATCAAAAGGAATAGTACTTAAAATTCCACGACCTGGTGCAGAAATATCAACGTATGTGCCATAACTAGAAAAACTACTTCTGGCGTCATTACTATCTAAACTGGCCACGGCTATCACATGTTCATAAGCTGCTGGATACTGTAGCTCTGTCGAATTCTCATTCCCCGCTGCCGCTAGAATAATAACGCCATTGGCATGGGCATCATTAACGATATCTTGTTCCATCTGGGAATAACCACTTCCACCCCATGAAAGGCTAATGATTTTGGCTCCATTAAGAACCGCCCAAGATATTCCTTCGTAGCCATTATCTATGAAGTTTTGAAAAGAGGCGTCACTCGTGGCCTTTATAGGCATCACCTTCACTCTATTATTTCCTGCCGAGGCTATACCAGTAATATTATTATTTACGGCCGCCACAATTCCGGAGACATGAGTACCATGAGAAAAAAGAGCGTTTGGGGGGCTTGGGTCTGCATCATTATCAGATACATCATAACCCGCTACCATATTTCCTGCTAAATCAATATGATTGACCTGAATGGCATTGTCTACTACAGCTACTATAATATCTTGACTTCCAGGATTTACGTCCCAGGCCTGAGTGGCTTTAATTTTTTCTAAATGCCATTGATTATTATAAAGTGTATCACTAGGCACTCCAATGATCCTCCGTCTTCTAACTGGCTCTGCATAGAGCACATTTGGGTCTTCTTTTAAATCTTTCAAGATCTGCTCCAAGGAAGTATTCTCGTCTAACTTAATTCTATAGATATTCTTTAAATCCTCATTTTTAGATTTATAAAAAGGAGCTTTAGTCCGCTCAATGGACCCTTGGGATTTTGAAATAGTCGCATACACGGAAGGAATTTCTCGTTGAGCATTTACATTTGCGGAAGTTCTAGTAAAACTTCTTCCAGTCAAACTCGGTTTAACTTTTATATATATTTCACCTTCAATAAAATCGTCGTTAATTTGTTGTGCTTGACTTGTAGAACCCAAGGCAAGTGCAAAAACTAGATATAACAGTAAAGATTCTCTGATATTCATTTTGATAGAAAGTTCAAATTTATGAAAAAACACGCCTTAACGCTTCTTTTATTCTTCTCTTTTATTCTGTGGAGTTTTGCCCAAGAAAAGCCAAGCAGTACGGGTCAGCTGCTACATAGTCTAAATAAGCTGGAAGTAGTAGGCTCTGCCATGTATGTGGCTGCCCATCCAGACGACGAAAATACATTGCTTATCACGTGGTTAGAAAACGAGAAGAAAGTAAGAACGGCCTACATAGCTATGACCAGAGGAGATGGCGGCCAAAACCTTATAGGCACAGAAAAAGATGAATTTGCAGGTTTATTGAGAACAAATGAGCTCTTGCAAGCCAGAAATATTGACGGAGGTGAGCAATATTTCACTCGAGCAAACGATTTTGGTTATTGCAAAACAACCGAAGAGGCTCTAGCCTTTTGGGGCAAAGAACAGGTTTTATCAGACTTGGTTTATAGAATCAGAAAGTTTCAGCCTGATGTCATGATTACAAGGTTCCCGCCAGATAGCCGTGCAGGGCACGGACATCATTCGGCTTCCTCTCTCCTCGCCGAAGAGGCTTTTGATGCAGCAGCAGACCCAGAAGCATTTCCTGAACAATTAAAGGAAGTGGACATTTGGCAAGTAAAAAGGTTGGTCTGGAATTTTTATAATCGTGGGTTTACAAACACACCTCCAGAAGAGGCTGGCGGATTCATTACGATGGACATAGGTGGTTACAATTCACTGTTGGGAGAATCCTATGGAGAAATAGGATCCAGAGCCAGAAGCATGCATAAAAGCCAAGGTTTTGGTGCAGGACTTTTTAGGGGTGAAAGAATGGAAACCTTAAAACACACCAAAGGAGAGCCTGCCGAAAATGACTTATTTGACGGCATAAATACTTCTTGGAGCAGAATAAAAGGTGGTGGTATTGTAGCTACCGTTATAAAGGATATCAAACTAAACTTTAATCCGGAGACACCGGAAAACTCGGTTTTGGCATTGAATCAATTATATAAATTGATGCAAACATTACCCTACAGCCCTTTGCTTCAGTACAAACTGGCGGAGCTTAAAGATTTGATTTTAGGTTTTGCAGGTATCCATATGGAAGTCAATGCCCGAGATTACAATATTAGCAAAGGAGATTCGCTAGAAGGTACTTTCCGTTTAATTAACAGGTCTAATCTTAATGTAAAAGTTGCAAGCATAGAAATCCCAAAACTTGCTTATTCCATAAGTAGAGAGTCCCAATTAGTTAAAAACACAAGATTTGAGCAAAATTTCAAAGAAAGGATACCACAAGAAACACCCTACTCCCAGCCTTATTGGCTTCAGGAGAAGCATGACATTGGTTCTTATCATATCAGTGATGAGTCTTTGAAAGGATTGCCGCTTTCGCCGCCAGTTTTAACAAGCCGTATCCAGCTCAATATTGAAGGCCTTATACTAGAAAAAGAAATTCCTTTAACGTTTAAATATGTGGAGCCTTCTTTTGGAGAAATTTACCAACCGTTGGTCGTTGCCCCAGATGTGACTGTTACCGCTAATACCGGTTCATTGATTTTTGGGAATGACCATTCTCAAGAATTTTTTGTTACCGTTAAATCTGCAAGAAATAATACAGAAGGCATTGTTAATCTGGATGTACCCAATGGCTGGACCTATACTCCCGTTTCAAAAAAGTTTAGCTTGAAGAACAAAAATGAAGAAGTTGTTTTAAAATTTAGCATAACGCCACCCGCCAATGCTTCTCAAGGTCTAGTCAAAATTAAAGCGACCGTAGATGGTCAAACTTTTGGTTCTGCCCTAAATAGCATAAAGTACGCACACATTCCTGAGACCATAACTTTTCCAAAATCAGAGCTGGCCGTGCTTAGACTAGACTTAAAGAAAAAAGGCAAAAAAGTGGGGTATATAGTAGGTGCTGGAGATGACATCCCACAGGCTCTTTCTAGGATGGGCTATACGGTAGACTTATTAACGGAGGAAGACTTAAATGGAAATCTATCCGCTTATAAGGCCATATTGGTGGGAATTAGAGCATACAACACCAACGAATGGCTTCCCTTTTATCATGACCGCCTCATGGCTTATGTAAAAGCTGGAGGTAATTTAATCTGCCAATATCAAACAAGTGGAAGAGGCACTCCAGACTTTATCAATAAAATGGGCCCCTACCCTTTCAATATTAGCAGAGACCGAGTGAGCGAAGAAGATGCCGAAGTACGATTCCTAGAAACTTCTAATAGCCTCCTGAACAAACCTAATAAATTAAGCAATGCCGACTTCGAAGGCTGGGTACAGGAAAGAGGTCTTTATTTTGCCACGGATTGGGAGAAAGACTACAAACCTCTTTTTTCTATGAACGATACAGGAGAAACAGCCATGGAAGGCAGCTTGATTCATACCGAATTTGGAAAAGGCAACTATGTATACACTGGATTATCATTTTTTAGAGAATTACCGGCTGGCGTGCCGGGAGCTTATCGTCTATTGGCGAATTTGATTAGTATGTAATGAATTGGAGCAGAGGCATTTCATATTGGGAGTTTATATATATACTGACCTTTTTGTCATTCTATGGCTACTATTTTTTCAAGACCAAGAATATTGGAAAATATTTAGGTAGGGCTTCGAAAGCCATATACATCAAGTTTTTATTGCGGACCATCGTTGTGGGATTAATGATTGCGGCTCTTTTAGGTCCCAATTTCGGCCTAACAGAAACAGATGCTAGAAAAAAAGGAAAAGACGTCATTTTAGCTATTGACCTATCTGCTTCCATGAATTCTACAGACATTAGTCCAAGCCGATTAGATAGAGTAAAAATTGAAGTCAATAACCTGATTAACCAAATGGAAGCTAACCGCGTAGGGCTTCTTGTATTCTCTACTCAGGCGTATTGGCAAGTTCCTCTTACCTTTGACCTAAGTTTAGTAAAAGAGACTTTATCTTCTCTTAATACCGAAATGATGCCAAAAAAGGGAAGTAATTTAAATGCTGTGTTGACTGCCATCAACTCCAAATTTGTACAAAACGCAGGAAATGATCGCTCACAAGCTGCTTTGGTGTTTACTGATGGTGAGAATTTTGCTGAACTAAATACTCAGTTAAAAGCAACGCTAGACACCACTAAAAGCTCCTTATATATTATTGGTGTAGGCACAGAGGACGGAGCCGATGTTCTTTCGCAGGGTCTGCCTTTAGTGCAGGAAGATGGCTCTATAGCCACTACTAAATTAGATGCCAAAGCTCTTCGGAAGTTGTCCATCGATTTAGGAAGTCGCTTATTTATTTTAAATAAAAATCAGTCAAATTTGGCGGTGTTAGTACCAGCCCTAAACGCACAAAATGAAGTTTTAGTGACCCAGACTAAACTATTGGTAGGCAACAATAAATATGCAAATTTTCTTCTGGTGGCCTTAATTCTGATTGCCCTTGATATCATGTTTTCCATTAAAGTTTTCAAAGTTTAAGTGCCTATCCTATTCTACATATTACGGTTATACATAGCCTTTCAGGTGCCTCAGAGTAGTCCAGCTTTGGCCTCTGAAATAAATACACTTTATGCAGATGGGAAGTACTTATTGGTTATAGATAGATTTAAGACAATGACGGCCGAATCAGATATTATCTCTCCAGAAACAAGGCTCAAAGCGGCTCATGCTTTCTTTGTTACAGGTGATACTGCCAGCCAAGTGGTCCAGCTTAAAAAAATGGTGAATTTGAGGAACAAAACGTATCAGTCTGCTATTCTTAATCAAAAAGCACTCTTAAGTGCGTATTCCGGAGACACCCTGACGGCAATAAATCTTTTGAAAAAGGCTATTGAGACGGAAAACACTAATAACTTTGTAAAGCAAAATTTTGAATATCTCAAAAAGATATATCATCCAAATAAGAACGACAATGCTCCGAATAGACAAAACAGGGAGCAAGAAAGAGAACAACAGGAGCTGAGTGGTTTGGTAACCAATAGCGATTCAAAAGAAGACGAGCTTACCAGCAGCAACTTAACCCTCATTAATGTGGAGCAGGCTTTGCAGCTTTTGAATGCCATGAGGGCAAATGAAAGTAACAAGATGCCTGTATTATTTGGCACAGAAAGCGATACAACGGACTACGGAAATTGGTAAAAATAATGAATGTACTAAAAGAGGCTAGTTTTAATTTTGAAGGTCAAAAGAGTGTGTATCACGGGAAAGTTCGTGATGTATATGCCTTTGACCACGGTTTATTAATGATAGCCTCAGACAGAATTTCTGCCTTTGATGTCATCCTTCCCGAAGCAATTCCATGTAAAGGGCAAGTTTTAAATCAGATAGCAGCAAAGTTTTTAAAAGCTACAGCAGATATTGTCCCAAATTGGCTGCAAGAAGTGCCCGACCCTAATGCCACATTTGGTTTAAAATGCACCACTTTCCCTGTTGAAATGGTGGTTAGAGGTTATTTGGCCGGCCACGCTTGGCGTGAATATCGCAGTGGAAAAAGAGGCGTATGTGGCGTATCTCTCCCAGACGGATTAAAGGAAAATGATAAGCTTCCGAAGCCAATTATTACGCCCACCACCAAAGCTCATGAAGGCCACGACGAAGACATTTCTAGAGAAGCCATCATTGCCAATGGCTTAGTAGTAGAAGAAAAATATGCCCAGCTAGAAGCATATACACTTGCTTTATTTAAGCGAGGTACAGAAATAGCCGCAGCTCAAGGTCTGATTCTGGTAGACACTAAATATGAATTTGGCGAGAAAGATGATGTCATTTATCTTATAGACGAAATTCATACACCTGATTCCTCCCGATACTTTTATGATGACGTTTATCAGCAAAACCAAGAGGCTAATGTGCCTCAAAAGCAGCTTTCAAAGGAGTTTGTGAGAGAATGGCTTATTGAAAACGGTTTTCAGGGGAAAGAAGGACAGCGTATTCCGCAAATGACTCCAGCCAAATGTGAGGAAATTAGTAAAAGGTATATAGAACTTTATGAAAAGGTAACTGGCGAGGATTTTGTACCTCAAAATACCGAAGACATCTATGACAGAATTGAGAAGAACATTAATGCTTTTCTCAAACTTAAATGAGCAATATGAATTACTTAAAAAGTGAGCGTCTAAATAACTTATCATACGCCATCCGCGGACCCATTTTTGACAAAGCCCAGGCTCTGGAAGCCGCGGGTCATAAAATCATCAATCTCAATATTGGAAACCCTGCCCCTTTTGGTTTTGACGTACCAGACGAGATAGTGGAAGACATGATTCTCAACATCAGGAATGCCCAAGGCTACTGCCATCATTTAGGGATTTTCCCGGCTAGAAAAGCCGTGATGCATTATACCCAGCAGATAGGCATTAAAGATGTTAGGATAGAAGATATCTTTATAGGAAATGGTGTGAGTGAGCTTATTGTGATGTGCATGCAAGCACTTCTAAATCAAGGCGACGAAATACTTATTCCTTCACCTGATTATCCATTATGGACCACCGCAGTGGGGCTTTCTGGTGGTAAAGCCGTTCATTATATATGTGATGAACAAGCCGACTGGAATCCAGATGTGAATGATATGAGGTCTAAAGTAACCTCAAAAACAAAGGCCATTGTCCTCATTAATCCAAATAATCCTACTGGGGCTGTTTATGAAAAAGACGTCTTAGAAGAAATTGTGGCTTTGGCCGCCGAGAAAAATCTCATGGTCTTTTCTGATGAGATTTACGACAAAATCTTATACGATGGACATAAGCATGTACCTATCGCTTCTTTAAGTGAAGATGTATTTTTCATGACTTTCGGAGGTATTTCTAAAAATTACAGAGCCACGGGTTTTAGAGGCGGATGGGTAATAGCCAGCGGAGCTAAAGAAAAGGCCAAGAGCTATCTGGAAGGCATTAACCTATTGGCTAGTATGCGTTTATGTGCCAATGTACCTACCCAATATGCTATTCAAACGGCTTTAGGGGGTTACCAGAGTATAGATGACCTAGTGGCCGCAGACGGCCGATTAAAAAAACAAAGAGACCTCATTCATTATAAACTTACCGACATTCCGGGCATTACTTGCGTAAAACCAAAAGGAGCCCTTTATGTATTTCCGAAAATTGACCTTAAAAAATTCAATTTTAAGGACGACGAGCAGTTTACAATGGACTTACTAACCGAGCAAAGGATCTTGGTGGTTTCTGGTTCTGGTTTTAATACGTTTGATAAGGCCCATTTTAGAATAGTCTTTTTACCAAACACAGAAGTCCTAAGCAAAGCGGTTTTGGGCTTGACAGAAATGCTCGACGAGAATCATATCAAAATACCACAGACCATCTAAACATGGATATTATTCTTCTAATTCTTGGCTTTATTCTCTTGCTGTTGGGCGTGATAGGTTCCGTACTTCCTCTTCCTGGTCCGCCTTTAGGGTTTGCAGGATTGCTGGCACTTCATTACTCCAAATATGCTAATTTCTCACAGGAGCTTTTAATAGGCCTGGGCATTGCGACGGCATTAGTCACTGTTTTAGATTACTATGTGCCCATCTGGGGGACTA
Organism: Arcticibacterium sp.; assembly: GCA_047623945.1. Lineage (GTDB taxonomy): Bacteria > Bacteroidota > Bacteroidia > Cytophagales > Spirosomataceae > Arcticibacterium. The sequence goes on along the minus strand of JBLHOT010000060.1, from coordinate 5,832 downwards.
AGAAGTTTGGCGGTACTAAGGCTGGCGTAAGAGGTTCTATGGCTGGCCTGGTGGTGGGTATGTTTCTTGGCCCTTTTGGTATTTTTATTGGGGCGTTTTTGGGTGCACTGCTTGGCGAAGCTTTTATGGGCGACAGAAAGAATGCCTTAAAGGCTGCTATCGGTAGTTTTGCAGGGTTTGCCGCAGGTATAGTTATGAAATTGACGCTATGCGGATTTATGATTTTCTATGGTATAAAGGCTGTCTGGCAGGTTTTTGAGTAGAAAACGAGCTCTTTGAACCAAAAAAACGGAAGCCACTTCGGACTTCCGCTTTATAAATTAAAAATTGCTGACTTAGTTAATCGCAGGAGAACCCAATTCGCCAGTTCTAATTCTAATAGTCTCTATCATGTCTGAGACAAATATCTTACCGTCGCCTACGTTTCCTGTGTAAGCCGCTTTTTTGATAGCCTCAATGGTCTTCTCAAGAAAATCATCGGAAACTACAATAGAAAGGTATCTTCTCTGGATATCAGTGGTGCTGTAGCTAATGGTTCTATAGATATGACCTTCTTTTTCGTTACCTACTCCAGTCACATCCCAATAGCTAAAAAAATTGACCTCAATAGCATGAAGGGCATCACGAACTTCAGAAAACTTAGACTTACGGATAATGGCTTCGATTTTTTTCATCTTCTTCTTAATTGATTTATTTTAAAATATAATTTCGTTTTTAAATGTAAAGAAAAAATTTTCAAAGGGTAATACTTCTCTTTTGCAAAATTATAGTTTGATTGAAAAAGCCATGAAAAATACAATTTTAAGTCCCAAAAATTCAATTACTTTTTTCTGTAAAATAAGTATTTGGTTTAGGGCCAACACTTCACCTTTCCATTCAAACCATATAAAATTCGCCCAAACTATATATTAAAGAATTACCTAAGAGATTAACCCTAATTTCAAGCCCGAATCCGAACTTTATTCTCTTTCATTTGAATCAAAGGTTAGAAGTATTCTTGAACAAAACAAAAAAAGAGAGCCCTCGATATTTGAATAATTGTTTTTAAACATCGTAGAATACAAAAAAGCACTTCCCGATGGAAAGTGCTTCATTTGTTTGCCAATTTTTCTTTCAAAATTGAGCCTTAAACGTAAAGAATATTTTTTTACGATAATCCTAAAACTTTTTTGTTAACTGCCTCATCTGCTCCTGTTGATGCAAAATCGTCAAAAGCTCTAGTTACTACTTCTATGAGTTGATTCTTAATAAATGGTGCTCCTTCTGCCGCTCCTTGGCTAGAATCTTTAATGCAGCACTCCCACTCCAACACAGCCCAGCCATCATAGCCATACTGCGAAAGCTTAGAAAAAATAGCTTTAAAGTCTACCTGACCATCTCCTAAAGAACGGAAACGACCTGCACGGTCTGCCCATCCAGAATAGGCTCCGTAAACACCTTGTCTTCCAGTTGGATTAAACTCGGCATCCTTTACGTGGAAAGCCTTAATTCTTTCGTGATAGATATCTATAAATTCTACATAGTCCATACACTGAAGTACGAAATGAGAGGGGTCATAATTTATACAGGCTCTTTGATGGCCTCCTACAGCTTCCAAAAACCTTTCGAAACTAACTCCATCATGTAAGTCTTCTCCTGGGTGTAGTTCATAACAGTAATCCACGCCACAGTCTTCATACACATCTAGTATAGGTTTCCATCTTTTAGCTAATTCTGCAAAAGCGGTTTCTACCATACCCGCAGGTCTTTGAGGCCATGGGTAAAGAAAAGGCCAAGCTAAGGCACCAGAAAAACCAACACTGGTTTTTAAGCCTAGGTTTTGAGAAGCCTTAGCTCCCATTTTTACTTGGTCAATAGCCCATGCTCTTCTGGCTGGCTCATTTCCGGCTACCTCCGCTGGAGCAAAACCATCATACATGGTATCATAAGAAGGATGAGAAGCTACAAGCTGCCCCTGCAAATGCGTGGCAATCTCTGTAATCTCTAATCCCTTATCCTTTAACATACCCTTTAACTCATCACAGTATGTTTTAGACTCTGATGCCGTCTTTAAATCTATGCACCTTGGGTCCCAAGTAGGCAGCTGAATGCCTTTATAGCCCAAACCCGCCATATAATCAGCAATAGTTTCTAAAGAGTTAAAAGGAGCTTCGTCCCCCATGAATTGTGCTAAAAAAACTGCTGGTCCTTTTATCGTTTTCATATGTTGTATTGTTTAGGTTTTAAGTGTTAGGTGTTGGAAGCTAGATATCCGACGTTTGTTTTGTCCATCACCTTTAAATTTTAATTATTTCAATTTTATTATTCCTGGTCGACTTCTAATAAGCCCAAAGTCAGTAAGAGCGACTCGCACTGAGACGTGTCGAAGTGAGACGAGCACTAAACCGTCACCCATTTCTGAGCTCTATGGCTCTCCAAAATTCTTTCGCACACCAATAGCTCTCTGTAACCATCAGCAAAAGTTGGGAAAGTTGGATTATCCGGTTGTTTACCGGCTTCTATGGCCGCATAAACCTCTTTGAATAACTGCTTAGATGTATCTGGAAAGCCTTCATTATGGCCTCCAGGGAAAGAAACGACGCTTTGAACGCCAGAGTCTACCAATGAAGGGTCCTTCATAAGCACTTCATTCGCTTTTTCTCTATGCCCCATCCAAAGCTCGTTTGGTCTTTCAGAATTAAAGGCAAAAGTCTTCTTTGAACCTGAAATCTCTACTTTCAATTGGTTTTTTCTACCTGCCGAAACCTGAGATACTGTGATACAACCTCTATTTCCATTATCAAAACGCAAGAGCACATTGGCGTGATCTTCGGTATTAATAGGCACATTTTCATAATCATCTGGTCCGAGAACCTCCTCTGAATATGTAGCTATTTCCTTAAGTGGTTTCTTTCTGAATTTATGAACGGTACTAAAGTCGGCCATAAGCTCTACCGTTTTTAGGCCTGTTACATATTCTATGATGTCCATTAAATGAGAACCAATATCTGCAATGGCCCTAGAGTCACCAGATTTGTCTGGCTCCAAACGCCAATTATAATCCGTATCATAATAAAGCCAATCTTGTAGATAAGAGCCTATGATGGAGAAAACATCACCAAGCTCGCCTTTTTCACGCATCACCTTCATCTGGCGAACCATCGGGTAGAATCTCAAATTGAAATGCACTGCGTTTACTAAACCAGAAGCCTTAGCAATTTTCACCAACTCTTCTGCCTCGTGCAAGTCTTTAGATAATGGTTTTTCACATACTACGTGCTTACCCGCCGCTAGTACCGCTTTTGACTGGCTGTAATGCAAGAAGTTAGGCGTACAGATATGAACGCACTGTATCTCGTCCATCTTCAGTAAATCATCAAAGGTGCATCCTACCGGAATGCCTAAGTCTTTAGCTTTTTGTTCTGCAATTTCCTGAGTGACTTCGCAAAGTGCCACCACTTCTACATTTGGAAGTCTTCTTAAGGCTTCTATATGGGCTGGCCCTATGAAGCCAGTGCCTACTACACCTACTTTTATCTTCGACATCTATTCTTAAAGGTTTTGGTTGATTTCAATACTTAAAGTTCTACAAAAATATAGAAGCTACAAGGATAGCATAGAAATAAAGGGTTTTTGTCCTCTCATTATGACGATATTCATTTTTGAACAAGGAGATGTCCTTTTTAACAAGCCCTAATCCTATGTGTTATTTGCCAAAAATTATTGGGCTTTTCTTTATTCTAAGCCTTAGTTCATGTAAGAAAACAGAACCCATAAAAAAGATTATCCCGCCAGCCTCTAGTTGGTTTAGCCTAAGTAATATTGACGCAGATACCAGAATACTCTAGGAAAAAGAAAGCTCACAAGCAAACGTACTCTATTTAATTAGCGGCAGAGAGCGGTCAATTCTTTTTGATTCAGGTTCTGGTGAAAACAGAGCTGAAAATGGTTTCAAAATAAAACCATATGTGGAGGCTTTTGTAGAGTCTCCTACATCACTTGTTCTCTCCCATTTTCATTTTGATCACAGTCAGAATGCCAACGAATTTACGAACATCATTTTTCTAGATATCCAGTTTTTAAGAAACGCTGTAGATGAAAATCAGAACTTTTAGTGAAACAGACCTTTTTGAAGGGACAAGCCCAAAACAAATTAAGGTATCTGAATGGTTGCCAATATCAGAAGACATTGACCTCGGAGGCCGCACAATTCAACTCATAAATATCCCAGGCCATACAGACGAATCGGTCGCCATAGTTGACCAAGAAAGGAAATTGATATTCCTTGGCGATTTCTTTTATAACGGCACCTTATTCACTTTTAAGGAAGGTGACATAGAAAAGTATATAAATAGTGTAGCCAAAATCACAGCCATGATAGACGAGGACTATAGGCTTTTTGGGGCACATGGATTTCCTGAAATTTCACTTTCCAACTCTAATAAATTGCCAAGGCTATTAAACTGCATTAAAAATGAAAATTGCCAGGGTACTTCACAGATGGCATTTGGAAAGCCACTTCTTTTATACAGCTTAGATGGCCTTCAGATTGCTTCGTTTCAGTGAGCAGAACAGTTGTACATAAATAACACCTCAAAATCTCTCGACCAACAACCAAGCTTTTTCCCGTCAGCAGTGTCTCCGTCAGGGACTCTGCCGACATGGAGACATCCCATAAACTACTTAAATCCTCCGTGAACTAAATGACTACCTCTTGTCCAGATAATTCTGGGTTTTCAGGACGAATGTTGTAAACACAATTCTTCTTTTAAACTTATTATACATTCTTACTTAAAATTGAAAGATATGAATTGGTGCCTTAAATAGCTAGAAATGCCACAGAGCCTCAACAGGAGACTCCGCTAGGTGTAATAGCTATCACTCCTTCACAAACACCATACAATGCTGCCAAGGGAGGTTTTTAATGTTTTTCTCCAGCTTCATTCCTATGGCCTTCATTTCTTTGATGGCCTGTTTTTCGGTCATTTTGTGAAGTTCTTTTATTGGGACGTTTGGGTCTTCACCTCTGTATTCTATTAAGTAGATTTCACCTTCTTTTACTAAAGCATCTTTGATGCTTAGCAGCATTTCTCTTGGGTAATCAAACTCATGATAGACATCTACCATAAGTACCTTGTTAATGGTATTGGAAGGTAGATTGACACTTTGTGTAGCACCTTCAATGACGCTTATGTTGCCAATGCCCTTCTCTTCTTTTCGTTCTTTAATAGCAGCCAACATTTCCATTTGAATATCTACGGCATAGATCATTCCTTTGCTCGCTTGCGGTGCCATTTTAAACACATGATAGCCTGAGCCAGCACCAATATCTGCAATGTTATCTGAAGCTTGGATATCCATGTTTTGGAGGAGTTTAGCCGTATTTTCTTCTTCTTCACGATTAGACCTCTCCAGCCAGTCTATCCCTTGAAAACCCATCACATGAGCAATCTCTCTACCCATATACCACTTTCCAATGCCGTCAGAGTTGCCTTTTTTGAAAGAGTAATAGTCATGATCGGCTTCTTTTTGTGCTTTTGTGGTACAGGAAAGGAAGCTAAACAAAAGGGTAAATAAGAGAAGGTATTTGCTTTTCATTAGGTATCAATGTTTGAATAAATAGCTAACCTTTTTTCTCTTGCTTCTGTTCAAACCGTCTTTTGAATCTTTAAGAAGCGTCTGTGAAAACCAAAAGCCTTTTTCCCCATGCAGTGGTCTAGTCCGAGCGGACTATGGAAAGGTTCTTAGCAAAAGACATTTGGATGAATATTCCTCTAAAAGACTAGAAGATTTGGTTTTCCAATCTTCCTATTCTTCGCAGGTACTTCAAAAACCCTAATCAGTTGAAATAAC
>JBLHOT010000059.1:0-22400 GCA_047623945.1 Arcticibacterium sp. | reverse complement strand
CTCTATCCAAAAAGCAATAGACTTCGCAGTCGTCAGGTCAGTATTCGACACAATAATAAAAAACGGAGGTAATATCTTTCAAATCGCCAAGAATATTGCTCAACTTAGTGTACCTGAATAGTTACAAATTTTCCATTCTCCTCATTTATAATACGCATATTATGTGGGGAATAATTCCCAGAGGGATTACCATCGAAAAGATTATCATAGTCAAAATATTCAAAATAAAACCCCTCAACACTGTTTAAACAATAATCATGAAATTTTTTAAACACATGTGTTATTGACCACGATGTTGATTTTGGGTTTTGATACCCAATCTTAATTTTCATAAATTCTTAATTTCGGCTTTAATATTTAATTATATATCCTTCAAATTTATTTTGATAATCTGCAATATGCTATTATGGTTAATATAATTTAGCAAAAAAATGATACCAATATTAAGCATGCACAAAGCGAATTAGTAGGTAGGTGGATTTAATTCTATGATAGTAAAGGACATAAAACCTAATTGTTCGGAGTATTCAGTTGAATAGTTTTTGGATTTGTATTTTTTAGTGAAGTTAAGGGTATGTCAGGAAGGGAAAATGATAAAATTTATTAAGTAGTTATGTTTAAAGAAAGGCCTGTTTTAAATGAGGATACAATCTTTGTACAGATTGCGAGTTACAGAGACCCTCAATTAGTACCAACCTTGGATGATTTATTTGGAGAAGCTGATTTTCCTGATAATTTGAGAGTTACCATAGCCTGGCAAACTTCAGAAGAAGATGTCTGGGATAATCTAGATAAATACCTTTCGGATAAAAGAGTAAATATAATTAAGATACCTTTTGAAGAAGCAGAAGGAGTATGTTGGGCTAGAAACTTAGTGCAGCAGCACTATAATGGGGAAAAATACACGTTTCAATTAGACTCCCACCATAGGTTTGTAGAAGGCTGGGATGTCATTTTAATTAATATGTTAGAAACTCTTCAAGAACAAGGTATAAAAAAGCCTTTATTAACTTCGTATATACCCTCTTTTGAGCCAGATAATGACCCAGAAGGTCGAGCTCAAGAACCATGGAAAATGAATTTTGATAGATTTACACCTGAAGGAATCGTATTTTTTATGCCATCAACCATAGAGCAGTCAAAATCTCTTACACATCCCATACCTGCTAGATTTTATTCGGCACACTTTGCATTTACAGTCGGTGCGTTTTCTAAAGAAGTTCAACACGACCCTTCATTTTATTTTCATGGAGAAGAAATTAGTATAGCGGTGAGAGCTTACACACATGGGTATGACTTATATCATCCTCATAAGATTGTAGCTTGGCATGAATATACTAGAAAAGGAAGGACAAAACACTGGGAAGACAAGGAGACATGGTCTGTAACAAATAAGTATACTCACAAAAGGGTGAAGCAGCTATTGGGCATAGACGGGGAAGAGATTAAAAATGATTTTGGAATCTACGGTTTGGGGTTTGAACGAACTCTTGTAGAATATGAAAAATATTCGGGAATTAGATTTATAGATAGAGGAGTTCAACAGCATACCCTTGATCATAAATTAGCACCGAATCCAGTGGTTGAAGATTATGAAAATTCATTTATTTGTATTTTCGAGCATTGTATTGACATACATAAAACATCTTTACCAGAAAAAGATTATGAATTTTTAGTAGTTGCTTTTCTTGACGAAAACGGAGCTGATTTATATAGAAAAGACGCGGATAAAGATGAAGTAAATCAGCTTTTTAGTACAAAGGAAGATTGGTTAAATATCTGGAGAAAATATAACGGGCCACTTCCTTCAAAATGGCGAGTTTGGCCGTATTCAAAATCAAAGGGTTGGTGTGATAGAATTGAAGGCAAATTGTAATGGGTAATATGGCAAATATCTCATTCTATGGTTCACATAATGCAGCCATAGCGGTTGAAAAAGAAGGGGAACTTATTACTGTAATAGAAATAGAAAGGTTTTTATCCAGCAAAAACGCAGGCTATACACAATATCTTCCTTCATTTACAAGACCTTTTTTGATAAAGCATATACTTAAATATATAGAGGAAGAACACGGCATTTCAGAATTTGAAACTTGCTATTATTTAAATACTGATGCAATTGAAGATAATGTTATCACTCATTATCAAAAACTCATTCCTGCTAAAAAGTATGTAGAATGTTTACATCATCTAAGTCACGCTGCTTGTGGGTTTTATCAGACAAACTACAAAGAGGCTTTGATTATGTCATTTGACGGTGGAGGAAACGATGGTTTCTTTAACTTTTATCTGGCCGAAAATCGTACCAGCATTAAATTACTAGAAAAGTACGATTTAGATTTAGGATTCCCATACATGAGTTTTGGTGATTATTTAAAGGATATTCGAAAAGAACCAGCTCTTAGTATTGGAAACTTAGTTTACCCAGGGAAAATAATGGGTTTATGTTCATATGGAAACCTAAATACAGATTGGTTGCCCCATTTTGAGCATTATTATCGCAGAAAGCCTGATGGGAGAAATTATCTAATATATTTAGAAGATTTAAGTAAGCTAACAGGATTAGTTTTTGACGTTGAAAATAGACTCGAAGGACAATTGGCATGGGATTTAGCTAAAACATCCCAAATCGCTTTCGAAAATGTATTTATGGAAATGGCTCAACCTTTTTTAGATAGATACCCTAATTTACCATTAATTGTAGTTGGGGGTTGTGCTTTAAATATCTTACTAAATACTAAACTTAGCCTAACATTAAATAGGCCAGTTTTTGTCCCGCCAAACCCTAATGATTGCGGGATAGCCACTGGAATGATCTTAAACCATATTAAGCCAGAGCATGCTATTGATGTAACCTATGCCGGTATTGAAGTGTTAGACCGAAATACTTTGATGTCCTATGTTGAAGAAAAGTGGGCTGTAGCTTTGGATATTTCTATGCTATCCAAAGACCTTTCGGATGGGAAAATAGTGGGTGTTTTAAGAGGTAGATCTGAACAAGGCCCTCGAGCTCTTGGAAACAGAAGTATTCTATGTAATCCCGCGTTTCCAAATATGAAAGAAGTACTAAATGATAAAGTAAAGAACCGGGAGTGGTATAGACCTTTTGCTCCAGTAGTTAGGTTAGAAGATGTAGATAAGTATTTTAATTTTTCTGGAGAAAGCAGGTGGATGAGCTTTTGTCCTACAGTTAAAGAAGAATGGAGAGAAAAACTAACATCCATCACACATGTGGACGGAACCGCTCGCGTGCAAACAGTAACTCAGGAGCAAAATCCATGGTTATACCAACTTATTGGAGAATTTGAAAAATACTCAGGAATTGGTGTGTTGCTCAATACCTCTTTTAACATTAATGGTAAACCTATTTTAAGCAGGTATTCTGATGCGATAGCAGTTTATAATAATACCAATCTCGACTGCTTAGTATTATCAGATTACTATTTTAAAAAATAACACATGACCAATACCAAAGTTACGCTTGTTACAGGATTGTGGGATATAAAAAGAGGTGACCTATCAGAAGGATGGTCTCGTAGTTATGAGGTTTACTTAGAAAAATTCAAGCAATTGCTGGAAGCTCCAAATAACTTGATAGTTTTTGGTGATAAAAGCCTGAGGGATTTTGTGTTTAATGTTAGAACGGAAGAAAATACACAGTTTATTGAAAGGTCCCAAGATTGGTTTATCAATGAGTTTTTTGATTTAATACAAGCTATAAGAACGAATAAAGAATGGTATGGTCAAGCTTCCTGGTTAGAAGAATCTACACAAGCCAAATTGGAGATGTATAATCCGCTGGTATTGTCAAAACCTTTTCTACTTCATGATGCAAAACTGCTAGATAAATTTAACTCTACTCACCTTTTTTGGATAGACGCAGGAATTACAAATACCGTACATCCTGGGTACTTAACGCATGATAAGGTTGTAGATAAACTTAATGCAATACATAAATTTAGTTTTGTTGCATTTCCTTACGAAGCATCAAGCGAAATACATGGATTTACTTTTAGTAAATTAAATGAATTAGCTGGAGCGGAAGTAAATAAAGTATGTCGAGGTGGCTTTTTCGGAGGGCCGGTGGAGGATATTACATCATTTAATGGTCAATACTATGAGCTACTCGGGAGCACTTTAAATGAGGGTTTTATGGGGACAGAAGAATCCCTATTTACCATATTGTTGTATAAATATCCTGAGCAGTTTCAATATTTTGCAATTGAAGAAAATGGCTTTATTGCTAAATTCTTTGAGGATCTTAAAAATAATGTAGATGTTCCATTAAACGAAAGTGCTTCAATTGGAAATATAGAAAATACTGCACTTTATATTATTACGTATAACAGCCCGAAGCAAGTAGAAATATTGATAGAATCTATGAGACTGTATGATGAAGACTTCATTATCAAACCTAAATGGATACTCTTAAATAATTCTACAGACCAATCTACTATGCCGCAATATGAAAAGATATGCAAGGAGTACGGGATAGTCCATATTCAAAAAGATAATATAGGAATATGCGGAGGAAGACAATGGGTAGCTGAACATGCAGAAGAAAATGATTATGATTATTATTTCTTCTTTGAAGACGACATGTTTTTTTATAATGGAGAAGAGCCAACTTGCCGAAATGGATTTAATAGGAAAATAGATAAGCTATATGAAAAGACACTACAAATTATTAAAAACGAAGGTTTTGACTTTTTGAAATTGAATTTTACAGAGTTTTACGGCGATAATCAATTGCAATGGAGCTGGCACAATGTCCCCCAACATATAAGAGAGAAATTGTTTAAAGACAAGCCTAAAAAAGTCTCTGATAATTTAAATGATGCTCCGTTTTTAAAATTCAGCAATATTAAAGCTATGAATGGACTTCCCTACGCCACCGGCGAGGTGTTTTATTGTAACTGGCCTCAAATAGTTACTAAAAAAGGGAATAGGAAAATGTTTCTTGATGTAAAATGGGATAATCCTTATGAACAAACTTGGATGTCGCATATTTACCAAGAAACGGTAAAAAAAAATATCAACTCAGGAGTTCTTTTGGCCACACCTACAGAACATAATAGGTTTGATTTTTATCCTAAAGAAGAACGACGGGAGAATTGAAATTTTAGTAATTGAGTTTTATGCCCAATATTGAACTCAACTATTATGCTGAAAATTATAAAAGGGATTTTCGTGAATTTATTTATATGAAAATTGATAATGCAATTGTCAATTTCCCATGACAATTCCGCCTATTTAATTCTATAACTCTTTGAAAATAAGACGTTATGTCATGATTTATTGATGTCTACTCTGCTAAGTATGCCAATATTTCCGAAATACTAACCTAGCATTCTTTTTGACGTTTTAAAGTCAAATCTGATTGAGATGATTTCAATCATTCTTAAGGATATGTGCTATCATCGTATTGGAGTTGAAAAAGCACAACTTTTATTAAAATATAGAGAACCATGAATTTAAATCAATATACCATAAAGGCTCAAGAGGTAATTCAGCAGGCAGTGCAAATTGCTCAAGGGAATAATCAACAGGCTGTAGAACCTGGTCATTTGCTAAAAGCATTGATAGAGCAAGACCCAAATACTTCGTCCTATTTATTTGCCCAAATGGGCTTGCAAGAAAATGGTCTTTTGAGCGGTTTGGAGGAAATAGTAAGTAGTTATCCTAAAGTAAGTGGAGGTGGTGGGCAGCCATTTCTAGGAAATGATTTGTCTACTACACTGGCCGCAGCTCAGGCCAAGTTAAAGTCTTTTGATGACGAGTTCGTAAGTGTGGAATTGCTTCACCTTGCTTTAGCGGCAGGTAAAGATAAAGTAGCTCAATTATTAAAGAAATTGGGTTTCAGTGAAAAGGAATTAGAAAAAGCAATTATAGAATTAAGAGGAAAAAATAACCCAGTGAAAGACCAAAACGCAGAAAATAAATACCAAGCCCTGTCTAGATACAGCATAAATTTAAATGAGCAGGCAAAAAAAGGAAAAATTGACCCAGTTATAGGTCGTGATGAAGAAATACGTAGAGTATTGCAGATTCTATCCAGAAGAACAAAGAATAATCCGATTCTTATAGGAGAACCAGGTGTGGGTAAAACGGCTATTGTTGAAGGTTTAGCTCAAAGAATTGTTCAAGGTGATGTGCCAGAAAACTTAAAATCTAAGACTTTGGTATCTTTAGATATGGGTCTTTTGGTGGCAGGTGCCAAATATAAAGGTGAGTTTGAGGAAAGATTGAAGGCTGTTATTAAAGAAGTAACAGATTCAGATGGGGAGTTGATTCTTTTCATTGATGAAATACACACATTGATAGGTGCCGGGGGAGGCGAAGGAGCAATGGACGCAGCCAATTTATTGAAGCCTGCATTGGCCAGAGGCGAATTACACGCCATTGGTGCAACAACGCTTAAGGAGTATCAGAAATACATAGAAAAAGATAAAGCCTTAGAAAGACGTTTTCAGTCAGTTATAGTAGATGAGCCAAATATCACAGATGCGATTTCTATTCTACGTGGAATTAAAGAAAAATATGAAGTGCATCATGGGGTGAGAATTCAGGATGATGCGGTTATTTCTGCAGTAGAATTATCAAGCAGGTATATTTCAGATAGGTTTTTGCCAGATAAAGCCATTGACTTAATGGATGAGTCTGCGGCTAAATTGAGGCTTGAAATGGATTCTATGCCAGCCGAAATGGACGAACTGAGAAGAAGAATAATGCAGCTTGAAATAGAGCGAGAAGCCATCAGAAGAGAAAAAGATAAAGAAAAAGAAGCGGTTCTTTCTAAAGAATTGGCCGAATTGAATGAGAAGTTTAGTGCCTTTAAAGCTCAATGGGAAAACGAGAAAGGTAAAGTTGATGAGATTAGAGTTTTGAAAGAGCAGATAGACCAACTGAAGTTTGAAGCCGAACAGGCGGAGCGTTCTGGTGACTTTGGGAAAGTAGCAGAAATTAGATACGGTAAACTACCAGAATCTGAGGAGAAACTTAAAAGTTTAGCCAGCAAACATTCTGGAGGCGACGTAGAAAATTTAATAAACGAAGAGGTAACTTCTGAAGACATTGCTGAAGTAGTAGCAAAATGGACAGGAATTCCAGTTTCTAAAATGCTTCAAAGCGAACGAGAGAAACTACTTTATTTAGAAGATGAACTTAAGAAAAGAGTGGCAGGCCAAGCAGAAGCTATAGAGTTAGTTTCTGATGCAGTAAGAAGGTCTAGAGCTGGAATGCAAGACCCTAAAAAGCCTATTGGAAGTTTCTTATTTTTAGGAACCACAGGTGTAGGTAAAACAGAATTAGCCAAAACGCTAGCTCAATATCTTTTCAATGACGATACCGCCATGGTGAGGATAGATATGAGTGAGTACCAAGAAAGGCACGCCGTGAGTAGACTGGTAGGAGCTCCTCCTGGATATGTGGGTTATGATGAGGGCGGACAATTAACAGAGGCCGTTAGAAGAAAACCATATTCTGTAATCTTATTAGATGAGATAGAAAAAGCTCACCCAGATGTATGGAATGTACTACTCCAAGTACTTGATGATGGACGACTTACAGACAATAAAGGTAGGGTGGCTAACTTCAAAAATACCATCATAATTATGACCTCTAATATTGGGTCTCATTTGATTCAAGAAAAATATATAGAGTCAAAAGGTGACGAAAAGGCATGGCACTCGTATTATAAGCAAGAAGCAAAAGATAGTGTGATGGAATTATTGAAAGTTTCTGTAAGACCTGAGTTTCTTAACAGGATAGATGAGATAGTTCTCTTTGACCCTTTAAGCAGAAGCAACATACGTCAGATAGTGGAGATTCAGTTTGTCGGTATCAAAAACAGATTGGCAGAACAAGGCATTACCTTGGAAGCGTCTGTAGAAGTTTTAGACAAATTGGGAGAAGAAGGTTTTGATCCAGTTTTTGGTGCTAGACCTTTAAAGAGAGTAATTCAAAGAAGGGTTCTAAATGAACTTTCTAAGAGGATTCTCGCAAATGAAATAGACAAAGACGCGGTGATTATGATGGAGCTGAGTGGTGAAAATATCCTCTTCGAAAACGTCGAGGCAGCAGTGGTTATATAAGCTTAGGTTAGGGCGAAACGCCTCGTAGGGAAGTCTCGCCAAACACTTGGATAGCTAAAAGTTTTTTAGGTTAGGGTAGAATAGTTAAAGGCCATCCCAGGTGGGGTGGTTTTTTTTGTGTGCTATGGCCAAAGGTTTTATGGTTGGGCGGGACGCCTCGTAGGGAAGTCTCGCCGACCACTTGGATAGCTAAAGTTTTTTAGGCTAGCTAGAATAGTTAAAAAACGTCCCATTTGTGGTGGTTTCCCCACTCAAAGGATAATTATGAGGGGTGGCTAGGTGTCACAAATTTTGTCTCATTAGGGACAATATATCCATAAAAAAGTTAAGGTTTCCGTGGTCTTTCGTTCCGAATGTACGCAATGTAATCTTCAATGGCGACGTACAGACTAGCATCACATAGCGTTCCTATGGAACGGTTATCATACTGACCGAGTTTTTTACGAAGAGGTCGTGCCCAAAGCACGGCTAAGGGCAATAAATAATTAAACTAAGGACTGCCCTAAGTCTATTGAAAGCCAGACCAGAAAGGTTAGAAGTTCATCTCTAAACCTGAGTTCGACATAAGGAAACTAGTTAAATCACTAACCTTAAACACCTTCAATGATAAGTTTGTCACGATTTTGGTTTTATAGACCCAAATTCCGCCAAACTAGAGCACTTTCTAACACATTTGCGAGGAGTTTTATCCCTCGCAATATATATATCGCTCCTCGGGAGCTTCAAAGGCTGTTCTTGCATCGAACTCAGGTTCTAAGGCTATATTTAATGGAAAACCATTTTGCCGTTCATTAGAAGAGGAATGAGAGATCTGATTATTCTATTTAAAAACGGCGGTATCATTTTTCTAATCCGTAGACAATTTTCTGACGCGTTTTTTGCGTGACCTATTTTTTAAATAATCCAAGCTTTGCCTATCTGAACAGAACACTCCTAATTAAGGCTTAAGCACCTCACCATCTATCTCAAAAACTTTTTCACTGCCTACAAAAAGCTCTTGGGTGCCTTTGATATTGTAATGGCTTAAATGTCCATTTTTAAAATCAGCTATGGCCGTTTTGCTAGAAGAATATAGGTAATTGTCAGATTTGTGATCGGAGCGAATCTGTGTTATTTCACCTGCATCATTTTTCAGAATTCTTAAAGAGACAATTGGCAACTTCTCAGAAGGCTTAAGGGTGTACGCTATTTGAGAAACAGAGCTATCTTTATCATAGCTCAATCTGAAGGCCGCCTTATTGAGGTCAGACTGTCTAATGATGTCCAGCTCTTTTTTCCAGTCTAAGTCATTTATCGTTATCGTCTCTTTTTCTTCATTAATATAAACGGTCTTGAGGACGCTCACATTATTAGATTCTAGATGGGCTATTTCGGTATCAATAAATTGTGCCAAGTCAAAAAAGACTTTTTCTTGGTTTTCGTTTTCAGACGAATTACAAGACATAATGGAGAGAAGAAAGAGGCACGCTAAGATGTTTTTCATACGCAAATATAAACCCCCGAAGAGGCACTTAAAGTTCATGCTTGTCGTCGGAATAAATTAAGGAGACTCGAATATCCTATTTTTCGTGAATTATTCGTTCTGATATTGTCGAATCCATCGCTTTTGTACTAATTTAACTTTTAAGACTTCAGAGAAAAGCCACTGACTAATGGTAAAAAAATCAACAAAGAAAATTTTCGTTTTAGACACCTCCGTACTTTTATTTGACCATAACGCTATACGTCATTTTGAAGATAATGATGTCGCTATTCCGATAACTGTTTTAGAAGAATTGGATAACTTTAAAATTGGAAATGACACTAATAACTTTGAAGCTAGAGCGGTCATTCGCTTTTTAGATAAACTTTCAGGGGATAATGGTTATGAAGATTGGGTGTCTATTGGGCCCAAAAAAGGGAAACTAAGTATCGTGATGAAAACCGAGCATTTAGAGTTAGATGCTATCGCCGTTTTTGGATCAGATAAAAACGACCATCGCATTATCAATGCTGCTCTTTCGCTTCAGCTAGAGCATAAAATGGCTAAGGTGATCCTCGTTACAAAAGACATTAACCTTAGGATAAAGGCCAAGGCTATAGGTTTATGGGCAGAGGACTACCTTACAGGGAAGGTCACAGATTTGACAAAAGTTTCTGCCGGCTACCGAGCCTTTGAAAATTTAGACTCTGAAATTATTCATAATATTTATGTGAAAGGAGTTGTCAAAGAAGGAGGTATTTTAGGCGATGCCAAACAGGCAAATGGTTATTATACTTTAAGAAATGGTACAGAAGCAGTTTTGGTAAGGTATGATGAACCCACAGATATGCTTCACCGAGTAGAGAAGCAATTTGCTTATGGCATAAAACCAAGAAATACCGAGCAGTCCTTTGCCTTAGATTCGCTTTTAAATGATGAGATAAAACTGGTGGCTATTCAGGGTGTTGCTGGAACCGGGAAAACACTTTTAGCTTTGGCGGCAGCCTTAGAGCAGCGGAATAAATATCACCAAATCATATTGGCTAGGCCCATCATTCCATTGTCAAATCGTGATATTGGTTTTCTTCCTGGAGGTGCAGAAGAAAAGGTTTCACCTTACATGCAGCCACTATTTGATAACCTTAAATTTATCAAGGCTCAGTTTAAAGAAACCGAGAAGAAAAGTAAGATTCTGGACGAATTACAGGAGAATGGCAAGCTTTCTATAACGGCTTTGGCCTTTATTAGAGGAAGGAGTTTATCAAATGTTATGTTCATTGTGGACGAGGCCCAAAATCTAACACCTCATGAGATAAAAACCATTATTACGAGGGCAGGAGAGGGGACTAAGATTGTTTTTACAGGAGATATAGCCCAAATAGATACGCCATATATGGATGAACACTCTAATGGTTTGGCTTATTTAATAGATAAAATGAAAGGCCAAGCTCTTTTTTCGCACATTAAACTAGAGAAAGGGGAGCGTTCAGAATTAGCCAATTTGGCTAACGAACTTTTATAACTTGAAATCAACGATTAAATATCTTTTTCTACTCGTTTTGGCATGCTCATTTTGGGCTTGTGAAAAAGAAGTGCCAAATAAAAGAAATGGAAAGATTATCAATTATCCATCGCAGATTGCCCCAGACTCCGGCTACTCGTTTGTAGACTTTGGGGAAACAAGATTAGCAATCTATGCTCCTAATAATTCTCGAGAATTTGATAATTTCATTTTGGGTTTCCCTCCCACTAGCGGTACGGCTTCGCTCATGAGAGGATTGATAAGGCATGTGGCAGATTCTTTAGATGCACTCGTTATTAGCCCTACTTGGATTGAGAATTCTTATCAGTATTCTCTCATGATTAATAGTATCCTTGCTTTGGAAACGATAAAAGAGGTGCCCAAATATTTGGTAGGTTACTCTGCAGGTGGATCAGATGCTTTTGTGGAAGCTCAGAGGCTTGGAGATAAAATTGACGGCTTGGTACTTTTGGCAGCTGGGAGAACTACCAATAGCTTTCTAAGCTCTACTTCTCCACCTCAAGTGAAAATATGTTTTTGTAGTGGCACGGTAGATTTTGTTTATGACTCTAATGTGTCCTTGTATCAAGGTTTATTAAAACTTGGTCTGGATATGAAGTTTATTGAGCTTGAAGGCTTTGACCACGGGCAAATGTTTTCTACCGGCTATCCAAATGAAATAGCGGAGTGTTTTTCCTTTGTCGCTAAGTGATAATGGTTGCTAAAAACTCCTGCTTCTGATCTACATGAATGGCTAACTTTTGTGTCATTTTAGTTTTTCCATAAAATCCAGTAATGCTTTGAGGAGCCTTTAAGTGGAGCACAAGGTTTTGACCGTCTAGGTCCCCTAAAGGAGAAAAGGAAGTGACGCCTTCTTCCAATTCAGATTTCCAAGATAAAGACTCTAAATGGACAATGTTATCCAGAGGAATATCGGCCTCGGCCAAAAGTCCGTACCGAAGTTTCAATAGTTCTTTATTTACGCTAATGGGTCTGTGGCTGAAAGACTTTACAAAACCCAAAACCTGAAAACCCGTGTAAATACTGAGCACGGTCAATATCCAAGCAGCAGTAGGACTCCATCTACTTATCAGGATATGCCCTACGGTGGTCTCAATGAGTACCACACCCACTAAAGCGTACAGAAGGGCTCTGGTACCCGTTTCTTTATAGTTCGTAAATTCGTTTGATTTTAACTTAGGGACACGCCACTTAAAGATGGCATAATAAAAGACGGCTAATTCGGTGGCAAAAAAGACGGCTATTCTTTTTGGAAGTATTTCGGTAGAGGCAGCTTTTAAAGAAGTATAGAAATCTACTCCAGAACCTGTGTCAGCCCGTACGGGCTTTCTTAGGGCCCTAAACTTTAAAAATACAAAAGTGATTACGGTCAATTCTATCACAGGAAGCACCCACGTTTTTACAAGGCCTAGGTATGTCTGCTGTTCCTTTGGGAGAAATAGAGTGCCTACTACAATGCCTAAAATAAAAACAGGGACTACTGTCAGTTTTGGTATTTGAGTTTTTCTAATAGCCAAGAAATAGACCAGCGGTGTGGTAAATATCAAATCTGCTGTAAGTGCCAGCGAGAAGTCTATACTAGTTTCAGGGAAGGTAATCGAGCTGGCTACATAGGCCAAAAGAGCTAAAAAAACGACAGGTACTAAAATTCTATAATAGGCGTGATTTGAGCTCGTTTTAGCAGTCATTTTAATCTAGCACTGATGTATTCAAAGATAAACAATTGGCCGAATATTAGCTTGTAATACCAATAAGAATAAAACCCTCACTCTATCAGGATCCAAACATAACCATTGGCAGTCATCTGTATCTCAAAGTCAATAGAGTAGTCTGGATTTAGTAACTTCTAGTCCTTGGCCAAGTGGTATCTGTAAGTACAGAATCATAAGACGGTAGTTTTACGTTTTTTTGGAACGCGACATCAGCCAGTTTTGGTAAACGGAACACCCCAAACCTCTAAGCTTTCTACCCATATATATAATTTACCATCTTCTATTTTATAAGTAAAAAATGCAGGAGTACCATTTTCGAAAAATAATTTCAAATCACCTTGTTCAATAATCCAGTTCCAACTACGCTCTATTCCACGTATTTCTTGGATAGCTTCTCCATTATCCTTGAACGTCCAAGAGTTATTGTGTTCACCATCAAAAAAGGTCCAAACACCAAATAAATTAGGATCCAAATTGCTAAACTTTACAAAGAACCATTTAAAACCAAGCCAATCCCATGCAGTGGTACCACTCTTTTTACCAAGATTATAAACCCCGATTATGGTTTCATTCTTTTCGTCTAAAGTTATGGCTTCTGTTGTCCCTAAACGCTCAAACTTTTCATTGTAAAAAATTGCACCTTCTGTAATCCCCGTTAATTCACTATTATACTTTAAATACACCTTTTTTTCAGAACATATCATGTCTGGGGAGGTCGAACGAGCAACCTCTATACCCTTAGCATTCTTAAGTACCAACTCCAAGTCATTTACGGCGAAGGAATTTTCATATAAATCATGCGACATATAATGTTGATAGCCATTTTCTAAACTAGCCGTTGAAATTAAAGCAGATTTGGAGGCATAGGTAATCAAATCATAATTCACTCCATTGCCGTTTGCAATTTCTTCTGCATCGTTGCCACTAAAATAGGGGTCAAAAGTACCGGATGTATTGCCCCTGAAATTGACGATTCTATCACCGCGAGCAGGGAAATTAGGGTCATAAACGAAAATCTGGTGTTCATCAATAGCGTAGGCCACCATCGCATGTCCGCCTTTCAATGTTTTTCCACGTACCGCTATATATTGCGGCTCACCAGTCACACTCATGCTGTATGCAAAACAACGATAAGTAATAGCATCATCTATACCTTTTAGCCATAAATCAGCATGCCAGGCATAAAACATTTTCACATATATATCTTGACCAAAATCGCCATATATGATTCCATGAACATCATCATATCCAAATTGTGGTGTAGGATTTTCTGGATAAAGATCATTATCTGCTTTGGTATATAAGTTCCCTCCATGATTTGCATAAACGTGCATAGCGGTTAAAGCCATACCTGCACATATTCCGTTCGGATTATAATAGGTGCCATAGTTTGTGTAAGGCCAGCCATCTACTTCCGGTTTGAAACCCGTATTTATTTTATCCGGAAGAAATGCCAGTTTCACTTTAGTAAGGAAAAAGTCGCTAAAGTGAGTAGTAGCAATGGTCAATTGATTGCTTTCATAAGCCACGGTAGGAATTCCTTCTAGTTTTCCTGTGGTAGCGTTATAGTAAAAAGCCATCATAAATTCATCATCATCCACACGCTCTGATATGGGTATGACAACTTTATAAAGTGTTTCAAATTCATCCGCCTCATTACTTACATGAATGCTAATTAGCGGGCTTATGGGTGTAATTAAGGAACCAAAAGTATGACCTTCTATTGGTGTAGCTGATATATTCAGCGATGAATTGCTGCTACCTTCTTGGCTTATCTGCATACCTTCTAAGTCTACTTCTGCCCCTACCGAGCCAATAGTTTTTTGGTTTCCAGAACCAATTGTAAAACTCCCAAGAGATTTGGTATTTCCGGTTTGCAAATTTCCAATAGTAGGCCCTACCACAGGTGCAGGCTCAGCTTCCTTTTCTAGGGAACAAGATTGAAAAATAAAAAGGATAATGAGTAATGATAAAAAACTGAATTTAATCTGTATAGCTTTCATATTTGAAGTAGTTTATGTCTATTTCAAATCTAAATAATAGAGGCTATAAATGGATTGAGGCAAGACATAGTTGATAATGATAGAACTCAGTTTATTACTTGATGAGGTTAAATGAGGATTTTCTATTCTTAGCGTTTCGTTCTCGTTTTGAAGTGTACTCTGAAACCAATAATACCTTTTTTGGAGGTGAGTGAAAAATAGAGATATTTTGGCAAAATTGACGTTTTGCTTGAATCTTTAAAGAGAATGGGAAATAATGAGAATTAAAGACCTAATTCTCACTCTATCAGGATCCAAACATAACCATTGGCAGGAATACGTACTTCATAGTCTATGGAATAGTCTCTATTGAGTGGATGAAAAGTAGCCTTTTGTCCATTCAGTCTTACATGGGCATTATCTATTAGGCCCGTATAATACAAGGGTATATTAAGGCTTCTTTCTATTGCTTCTGGCAGCGGATTATATAGCATGACGAGCCCTTTTTGTGGCAGTTGAGGATTCACATGCATGATACCGTCCCAGTCTCTGCCATCGGCACGGCGAAGGTGAATAATATCGGAATTAAGAATTTCTCGGTAAGTTTTATACCAATCAATGGTTTCTTTAACCACTTTTTTGGTTTCCTCAGTGTCATACAACCTTGGCCCCCTATAGCAGGCCTGTATGCCTGCTCCGTAGTATTGCATCATCAGTTGTTTGTAATCTGTAAGATGCTCTGCTAATGGTTCTAGGATGGCTTCTGGCCCACCGCCTTGATACTTCGTTAAGGGCACAAAACCCCAGCCCATAGATGGTGTTTTCTCCCAAGTTCCGTCGTATATATTTTGACGGTTTAGGATTTTCTGCTGTTCTCTGGAAAGCGAAAAATTAACCTCACGATAACCCAAAGCTATCTTATGCGAACCATCTAAAAAGTACCAGTCAGGAGCATTTATATAAACCCCGCGGGCATTCAGCCATTGATAAAGTTCTTTTTGAAGTTTCATCTGAGCCCATTGCGAGTCGTGCAATCCTTCGTGACCAGGGTGCACAGTAGAAGCACAAACATCTCCGGGGTAGGGGCCATCATGTTCTAACAGGTCGAATCCCGTTTCGAAGATAAACTTCTTTAAACTCTCGAGATAATTTAAACCCCATTTGCTAGCCAAACATGGGGCATGGCCAAAAAAAGCACCCGTGTTTGGCAATCCTGTTAATGGGTCAATTACATCATTTTCATCATCAATACTTCTGCTGCTGAAAAGAGAATACCCACCTAATTTGATTCCTTTGCTGTGGGCATAATCGGCTAGTCTTTTAAATTTTGCAATATTTTTTTCGGAGGTATCTTCCATGCTTAGTCCACTACCAAAACTCAAAATAACCATCTCATATCCCGTCGCCACACATTGGTCTATTACCTCACGGACCTTGTTAACATTCGTGCTAATAAGATGCATGAAAATCGGGTTTTGATTGGTCCATGGAGCTATGGTCCTATACATTCTTCTAATGGCTAAACCCTGACGTTCTTTATCATACGAATCATGCAAAAGCTCATAAGATCTAATAGAGGTATAGGTTTCATTGGGTTCAATAGTGATACCTACGCCAAGGTCTGGATATATTTCCGCTACACAGGGTGTAAGTAGCCTATAATTAACTTGAGAGGTATAGGCACTGTCCACTTTCCAGTGTGTGGCCTGGTCACTCAGGCGATACTTCATGGCATTGTTGTATGCAAAATTGTTTTCTATGTAAA
Source organism: Arcticibacterium sp. (assembly GCA_047623945.1). Classification (GTDB taxonomy): domain Bacteria; phylum Bacteroidota; class Bacteroidia; order Cytophagales; family Spirosomataceae; genus Arcticibacterium. The sequence goes on along the minus strand of JBLHOT010000059.1, from coordinate 5,843 downwards.
GTTTTTGTGGCGTTTTCATCTGCTCCGGTTCACCCACCACTGCCGACTCTTCTTCTACAGTTGCTAAAATTTCGCTTACCACTTGGTCTATTCGGATGGGCCTAGTGTCTAAGTTTTCAATAGTAATCCATTTAGAAATCAATGGGATGCCTTGGTATATGGCATAATGAACGGCTATCCTAACATTTTTAAAAATTGACTTTGGTGCCTCAAAGAACAAAGTCAACTCCTTGCCTGTAGCTAAGCTACTATCACTGGTCCAGTTTGTGCTCAAAGTTGGGAATGAGCAACTAAGCTGATTAATAGCGTAGGAGGCATATTGGAAATCTTGTGGGCTTGAAGAAAGTGTTGGCAGCCATGCCTCTAAGAAATAGCCATGTTCTTTTTGCCCGTAAAGCCCACCTATGGCGTAGGTTTTTCCATCAATTTTAATTCTGGCTTCTGGACGGAGTGACCGAATAAACTCATCCCCTGTATTTAGATTTTTGAGGCTTGTGGTGGAAGCATTTTTTGAAACATTTATTGTTCTTGATATAAGGCCATTAGATAGCACTATGTTGTTTTTGTCCACTTTAACAGTAGCCACCTCATGTGACTTTTGAACTAGCCAGTCATTGGTTTCTTGTGCGGTTATTTGAACGGATAACAGAAGAAAAATGAGGTTGAATAAGTATTTCATAAGTCATGGGTTTAGGCGTCTAAGCTAATAAATTCAAAATTTACACGAATAGGATTCCAAACATTTTTATCAAAAAACGACATAATCATTCGTTTCGCTTGCTCTACAATTACTTAAATTAAATTCATACGAAAGAATAAACCTTCTGCCTATCTGTTAAATTTTTATGTAAATTGACTGCATCATTCAACCAATAATTAATGAAAAACAAAAACACCCAAAATTCAAGACGAGATTTCATCAAAAAATCGGCCATTGCTTCTTCCTTTTTTATAGTTCCACGAAAGGTACTTGGAGGAGTAGGTTATTTATCACCCAGTGACCAAATTAACTTAGCCGCCATAGGTGCAGGAGGAAAAGGGGCAAGCGACATTAGAAACGCATCTGTTAATGGCAGAGAAAATGTAGTAGCACTTTGCGATGTAGACTTTGGCGGTTCTGCCAAATCATCTGTAAAGGCATTTCCTAAAGCAAAACTATACGCAGATTATAGGGAAATGTTGGACAAAGAAACGAGTATTGATGCCGTTACCATTTCCACGCCAGACCACGTACATGGGCCAGCGGCTGCCTATGCCATGCAAAGAGGCAAGCACGTGTATGTTCAAAAGCCTTTAACACATAATATTCGCGAAGCCCGTATTTTAACTCAAATGGCTAGAAGCCAAAAAGTGGTTACTCAAATGGGTAATCAAGGAGGATCTAATCCATTATTGGGTATGGTTCAAGGTTGGATAGACTCAGGGAAGTTGGGTAAAATAAGCAAAGTACAGGTTTGGACTAATAGACCTGTTTGGCCACAAGGCGGCGAAATGGCAAAGGCGGACCCAACACAAAAGCCAGATAGTTTAAATTGGGATTTATGGCTTGGGCCAAATCAATCAAAACCTTACATTCCTAACCTTCATCCGTTCAACTGGCGAGGATGGTGGGATTATGGAACAGGTGCTTTAGGTGATGTGGGTTGTCACTTGATAGACATTCCTTTTAGAACACTTAATCTTATGTACCCTACGGATGCAGAGTGTAGCGTGGCTTCTGTATTTTCCAAGATGTGGACTCCAGATTATCATCCAGAGGGCTGTCCTGCTTCTTCTTTTATTACTTTAAACTTTAAAGCAACAGATAAAAGCAAATCGCCGATTGAAATGACTTGGAGTGATGGCGGCATACGTCCTTCACATCCAGATATTATTCCTCCTAACAGCGATATTGGTGGAAAAGGCAGTGCCAATGGCGTATTGATCATAGGTGAACACGGAATTATCAGCACCAATATTAACGATAGTTCAGCCTTAATGCCGAAACTCTATATGAATGATGGCACCACAGAGTTTGGGCCAGATGAAGAGCCAAACGACGAGCCAGAATACGGCCATCAAAGATTGTGGGTAGATGCCTGCAAAGCTGGTTTTAATAGTGGTGAGCATAAAGGCCTTACTTCTTCTTTTGATTATGCAGGACCAATGACCGAGACGGTACTAATGGGGAACCTGGCTATCAGAAGTTATATGCTCAGAAAAGAAGACGAAAAAGGGAAAATGGATTTCTACGCCCGTAAAAAACTACTTTGGGATGGCGAAAACACACGCATCACCAACTTAGAAGACGCAAATCAATTCGTCGGAAGAACATACCGTAAAGGATTTGAGGTTTAGTCACTTTGAGAATCGGATAGGTGCTTTAAGCATCTATCCGATTAAAACTACTATTAATGAAATGATAATTAATAGTGAAAATAACCTAAGATTTCCGTTTTCATAAGCGATTCAATAAGATAATCTATACAATTATCCATATACGGGAGAGGTATCCTTGTTTACTAATAATATAGGTCTACCTTCGATTTGAATAAAACCATGTCAGGTTATGAATAAACAAAGCAACGAGTATCAAATTCTTAGATACTTTACCACTTCATCCTATCACAGTACTTCTTTAGATAAACGATAGCGGTTAGTGCAGGACAAGACAGCGGACTAAAAAATATCGAACTGACTTAATTAAACTCTCGCTTTATGACAAAATCTCAGAAAAAACATAATGCCCAGATTCTAGGGAAAGGAGAAAAGACAATGCTATTCGTTCACGGTTATGGCTGTGACCAAAACATGTGGCGATTTATTACTCCTGCATTTGAAACTTCTTACAAAATTGTACTTATTGATTTAGTGGGTTCAGGCCAATCTGATCTTAATGCCTATGATTTTGATAAATACAATACCCTCCAAGCACATGCAGACGATCTTCTTGATCTTATTGAGGAACTAGGCTTAAAAAATGTTGTATTGGTCGGACATTCTGTAAGTGCCATTATTGGTGCACTAGTCTCCATAAAAAACCCTGCTGCATTTGATTGCATCATCATGATTGGCCCCTCTCCCAGGTATATAAGCGACCATTCGTATAATGGGGGTTTTTCGAAGGAAAGTATAGATGAATTGGTGGAAGCCCTCGATTCTAATTACCTTGGGTGGTCGAGTGCCATTACCCCTGTGATTATGGGAAATCCTGAGCGACCAGAATTAGCACAAGAATTAAAAAATAGTTTTTGCCGCAATGACCCCAGAATTGCTAAACATTTTGCCCGCGTAACTTTTTTAGGAGATAATCGAGCGGATTTAGAAAAGGTAACAGTACCTACCCTAATACTTCAGTGTTCGTCAGATGTGATAGCCCCTCTACATGTGGGTACCTATGTACAACAACATATTAAAGGCAGTCAATTAACCCAACTGAAAGCAAAAGGGCATTGTCCACACTTGTGCGAACCGGAAGAAACCATTCAGAGCATGAAGAAATTCTTAAGTGCTAGGTAACAAATAACTCATGGAATTAGATTTCAAAACCCTATATAATGATTCACCTTGTGGCTACTTATTTACCATGGAGGATGGCACCCTGATAGATGTGAATGATACTTTCTTAGCATTCACTGGTTATTCTCGCGAAGAAATCATTGAAAATAAAAGATTCCAAGACTTTCTTTCCATAGGAGGTAAAATTTACTTCGGAACGCATTTTGCTCCATTGTTACATATGCAAGGAGAGGTCAGTCAAATTAATTTAGATTTTATTAGAAAGGATGAAACTCACTTTCCAGTGCTTATCAATGCAATTAAGCAAAGTGTCAATGAGAAGCAGGACAATTATATTCAATTTATTGTGGTAGACATGACACAGCGTAAGCAGTACGAGATGGAATTAATGAACGCTAAAAGAAAATCTGAGGAATTGTTGACGCAACTCTCAAAAGTAAATAAAGAGCTAACAAACAATATTCAAGTAATCGCAGAACAAAGTCAACAACTAGAAAAACTAAATGCTACTAAGGATAAATTTTTTAGTATTGTAGCTCATGACTTAAGAAGCCCTCTTAGTTCTTTGAAGATGTTCTTAAGTTTGTTAATTGACGATATTGACAGTCTTAACAAGGAAGATATTCTGACTTTTAGCAGGGAACTTAGCGATTCAGTTGACAGTACAATGAAAATGTGCGACAATCTAATCACTTGGGCGATGGTACAAATGGGGGACTTCAAAATCAATGAAGAGACAATAAAAGTTAAAGACATTACCTCAAACATATTTGACGTTTATCAAAACGTAGCATTAGAAAAAGGAATAAATATAAGTTTCTCTGTTGACGACTCTCTTACCATAATTGGTGACAAAAATCAAATAGAATTCGTAATTAGAAATCTTGTGAACAATGCTATTAAGTTCACTCATAAAAATGGTTTTGTAAGTTTGACGGCTAAATCATTACCAGACGGAACAGTTAAAATATCCGTTTTAGACAGCGGAGTAGGGATTTCTGATGAATATAAAAGGGAATTATTCTCTATTAGTAAAAAACAAAGTACCAATGGAACAGCTGGAGAAAAGGGTACAGGATTAGGTCTTATGTTGAGTTACGAGTTCATGAAACTAAACGGTGGACAAATTGAAATCGAAAGCAGTTTGGGCAAAGGGACTACATTTCATACTAAGTTTAAATGTGGACATTAAAGAAATGACTATAGAGAATGCAACAACCGCTAACAGCACCTACACGCAAGTGGGGGTTCAGTGCTTCTTTGAAAGAGAAGTGCTAAATCAAAGTTCTGTACTTTTAATGAAGTTCAGTGCTCAAGTTTCCCACCTGCGGGTAGCTGCAAACCGATATAGAAACTGGCTTTATGGTGGGTTTTTATTCCTACAGATAATAGCCAATGATCTTAGTCTTTTTCTCAATATTAGAATTGTAAATGAATAGGGCCGCCCTTCCATACTACCAAGCTATGTCGTCTAAATAGTACAGCTTAGTCTTTTTTTTACCGCTAATTAAGCAATCGAGTATGTGCTAACCAAGGTCCCCTCCTTCGTTATTGGCATATTTGGCTAGGGCAGATAGCAATGCCACTAACGGTAGTGAATTTAAAACCTATGCGGCCATTATGAAGGGAGAAGTGCCTTCTCCAAATAGCAAAACGGGAGAGCTCCTTTTCGTTTAGGGATGCTCGTTAGCTCCTTACTATTAGGCTATAAGGGCGGTGTGGTACTGCCAATTTTATGATGATATGAGTGCGGTTTTGACATCAGGAACGAAACCGCTACACAATCTAAAACCACAAATGGACAAGTAGAAGCTTTCTACTGTTTAAAAAAAAATACCTCAAAAAATAAGAGGTGGCCTCCCACTGATTTTAGCAAGTGGCATGGGCGACTCTTTTTTTTTAAAGTGATTTAATGCAATTGAAATTTAAGAACATGAAAAAAATAATTTTACTATTAACCTTCATTGCTTTCCTAAGTAAAGGAAATGCACAAATCTATGTGGATACAGATGTAACTACAAACGGCGACGGCACCTCCTGGGCGAATGCCTACAACAATTTGCAAGATGCGATAGATGCCGCAGCTGTAAATGATGAAATTTGGGTAGCCGCAGGAACGTATCTACCAACCGATGCACCCGATGGTACAACTTCCACAGGAGCGACCGATAGAAATAATGCCTTTCACCTTGGCACGGATATGAAAATCTACGGTGGATTTGCAGGGACAGAAACGCAATTATCTCAAAGAGATGCAGCAACGAATATCACGATATTGAGCGGTGACTTTGATAATGACGATAACGTCACAGGAAGCGGTAGTACACTTTCTATTACAGAAAATA
>JBLHOT010000058.1:0-22559 GCA_047623945.1 Arcticibacterium sp. | reverse complement strand
AAAAAGCAATAGACTTCGCAGTCGTCAGGTCAGTATTCGACACAATAATAAAAAACGGAGGTAATATCTTTCAAATCGCCAAGAATATTGCTCAACTTAGTGTACCTGAATAGTTACAAATAAACAATTATTGGACGATATCTAAAAATACCTAAAATTAAAAAAACGGAATTGATTTTATTGAATGGTACTTGCTAAAAGTGCCAAGTGAAACCAACTTTTTTCTAATTCACACAGCCCCCTATTTCAGCCTCAAAAATGCTACCGCTTTTGGCCTCAAAACCTGGATTAAAGGTTAGTGAATTTCCAGCTTTGTACTTTACTCGGGCTGGGTTTATGATGTGATTATTAGCAGTTAAAGTAGTATTGGCGATTTGGAGGGAATTGGCTGTGAAGTTGGCCGTTAGGTTAAGGCTATTCACTGGTGTTGTTACCAAAATAGGTTTAGATGAAACTCTATCGCGTTTATAATCCACTGTTTCGCAACCTACAAAATACTCCATATTATTGGCAGGGTTCACTATTACACTTACCCCTTGTGCTATAGGGAAACCACCTTCAGCCACGGTGTACCATACGGGCTGTGTGGTAACTGGGCAATTAGCGGTTAAAGTCACTGGCGTACCGTTACAGATTTCATTAGAGCTGGCAGCCACATTTGTGGCTGGAGGAGGGCCGGCAAAACTTAGATTGGCAAATACACTAGACTTTATGCTCGGCTCACATTCCGAGAATAATTGTAATTCCAAGTCTGAAAAATTAATGTCACTGGTAGGATACCTGCGTGAAATATTCACATCATAGTTTAGTGCTTTGCAAGAATTAGCACCTACCGTAAATGGCCCAAAATCAGAACCAGAGCTACCAGCCGCCGTAATTAGTAAATCGCTAGAGTTTGTTTGGGAAACAAAACCAAGCCTGTAGGTGCGTTCTGATAGGCTTGTATTACAGACTTGTACTTGAAAACTCCCTGGGGTACCTAGGGTTATATTTGGAATAGATATGGTGTCAGATACTTGACCCACTATTTTTAGTTCTGGCTGGTCTATGCGAACCCCTCCTTCATAGGGGCAAGAAGATTTTGACTGAGCAGAATCCAACAGGAAAATAGGTGTACCATACACTGGATCCCTAACTATCTTCATATCAAAATGGTCTCCAGTATCATTATCACTAAAACTAACCCTTACATCCTTGGTTTGCCCTCCCGAAACAGATTGGTATTCTCCAAAACGTTGTTTTGTGGTGAACTTAGCTCCAAGTTTAAAACCTGAACCTCCTATATAAGCTGCCCCTTCTATACCAACTGTAGCTTCCAAGTAATGGCCTACGTCTAGCGTTTGGGTGCCGGTATATTGAATAGTGCTGTCATAGGTTCTAACCGAACCCGCATTAAATTCGTACAAGTTCCCTGTCTGACTTGCTGCAGCGGTAATATTCGCATCATTTTGGCTAAGTACTTGTTGCCAGACGTCTATTTGGTATTGGGCGGTAGCCCTTTTGGCAACAGTGTTATTTATGGAGTCATTGACTAAGGCCTGTTGAGTTATAATATCCTGTACTATACCAGATTTGGTTAGAAAAAACTGCTTTAATGTTTCTGGCAGCGGCCTATATACAATACTGGTATCTACCACCACGGTATTATTCTGAATACTTACATTTCTAGATTTGGCGTAGGCCAAATCTATCCCATAACCTACAAAAAGGTCGTTTCCTTGAGCTCCTTTTCCTGCCGAAAGTGCTTGGAGACTATTACTGACGGTAACACAAGTCTGCTCATTACTGGTTTTAGTTTGAAACCCTCCTGCGGTACCAGAAGCTGAAAATTCCACATAGGCTTCTACATCAATAGTCGCCACAAATCCTATACTCCCCTTATAACCTAGTTTCAACGCTCCATATAGGGTTCCTGCATTATCTTGGGCATAGGTCTCTTTAAAACTCCTGCATTTGGTGCCGGTATTTGTGATAGTAGTAGAACTTCCATCTCCTGGAGGCGTATGAATAACCATCTGTGGCACCTGTGGTTTTGTGGTTACGCCCAAAGAATCTACTTGAGCCTGTGTGGGCCCCTCCACCACAAAAGGTAGCACAATAAAATTATTATGGCTACTCTGATTATAATTAGTATAGCTTTTCTCTCTAAAGCCTATAACTATCCATCCTCTGGTTCTGCCCACAGGAAAAGTGTACGTGCCAGTAAAAGTACTCTTTCTGCCTAGTCCGAAAAATGCTGGTTCGTCATAAGTATAAACGTACTGACTGTTTTTTGTAAGATTAATGTTTTGGTCATATAGATAGGCTTGCTCATTTTTCCCTATCGAGCTTTTGATGGTTCCGCCGTACCAATCATCCCCAGCTCCCCAACTGTCATCAGGAAAATAATTAATAAATACCTGATGAGTAGTTGGAGGGAGTCCCCCTCCTTCTTGAACAAATTTATGAGCGATTTCTAGTGTTATATTAACTGGTACACCTGCCTGAGCCTTAAATAAGTTTGCGGTAGGTACTGTACTAAATGCTGAATTGATAGTTGCTGCCGCAGTATAAAAATTATTATGATTGACAATGATGCCTTGATAGTTATTATCTCCACCTACGCTTCCTCCACTACTGGTTACCTTTATTTTTCCATTTACGTAATACGCATCAGCATTGCTGCCGCCTACAGTATTTGTCTTCCATTGTCCGAATGCAGAACATGAGATAAACAGTATGGCAATACCATAAAACGCATTTAATTTTATCATTCTTATTAAAATTTGAAGTGATTTAAAGATTCCATAAATGCATCTGCTCTTCTTCTGGAAAGTTGGATCTCGTACGTATTTATTTGGCTGGAATTCTCAAAAAATAGGCCTTTCTTCTCCGAAAATATTTTGAAGTTTTTCAGATGATTTAGGTTGATGATCGTGGACCTATTGGCTCTAAAAAAATCGAAGGAGTCTAATCTTTGCTCTAATTTCCCGAAGGTAGTTGAGCTTAATAATTGACTCCCATCATTAAAATAAATTTGCGTATAATTGCTTTCGGCCTTCAGGTATAAAATTTGGCTCGGAGTTGCTTTTTGGCGAGAGCCCAAATGAATGTTTTTTTTCATGGCTATAAAGTTTTAATTCTAATACGTAAAATTAATTCTTAGCCCTTTCAGAAAGTTAGTCTATTGTGTCAAAAACTTAGTCTATTGTGTCAAAAGATAGGCTAGTTTGCCCAAATGATAGATTCTACTAAGTCATACCAGAGCTGTGAAGCGGCAGCATGAGTATGCTCTATGGAATGGCGTTTAAGTTTTAGGGTAGGGGTGACTCTATCATTTTCTACGGTCCATTGTTCGGGTAAAATCACGAGTTTTTTGATACGTTCGTAAGGGCGGAGTTTTTCGTTAATTTCTTGTAGATGAAAGGCTAAAATAGCCTCTATTTCTTCCTTGTTTATAGTGCCAGGTGTCTCACTTAGCGTGAGTAGCCCTATGGGCCGGGGTAGGTGTTCACCTAAAATACAAATGTGCTCTATGCATTCTATTTCAGAGAAATGCATTTCAAGTGATGAGGGTACTATGAACTCACCTTTGCTGGTTTTGAAAATTTCTTTTAGCCTCCCTTTTATAGTCAGAAACCCATCATTATCTAAGGCTCCCAAATCACCAGTATGTAGCCAGCCTTCACTATCTATTGCCTCAGCGGTCATTTCAGGTTCGTTATAATAGCCCTCCATATTCCATGGAGCTCGTGTGCATATTTCGCTGGTTCCGGGTATTATTTTTATTTCTACACCGTCCCATGCTTTGCCCACGGAGTGGTCTTTTTTATGCAGAGCAGGCATAATGGTGGCTACGCCCAAATTTTCCGTCATGCCATAAACATTAGTTAACTCTATGTCTATTTTCCGAAACCATTTTAGAAGGTCAATGGGTACAGATGAGGCCCCAACTTGCATTATTATAGTATTTTGAAGACCAAGACCTTTTTTGATCTTCTTCTTTATAAGGTCTTTGACCAGCGGTATTTTTAAAAGAAAGTCGAGTCTATTTTGTGGGATTTTGGTCAAGATCCCAGCTCTGAAATGACTCCAAATTCTAGGAACGCCCAAAAAATGTGTAGGACTAGCCGCTATTAAGTTTTGACTGAAAGTCTCTAATGATTCTGCAAAATAGATTACACCCCCCACTCTTAGGCATGCCGCCTCTACGGCACTACGTTCTCCTGCATGAGCTAATGGAAGGTAAGAGAAAAACCGGAGATTTGGAATATCCCATTTTAAGGTTTTATGAACCTTTGGAAATACTTGTGCAGGAATTTTATGACTCACCATAACTCCTTTGGGCTTTCCGGTGGTACCTGAAGTATAAATGATGGTATAAATACTATCTTTATCCCATAGTGGGCTTTCAGTTATTGGCTTGTGCTGGTTCATTAAGGCATCCCACTGAAGGTGTGTCTTAATAGGGTTATACCTTGGGAATGATACTTTTACCAGGTCTTTTGAAACGCTTTTCTGAAGTTCAGGAATGTGATCTAGTTTACCGTAGAATAAAACCTTACAGCCACTATGGTTTATGAGCTCTGATAATTGATTGCTATTCAGACTTGGGTAGAAAGGAACCACCACATGACCCGCCATAATAATGCCTAAGTCAGCTATTATCCATTCTGCACAGTTTTTAGAGAATAGGCCAATGTTGCTATTGGCCGGGAGGTTCAAAGATTTTAAAAAGGCCGCTAGTTTCCTTACTTCATTCCCTACTTCTTCCCATGTAAAATCAATATAGCCAGTGCCAAAAGGTTGTCTCAAAAACACTTCTTGAGCCTTCTTTTTTTCCCAATGGTAGAAATACCATAATACCCCTTTCTCTATTTCTGACATGCTGCTTTTTGTCTTTAAACGGGTACTTTTTCGGAAAGCTTAGATATGGCATCAAAGAACTTTTTAAACTCAGGACTCGACTTAAAATATCGGGCCTTTCTAAAGGCCTGATGTATCATGAGCATTCTACCCTCGTGCAATTCGTGGGCTTTCTCAAAAGAAGCATGTGCCTTTAGGAATTCGCCAGTGGCAATATATAGCTGTGCCAAATCATAGTTACATGCCAAACCGTTTGCTACCCTTTCTTCTACTTCCTTGATAAGTACTTTGGCCTCATCCGCTTCACCCAAAAATATATTTACTAAGGCCAAAAGGCCAATGGTATTCCCACTTGGATAATGGTTTCGGGCGTTTAACACAAAAGGCAGTGCTTCCTTGTATTGCTTTTGCTCAATAAGTACCAAGGCCTTCAAAAAGTACCCTCCAAAAAAATCATCCATTTTAAAAATAGATTTTTCTGCCAGTTCAAGAGCTTTTCCCATATCTCCTTGCATCCATTTCATCAAACCCCAATTAGAATAATATATCACCGAGAAGGGGTCTAGGCGTATGGCACTCTCAAAATGTTTGTCACACAAATCATATTGTTCTGTAAAGCCATAGTACATCCCATAATGCATATGTAATTCAGGTAAATTTGGATTTAGAGACTCGGCTTTTTTGAAAGCAATTTCGGCCGCCTTAAAATTCCAGTTATACCAGAGTTTCACTTCAGCATCTGCATTATGAGCGTCCGCATTATTGGAGTCTAAAAGTAGTGCCTTTTCTATTGCCTCCTTTGCCAGCATAACGCTTTTAGCGGGGGCCAATTCAGAAAAAAACCAGAGATGCATATAGCAATGTGCTATCCCTGCGTAGGCATTAGCATAGTTGGGCTCTAGCTGTATGGCCGCTTTATAAAAATCTATGGCTTTATAAAAGACGCTATCATCGGCCATTTTATAATGAAAATACCTTCCCTGAAGATAAAGCTGATAGGACGCAGTATTATTAGTAGTACGTTTTAAGACAATCTCCTTTTGGTCTCCCAAAAGTTTGATTTTAATTTCTTCAAGAATGGCCAACGAGATTTCATCTTGGATATCAAAAACATCAATTATGGTACGATCAAAAGTTTGTGACCACATAAGAAATCCATCAGCAATTTTTATAAGCCTGGCCGTAATTCTCAATTTATCTTTAGCCCATCTTACACTTCCTTCTAAAATAAAATTCACGCCTAAGAGGCCTCCCAACTCCTTTAGGTCAGGATTTTTTCCTTTGAATCTAAAACTAGATGTTCTGCCTGCCACTTTAATTTGACTTACCTGGCTAAGTGCATTTATTATTTCCTCTGTAATCCCATCACTAAAGTATTCTTGTTCTTGGCTTCCTCTATTTACAAAAGGCAAGACGGCAATAGAGTGCTTTGGTGTTGTAGATTGCTCTTCTTCTATTTTAATAAGGGCCTCCTTTCTATAATCAGAAGGACTGATAGAAAAGGCATTAGTAAAATATTTGCTGAAATTTTGAGGGATATCTATCCCTACTGCATAAGCTACTTCAGACACGCGAAGCTCCGTGGATGTCAGGAGTTCTTTTGCCTTTAAAAGCCTTCTATGTCTAATATAAAGCCCAATGGAACGGTTATGACTTTCTTTGACAATACGATATAGTTTGGATCGGCTAATGCCAATTTTTTCAATCAAAAAATCAATTGACCCCCCCCCATCCTTGATGCTTCCATCAATGAGTTCGTCCAATTTTTCTGCCAATTGACTTTTAGGAAGGGCCATGTGAAATGATGAAGGACTGGTCTAAAAAAAATCCTTTGCAATTTAATTCAAATATGGCTTAGAAGAACTATCCTGACATGAAAATACGTCTCATTAAGCATTTTTACAAAAAATATAAACAGGCTATAAACGAAAACTTTGATGGGAATTTTTATTCAGATTGCTACACAATGGAAGATAAGCTTTCGATGGATTAAGGGGTTATTTCATCAGCTTGAGCTTTTTCTATTTTCTTTCTAGTCGTTTTAAAATGATTATTAATCTCTTTAGCCATACTGTCTAATTCGTTATAGACTTGGGTACTCAGCCTATGGTTTTTTTTAAGACCCATCATTGCTTCAATAACTCGCTTCTTCCTCTTTTCCATTATAAACTAATTAAAGAGGCCACCTTCATTTGTGGTGGCCTCTAGACCTTCTTTATTTTAGAAATATTAGCGTTTTAAAAGTCTTTTAAACACTTTCCCATTTTTCGTTTTAATGATTAAGAAATGGACTCCTTCTGGGAGCGTATTGAGGTCCATTCTAATGAGACCCATTGACTCTCTAATTAACTCGGGCGTTAGTACTACCTTACCCAATAAATTCACAACCTCCACACTTCCGTTTTCTAATTCACCTCCTAAGGAACGTAAGCTTACCTTATTTGAAAATGGATTTGGGTAAACTTGATACAAGTCATTTATGTCAAACTCAAGAGCTGCAGAGGTGCCTTCTTCGACTGTAGTCACCTTAAGAGCTGCTGATATTGCAGATGTATTTCCAGCGGCATCCGAAGCTGACACTTGAACACTGTATGCCGTTAGTTTGGTCAAATCCGTTATCGTATAGGTTGTCTCCGACGTGGTACCATTTGATGCTCCATCTACAAATATTTCATAGGTGGTAACTCCGACATTATCTGAAGCTGCATCCCAAGAAAACTTTATTCCAACATCAGTAACCTCATTAGTAGCTAAGCCCGAAGGAACACTTGGTGCCTCCGTATCTGCAACAGCGGCCGTAGCGGTGGTCACCTTCAGTGCTGTAGAGACCTCTGATGTATTCCCAGCATTATCCACAGCCACTACATAAATAGAATAGGCTTCTCCAGCAGTTAATCCAGTAATTGAGAAAGTGGTACTGGTTACCGTAGCGGCAAGTACGCCATCCACATAAACTTTGTATTCTTTCACTTCCACATTATCTGTAGCCGCTTCCCAAGTAAGCGTTATTCCACTATCCGTAACGTCATTCGCCGCTAAGCCCGAAGGAGTACTAGGAGCCTCCGTATCTACTTCAGCTGTTTTAGCAGTGGTTACTTTCAGTGGCGTAGAGACCTCTGAAGTATTCCCAGCATTATCCACAGCAACTAAATAAATAGAATAGGCTTCTCCGGCTGTTAATCCAGTAATTGAGAAAGTGGTATCTGATACTGTAGCGGAAAGTACGCCATCCACATAAACTTTGTATTCTTTCACACCCACATTATCTGCTGCTGCCTCCCATGAAAGCGTTATTTCACTATCCGTAACCTCAGTCGCCGCTAAACCAGAAGGAGCACTAGGTGCTTCCGTATCGATCACAACAGTTGCACCAGCGGTTACCTTTAGTGCCTTAGATGACTTAGAAGTATTCCCAGCATTATCCACAGCAACTATATAAATAGAATAGGCTTCTCCGTCTGTTAATCCAGAAATCGAAAAAGTGGTACCTGTTACAGTAGCGGTAAGTACGCCGTCCACATAAACTTTGTATTCTTTCACTTCCACATTATCTGTGGCGGCATCCCATGAAATATCTATACCCGTAGTTCTGATTTCAGTGGCTGCTAAACCAGTAGGTGTACTTGGAGCCTCAGAATCAGGAGCAGCTTCGGTAGTAACACTAAGACTAGTGGAAGCATCAGACTTATTACCAGCTGAATCTATGGCTACAATAGTTACGGCATAAGTCTGCGAACCTGTTAATTCTGATATGGTAAAGCTAGTATTCTCAGTTTTGCCTATGGAGCTATCATCCACAAAAACTTCATATTGGACTACGGCAACATTATCGGTAGCTGCCGTCCAAGAGATTTCTGCGGTGGTCTCTGTCGTGGTTCCAGTCGTTGGCTCAGTGGGTGCAGTAGGTGCTATCACATCTGCCACACCTGTGAGGGATATTGAAAAGGCCCCATTGTCTCCATCAAAACCATCTACTAAAATATAGTAGGTTTCACCCGCTGTAAGTCCAGTTACAGGCAAATAACTATCAAAGAATGTAGAACAATCTTCTGGCCCTGCATCGTTAGCCGCCTCCAGAGAGAAGGTGCTAAAATCTGATACATCAGATACCGAAAAGAGTGCTAGCTGCGTATCAAAATCGGCTAAGTCACAAGTACTAATATTAACCTTCCCATCTTCAGGGGCTACAAATTTGTACCAGACCGAATTATCAATTTGGTTATCACACCAGCCAGTGGAACAGTCTTGATCCTCTACTGGAACAGGCCTAATATTTTGCTCACCGTCTTCTACTGTTGCATAGACATTTGTAAAGCCACTTTTCACTTCACCGTCTACAGGTAGTTCTATGGCATTAGCCACCTCATCGTTGGCAGGGCCTGGAGTAATTTGATCTTTTAATACAATACTGAAATTCCCCTTATTGGCTCCATAGCCATCTACTACCAAGTAATACTTCTTTCCTTCTGTTAAGTTTTTAATTGTCAAATAACTATCACCCCCCGTTGCACAGTTTGAAGGGCCATCTTCATTGGCTCCCATGAGTACCGCCAGAGAATCTATTTCACAGCCATTAAGGGTAAAAACTGCTAATTGTGTATCAAAATTAGCCATATCACAGGTTGAAATTTCTACTTCCCCTGAACTAGGTCCCGTGAAAGTAAACCAGACGGTTCCTCCCATATCATCATCCAACCATTCAGAAGGAGTTATATCATATCCCGTATTACTTTTATCCGATGTTGCAGCAAAATTCTTATACCCTGTCTGAACCTCGCCATTCACTGGTAATTCTATGGCATCACACGGTTCATCATTTACTGGTGGATCTGTTATTGGCGTAGTAAGCAAGTCTATGCTGAACTGCCCTACACTATTTATGCCCCCATCAATTATGAGATAGTAGGTCTCATCTGGTATGAGATCCGTAATATTCATTATGGCTCCTCTTATATTTCTTCCATTCGGAGATTCGTTACTTGGAGGCCTTCTGCAAAATTGGGATTCAGAATCTGATCCAAGAAGTTCATAGGTACTATAGTCTTTTAAATCGCCTATTTTATACAGAGCCATCTGAAGAAAGAAATTCTCTTGGTCACAAGTACTAATTTTAACAGCCCCTTCTGCTGGAGCTTTAAATTTAAACCATACCGAATGCTCTATTCGTCTAGCTCTGCTATCTCCTTCCACATCAGACCAACCTCCAGGCTTATTTAAAGGAACTGTAGGTGGAGAAATAACCTGCTCTTCGTCAGATGATGTGGAACCATCATTGGTAAAAACTCCCTGACCAGCAGCATCAATAACTAACTCAATAGCGGTTTCTGGTTCATCATTAAAAGGTATTGGCGAAGAAATTCTAACATCAAAATTTCCTGTTTCTCCTTCAAAGCCATCCACTATAAATCCATAGGGCTGTCCAGGTAATAAACCTTTTAAGGTGACTCGGCTATCTAGACCACCAGCAAGAGTAAGGGCATCATTAGCCCCGACATGCGTCCATTGAGAAAAGAAGACTGGATCACATGTTCGCGATTGCTCTAAAACAATAATCTGCGAATCAAAAGTAGCATTCAACACATCAATTATGGCCTCTCCAGTAGGAGGGGCGGCAAATTTGAACCAAACAGAATGCCGGATATCTTGATCAAACCATCCAGTACTTGGATCCTTTGAAGCTGGAATAAGGAATTCCTCATTTTCCTGAATCGTAGCCGCCACATTAGTAAAACCTTTAACAATTTCTCCATTAGCTCGTATTAAAATCTCATTACAAGAGTCGTCATTAACAGGAGTCAATGCCTTCACACTAATGCCAAAGCCATTTTCAGTTTCCGTTCCATTAAGACCATCAATCAAAACATAAATGGTGTCTCCTATGGTTTGGTCATTTAGCTCCATTCCACTAAAAGTATAATCTCTAGCTTGTAATAGTGTATAGCTATTTGTGTTACTGATATTATTTGTTTTATAGGCAGCCATCTGAAAATCAAAGTCATCATTCACGTCATATTTCATGCTAATGAGAACTCTAGGTGTGGTAACTATAAACTTAAACCACACAGAATTGTCGATGACGGCCTTTCCATCAACTTCCGCTTCCCAACCGCTTGGTGGGATTAGCACCTGTTCTAGCTCTGTAGAGGTTGCGTTTTTGTTGGTAATAGGAAACTCAATCTCATCTTGGCCAATAAGTCCTATATATGAAGTCTGCAAACTTCCGTCTGTCGGGAGTAGAACCGCACCGGCTACAGAGTTATTATTTGGTACTCGGTCGGTATCTGTGGCCCCAAAAAAAGCAGATAAGAAAATGGTGTCTGCCACATACCCTTCGCTGTTCTGATCATCGGGAAATGCACGTGACGGATTCATAATAAACATCATATCCTTAAAGGGCTGAGGTTCTTTATCAGGATTTCTAATCCTGATCCTTGTAGTGAAGCTAGCCCCTGGGCCAATTTCAAAAACCGGTGATACACCTCCGAACCCCCCGCCTGCGAAACGAAAGTCAGGTGTATCACCTTCATTTGGGTTAAAGCGAATATTATAGTTTCTTCCGCTTCCTTGATATTTATTTCTAAGAACTACATCAAAAGTTACCTCTTCTCCTTTTGGAATATCAGAAATTTTAGCACTTGTAACCTCTTCTTGTGTAACAGGGTCAATTACGTAAAAGTCTGGCTGATCAGCTGCAACTCCGCCTTCATAAGGCAAACTGGTAACACTAGACTCGTCCAATCCCCAAACCGGTGTACCTGTAGCGGGATCTACCCACTGGTTAATAACAAAACTATCCCCAAAAGTAAAATCATCATCTTTCAGTTGATAGCCCGTGGTGACTTCGTTACTTTTTCCGTTCGTATTAGAGCTCGATCGTGTGGAGGTAAAAGTCCAGGTTTTCTCAGCACTCACACTTCCTCCGGCTTCAAAGGGGCCCGCAGAAATACCAGCCTCTGCCGAAATCTTGAGGCTTTTAGACTTTTCAATAGTTAATTCTTGAGAAAGGGTTAATGAACTACCCCTTTCCGTTGTAATTGATTTTTCTCTACTATTTATTGTTGCGGTTGTTTTTAAAGGTTTTTGCTTTCTTGCAAGCGTCTTTAAAGAATCATTTTTCTGAATCACTTGCTTCCAATATTGAGCTTCCGAAAACTTCTTTTGCTTTTCCAGTAGCGGAATAATGATATTCTTAAGTGACTTCTCGGTATGGTACAGTTCTTCCAAAGTCTTGCCAGGATACATTATTAATTTGGATTTAGGCTCAATTAAAAGATAATCAGACAAAATGTTCCATGTATAACCCAGACCATATGCCACCCCGAAATCGTATTCTCTTCTCTCTGCAATAAACTTATCGCTGAAGTCATCCTCAGAATTGTCATTAGTGATTCTGCTACTAGTGGTAAAATTGACAGCATAAGTGTTTTCTTTTCCTTGAACCTTGGTGTTGGTTGTAGTCGTAGAAGCTTCTACCGTTGTTTTTGCACTAAACGGACCTGCACTAAACCCTGCACTTACACTAGCCGAGATGGTAGAAGAATTTGAATTGGATTCACTTAAACCCATGGTTACTTCGCTGGAAACGGTTTTACTCTCCTCCAAAAATGTAACACTTTCATCGCCGGGCATTGACCTTAATATGGTATAGAGTTCTATAGGTCCTGGACCTGTACTTAGATATTCATTGAAATTTCCACGAATAACAACGGGTAGAATTAAGGTCTTATCCACTTTGTCATTCATATAATACCTCACAATAATGGACTTCGCATAACTGTGATCTGCATTTGTCCAAACGGCTGTTCTAACAAAATTAAAACTTTGAGATTGACGTACTCTACAATTCCGTTTTGTGAGGCCATTACAATCCCAAACAACATCATTACGAGTTAGCGATTTTTCCGGTGTTTCTTTCTCCTCATAATCTCCAAATGCCACCGTGACCTTTTGGTAATTAAATCTTCTGTCGTCTTCTTGGTTGTCGTACCCATAGTCCACTATAAATGGAATGGTAGGGCTTATCCCGTTTCCAGGTACAGAAACAGAGGTACTGAAAAATTGTCCCGCTAAAGTATTAGTCCCTTTAAATGGAAATACCGCTCTATCTACTTCCTCCATACTTGGCCTTCCTTCGAAAAAGAATGACCTGCCTTTGGGCGTTTCATCACTTACTTTAGTACGGATACTGGTATAAGCCTTCCATGGAAGTGGGTTTTCATTTATAGTAGTAAAAAAGAATTTATTACTAAATGGTCTTGATTGTGCTAGCACTTCCTGGCTAGCAAATAATCCAAGTAATAAAACTACTAGGAATTGTAATTGTTTTTTCATGATTCTAAGATTTACGTTAATAGATTTCTTTTTATAGTTTTTATGGTCAAAATTGAGATTGGCCTCATTTACTTTTCTATAGGAATCAGAGGCATTTGTTTAGATGGTTTCTTTTCCGTCTTAAGAGTGTTAGATGGTTCGTTATATTGATCTAAGACCTCTGTTCTTCTTCGGCGAGGAATTAGAATCTCCTCCTTATTTTTTAATTGAAAGTAATAGCCATTATCCCGCTCCAGGGTGCTGGCTATAAAAGACCTATTGACTAGGTAGGCTCTGCTTATCCTTACGAAGGCAGTACCGCTAAGAAGTCCCTCAAAAACTTTGAGGCTATAGGCAGAAATAAGCTTTCGCCCATCTTTCATATTTAGAATGGTATAATTGGCGGATGCTTCCATATGGGTAATCATATGGTGCTTGGTGGTTTGTAAAATTTTAGGTTGGTTCATGGCTATAAAATTGAGTTTGGTCATTCGTTCAAAATCAATATAGCAAACCACCAAGTTTAGGACGATTTTTAGCGGGGACAAAAAGTAGACACTTTTAAAAGTATGAGTCAAAAGCTCTCAAACGGCAATTTATTTTTCAAAAAACACCCTGACTTCTTGAAAAAATTTAAGTTTTGGCCTCAAAATCCTGTGCAATTCTGCCTCTTTTATGCCGATATTAGGAAATAAATGCCTAAAAAACAACGATATTCTTCCTTAAGGAACAAGGTTATATATGGATTGCAATTTTACGTTTTCAGGTCGATAATATTCGCGGGAATGAAATATTTATCCGTAGTTAAGTCGGAAAAACAGTGTAGGCAGGATTTGCAAAGTCCGTAATTTTAGATATCGCCTAGCCTGTCATCTTTAATAGAAATCGCGGTTTAAATTAGGTCTGATTATTTAGAAGGAGATTAAGGATTAATCAAGGCCACTGGAGACCAGAAATTCCTTTTTTTGGCAGTTCGTAGGTGTGGTAATAAATGCTATAGAATATAGCTCAATGCTCCGCCTGAGCCCTATCTATTCTCTTAAGAGTTCTCTGGAAATGGTGATCAATTTACTTGGCCATGGCAGTCATCTCATTAGAGACAACGTCATCGTCTATACGCTGATCTTGGATGCCTTTCACCAGCTTTATGATTTGCTTTTTTTGTACTTCCATTTCAACTAGTCTAGGAAGATCTCTCAAAAATAAAAAGTGAGCTCAGAGAAACGCATATTTGAAAACTTTCTCAGATAGGAGCCCGAATAAAAAGAGGCTATCTCGTGCTTTTGAGACAGCCTCTATGTTTCCTATAGACTATTCTGTATCACAAAACTGTGGAATAAGGTTCTTCCTTCTCTTTCCATCTTTAGGTGGTATACACCAGCCACTAGGTTTGTGGTATCTATCGTTACCGTTTCTTCGCCCATTCCTTTTTCTATAGTAAGAACGCCAGAATCTAAAACAGGATGGGTAGTGTGGTCATATAGCATTGCTGTAATTCCAAATTCGGAAGCTCCTGCAAACTGTAAGACTATTTTACCGTCCTCGTTTAATTCTTGTACGCTATATTCCTCAAAGCTTACTACCGCACTAGACTTAGGTGCTTCAGCCACTTCCACATTATTTATAATATCTCCTGATATCTCATTCCCCTCAGGGCAATCCTCTAAAATAGCT
Organism: Arcticibacterium sp.; assembly: GCA_047623945.1. Taxonomy (GTDB): domain Bacteria; phylum Bacteroidota; class Bacteroidia; order Cytophagales; family Spirosomataceae; genus Arcticibacterium. Next base: position 7,730 of record JBLHOT010000058.1, on the reverse strand, counting down.
GCAAATACAGAGCCACTTTCTATACTAAAACCAGGGTTTAGCGTAATGGATCGTTCACCTTTAAATACCACCGTGGTAGGTGCGTCTACCATTCCATCTGAGTTTAAAATGAGTTTATGATAGGTGCCTGGGATAATGCCCGTGCCGCCACCATTATTATTTGATAAGGTAAATGGAATGCCATTATTGTCGCAGTCGGTAGCCAACACATCATCATTTAGTATAGTGATGGTTTCAGCATTATTAGCCGCCAGTCCGTACTCTCCTGTGGGTGATAGTTGTATTTGTATAACCTCATTGGCCTCCACGTCTGGGTCGTTCATTGGCTTGATGTAAATGGTCTTTGAAACTTCATTGGAATCTATGGTCACCGAGCCTTGGTATCCTAATGTAAGATTAGCACTATCTGAACTATAATCCCCTTCTAGCACCGCACTTCCTCCAAGGTTATAGTAAATTACGTTATCATAGTTTTTGGCCTGTGAAACAGTAAATGTTACGGCCACAGAGTCTGGCGAATTCTCGGCTATTTGGTTACTAGAAGCAGCTACAGAAACCGTATACGGTGATGCAGAAACAGGTGTTGTACCTACACCGAAATACCAATTAAACGTTTCTGTGTTTTCATTACCATACTTATCTGTCACCCCTGTTAGCGTAACCAGTAGTTTTTCGCCTACTAACGGAATGAGAGAACTGTTTGGGCTTATTATCACTTGGTTTTGATAGCAGCCTAATACTGCTGGAATGTCAGTATTATCAGATGCTTTCTTGAGCGTAAAGTCTGTTTGTTCAAAATTCTGGCATTTCAAATCCTCACTAAACGTAGCAGAGATAACATCACCCAAGACATAATTTTTATCTACAGGCTCAAAGTCTCCAAAAAGCTGCGGACCTTTGCGGTCTATAACTCCACGATTTGTCTTAGAATAAACAGTGTTTACACCACATTTAAGTCTAGCTCTAAACTTAAATTCGCCCTCTGGCAATGCCGCAATATTCAAGCTCCTTTGGTGCCCTGCCGTGCTATTATCAATTTCTGCTTTGGTATATTCTACGGCAGTGTTCCAGATGTTAGAGCCTTTAAGAGCCCATTGGAAAGCTATAAAATCAAAAGCCTGAGCATACACATACTGGTCAAACTTAATGGTGATGTCATTCTTATTTATCTCGAAATTATCCACAGGAAAGGCTAAATTGATAGGACTACATGGATTCACGAAATTTGCAAAAACTGAGACTTCTTTCACGATATCGAAGACATTGGATGAAGGTCCGTTACAGCCGTCAAACACTCGGAAACGAATATCATTGTACGTGAATACATTGGAGGAAGGTTGTTTCAAAACACCTGCAAAAAGCGTGTTTGTGGTATTATATGGCATATTAATAAAGGGTACAGGTATAGCAGAAGGATTCCCTTCAATATCTACAATGGTACCATCTGCACTTCCTTGAACATAACTGACGTAATACGTTCTATCCTCTTCTGATTCACTGCTGTTTGCCAGTTTTATTTGGAATGTAGCTTTTTGGTCGGCTGGAACATTTTCAAGAATAGGATTTGGCACAAAAAATTCCATCCTATCTCTAGGCATCGTACCTACTTCAAGAGGGCAACTGGACGTACCCGCTGCCAATTCAAAAACAGGCGTATTATAGACAGGGTCTTTTTTTACATTGATAGAGAAGTAATCACCCGCATCATCGTCATCCAATTTGAAGCCTGCCGTGGTAGATACTAAAGCGGTGTTGGTTTTGGAATTTCCAATAGTCTTCCTCATCCTCACATTACTTCCGCCTTTTAGGCCGCTTCCGCCTACTTCCATGCCTAGTTCTATGGCCAGATTAGCGTCAAGCTCTAGGTCAAACTCTATATTGATGGATGCGGAAGAGCTAGTTGTAATACTTTCTTCAATAGGGCCGGCTGCTCCATCAAAAGAATAGTTTTTATCAAAAATCGAGGCTTTCTTCAAGTCTTGATTTCGTTGAAGCGTTTGCTCCCAGACCTTTATTTGATTACTGGCACTATCTTTCTTGGCTTGATTTGGTTCCAGGTTTCGGGCATCTCTAAGAATTGGTAATAGCGTATTTTTGATGTGACTCTCTGTGTACACATAAGTAGTAGCAAAACCACTATCTGCCATCATAAATGACTTCTTGGTTTTAAACAAACAGCTATCTGCGTCATAAATGACCTCTAAGACTTTAGAGTATTTAAGATTAAGTGCAGCACCCACAAATACATCTCCGCTTTCACCTACAATACCAGATGAGGTACCATCGTCGGTACTAAATTTAGTAGTATTGCTAATGGTTTCTATTACCTCTTTAGCATTTTTATTACTCTTGGTGGCACTTAGACTACCGCCTAGTGAACCGTAAAATTCAGACTCTGTAGAAAAGCCAATTCCAGCCTCAAACTTAGCACCCACTTTGGCTTCTACCCAAGTACCTATTTCAGTAGCATCACCAAATTCATAAGAACTCGCTGTTTCTATAGTACTGTTACTCTCTAAGAAACTACTACTTAAATCTCCTGGTGGGTCTCTTAAAATTAAGAAAGGGATTTCTGGCGAAACAGTTAAAAAACTACCTGTACTGGCCCTGATGCCCGTTACGATAGGTTTGAGCACCACATTTGTAGCAGACCGCCCCCATCTATCTTTAAATGCAAAAGATAGTGTTTTTAGATAATCTGGTGGCACCGTATTGGGCTCGCCTCCTATAAGAGATAAACTGATGGTACCATTTTGGACCAGCGTATCTATCTTTTCATCTCCGGCCTCCACCTGAATGTTGGTGGCCATTTTTAGGGTGTCTGAAAGTGCCAGACAATTCTTAAGAGGGTCTCCTCTATAAATGGCTACTGTGAATGGTTTAGGTACGCCTTGCTCAAAAATGGTATATTCTTCCCAAGGATTGGTGGTAGAGTCGCATGGTGGCGGATTAAGACCGATCACTCTTATTTGTGGTGCTTCATAGTACACAAAGCTCATTGTGGTATCCTTATTGGTAATGTCTCTTACTCTTATAGAGTCTGGGTATGCATTCAGAAAAGATAGCATTTCACCAGCCACTAAGCCTTTGCCACTAGGTACATTATTAATATTCTGCACCTCTGCTCTGTATTTTCCAGCCGGAAGCCTTACTGAATAATATCCCTGACTATTGGTAGTAATGGTTCGTTTTATACGGGTGATTCCTTTTCCTGGATCTAAGATTTTGGTAAACGTGATTTCTACTTCTCCAAGCTCCGTTTGAGGGCAACCAGTGGTGTCCAAAACCACGTTTCCAGAAATAACATGCGTAGTGGTATCTCTAAAGTTAATTCCTTCTACAATCACGCTATTGGTTCCTACAGATACAGACTGCTGCACAGGGTCAAACTGATGGGTCTCAAATTCTGGTTTTATAGCATAGGTACCTACATCTTCTCTAATGAGGGCGTATTGGCCAGTGATACCTGTGGAATCACCTAGGGCCGTACCATCAATCTTCAGTGACACCGACTTTAAGAAGTCTGTATTCTCAGCCAAGGTAGCTCCATCACAATCTGGACACTCTTGGGTCACAAATCCTTTGATGAGATAACCCGTAGTGTCTTTAAAAGTAAGTGTTCTATCAAAATTATCTTTGTCAAGCACCACAGTCTGATTTTCTGGGTCAAAACCATGGAGCTCTTTATAAGGCGTTACCACATACGTTGCTTGGTCTGTAGACCCTATATCTTTCCTACCATAATAAAGATTCGGGATATTAAATTGACCTCCATTGGTAGTGATTGAGGAGTCTAATTTATCAACAATACCACCTTCTACAGTAGTAGTTCTAAGTGCATAAACCTTGATGCCGTTTGGACCCGGGCTTGCTCCATTTCTGTCAAAAACTGTCCCTTGAATTCGGCCGTTGGCTTGTATCACATTAAAGGTTTCGGGTGTGGTTTCAACAAAAACGGCATCATTACATGTGCTCGTTGTTCTTCTTTTGTATTGAATGGAAGTTAAGTTTATTTCCTCTGGCCCAGTTAAGCCCATATTACTTACACTCGGGACATTAAAATTTGTCGTAACCTGATTAGGACTGGCAGATTTCCAAGTTAAACCATTATCAATGCTTTGGTACCAACTATAACTTATCCCTGGCGAACCAGCTCCTGTTGCTGTAGAACTAACAGTAGAGACCACTTCTTGAAAATATGGAATATTTCCTCCACCAGTGATGCCTCCAGCCGAGGTGGCAGATACTACATAAGGAGTCACAGTTATGATATTGCTATATGCGGTGTTGCCACTTGCCCCCTCGCTGACAGCTCTACGGAACCGAACGGACGGAGAACCTCCGATATTACCTGTTGAAGATAAACTTGTACTAGTGGCACCTGAGATATTAGTCCATCCCCCATTATTAGTACTTTTTTGCCACTGGTAGTTTAAGCTTCCACCGCAAACTGCCGTACCAGCGACCCAGCCGTACAGAATACCAATGGCTGTATTAGGACAAATGGTTTTTGAGGATATGAGACTTCCTCCAGAAGCCGTTACAGTACCTGGGTTTGGTAAACGATTCGATGCCTGAATACCAATTTTAAAATCTCCTTGGCTAGATGAATAATGCCCTTCCACTACCACTGCATAATCTCCAGGACAAAGGTCTCTTGTAATAATAGATTTTGTTCCCGATCCACCATCATCATCGCCCACTATATATGAATACGTAGTGGCATCTTCTGCCAATGAAATAAGGTGGATATGCGTATCAAAGTCAGTCTCGGCGAAGTCTGTGGTAATAACAACAGTTTTAGCATTGGAAATTTCAAATTCATAGGTAACGTCTTTACCTGCCGTAAATGACTGAGTTCCTGGAAATGTGGTTCCCCAGTAATCACTATAAAATAGACTCGGACTTGCTCCAGAAGGCTGTTTATTTGAATTTACATGAGTGCGTTGACCAGATACGTTGCTAAGATCGCCAAAATCTAGAGCATCATAACCACTGTTCCCTTTTTCATACCGCCATGCAAGCTTCATTTCATATTTAGAGCCGTTGTTAATAGTACGTTCTTCTGGATACCATTCAGAAGAACTAGCATAGGACTTAGGAGTCCTAATCGAATAGTCCGACCCTGGATTATCATCGGTACAATAATCCGCTCCACAATTTATTAACTGATATCTGGCCTGCCCATCTTCACGATAGAAATCTGTTTCCCAGCTCATTACAGAAAAGTCAAACCTGTTTGAAGTACTACCGATTATAACACCCATACTTGAATTATAATCTGGGCCCCATTCATCAATAAGTGTTGCAGGGTTTGCAATCTTAGCCACGCCAGAATTCAAAATCGTCAAATGACTAGTGCTGTATGCGGTATTTAACAAAAGCGTACCAGTATCATCAGTGTCATTGGCTATTTTACCAATAAAGGTGGGGTTTGATCCTCCACCGGCGGTCTCAGCACTTATTTTACCCCAACCCGCCACGAGTACGGCTTGCATGTTAATTGTATTATCATTGCTTACTTGAGCCTGGGCTCTTTGGCTCTGAAATAACATAGCCAGTGCCGAACATATAAGTAATAGTTTTTTCATATTTTTCATATGGATATTCAAACTTTAATCAGTAATAAATAATAATATTCATCTACTTTTTAACATAGTTTTATCCTGAGGGAATATCATATTTTGAATCTTTTTTTTAGATTCAAGGTACATGAAATGCCTAAATGGGTTACATATGAAATATTTTTCTTGATAAATGAAGTAAGATACCAAGGAGATAATTCTGTAATTTGAAGAAAAACTCTTTGTTATAGTTAGTTTTTAAGAGTCAAACGTCTAATAGGCTTGAATGGCTTTCTTTGCTTGAACGCTGCCCATTCTGAAAAAAGATGCCACAAATATGGCTCGTTAATAGCACAAGAGGAAAAGCTGTTACACTAGCTGTGCCAATAGGCAGTAACCTTATGTTAAAAACACATTATAAGTTTGTTATATGTAAAGTAGCCCCGACAGAAATCGAACCTATTGTATTGTATTTGCCTGTATTTTATTTAAATGCACTGAATATAAGTCTTTTGTGAAGTTGGTTAAATTTATTTTTACTTATTTTATCGTATTTTGCTATTACACCTGCTATTACACTTTGTATATTTACATAGTAAACATTAAAACAAATGGCAACCACTAAACTAAAGCTTAGACCAGATAAAAAAGGAAGAGAAAATGAGCTTTCCATCTATGTTCAAGTATGTATTGATAGAAGAGTTAAACTTTACCCAACGGGTGTAAAAGTAAATCCGAAATTATGGGATGATAAAAATCAGAAGGTAAAGAAATCAATTGGTTCCCATGATCATGTCAAAACTAATATCATTCTAGACCAAAGGCATCAAGCAATCAAAGACATCATTTTCAAAAAAATCATAGAAAATGGAAAGGTAACTTTTGGTTGTATTACTGAAGAACTCAAACCAAAAAACGAGAATGAAAGTCAATTTCTATATTGGTTTGAAAGATTCATTGATGAGCAACAACGCGAATTCACAGCGGCTACTATAAAGCAGTATCACGTTGTTAAGAATCAAGTGATGGAGTTTAAAAAAGGTAAAAATTTCGAATTAGAATCAATAGATTTTGGATTTTACACTGGTTTCAGAAATTGGCTTATTGATTATAAGAACCAAAGAAATAGTACCGTAAATAAACGACTTAAAACCCTAAAAACTTTTCTCCGGTACTGTTCAAATTATGAGGCCTATGATATAGCCCACCTTTCAAAATTTAAAATGCTGGAAGAACATTCTTCTACTAAAATTGCCCTCACTCAGGAAGAACTAAATATGATATTGAATTATGATTTTTCTGACAATAAACGACTTGATAAGGTAAGAGATCTATTCATTTTGGCCTGCGTAACAGGTCTAAGAATTTCTGATGTCGTCAACCTTACAAAAGCCAATGTGAAAAATGGTTTTATTTATTTAAATATTATTAAGACAAGTCAAAACTCAGGGATACCATTAACGAGCCATGCCCAAAGAATTCTTGAAAAATACAATTACCGATTACCCAAAATATCAGGCCAAAAGATAAATGACTACCTAAAAGAAATAGGTCAAATTGTAGGTATTAATGAGGTGGCACAAGTGGTGACCTTTAAAGCAGGAGAACGTAAAGAGTCTTTTGTGCCGAGATATAAACTGCTTAGTTCTCATGTAGGAAGAAGAACATTTATCACTCTCTCTATACTAAAAGGGATACCTACACCGGTAATACAGTCTATTACTGGACATAAAGAACTAAAATCCTTCCAGAAGTATATTCAGCTTAACAATAATGATAAAATGGAAGCTATGAAGCTTTGGGATTAAATAACTTGTATCAAATTTACCCAAAAATACGCGTTTTACACAAAAGACACATTCGTAAGTTTTGCTTTCTATTAATTTGTAAAAAAAGCAAATATGAAGAACGCCATAGAATTCCTAGACAAGCAAGAATTAGTTGAAATAATACAAGATTGCCTTAATACAAATCTGGCAAGAGTAAATAGCCAATTCTCAAATTCCGGAAAAGAATTAAATAGCGAATACTTGACATACTCGGAGGCTGTGAAATATTTAAAAATATCCAAGCCTACTTTTGAAAAAATACGAAGCGAACTTCCAGAACATAGAATTACGCCTCACAGAGTTCTTTTTAAAAAACAAGATTTGGTTGATTTCTTAG
>JBLHOT010000057.1:0-23224 GCA_047623945.1 Arcticibacterium sp. | reverse complement strand
TTGGACTTTCGTTTTCAAACATGACGCATAAATTAGATATTTTGAAGCTCTTGAATAAGTCTCAGTATTTAATAAGCGGAAATGTGAAAACCCAAATTATGCACCATTTTGAGTCTTATGGAAACGGTATTTTGGTGAATTCAGTTTTCTGGGGACTTTGGTTGTTTCCTTTTGGTTATTTGGTTTTTAGATCTGGGTTCCTCCCTAAGCCTCCAGGTGCTTTTCTTATACTTGGCTGTTTTGGTTATCTGGTAGAGTTGTAGGGCCTATTTTTATGGATAACTTTTATGACAGCACATTGTCAAACTTTATTGGTATTCCTGGTATGGTTGGAGAGTTTGGTATTTGCTTGTGGATGCTAATAATGAGAGATAGAAGTTCTTTTAAAAAGACTAGTGAAGCTTTTAGTATGTAGAGACCCCGTGGGTCTTGTCAGTAAGTTTGCTTAAGAAATGCTTTTAGATAAACCCTAACGTATAATTATTAATAAGGGAAAGGTTCAACAGTGCCCAGGGGAAGTTTGTAAAATAGCAGATAGGCAAGAGATTCAGAAAACCTCGAAAACCCAATTATTGATTTTCATTGAGCTAGTCGCATTTTTTTTCTTGCTAGTTTTTCTATTTAAGGATACTTTTAGTGAAGATCCGAAAGAGCTCATGGAGGTGTTGGGTAACATGAAAGGCAACTAATTGGGAAGGTTATTTAGAACACTATATCTATTTTAAATCAGCACTATTCATTTTGCCCATATGGCCTTTCCCGCCAATTGCAAAACAGGTTTTTCCAGAGCAAGAAACCACATGGAATGACTCTTTGTCTAAGGCTTGCCACGATTGGCCTGAATCAGTGGAGAAAGATGTGCCCGATGTGCCCACCACCAAGAGTTTCCCTTCGGTATAAACCAAACATTCTTTTAAACCTTGATGCGGTACTTCTTTCATTTCCCAACTCTTCCCTCCGTCAGGCGTAAGAGCTAAGTTTATCTGTTTGTATGATTCATCGATATAATCTCCGCCTACAATAAAGCCTTCATTTTTTGATAAAAACCGAATGCCAAATATGCCATTTGTCGGGCCACTTGGAAGTCCAGAATCCAGTACTTCCCAGTTTTGGCCTCTATCAAAAGAGTGAAAAATGCGGCTTTGTAAAGCATACCAAACATCATCTCCATGAGTTACGATTCCGCTATTACTAGCGGCAAAAGAGGCTTCACCAGCTATCATTTGAGGTAAAACTTCAGGAGACATTCTTTGCCATGAGATTCCTCCATCTTTGGTTTCTAGGATGTATGGTTGGTTTTTAATAGGATCACCGATGACCAAACCATGTAATTCATCAAAAAAAGCAATCCCATCTAAAAAGACACCTTTCTCTTTGGTTTCAAAAGTCATTATCCAATTTTTTCCGGCATTTTCTGTCCTGAAAATTTTGGCAGCACCTTCTTCCGCAAGTCCAGCACTTACTATCACTACAGTTTTGGCATTAATAGCTTTTATGGCTCTAAAATCTAATTTCGAAGGAAGTCCTACTTTAAAGGATTGCCAAAGCTTTCCGCCCTTTTTAGTATACAAAATGGTGTTATCTGAGCCACCTGCCCATACGGTAGTTTTACTAAGCACCTCTAGCGAGCGAAACGAAGCTTCAGTGCCCGTTTGCAGTATTTGCCATTGCCCATCTGCTGTAAAGCTCAAAAGGAAGAAAAAGAGGAAGAATATATTTTTGAATGTCATTTTGTTTATTCTTGTTTTGAACAGGACGGATAAAACTAGAAATTTAATTAACCGGTCATGTATCCTAAGAAAACCACCTTAATGTAAAGGAAACTTAAGCCTTTTACTAATTTTGCGGCTATGCGACTGCTTCTGACTTTTCTGGTGACCGTACTATCTTTTGGTTCTTACAGCCAAGAGCGATCTGATATAAGCGTGGAACTAGGGCCAGAAGTACTTCAGGTAGGAGATTCATACAGCATAAAAATCACGGTTAGGAAAAACCCTAATTCTAATGTTGAAGACTTCCCAGAGATAGAGGGACTACGAAAAGAAGGAAAATCTGTTTCTCACGCTAAAGTGAAAATTAATGATAAGAAGGTATTGCAGCATATCATCACCCAAAACTATACAGCGATAGAATGGGGGACTTTTGATTTGCCAGAATTTGTTTTTTTGGTAAATGGAGAAAACATTGCATTACCCAAAGGAGAAATTACTATAAGCAATAATAATGATTCTGAGGAAGCCGACTTTATTGATACCTTAAGTAATGAACGTGCTCTGTTGTTTTTGTTTGTTAATAAACAGAAGATAGTAGTAGGAGAAGGTTTTCGTTTAAATCTAGCCTTTTATGTGTCTGAAGAAAACACAGCATTGTGGGAATTTCCTAAAAATATGGCTTCTCAAATAGAATCAATGGTCACTAGGTTGAAACCAGAAAACTGCCTAGAAAGTAGAAGGAAAATTGAAGTAATAAGTCCAGAGCCCGCCGTTAGAAACGGAAAAAAATATATTCGCTATAAGTTTTATGAGGGTATATATTACCCTTTAAGCAGTCAAGACATATCACTGCCATCTGTTAGGTTAAACATGGATTTGATTAAAATTTTGGCCGATAGCACTCAAGAAGTGGAAGTGAGGCCATTTAGTTCACGTCCGTTTGTCATTAATGTGGCCGAATTACCAGAACATCCCTTAAAAAACAAGGTGGCTGTTGGCAACTTTAGACTCAAAGAAATCAGTAAAATTGGTGCAGCCAAAACAGGGAAAATCCTAAATTATGCCCTAAGTATTGAAGGTGAGGGGAATATCAAAACGTTACTTTTTGATAAACCAGGGAATACCAAAAAATTTGATTTTTATCCTCCGCAATCTTTTGATAAACAGATAGATGGTGCTGAAATGGGAGAACGTACATTTACATTCAAAGTTTTTCCGAAAGATTCTGGCTACTATAATTTTGGAGACTACTTTCAGTGGATTTATTTTAATACTATCAAGAAAAACTACGATACTTTAAGAGCTCAACAAAGTCTGTTAGTCTCCGGGCCAACTATAGAAACTTATTCGGCCAATTCAAGAGGCGTTTACGATGACTTAGAAAATTTGAGCGTGAGCGAGAAAAGTATTAATTATCGAAAAATTGTAAAAATAGGGTCCAATATTCTCCTTTTCTTGATGTTGGGAGGAATGATCTTTATTTTTGATTTTAAAAGAAAAAAACGACACCAGTAAACCACAAAAAATGGGTAGCACTTACGGCAAAATTTTCACTATTTCTACTTTTGGAGAGTCACATGGTAAGGCTATAGGCGTCGTGATAGATGGCTGCCCTTCAGGCGTCAATTTTGATGAGGCCTTTATTCAAGATGAATTGGATAAAAGAAAGCCTGGCCAATCTAGGATAACGACACAAAGAAAAGAAGCCGATAGCTTTGAGGTTCTTTCAGGTGTGTTTGAAGGAAAAACTACAGGCACGCCAATCGCTTTGGTGATTCATAATGAAGATCAGCGAAGCAAGGACTACGGACACATAGCAGATAAATTTAGACCTTCTCACGCAGATTACACTTATGCCGTAAAATATGGCAATAGAGATTATAGAGGAGGAGGAAGAAGTTCGGCAAGAGAAACAGCTGCTAGGGTAGCTGCTGGAGCTATCGCAAAGATTATTTTGAGCGAAATGGGCATAGAAATAGCGGCCTATGTAAATCAAGTAGGAAAGCTCAAATTAGATAAACCGTATCAAGAATTGGACTTGGCAACGAGGTATGATAATGCCGTCCGCTGTCCTGATGCAGATATGGCTCAGCAGATGTTTGATTACATAGACGAAACTCGCAAAAAAGGAGATTCCATAGGTGGTGTAGTGACCTGCGTGGCCAAGGGTGTTCCCGTTGGCTGGGGTGAGCCGGTTTTTGATAAACTACATGCAGAACTAGGCAAAGCAATGTTAAGTATTAATGCCGTAAAAGGTTTTGAATACGGAAGTGGTTTTGAAGGCGTAAAGCTATATGGTTCAGAGCATAATGATGAATTCATAATTGATAAAAATGGTAATGTCGCTACCAAGACCAATCACGCAGGAGGTATTTTGGGAGGCATAAGCAGTGGCGAAGATATTTATTTCAACGTGGCCTTTAAACCTACGGCTACCATCATGAAAGACCAAGACAGCGTAAACGCAGCTGGCGAGGCCGTAACAGTCTCTGGGAAGGGGCGTCACGACCCATGCGTACTGCCAAGGGCGGTGCCGATAGTAGAAGCGATGGCTGCACTGGTCTTAGTAGATTTCTATTTGAGAGCTAAAGTTGATAAGTAGTTACATTGAGAGTCTTAGTAGATGGTCATTTTAGAGCCTCAATGACCTGAGGATTCTGACGCAAATCCTACGATATTAATTGCAATTTACCCGGTGCTTGAGGGCTTCGAAGGCACGATCTGCGAATGTTATTTATGATTGTCAGTTACTTAAGAATATACTTTATGAAAGAGACTAATGATCAATACAAATACACTCCATACTTTTTCATGTCACTTAAGATAACTTTTACGTGGTCATTTAAGGTAGTGGAAAGGTCATAACCTACATAATCTGCTTTAATAGGGAAAAGGAGATAGTCTCTATCTACTAAAACGGCCACCTGTAGCTTTTTAAGAGGAATAGACATAAAAGGCCTTAAACTGAAGGCCACCGTTTTTCCCGTATTTAAAACATCGTCTACAAGTATGACCGTTTTCTTTCTAAAAGTATCTATTTCACATTCTATGGTAATGTCTGGTTGACTGTCGGCAGATTTGTCCAATATGATTTTAGCAAGAAAGATTTCTTTGTCGCTTATCTCCATTAGGTTTTCTACTATGGCTTGGGCTAAATAGAAGCCTTCGCCGTTTATTCCAGCAATAACAAGCTTTTTCTCCTTGAAATTGTCTTCATAAATTTGAAAGGCCATCCTCCGGATTTTCTGTTTAGTCTGTTCAGCGTTAAGTAATAGTTGTACTTCTTTAATATCTTCCATAATCTTCTGGGCAGTTCCTTTTCTTGGCACAGTTTATGCAAATTTAATCAATAAATAAGAGAGTTTAACATCTTGATTTAACGTCTATGAGATACATTTACACCCTTCTTTTTTGTCTTTTTTTGACAAGCTCGCAGGCCTTTACAAAATATAGTACGAAAGGAACGAGCACACTTAATGAGATTGCAGACTTGATAGAGACTTCCTTTAATCGGGGCAATGCCACCTTATTGAGTACACTCTTAGCCTCAGAGCTAGAGTTGGTAATAGATTCAGAGAAAATAGAATTTGCCAAAATATCTAAAGAAAGAGCGGGTTTTATTCTGTCTTCATTCTTTAAAACCAATCCACCCGTGGAATTTGATTATGTGTATCAGGGTAACACTTCAGAAACGCTTCGCTACTCCGTAGGAAGCTATAAGAGTCGCAATCGGGAGTTTCTGATTTACATGCTTATCAAAGAAAATCCAGACCATACTTTTGGTATTAAAACATTGCAAATGAGAGAGAACTAAAAGGCAGAAAAACCTTCATCAGTTTCTTTTACTCTTTCTATTTTAGTGATATTCAAAATCCTATATTCTTCACCTAAAGCAGCTGTCGCAACTAGATCTAAGACATGTTCTTCTGTTTCGCTATCCATTTTAGGAAGGGAAGGGGCGTAGATTTTATAAGTACTTCCTTGAGATTTGAATAACCAAGAACCCGTATTGATAAGATGTGGGTCTAAGGATTCGTCATAAATTTTAAAAGGTTCAATGGACTTAACCTTTTGTTTGGCATAACCAAATTTCCAATGTTCTAAGTCTGGAGCTTCGGCCATTATTTTCTTAGAAATTTGAAGTAGCTCAAATTCTCTATTGGGTGAGATTACAAATTCATAACTTTTTTCTTTTCCAGTGTTTAACTCCCAAGTAAAATGCCCAAAAGACAAAACCTTTTCGTCAAAGTCGTTTTTTAATTGCTTTTGCTCTGCCTCAGTGCCTCTGTAAAGCAACACTCTAAAAGCTTCTTCTTTCTCTTCGAACCAATCCCAGAAGTCCTCTATTTCCGAATCTTTAATACGCTTGCTCATATGATTTAAAACAAAGTTATCAGAGAAACACCATGCCCGCCACGGTCTGCATGTTCATCTTTAAAACCTTTAACTTGCTTATATTCTTTTAAGTGAGTTCTTACCAAATTCCTTAAAATACCGTCTCCTTTTCCATGAACTACACGTAGTTCATTGTAGCCCAGCATGATGGCGTCGTCCATGAGATTATCCAGTTCTTGCATGGCTTCCTCCATTCTTTTCCCTCTTATGTCTAGGTTAAAGCTAAAATTGGCCATTTTTTCGCTCATGTCTACGCCTGTTATTTTGGCTCTAGGAGATTCTTTTGTGGCGGTCTTGAATTCCTTTTTGCTAACTTTTTCTAATCTATTGACCTTTACTTTGGAACGTAACTGGCCTATAGCCACCTCTAAATCTTTTCCCTTTATTGCAATTACTTCGGCAATGGTCTCTTGCCCTTTAATCTTTACAAAAGAACCTACTTTGATGTCTCCTTTTTCTGAGGTCCAAATGTCTTTTGGAGTTATTGGTGCAGGTTCTTCTGGCACAAGTTCCTCTTTCAAAACCTCAAGTTTCTTTCTAATAGTTTGTGTCTTTACTTTATCGGCCTTGTTTTCTTTAATTTCTCTAATAGCCGTTTCTATTGCTTTATTACTTTCTTTCAGAAGCCTTTTGGCCTCAGCTTTGGCGTCATTGATAATCCTTTTTTGCTCGCCATCTAAGAAGTCTTTAAGCCCATTGTACTGATCAATTTTACTTTTCAAAAGGTTGTTTTGAGAAGTAAATTCAATATTTTTATCAGCGAAGACTTTTTTCTCTATTTCCAGTTCTTTGAGCATTTTCTCAAAATCAGCCTGCTGCGTTCCTAGCTTCTTTTTGGCTCGTTTTGTAATAAAAGAAGGAAGGCCAATTTTGCTAGCCACTTCTAGAGCAAAAGAACTACCGGGCTTGCCCATTTCTAATATATAGAGGGGCTCTAGTTTTTCGCCATCAAATTTCATGGCACCATTTTGCAAGCCTCTGTTTTTATCAGCGAAGATTTTTAGGTTCGTATAATGGGTATTGATAACGCCCTTAGCCTGGGATTTTACGAAGTTCTCTAGAAGTGTTTCTGCAATAGCTCCGCCAAGATTAGGTTCTGTACCCGTCCCAAACTCATCTATTAAAAAGAGGGTATGTTTATTGGCGTTATTTAAAAAAAAGTTCATGTTAGTCAGATGCGAACTGTATGTACTTAAGTCGTTTTCAATACTTTGTTCATCGCCGATATCAATAAAAATGCTCTTAAAAATCCCCATTTTAGAATCTGGAGAAACAGGAACTAAAAAGCCACACTGAGCCATATACTGTATGAGGCCAATGGTTTTTAGCATCACAGACTTCCCTCCAGCATTGGGCCCGGAGACTATTAAAATCCTGTTTTCGTCATCCAGTTCTACACGAAGCGGAATGGTGGGTTTGCCTAATTTTTCATGAGCTAGATAAAGAATAGGATGTTTTGCATTCGCCCATTCCATAAGTCGTTCATTAACCAGTAGGGGAGCGGTGGCATCTAATTCCAAAGCTAGTTTGGCTTTTGCTCTAATGAAATCAACTATGCCAAGAAGGAAGTATGCCCTTCTTAAATCGCCAATGTATGGTCTAATACTCGAAGTAAGAGTCCGCAGAATTCTAATAATTTCTCTCCGCTCTTTTATCTCTAAATCTCGGATTTCATTATTGGACTCCAGTACTTCCGAGGGCTCCACAAAAGCCATTTTTCCTGTGGCGGACTCATCATGAACAAAACCCTTCATTTTACGTTTATGCTCAGATAGAAGAGGAATTACCAAACGGCCGTTTCTAACAGTTAGGGTCATGTCTTCGCCTATCCAGCCAGAGTTTTTAGCCATCTTATAGATGCGTTCTAATGTTTTGCGAACATTACTCTGTTCTGATAATATCTTTTTACGCAAAGCATAAAGCTCAGTGGAGGCATTATCCCGCACAATGCCCCTTTCGTCTATAATGCCATCAATGTCGGAGACTATTTTGGCGAGATCTAAATCTTCAGAAATTGCACCTTCTACCATTTCTACCAAAAGGGGGAATTGAATTTCTTTCTCCTCAAAGAATTGTTGAATTTGGAGAATGGTATTTAACGATAATTTAATGTCAAAAAAGAGCTCTTCTGAGAGATACGATCCTTCCGTTTGAGCACTGTGTAAGGCATCCGTTACATCTAGGTAATTTTGCTCAGGGAAAGCCCCATGAAGCTGCATGATCAGTTTAAATTCGGCCGTTTGACCAATGAGTTTTTTGACTAAAGCATGGCTGTCGGAAAAACGAATTTTGTCTACAAAAGCCCTTCCCAAATCACTTACGCAACGTTCGGCAACTAGGTCTCTAATGGTATGAAAGCCGAGTTTAGTTTCAATGTTTTTTGGGTAGAGCATGCACTAATATTGGTTCTGCTGCAAAATTAGCTAAAAGGACTGGGAATGCTTGCCTTCGGCTTTTATAAGCTAAGGGCTTACATCTTTTGGCTTACAAAAAAAGGTTTTTAGGATTAAGGAAAAGATTTTGAACTAAAAAGAAAACAGTATTTGGCTTACTGGAAAGTAAGTTGTTGATAATTAGCTTTTTGAATGTAATTAGTATTGTTTTACTTTTATAAAAACCTATGAAAACAAACTCTATAATCCCATGAAAAAGAAAGGGACGTATCTATGCTACTTATTAATAGTTGCTCTATTTACAGTTCATTCAGTTCAGGCTCAAGATGAAGTCTTAGTAGCAAAAAAGTATCTCAAAGAACATTTGAATGAACAGAAACTCAGTATCCAGGAAATAGAAAACTTAAAAGTTTCGAGTCAATATTATTCGGCATCCTCTGGTCTTAATCATCTTTATTTGAAACAAACGTTCGAAGGTATTGATGTCTATAATGGGATGTATAACATAACATCTAAAGATGGAGAAGTTTTATTTCTCGCGAACAGTGGCATTAAGAATTTGAAGGCTAGAATACCTTCGGTTGATATGAAAAGCATTATTTCACCTTCTGTTGCTTTGCAGAAGGCCGCTCTTCCTGTCAATTTAGAGCTTAGTAAACAATTGAAAAGAGTTTCTTCTGTATCTCTTAATGATGATGTATTAAAGGAGGTTGTTTTTTCAGATGGTCAACTCAGTGAAGAAAATGTTGTTGTCAAATTATTTTGGTTTGAATCCAATGAAAAAGGAAACGCTGGCTTGCATTTGGTATGGGAAGCCAGCATCTATCAAATAGGTTATAAACACAACTGGTCAATTAAGATTGATGCCGTAAGTGGGGAAATTTTGGATACAAAAGACAATGTGCTTCATTATCCATTTGGAGAATCCACGAATCAAATTAATGCTGAAATAGGGAAATCAGCAAGGAAAGAAGGGAAGAAAATGTATAATTCTGTAAGTACGGTATTTGCAAATACCTACCGTGTTTTTGATTACCCGTTAGAAAGCCCAAACCATGGTTCCTCTTCATTGGTTACTTCACCTTATACCAAATTTGCCCCCGCAGGCACTGGACCAGGAGATACTAACGGATGGCATCATTATGGTGAGCGAGTATTCGATAATTACGATTATACAAAAGGGAATAATGTTGTTGCTTATCAAGATACAGCTAATGATAATACTGCTGTCCTTTCTGATTTCGCTCCATCTTCTACTGATTTTATTTTTGATTATTCTTATACACAGGGATTAAAAAATGGAGAGGTCAATCAGAATGCGGCCATTACAAATCTTTTTTACTGGAATAATCTGCTCCATGACGTTTTGTGGAAATACGGTTTTGATGAACCGGCAGGAAATTTTCAAAATGATAATCTTGAAAGAGGGGGAGCTGGAGGTGATGCTATTTTTGCCGAAGCTCAAGATGGTAACTTTGTAAACGACGCTTCCATTAGCACTGCAAGTGATGGCGGAACCGTGCGTATGCAAATAAGTTTAAGGGATGATGGGATTGTATACGACCCCGATGGTAGTTTTGACAATGGTGTTATTACCCATTTATATGGGAGTGGTTGGTCTTCAAGGCTAACGGGTGGGCCAAGTACTGTTTCTTGTCTCGGGAATACTGAAAGTGGACTTTTTGGTTGGAATGATTATTTGGCATTAATGATGACTACAGATTGGTCATCTCTTTCACCAAGTTTGGCTAGTGCTAATTTGTCAAGAGGTATTGGGACCTATTTTAAAGAGGAAGCCACAAATGGTAATGGAATTCGGCCATATCCATATTCTTATGATATGGCAAATGTGAATCCGATTGTAACCTATGGCCAGGTAGCAAATGAGGAATTTACATCACCTCATGGAATAGGATCCATTTGGGCTACCATTTTGTGGGATATGACTTGGGAAATAATACTTGAGGACAATCAAATTGTTGACAATATTTATGATCTACCAGCCAGCGTAATAGACTATCGCGGGAATTTGGCTGCCTTAAAACTTGTAAATGAGGGCTTGGCAATGCAGGCCTGTTCACCAAGTTTTATTGATGCTAGAGATGCCATTTTAAAAGCGGATAGCACTTTATTTAATGGCAGATATTTTTGTGCTTTATCAAGGGCATTTGCTCGGCGAGGTTTGGGTAAAGATGCTTCAACCGGGATTTCCAGTTCTGATAGAATAGTTACGGAAGATTTCACCCCGATAACAACGTTTTTGACATCAAATGTGACACCACCAGCAATTTGCTCAGGTCTCTCCTTTAATTACGAGGCACTTGCCAATAATGCACCAATCAACGCCACTTTTAGCTGGACTAGGCCCTTGGTATCTGGAATCAGTAACACAGCAGGAGCTGGTTTTGGGGCATTTATAAATGAAGTCTTAATTAACAATACAGAAGAACCTATTACTGTCAATTATATTGTTACAATTTCAGAGGATCTCTGTGGTAATGCTGGTGCTCAAAGAGTAAGCGTTGATGTTAATACAGGCCCGATTCCCCTAATTGGAGAATATAATGTTTGCCAAAACGGTACAGTTCCCTCAGGCGAAGGACTGAAAACCTCCCCCATTCTCACGAAATATTTTGAAGGTGATGTAGTTACGGGAAGCACTTACAATAGATCTTCGAGTAGTAATAATAGCAATATTTATTCTGCCTCTGGTAAACTTTGCTATTACACGGAAATTTCATTTGTTAGTCCTTCCAATGGTTCATATGCATTTGAAACTACAGGTGGTTCAATCAGCGATACCTATTTAAGTTTATATCAAAATGCTTTTGACCCAACTAATCCAGAGATAAATTTTCTTAGGGGGGATGATGATTCTGGTGCAGGAACTTTGTCTAAAGTTACAGAATCGCTAATTGCGGGAAATACGTATTACTTAGTAGTTTCAACTTTTAATATTGGCGTGATTGGAAGTTTCGCTTTAACCAGTAGTGTACCTGTATTTAGTTCTACCTACACCCCGTCATGGACATGGCATACTTTAATAGAGGGAGGAGTAGTTTTAGGAACTGATGAGGTTTTTAATCCTGTAGGAGTTTCCGGTTCTGGAATTCCGGACACCGGTACACCTATAACTGAAAGCTATTATTTAGGAGAGGCTTCTTATCAGGCATGCCGTAGACGTGTAACTTTCTCTATTAATGAACCAACAATAAATTCAGGTAAAATTGCGGATACCTTGGTTTGTAAAAAAGGTGATCAAGGGATTTTATCTCTGATAGGAAACATTGGTTCGGTGAAACGATGGGAGTCTTCTGAAAATGATTTCGTTAATACCACCACCATCTCAAATACTACCCAATCTCTGACTTTAAATAGAGTAAGGGAGGATACTAAATTCCGGGCGGTTATTCAGAACGGAGCGTGCCCCGAAAAAAACTCTTCCACAGCCACTGTGTCCGTAGTAAAACGGAATCTCACTTTAAGTAGTCCTACGGACGACGTAGCTGAAATAGATAAAACCTTTGCCGCCATAGAAGATTTAACGGCGACGAACAAATTGAATTCTGGTGCCAAAGTTCAAATGAAAGCTGGCCTGTATATTGAATTTGATGCAGGATTTGAGGCAGTACAAAATTCCACTTTTACGGCTGAAATTGAAGACGTATGTCCGAATGATTAAGATTATATATTTTAACTCCTGAGAATTCCTAGGAGTACTTTTGTTTTCATAATTCACCTATTAAAAATCTTTAGTAAACCATTTAAAAGTATTTATAACCTTTGGTAATTTACTTTGAAGAGGTTAGAATGGAAAGAGTAGTTTTATTTCATGAAAGCTATCCATTGGAAAAAATACGGTTCCCCTGAGCATCTTGAATTTCAAGAATTACCTACTCCTATTCCTAAAGAAAATGAGGTATTGGTTCAGATTAAGGCTACTTCTGTAAATAGAACCGACTGTGCTATGTTTTATGCTAAGCCGTTTTTTATGAGATTGATGACGGGTCTTTCTAAACCTAAAAGTGGCATTTTGGGAACAGAGTTTTCAGGTATAGTTGCAGGGCTTGGAGGAGGTGTAGAGGCTTTTCAAATTGGCGATGCTGTTTTTGGTTTGAATCCTGATGGGCTTTGTTCTCATGCCGAATATATGGTGATAGACCAGGATTCGGCCATTGCCTTGAAACCTTCAAAGCTATCTTTTGAGGAAGCTGGAGCTTGCACTGAAGGAGCTCATTATGCTCAGAATATGATAAATAAGGTCTCTCTGAAAAGGGGAGATAAAGTTATAGTAAACGGTGCCACAGGAGGAATAGGTTCGGCTGCATTACAGCTAGCTAAATATTATGGGGCAGAGGTCACTGCCGTAGGCAATACAAAAAACTTGGACCTTCTTAAATCGCTTGGGGCAGATTTTGTCATTAATTATGAAAAAGAAGACTTTAATCAGCTTAAAGGTCAATACGACTATATTTTTGATACCGTTGGGAAGAGTACTTTTTTTGAATGCAAGCATTTACTAAAACCAACAGGTGTTTATGAATCTTCGGAATTAGGGCCTTATGCTCAAAACATTTTTCTGTCGCTGATTGGATTAGTATCGAAATGGAAAAAGGTGAAATTTCCATTTCCCAAAGACATAAATGCTAGTCTTTTATTGGTTAAAAAACTTATGGAATCTGGGCAAATGAGACCAGTAATTGATAGGACTTACTCCATGGAAGACGTGGGAAAGGCTTTTGAATATGTGGCGGCAGGGAATAAAACAGGGAATGTAGCCATTACACTTTAGAGTAAAATTGGTCTTTGGAGAGCATGACTACGTTACATGCTTCAAAAGCCTCAACGGCCTGTTCTGTTAAATTTTGCATGAGTTTTGGATTTTTCACCCAATCTACGAACCCAAATCAAAAGTATTTGGCATTTCACTTAATTGCGACTGGCTTCCTCCAAGTTTGTCAGGTTTTATTACCTCTGATATCTGACTTCATGAGATTTAAATGATTAAAAGAAGAGTTCCAATTAGATGTTTCATTTTCATTATTGGAACTCTGCATTAATAGTTAAAGATTTGATTTAAAAGTGGTATTGACTTTTAGAGAGGAATACCACTTTTATTTACTTTTTACTTGATTTTGTATGCTGCAAAAAGACTCAAAACTCTATTGGAGGTTTTAAATGAATCAATACCTGAGGCAGAAGTATTTGCAAGGCCTAAATTATAGTTCAATCCAAATTGGATACCTTCCAATTCAGCACCAAGTCCAAGTCCAAGTCCAAGTCCATAATCAAGTCTTTTTACATTGGCATCAGAATCATTACCCCAAACAATTTTTTCACTCTCTTTGGTGGATTCTCCTCCTACTGTGTATTTGCTTGAAGTATTACCTACTAATCCATACCCAATATAAGGTCCAAAAGTGCCAAATACTTTTACGCCATCTAACTGATAATAATACTTTGCATTAATCGGAATGTCCAAATAGTACAAATTCATTTTTGCTTTAAAGTCAGCGTCAAAAAAATCCTCAGTCTGGGACATTTTAAAACCTTTGTTATTGATTAAAAGACCACTTTCCACGGATAACGTATTAATAATAGGCACTTCCGCCATTACTCCCAATTGAATACCAGGACTCAATTTAATTGTACCAATTTCATAATCGCTGGAATAAGCAACAGTTGACATGTTTATTCCTGCCCGTGCCCTCAGCTCAACATTTTGAGCTTGTGCGACTACACTGACAAATACGAATACAATCGTTAAAATTTCACTTAATTTTTTCATGATTTATAGCGTTTAAATTTTTTCCTACTCATATGGCTTTTCAGATACGCCCTGTTTTTTTATGTGATTGCAAGACTTCACATTTCAATCAAGAATCAGGTTTTGAATACCCTTTTTCTTTGTATTTAATGTCAGAATAATACAATTATAAAAATATGACACGGCGAATAGTACCTTGTGTTATTAGTCATACAGGCTGGGAAATTTAGAATGAACCATCCCTGCTCTATATAATATTTGCAGTAGGTAGGATAAGTCTTTTCAATGATTCCTTTTTTCAAAAGATCAATGATTTTAAATGTTAGAGATCCATTGTTTTTAGAGTCAATGAAAACAATCCAAAAATGCGAATAAAAGTGTCACAGGAGTAGGAAGCCCGTCTGGAGAATAAATTGTTTTTGGAGAAGTAGTGGTTAACTTAATTTTTGAGGGGATATCTTTTAGATAGGGAGAAAAACAACAATAATCTTAAAACTGCCCAGTACCCAGCATAACTAAAGTACAAGCTTCAACAGCTTCTACGCCTTGTTCTGCCAATTTTTGCATAAGTCCTGGATTTTCTGCACCTGGATTAAAAATAACTCTCTTAGGCTTTAATGCTAGAATAAAACCTTCATAAGAAGTTTGATTTTTTTGACTTAGGTAAACTGTAACCGTGTGAATGTTTGAAATGCCTTCTGTGCTATGAATAATTTGCTGACCAGCTACTTCTCCTCTTTTTACACCAACAAGAACAATTGGATGTTCTGCTTTTGTAAGTCTTTGAGCAGCAGTGAAGGAGTATCTTGAGGGATTATTAGAAGCTCCCAAAATCAGTGTTTTTTTATAGTCCATTTCTTAATATTCAGTAGGCTAATGACAACGAGATTTAAGAAATAGTTCTAATTTGCCAACTAGAAGTACTTCAAATTAAATCAACCGATATGAGACCTGACTGGAATGGCGTATATCCTGCCGTTACTACCAATTTTAACCAAGACCAAAGCCTAGACTTAGACTTTTTCAAAACCAATATTGATAAACAAATAGAGGCCGGTGTTCACGGCATTATTATATGTGGATCATTGGGAGAAAATGGTACCACAACCATTTCAGAGAAAATGACACTGCTAGAAGCTTCTAAAGAAGTTATAGCTGGTAGAGTGCCTCTGGTAATGTGTATTGCGGAATGCATGACTTCTAAGGCTGTAAGTTTCGCCAAATCATGTGAAAAGAATGGCATTGACGGCTTTATGCTCCTTCCTTCTATGCGATATAAAGCAGACGATAGAGAGACTTTGCAATACTTGCATAAGGTGGCAGATGCTACAGATTTGCCGGTAATGGCCTATAATAATCCGATAGCCTACGGCAACTTTATTAGCATACCTATGTTTAAAGACCTGGCTCAAAATGCTCATTTCGAGGCTATGAAAGAGAGTACTGGTGACATTAGGTATACCACGGATATTATCAATGAATTCGGAGACCGATTTAAAATAATGTCTGGAGTAGATAACCTTGCTATGGAGAGTTTGATCATGGGAGCAGATGGCTGGGTCTCTGGTCTAGTGGATGCTTTTCCTAGAGAAACCGTAGTCATTTATGAATTGACAAAGCAAGGAAGAATAGAAGAAGCAAGGGCTATTTACAGATGGTTTTTCCCACTATTAGCTCTGGATATCGGTAATAAATTTGTCCAGAAAATAAAACTTGTAGAAGACGCAGTAAATATGGGAACAGAATGGGTAAGAGAGCCTAGGTTGCCGTTAGTTGGAGAAGAGAGGGCGGAGGTTATGGACATCATAGAAAAGGCATTGGCCTCAAGACCAGTTTTGCCAGAACTATAGGATGAAAACAGCACCAATAGAATTAGAGGTAGCCGATAGTTTTTTTGAAAAGAAAAGGCTTGGAGGTCATTTGTTTTATTGTGTTGACGCTCATACCTGCGGAAATCCTGTTCGTCTTGTTGTGAAAGGAGGCCCTGCTTTAGAAGGTAGAACCATGTCAGAAAAAAGGCAGGACTTTCTTAAAGATCACGATTGGATTCGAACAGGTTTGATGTTTGAGCCGAGAGGCCATGATATGATGTCAGGGAGTATTCTTTATCCTCCTTCAGATTCTAAGAATGACATCGGGGTTTTGTTCATAGAGACCAGTGGCTGTTTACCTATGTGTGGGCATGGCACTATTGGGACCATTACCTCAGGGATTGAGTACGGACTTATTAAACCGAAGGTTCCCGGGAAAGTTAGATTGGAGACGCCAGCAGGTTTAATAGAGGTGGACTATTTAGAAGATGAAAAGGGGAAAGTTACAAGTGTGAAACTGACCAATGTACCTTCTTTTTTGGCAGCAAAAGGGTTAGAAATTGACTTTACACCTTTAGGTAAACTGAATGTGGATGTAGCTTACGGAGGGAATTTTTATGCCATTGTGGATCCACAGAAAAACTTCTCTGGTTTAGATAACTACAGTGCTGAGCAACTCATTTTTTGGGCTAGAGACCTAAGAGCTTTGATAAGGGAAAAACAGGATTTCATACATCCCGAAAATGAGAATATAAGAGGTCTGAGCCATATCATGTGGACAGGGAAACCTTTGAATGCTTCATCTACGGCTAGAAACGCCGTTTTTTATGGAGATAAGGCCATTGATAGATCCCCATGTGGTACAGGCACTTCTGCCAGAATGGCTCAGTGGGTGGCCTTGGGTAAATTAAAACAAGGTGACGCCTTCATACATGAAAGTATCATTGGAAGTAGATTTACAGGTAGGGTACAGGGCGAAACTAAGGTTGGGCCTTATGACGCTATTATTCCTTCCATCGAGGGCTGGGCAAAAGTTGTTGGTGAAAACGTAATAAGTATTGATAAAAAGGATGACCCCTACGCTGCGGGTTTTCAGGTAATTTAAGATGAAAGTACACATCATTGGTTCTGGAATTATTGGACTTTTTTCTGCCTACTATTTGGTGAAAGAGGGTTACGAAGTAGAGCTTATAGACCAGTCGGAGGGTAATGGCGGCTGCTCATTTCAAAACGCCGGAATGATAGTGCCGAGCCATTTTGTGCCACTGGCAGCTCCAGGAATGGTGATAAAGGCTCTCAAATGGATGTTTGATAGCACGAGTCCTTTTTACGCAAAGCCAAGATTAGACTTGAATTTCCTGAATTGGGCTTTGAAGTTTGCCTTATCGGCAAACCAAAAAAAGGTTGATATAGCCATGCCTGTTCTTCAAGAATTCATAGGGAAGAGCAAGCTTCTTTATCAGGAAATAGAGGACTTAGATTTAGACTTTGAAAAGAAAGGATTACTGATGCTTTGCCAAACGGAGCATACTCTTCAGGACGAAATTGGCGTAGCTAAAAAGGCTCGTGAATTAGGCATGGAAGCGTCTATTTTAGATAGGAGCGGCGTACATCAATTAGAATATGAAAGTAAGCCTGATGTAAAGGGAGGTGTTTTTTATCCAGAGGATGCCCACTGTAATCCTCAGAAGTTGATAAGTAGTTTGAAAGGCTTTTTGAAAGCCAATGGCGTAGCTTTTACATATAACGCCGTTGTGACAAATGCCGCTTTTAAGGAGGGTGTAATTAAAAGTATTAGCATTGATAAAAAAGGCCAAGGCATAGAAGAAATAGAAATAGAAGAGCTCGTTTTAGCAGCCGGGAGTTGGTCTGGAAACCTAGCCAAGATTTTGAAACTCAATATGCCGATTGAGGCTGGGAAAGGGTATAGTTTTATGGAGCGGCAGACCACGGGTAAAAGGATTTTCCATCCGTCTATTTTGTGTGAAGCCAAAGTGGCGGTAACACCTTTTAAAGATGATTCTGTTCGTTTTGCGGGTACCATGGAGTTTTCGGGCATTAATGATAAAATAGAAAGGAAAAGAGTGAAGGCCATAGCAGAGGCCGGAAGACGTTTTTACCAAGGAAGCGATATTCTTTCTCCTGAAACAAAGGATGTTTGGTATGGTTTAAGACCATGTTCCCCAGATGGACTACCGTATATCGGGAGATCGGCTACGTTTAGGAATTTAACAGTTGCTACTGGGCACGCCATGCTGGGTATTAGCTTAGGCACTGGCACGGGTCAAAAAGTGGCTGAAATTATTAAGAACAAAGCTCCTCTAAAAGCCGATGATTTATTCAATCCCAATAGGTTTGGCAAATGAATTCTTAAATTGACGACAGATTAATTCCTTACGTGAAACTCAAACATTATTTAGTAGATTTTTGGGACAGGCTTATCCTCATAAAAGAGCCTGTGCTAAAAAGGTTTGATAGAGCCATCTTTTTCGTTCTCTTTTTAGCTTTTGCTTTGGTGATATACCAAATAGCGTTTCCCAAAGAGCTGGTCATAGATAAATGGGTAGATGTCATATTAAGGGAATTACCCTTGATAGCCATGCTAATGTATCTTGGAAAATGGATTATTGAGAATTTTATCAGGAAAAACGTCAAACTATTTGATAGGCATTACTTCCCCGATTTGATTTTTGCTGGACTACTTTTTTCATATCTACAGTTCAAAACTAAATTCCCGCTCTTAGATGAAAGCTGGTTTTTGTATATGCTTCTAAGCATCTTTTTTGTGGTGAGAGTTATGCGGGAGGGTTCCATTTTTCATGGGAAAAAGGCTACGCCGTCCAGTATTTTTGTAGTGAGTTTTCTGATGTTGATTTTTGTGGGAACGGCTCTTTTACTTATTCCAGATGTATCTACAGAAGACTTAAGCTTTATAGACGCCCTTTTTACGGCCACAAGTGCGGTTTGCGTAACAGGGTTGACGGTCGTAGATACTTCTACTGCATTTTCTATAATTGGCCAAGACGTATTATTGGTTTTGATACAAATAGGGGGGCTTGGGCTCATGACTTTTACAAACTTCTTCGCCATTCTTTTTAAAGGAGGAATGTCGTTTAGAAATCATCTTGTTTTGTCAGATATCATACAAGCCGATAAGCCAAATTCGCTATTTGGTACACTCCTCAAGATATTGGGGTATACCTTTATTATGGAGTTAATTGGCTTATTCTTTATTCATTTAGTAAGTAATGAAACCTTTTTTACGACAAGTAGAGAGTCTTGGATGTTTTCTATTTTTCATTCCATTTCGGCTTTTTGCAATGCAGGTTTTAGCACCTTATCAGGAGGGCTATTTAATGATGCCTTTAGATTCAACTATCCCTTTCAGCTTGTGATATGTTTCTTGGTCATTTTTGGTGGTTTAGGCTTTCCTGTGATGATAGATATTTATGACACGCTCAAAGCCTGGTTTAGAAGTTTTTTTAGATGGCTATTTTTTAAGGAGCGGTTTATCTTTTTGGCTAGAAATATCAACGTTCATTCTAGGCTTGTCCTTAGCACCACAGGCATTTTATTGGCTGTAGGTACTGTACTTTATTTTATTACAGAATACAATAACTCGCTGCTTGATCACCCAACTGTTTTCGGGAAGTCTGTACAAGCCTTTTTTGGCTCGGTTACACCCAGAACGGCTGGGTTTAATACCATTGATATGGGTGGTATGATGCAGGGTACGGTGTTGATATATCTTTTACTGATGTGGATAGGTTCATCACCCAGTAGCACAGGTGGAGGGATTAAAACCACCACTTTTGCCATTGCCATTTCTAATATAGTTTCATTGGCTAGAGGCAAAACCCGGGTAGATATTTTCAAAAGAGAGATAACCTCTTCCTCCATTTCTAGAGCTTTTGCAGTCATTTTTTTATCTCTGCTTATTATTGGGATTTCTGTATTTTTGATTAGTATTTTTGAGCCAGATATTGAGCTTACTCGTATTGCCTTTGAGTGCTTTTCTGCTTACAGTACAGTAGGTTTATCCATGAATCTTACTCCTGAGCTATGCACGGCCTCTAAATTGGTTTTAATAGTGACTATGTTTTTGGGTAGGGTAGGTATGTTTACGCTATTGTTTGGTGTGTTTAAGAAAATTCACAGCACTGCTCATCAATATCCTAAGGAGAATGTTTTAATTGTTTGATAAGATTTAACGTGAAATATATAATCATCGGTCTTGGAAATTTTGGTTCTACGTTAGCTACCCGTCTCACGTCTATCGGGCATGAGGTTTTTGGGGTAGATAATCGCCTAGAAATAGTGGAGCAGTATAAAAATAAAATAACCCATACCATCTGTTTAGATTCTTCTAAGCCAGGCTCTTTGAACTCACTCCCTATTCAGGATGCGGACCAAGTGATAGTGGCCATAGGCGAGGATGTGGGTGCCTCTATCTTAACTACAGCCTTAATAAAGCAACATAATGCCAAGTCTATCATAAGTAGAGCTATAAATCCACTGCATCAAACGGTGTTGGAGTCTATCGGCATAGAAACTATTTTTAATCCTGAGAAAATAGCGGCGGAGCAGTTTGCCAAACAACTTGAGCTAAGTGGCGTGATAGAGTCTTTTGACCTCTGCGATAGTTGTAGTATTCTAGAAATAGAGGTACCTAAAAGGTATTTGGGAAGAACTTCGGGTAATATTGACTTCTTTAGCACTTATGGCCTGAAGCTCATTGCGATTAAGAAGTTTGAGTCAAAAAAGAATCTCATAGGCATGATAAGCAAATACGCCACGGTAGACATGGTTCTTGATCCCATGCATGAATTTGACGAGTCTGATATCTTAGTGATGATGGGTGGTATGAAAGATTTTCAAAAAATGATAGGGAGTGATTTGACTTAATCGCTTTTAGCAATTAGTTCTCTGTTCATGGTCTTGAGTTCCGCTTTGGGATTGGAGCTATTGGCGAACTTTTTATAAGTAAACTTACTTCCTAAAGCCTACTTAATAACGGAATCTATCCACTCAATAGCAGTAGACACACGCGTGTAAACGCTAATGTCACCATAGCTGGCATCTTTATGGTCTTCAATGGGAGCATCTGCTCCGCCTGAGAGAATACCTATGACTTGCCACTGGTTATTTATTCTAGCCCAAAGCGGTCCACCGCTATCACCTTCTACCGTTCCGCCTTCTAATTCAAGAGCGGTAGCGTCACTCGTTCCAGGACCGAAAAGGGGCTCGTCACTGGAAATGAAATCATCTCCCAGAGAATTAATAGTTCCATCTGGCGAATCAAAATCAAAAGCTACAAGACCTCCCAGGTATACTTCTCCATTCTTATTTTTGGTGCTAATTCCAGAAACCTTTCTATCCAAAATATTCTCCATCGCATGTTTCTTGGAGTAGGCGTCCTTATCTTGATTTGCTTGCTGGGAGTAGTCCCCAAAGCCACTGTGCCATACGGTAGTTCCTATTGGCTCATCCAAAGAACGATTTAGAGGTGCTGGGCTAATTCCAAAAGGCGAAGCGGAAAGCCTTACTAGGCAGAAGTCATTTCCTCTGGCCACCACTTCGTTCTCATCAAACCAGGTTGGATGAAACACAAGCTGAACGGCGGTTAAAACCTGTTCTGGATTATTAGGGTCGTTCCCAATGTTAATAGAAATTCCAGAGGAAGGTGCAGAATTTGACTGCTCATCTTTTATGAAAAAGTTATGACCGGCTGTTAAAATCCAATTTGGGGCCACCAAAACACCACTAGCCACAAACTCAGCATTAGAAGAACCGTCAAGGCTATAGGTAAAACTAACCACCGAAGAAAAGTCGGGGTACTCAGTAGTATTATAAGGCGTATTATTTGCCCCCACAGCTTCGTAGTCAGAAAGTGACTTATCATGCCTTATACCAAATGTTTGGGTGCTAGACCTATTGTCAGTTTCTAATGGGTCAATGTCCTCTTCGTAGGCACAAGACGTTATGAAGGCGGATAAGAATAAAAGGCTTTTGAGTGTGAGGAGGTTTAGTTTCATTTGTTTCGATTTCTTTGAGACGATGATTACCGATGATTTATTTTAGGTTTCCTTTAACTTCTAACGCGTTTCTGATTGGTTTCAGTACATCAAGAAACCTCCGGGATTTCAAAAGTAAATTGAGCGGTAATCAATCTTACTGATTACTTTTTTCTCTAGCTTTTATCAGTTTATTATTTAGCTTGATGAGTCTTTTGTCATAAGCAGAATACCTCCCTCTTCTTTCGCTTTAGACAAAGGTCAATGGCGTCTTTAAGTATTTTTTCTTTCTCTGGTATTATTGCCAATTGTTCATAACCAATATGTCTGGTTAATGAACTGAACCAAGGTTCTGTTTGAAAGGTTTCTTTTGCCTTCTCGTAACCACAAGGGTCAATTTTTCTTTTTTTTAATAATCTTTATTAACATAGCCTACATTTTTCATAAAAGCGTATTGAGCAGAAGTCCATAATTCAATACATATTCAACTTTTTTATGAGAATTATGTAATCAGAAATATACTCTTCATCGTTTACTGAAAATAATACTCTAGCATCTTAATCCAAATCGTTTTTCCAATTTGAGCCTACTTGCTCGTTAACTTTTTTCGGAACCTAACAATGTGACATTAGTCAGCATGTTTCAGCCCCCCAATATACGAAGTAATTTTTGTAATTATGAGTATGGGAAAGAAGTACAGCAAGGCCGAGAAATTGGCCATAATAAAAGAAGCCTCCGAGAAAGGCTTAAAAATCACATTGGAGAAATATTCTCTTTATCCAGCTACCTTCTATTACTGGAAGAAAAAGGTAGAAGAGATGGGTGAAATAGGATTGACACATGGTTTGCCAAGGAGCATTTAGCCATCATTAAGAAGCTGGAAAAGGAGAACAAAGTCTTAAAGGAAATCATAGCTGAAAAGGAGTTAGAAAGTAAGCTAAAAGATGAGTTGCTAAAGCGGAAGGCCGCCCGAAAGAGTACCCCTATCTGAGAAACAAGCTTTATTCAGAAAGTTTGTCGGATTGGGGGTGAAATTAGAGATAGTATTAAAGCTCTGTAAACTCACAAAATATGAGTACTACAAAAAACTAGGGAAACGTAAAAAAGCAGGCAGAAAACCAACCTGTGTTAC
>JBLHOT010000056.1:0-23683 GCA_047623945.1 Arcticibacterium sp. | reverse complement strand
CTAAAAAAGGAGCATCGCCCATGGCCATGCTCCTATAATATCATTTATAAATCAGTCTTATCTGTTTATAACAAATCTTTTAGACTGCTCTCCCTCCTCCGTCTTGAGCCTAACAATATAAGACCCTGGCTGGTATGATTCAGTATTAACTCTATGCTCAATAGCATTATCCAAAAACTCCAAGTTCGTATTGTATACCTTAGTGCCATTGGTTGAAAAAATCTCCAATTGTGCACTTTCTGCTGATGCCATTCTTGCCTTAATATCAATGTGATTAACAGATGGATTAGGTGACAATTTCATATCAAACAGAGCAGCCTCCGATGCCAAAGGTTTAGGAGCGGGTTTCTGAATAGCCAAATTATCAATAGCCCATCCCCAACCGTTTACCCATTGGTCAGCATAAAGCCTAAACCTCAGGAGCATTTCTTGACCAGCCGCTTCCGGTAAAAGTGCGTCATAAATATTTATTTCTCTAGTTCTAAACAGGCCTGGAGAAGGATTTCCATTTGAAGTTGGGTTACTTGCTCCTGCTGGAGAAAGGGTACTAGTAAATAGGTCGTTCCAGCCGTTATCTGAACCAGAATCATACCCATCTGTGAGTTCGAACCAGCTACTTCCAAAGTTTAATGAACCTTCAACCATCACATAGTCCCAAAAATCATCATCACCAAACGAGGCACCCTCTTCTCCAGGCTCCACAAGGACAATTTCGTCAAAACTTATTGTAGCCGAATCTGCACTTAATAGAATTGGGTGTCTGTAAAGTGCTATAGCATTATATTCATAATCTAAGAAGGTATTGCCAGTAACAGGATCTGTCAATCCTAAACCATTTTTATAAGGGCTTTTGGTTTGCAAAGCACCATTTACCAGTCCAGAAGGCGTAAGAATATTAAAACCGGTGCTAGCAAAGGCCTCCGTTGGGTTATCAAAAGTGATAAAGTCTTCTTCCACTGTCTCTAAAAGTGTAGTTGCCACAAACTCATATTCGTCAGCCACTACCGGATCGTCAGTGGCTGTACCTCCAGCGGTAGTCGGAATAGTAGTACTGTTCCCTGCCTTATCTGTTGCGGTCATACTAAAAGTTACCACGTCGTTTTCTGCTAAAGCCGCTATTCCTCCTTCTCTTATATACGCTATATCGTCGGAACCACCCTGAGCAAACTGAGCGTCAGTTTCCGGGTTATACTTGCTTAAGCCAAAAGAAGGCTGGGCTACTCCATTTATTGCATAGTCTACGAAAACAGTATCAATACCGGCCTCAAAATCATCATTTACATTTGCTACAAAATTTATGTCTGAACCAGACACGACAATTGTTGGTGGAAAATACTCAATAGTCGGAGCAAACCTGTCTGGGCTACCCACTTCAAATAACCAATATAAAGATGGAGCAGAAGGAGGACTAGTAGCTGTTTTTCCGTAGCTATCTTCAGCTGTTAGCCAGTAGATAAAGAGTGGATTCTCAAGTGTTACTGGTAAAAGAACTTCATACATGCCAGTAACAGCATTTGCAGTCATCAGTAACTGGGTAGGATTAGCTATTCCGGCCTCCAATTGATCTACCGTGCCTGTAGCTGCATCCAACTCTATATAATTCAAGAGCGTACTACCAGCCACGATAGTTGTATCACTAAAAATCTTAGCTTTTACTAAAACTTCTGAAGCCGACTCAAAATCCTTTAAAGGTTCATGAATGATAGAAGAGCCCTTCCAGCCCATTTCAGAAAACATATCTAGCACTATCGGACCCACTTCAAAATTAATTTCTCGGATACCCGCCGTCGGGGTCATTAAAGAATTAATAGTACCTGCTGGATAAGTTCTATCATCTAGGTGAAATACACTAGAGCCACTATCAAAAATAGTAGGGGCGTAAAGTTTAACCTTATTGTTGTTATTATTGGCTATGGCCAATGGAGCATTGAAAAACAGATTCTCTGAGATAAGCTCATTTCTTAAAGCCGTAGATGGATTAGGAAATAATAAAGTATCTACAATACTTTGATCTTTCTCATTTTCAAGAAAAGTATCAAAAACTACCGGAAAGTCTGTTCCTAAACCGTAAAATCCCTGAGTGCCTTCTACCCCCATAGAACCTACAAAACCTAAACCATGGCAAAGCTCATGCAATACAACTGAAGCAAAGTCGAATTGACCAACTGCTGGAGTACCGGTAGTGCCGTAGTACCAATTTTGCTCTGAACTAAAACGGGCCACTACGTCAAAGTCATCTGGTGAATTTAAATCTTTTCCAGCCATTTTCTCAGCTAATGCTATAGGGTGCCAAGTACTGGCCTTGGCCGCACCAGCAAAATTCCTATAATATGTACCTGGACCTGCGGAACCTAGAACACTAGGGCCCAACTCCTGCCATAAGGCTATAACATTTATTTTCACATCGGAGGTGAGAAGCTCAGACCAAATATCCACCGCTCTCTGAAATGCATCTTGGGCCACTTGTGGCATATCTGGATCATAAAACACATCAAACACTGCTTTCTTTGTTGCCCCTGGTCGTAACCTATTTTTAGCCGCGATGGCTTGCTTGATATTCGCTGGTATGTCTCTAAAAGTATTTTCGTCAATGTGGCTAGCAGGGCAAACAACTTCGCTTCCTTTTTTCCATTCCAATTTTCCTTTGAATTCCCTTTTGTCAAATTTCGACTGAGCCATAGAGCCCAAAGAAATTAATCCAACCAAAGCAGATAAAAATATTTTTTTCATATTGTCGTACAGGATAGGTTATTTGGTAAATATAAATGTTATTTCATTCTTTGATTAATAGAAATCCCATTTATTTAATGACTTTTATGCCAAAGCTATAGTCTATTACGTAATAGAGACACAAAAGGTATGGCCACCCCACTAGAAATCCTCAAAAAATATTGGAACTACTCTGAGTTTAGGGCTTTGCAGCTCCAAATCATTGATTCCGTTTTGAAAGGTACCGATACCTTAGCCTTATTACCAACGGGGGGAGGCAAATCCGTTTGTTTCCAAGTTCCCGGAATGATCTTAGACGGGGTGACTATAGTCATTACTCCGCTCATAGCCCTAATGAAAGACCAAGTTAGTCAACTCAAAGAGCGAGGTATTTTCGCTGCTGCAATTTATTCAGGAATGCACAAAAGTGATATTGACAGGACACTGGATAACTTCGTCTTAGGAGATTACAAATTTCTTTATGTTTCTCCTGAAAGGCTTCTAACTGAACTCATGATAGAACGAACCAAAAGGATGAACGTGGGACTTTTGGTAGTGGATGAGGCACACTGTATCTCAAAATGGGGACATGATTTCAGGCCTTCCTATCTAAAAATCAATGAATTTAGGAGCTATTGCGAAAAGGCCTCCATGATAGCCCTAACCGCTACTGCCACAGATTTCACTCAAAAAGATATACTAGAACAGCTTCATTTCAAGAAGTCCAAAACCTTTAAAAAGAGTTTCAAAAGAGATAATCTGGCCATTAAGAGTTTTCAATCTGTAAGTAAGAATCCAGCCTTGGCAGAACTTCTTCATAAAACAGACGGCTCCTGCATTGTTTACGCCAAAACCAGAAAAGAAACACAAGAAATAAGTCAATTCTTAAACAGATCAGGGATTTCTGTAGACTACTATCATGCTGGCCTTACAAATGAGCTGAGGTTTAAAAAGCAAGATGCTTGGATTCAAAACAAAACTAGGGTTATGGTCAGTACTAATGCCTTTGGAATGGGTATTGACAAAGCTGACGTTCGGGCTGTTTATCATACACATGTTCCAGAGAGTATGGAAGCCTATTATCAAGAAATAGGACGAGCAGGAAGAGATGGAAATCTCTCGGCTGTATACCTGATTTACAATCAATTGGACATTGAAAGACTAAAAACAAACCTAGAACAGGCATATCCAAGCTATGACGCCTTAGCCAAAGTGTATCAGTCTCTTTGCAACAACTATAAATTGGCCATGGGTTCTGTTCCAGAAGAAGTATTTGAGTTTGATGCCTATCATTTTAATAGCACTTTTGGGCTTAAAAGTATTCCTACTTTCTATGCTATGAAAATGTTAGAAAACCAGGGAATCATAGAGCTGAATGATGCTTATCAATCTCCTTCTAGATTCCAATTTACCGTAACAAACGAAGAGCTATTTGATTTACAGTCCCAAAATGAGGCTTTAGAAAATTTCACAAAAACATTGCTTAGAATTTACGGAGGTGAACTCTTCACTAATTCACTAATGATTTCAGAATCTGAAATAGGTAAAATCCTCAAACTATCTAAACTGCAAGTAGAAAAACTGCTAAGGAGACTGGAGCAGAGAAACATAGGCTCCTATTTCCAACAGTCGGGAAAACCGACCATTAATTTCCTAGGAAGTCGATATGACGCCGATAGGCTTCCTTTCGATCGCCCTGGCATTAGATTAAAAAAGAAGCGTGATGAAGATGCCGTGAACGCCATGATTAATTATGTTTCTACTGTAAAAAGATGTCGAATGGCCCAGCTACAAGACTATTTTGGAGAGATAAACCCAGATGATTGCGGCCTATGTGACTATTGTCTTCACAAGGCTAAACAGGTTTTGAAAGTTAAAGAAATTATCAACTTTGGTCTAAAACTAGAGCATTCCCTTCCCCTTATGATTAGTGAAATTGATTTCCAAGAAACTACTTCTACAAGTCTAGAAGAGGTTATCCATTACTTTGTTGATACAAAAAGGTGGATTTTAAAAGAAGGATTAATTGAATTGGCAAAATAAGCATAGTAGGCTTCTGTCTTTAGTCCATATATCATGATGCAATTTTGTAGGCATTTTACTACTTTTGGATTCTCTTAACTAATTCAAATTCATTGGACAGAAACGAGAAAAAAATAGCACTTAATAAGCAAATTCAGTACTCCAAAGAAGAGCTTCATGGCAAAGCTGAAAGTCTGAAAGATTTGAGCCGAGACATATTGGTAATTGGAGGTATCTTAGTAGCGGCATATTCTCTTATGAGGGTATTTCAGTCTAGTGAACCTGAAATAGAAACTACACTACAGGGGACTGATAAGCCTTCCATAGTAGCTTCTACTTTAAAAGGAGTGGCAACATCCGTGCTATTGGCGATTGCTAAAAAAAAACTTTCTGAATACATTGAGAGCCTAGATAATGCCAACGATTCTTGAAAATATTGTCGCTTTAAAGCAAAAAGGCTTGGCCATCTTGATTGACCCGGATAAGGTCGACGAGATGTCTTTAAATGAGCTTATTATAAATGCCATAAGAGCGAAGGTGGATTTATTCCTTGTAGGAGGAAGCCTTATTAGCTCTGATAATATGGACATGGTATTGGAGACTCTTTTTAGCGTCGAGAATATCCCAAAAATAATATTTCCTGGTAATGGGCTTCATATAAACAAAAAAGCGGACGGAATCTTACTCCTTTCTCTTCTTTCTGGCAGAAATGCGGACTTTTTGATTGGCCAGCACGTAGTGGCGGCTCCTGCCCTTAAGCGTTCAGGTTTAGAAATATTACCCACAGGGTATATGCTGATAGACGGTGGAAAACAAACCACCGCTTCCTATATGAGTGGTACCACTCCTATCCCCAACAACAAACCGGATATTGCTGTGGCCACGGCCATGGCGGGAGAAATGCTTGGCTTAAAGCTTATCTATCTGGATGCAGGGAGTGGTGCAAATTCTCCTGTAAAACCTAATATAATTGATGCTGTTAAGAGCAATATAAGTTTACCCGTTATTGTGGGTGGTGGAATAAACACAACTGCTAAAGCCAGACAAGCCTATGAAGCTGGTGCAGACATGATAGTGGTGGGCAATGCTACGGAAAAAGACTCAAATTTCATTATCGAATTAGGAGCTCTAAGAAATGAATTCATCTCTGAAAACTCTCACTGATGCATCGTGTATTTCTAGGCTTGGGCTCTAATCTAGGTGACAGAGAAAAAGCTATTTCTGTGGCTTTGGAGGAAATCGGGAAAGTGTTAGGATCTATTCAAAAAACTTCTTCGATAATAGAAACGGCGGCGTGGGGCAAAACGGATCTTCCTGATTATTTAAATCTAGTAGTTGAAATTAAAACGAGTTTATGGCCTTTAGCGTTGATTGACTCCATTCTGAAATTAGAAGAAAAACTAGGTCGAATAAGAACTCAAAAGTGGGACAGCAGACTCATTGATATAGACATCCTTTACTTCAATGATTGGCATTTTAAAATGCCAAAACTTGAAATTCCACATCCCTTCATTGCCGAAAGAAAGTTTGTTCTGAAGCCATTAACCGAAATATCTCCTAATTTCGTTCATCCTATTTGCAAGAAATCGAATAGCGGTCTCTTAGAAAAACTGGAAACTGGCCATGATAAGAGAAGCACGTATTAACGATATAGAGTCCATAATAGGTATCTGGGCCAAAGATAAAAACAGTAATGGTTTAGAGATGCTTTCGAGACCATTGTCTAGTCAATATATAAATGCCTATAGCAAAATCAAAGAAGATGAAAACCAATACCTTATGGTGTTTGAACAAAATGGTGAAGTAATTGGAATGCTCCAACTAACTCTAATCCAATATCTTTTTAGACAAGCAAGGAAAGTTGCTTTAATAGAGGCTGTAATAGTAAAAGAAAGCGACCGTGGAGTAGGAATAGGTGAGAAATTAATCCGATGGGCGATAGAAAAGGCAAGACAAGACGGAGCCAATCTAGTTCAGTTAACCTCAAATAAAAACAGACCAAGATCTTTGGATTTCTACGAAAAACTTGGTTTCAGTAGAAGTCATGAAGGATTTAAACTAAAAATAAATGAATAAGACTACCTTCACGCCATGGAAAAAGTCAAGGTAAAAACAGAGCTACATGAAAGAAATAGGCATAGAAATGGCTACGATTTCCAGGCACTTATACAGGACACGCCCTCATTAAAGGCTTTTGTGACTGTCAATAAATACGGAAACGAAAGTATTAACTTCTCTGACCCGAGTGCCGTAAAGTGCCTAAATAAGGCCTTACTTAAGTATCATTATAATATAGAGAGTTGGGATATCCCCGAAAACTACCTTTGCCCGCCAGTGCCAGGCCGTGCAGATTACATACATTATATGGCTGATTTACTAGCAGGAGAAAAGGGAAAGGTTCTTACTGGAGATAGAATAAATTGCTTAGATATAGGAACAGGGGCAAATGGAATTTATCCCTTAATTGGTATCCAAGAATATGATTGGAACTTTGTAGGAGTAGATATTGACCGTGATGCTCTACTTAATCTGGAAAAAATAGTTAAAGCAAATAAAAATCTAAGGGGCAGACTGGACTTAAGACAACAACTTAATCCCAGGCAAATCTTCAAAGACATCATTAGAAAAGGAGAGTATTATGATTTGACCATTTGTAATCCGCCTTTTCATGCTTCGGCCAAAGAGGCTGCTGATAGTTCTAGTAGAAAAGTAAAAAACCTCAAACTTGGAAAAGATGCCCCATCAAATTTCGGTGGAACAAGTAATGAACTGTGGTATGAGGGAGGAGAAAAGGCTTTTCTTCTTAATATGGCTTACGATAGCAAACATGTAGCCCATCAGGTTGGCTGGTTTAGCACCTTGGTCTCAAAAAAAGAGAACCTAAAAGCTTTTACCAAAGCTTTGAAGCGACTGGAAGCGAAAGATGTCACAACCCTTCCTATGAATACAGGCAATAAAAGTACAAGGGTTTTGTGTTGGCATTATTGAATTAGTAAACCATCGAATCTAAATCTAATTAGTCTCTAAAATAACAATGGCCTATTTTACAATTGTAGAGTGTCTTAAAAAAGCTAGTAATAAAATCAAAATTTAGAATCCAGTTACTTATTGCCTTTTCAATAAGTTCGCCCTTAATAGAAACGAATATTTGAAATTCAGCAACAATTCTATGATTATACTTAGCTTCTTCACTAATTTGTGATAGAAATAAGTTGAACAAAAAGACAAAGCTTTGTCTAAATAATTATTGAGTATGAAACCATCAAATGAGACAATGCTTCATTTTTATCAGCAACTGGGTCAGGTGTTTTACGGGGCAGCAGCTGCAGATGGAGTAGTTAGAGAAGAGGAAATTGAAAGATTAGATGACATTGTAAAAAAGCACTGGCTTGATTTGGAGGACACATTTGACGAATTTGATACGGACTCCGCTTATCAAATCGAAATAGTTTTTGCCTGGCTAAATAATAATGATTGGAACAAAGAAGATATATTAGGCAAATTTAAAGATTTTAAGGAAGAGCATCCAAGCCTCTTTGGTTATAAAAATAGGTTATTAATTCAAGGCACTGCCCAGGCTATTGCAAAGTCATTTTATGGTGAAAACAAAGCTGAAGGTGTTTTCTTGAAAAAATTAAAAGCCATTTTAAGTTAAATCTGAGCTTTTGCTAGTATTTAAGAATAGAATTTAAGCCTTTCCTATACCGCTACTTTGCCCTTGATCAATGGATAAGGATCATAGTTTTCAATACGTATGTCCTCGGAAGTATAATCGAAAATGGATTTCACTTCAGGGTTTAGAACCAATTTAGGTAGTAATTTAGGGGTCCTTTTTAATTGCTCATTAACCTGCTCAAAATGATTAGTATAAATATGCGTATCGCCTCCTGTCCACACAAAATCCCCTACTTCCAGTTGGCATTCTTTAGCTACCATTTCTGTTAATAAAGCATACGATGCTATATTAAATGGTACGCCTAAGAAGACATCAGCACTTCGCTGGTACAGCTGACAAGAGAGCTTGCCGTCTGCTACATAAAACTGAAATAGTGCGTGACAAGGCATTAGAGCCATTTCAGAGAGCTCTCCTACATTCCACGCCGAAACAATTATCCTTCTGGAGTCTGGTGAAGTTTTTATTTGGTCAATAACCGTTTTAAGTTGGTCTATACTTTCCCCTTTTGCCGAAGGCCATGAACGCCATTGTTTACCATAAACAGGTCCTAAATCGCCGTTTTCATCTGCCCATTCATTCCAAATACGCACCTTATTCTCGGTTAAGTACTTAATATTGGTATCTCCAGCGATAAACCAAAGCAGCTCATGAATCACAGAAGGTACATGGATTTTCTTAGTCGTGACCAAAGGGAAACCCTTTTTCAAGTTAAAACGCATTTGGTAACCAAAAACACTTTTCGTCCCCGTGCCTGTACGGTCGGTTTTCATGGTTCCTTCCGCTAGAATGTGCTTTAAGAGCTCTTGGTATTGGATCATTATTTAAGTAGAACGATAATAAACAAATTTACTTTTTTGCTAGAAATTTAAACTTAGATGTCTAATATTTTTTCAGAAACCTAAATTGTTAACAAAAGGCTAAATCATTGTGGCGTTAGAGAGCATCTGACATCCAGCGTCATAAAATTTCAAAACTATGCGTAATCTTCGTAGAGTTTTGAAACTGTGCTGTAGCTGAGCAATATTTCTCCATTGACATAACGATGGCCTTTTTTACCTTCTTAGCGTCGATATCCCCTTTGACCTCAAAATGCAAATTGATGTCAGTGAAAGGAGACATCTGGGTTCCTTCAATTTTTGCTCTTGCTCCTGAAATTATAACATTGAAATCTTCAATGGTTTGTTTCTGTTTTTTAAGTATCAAAATCACATCTATGGAGGCACAGCCGCCCAAACCCATTAAAAGCAATTCCATGGGCCTGTTGCCAGCATTGTTTCCGCCTACCTTCTCAGAGGCGTCTATGTGTGTTAAACTATCAGAAGATCCCTGCCCCACCATGTGAAAAGCATCGTCTACTCTTTTTAAATGTACTTTCATGATTTTAATATTAAGTACCTATCTTAGGTATTACTACCCGCTATTGCTTGTTTAAAATCTTCTATTAAATCTCCTATATTCTCCAAACCCACAGAAACTCTCATCAGGCCTTCTGTTATACCCAGTTCATCTTTGATGTCTTGGGCCACTTTAGAATGTGTTGTCGTATTCGGGTTTGTGATGGTGGTGCGGCTATCGCCCAAATTTGAAGTCTTAGATGGAATTGTCAAAAGTTTAGTGAAGTGAATAATTCGTTCAAACGCACCTTCCAACTCAAATGTAACCAAAGCACCTCCACTTTTCATTTGTTTTTTGGCTAAGGCCACCTGAGGATGAGAATCCAAGAAAGGATAATTTACTTTTTTTACTCCTTTCAAGCCCTGAAGAGCTTCAGCCAAGGCTGCTGCACTACTACAATGGCGATCCATTCTAAGCTCTAAGGTCTCTAAACTTTTAGAAAGTACCCAAGCATTAAAAGGTGACATAGCTGGGCCAGTATGCCTACAGAAGAATGTAACTGGCTCCATTCTCTCTGCTGTACCACAGATAATCCCTCCCATAACGCGACCCTGACCGTCCATAAATTTAGTGGCCGAATGAACTACTAAATCTGCACCAAACTCTACAGGTTTCTGTAAAATAGGTGTAGCGAAACAATTGTCTACAAAATAAATCAACTGGTGCTTTTTAGCCACCTTGCCCAACATCTCCATATCCACTATATCTAATCCCGGATTTGAAGGCGTTTCGCAGTATATCATTTTTGTATTCTTCTTAACCGCATTATCCCAATCATCCTCCGTAGCGTCCGTGTTCAAGTAGGTATGGGTAATGCCCCATTTGGGCAGAATCTGAGTAATAATCTGATGAGCAGAACCAAAAAGTGCCTTACTAGAGACCAGATGGTCCCCCGATTTTAAATGAGCTGCAAAACCTGCAAAAACAGCAGACATCCCTGAGGATGTAGCAAATCCTTGTTCCAGATCTTCAAGCATACAGACTTTATCAATAAACTCCTGAACACTTGGATTAGAATATCTGGAATAGATATTCCCTTCAATTTCATTATTGAAAAGTGCTCGACCTTCGTCAGCGTCATCGAAGGTGAAGCTACTGGTTAAGAACAGAGGCGTGGAGTGCTCTTTATGCTGTGTTCTCTCTGTTTGAATCTTTATGGATTTGGTTTCGTCTTTCATTCGTCTAATCGAAAAAGCCACTCCGAATGGAGCACTTCATTTGTGATTTATTGTATGGACTTTAGCCCAAAAAAAATTAAAAAATACCGGCTTCGTAGTTTTGTACCCAGTCCTTATCGCAATAGTTTATTGTCTTAAAAAAAGGAACAAAATACTTCTGCATATCTGCTTTAAAATCTCCAGTGGGCATAAAGGGCGTGCTAATGATCACTTGTTTAAGTTTAAAATCAAAGCCTACAGGAATAATAGGTATTTCACCTCCTAGAGCCATATAATAGAATCCCGTTTTAAGTTTGCCCACGTTTACTCTTGTTCCCTCTGGAGCCATCCCAAAAAGCATATCCTTTGCACCTTTGATAGATGCAGCATAGCTTTCTACCATATTCATATTCTTATTCCGAATCACAGGTGTTCCGCCTAGCCAACGAAATAACCAACCAAAAGGAGGTTTAAAAAGCTCAGCTTTCCCTAAATACCCTATTTTTCTTCCCATCTCTCCTCTCGCAGCTATTCCCAAAACAAAATCCTGCCACTTATGATGTGGGCATACGGCCAACACTCCCTTTTTAAGGTCTTGAGGAATACTCCCGACCAACTTCCAACCAGAGATATTAAAAAGGAATTTGTCAATCATCTTGTCTATATATCAATAAAAAGGATACGGGCTAAAGCAAAGAACAAAAATAAGAAGACTTATCCAGCCAAGAACTACTCTGCCCCTGCCAAGTGGCTCTTGGTTTTCCACAGGCGGATGATATACGCCCAAAAAGCGACCTAATAGTAAGCCAAAAGCCAAGAAACCTGAATAACCCTCTATGTCCGGAAAAAAGTGAGCACCAACAAACTGCCCTAAAACCACAGAAAGTGCAATAATCCAATTCGTTTTAAGATCTGGAGTGACCCTGCTAAAGCACAGATAGATGACAAAAACATAAATCAGGAAATTCGAAATGGCTCTAAATCCTCCCTCAAAAATAAGCGTAGGCATGTCGTCCAAGGTATAAAAACCTAGACCCGCAAAGAACACAAAACAGCCAAAAAGAAGTGGAGAAACGACATTAAAGGCTTTTTCTCCTATGAGTGAGAAGAGAATATGGCCTCCGTCCAATTGCCCTATAGGCATTAAGTTTAGTGCAGTAAAAAACAAGCCTAAAAAACCAGCCAAAATAAACGGATAGTGAGACAGCTCATTAATATGAGGCAGCAGTTTTTGGTCCGCATAATTGTCCTTTATCCATCCGCTTAGAAAACTATCTCCTAGTCTAAATCCGGCTATATCACTCCTCACTGCTGCACTGTCAACAGCTCCAAATGCATCTGGCACATATACGGGCTTATATACATAGTCTGCATAATTAGCTCCATACTGTTCATATTCTGGATGTATGTCAAAGACAAAGTCATGGCCTGGCAAATTGGCATAACCATAGGCCAAAACACCAAAAGCCACTACAAAACCAGCAAGTGGTCCAGCAATACCAATGTCAAAATAATTTATACGTGATTTTATTTCTTCTTTAATGCGAATTAAAGCTCCCATCGTACCAAATGAAACTGAAATAGGTATCCAAAAAGGGATATAATACGGAAGTGTGGCTTTGACATTTCGCCATTTAGACATAAAATAGTGTCCAAATTCATGCACTGTTAAGAAGCCTAAAAAAGGTAAAGCATACCAGAAGAAACCTTTTCCTATAGCATCCCAATCAAGGCCTACTAACAAAATAGACTTCCCAGTCACCCATTCCATACCTGCAAAGGTGGTTACAAGTAGAGTTGCCAAAAACAAGCCTAACTGAATTAATAAAGTTTTACGTTCCATTTAAATTTGGAAATGATTGGCGATGTCGTCGTTATGTGGATCCATTAAAACAGTTTGGAATCCCATTTTTGCTGCAGATGCTATATTGGAAGCATTGTCATCAATAAACAAGACATCCTCGGCTTTTTGTTCTATCTCGTCTAAAACTTCCTGATAAATTTTGGGGTCTGGTTTCCATAAACCCATTTCATAGGAATAAAAAGCCCTTTTAAAGAGTGTTTTCACATCAGGAATACCAAACTCCTCTCGGAAGATACGGTTACACCTAGTGATGTGAATATTATTGGTATTGCTTAATAAATAAACAGGATAGGAAGATTGCAGCTCCAATATTAGTTTTATTCTGTGTGGCGGAAGATCTAATAAAAGAGCATTCCAGGCCTTATCCACCTCAGCATCACTAA
The DNA here is from genome assembly GCA_047623945.1 of Arcticibacterium sp. Lineage (GTDB taxonomy): Bacteria > Bacteroidota > Bacteroidia > Cytophagales > Spirosomataceae > Arcticibacterium. The sequence continues at coordinate 10,477 of JBLHOT010000056.1, read as the reverse complement.
ACGGATAACCAATAGTTTGCCGTACAATTTCCCGAAACTCATCATCTGTAAACAAGCCCATTTCGTATCGCTTATTTAGCTGGCTCATTTCCATTTTCTCTCTCACCCTCTCTAAAGGCTTGTTAGATATCTCGGAAAGAGCTTTAATAGTCAGTTCAGGGTCTATATTAATGACAACATTCCCGAAATCAAAAAGTATCGCTTTGTGGTCAGCCATTATTTTTCGAGAACTACTCCCATGGAGCAAAATTTATCAATTCTCTTAGCTATTCTTTCTTCTGGATCTTCTTTAGACAATGCCTTTATTTCCGCTAGTATACTTTTTTGAAGTGTTTTTCCCATCATTTCGAAATCTAGATGTGCCCCACCTCTTGGCTCTTTTATAATATCATCTATAAGTCCAAAACCCTTCATATCTTCGGCCGTGAGTTTGAGAGCATCCGCCGCTTGTTCTTTGTAATCCCAACTTTTCCAAAGAATCGTAGAACAATTTTCAGGAGAAATAACAGAATACCATGCATTTTCCAGCATAAGGACTCTATCTCCAATGCCAATTCCCAAGGCTCCACCAGAAGCCCCCTCTCCTATCACTATGCAAATAACGGGCACCTTAAGAGTCATCATTTCTTTAAGATTTCTGGCTATGGCCTCCGCCTGACCCCTTTCCTCTGCTTCTAAGCCAGGAAAAGCTCCTGGAGTATCTATTAGAGTAACAATAGGTATATTAAACTTTTCTGCCATTTTCATCATTCTAAGAGCCTTTCTATACCCTTCAGGATTTGGCATTCCAAAATTCCTATACTGTCTTTCTTTCGTTTTTCTACCCTTTTGCTGCCCTATTATCATGACAGACTTTCCATCAACATTGGCAATGCCACATACCATAGCAGGATCATCTTTTACATTTCTATCTCCGTGTAATTCATGGAACTCCTCACAAATAAGCTCTATATAATCCAATGAATAAGGACGATCTGGATGGCGTGAAAGCTGAACACGTTGCCATCTGGTTAAATTGCTGAAGGTCTCTTTCCTTAACTCTTCTATGCTTCCAGATAAATTCCTTACGGCAGAACTTACATCGACGTTATTTTCAGAAGCTAACTTTTTCATGTCCTCTAGTTTAGACTCCAACTCAGCTATCGGCTTTTCAAACTCCAATAATGTTCTCATTCTTATCTACTATTTCTTAATGAATTCTCCTATAATTTCTGGCACTCGCCTTAAAACTCAAACTCTTCTCCTTTCTCCGGAATATTTATATTACTAAAGCCTTCGCTCTCTAAAACAGATTTAAAGTTAATCATGGAATCTAATTCTCCATGAACTAGAAACATCTTTTTTAGTTTCTCCGGGTTTTGTTGCTTTGCAAAAAGCTTTAAATCATCCAAGTCTCCGTGGCCACTGAATACATCTGTACTCTCAATATTGGCCTTTACTTCTTTTTTAACTCCTAAAATTAACAAATCAGAGATATGCCCGTGTCTTAATTTATGACCTAGTGTTCCTTCTGTCGCATAGCCAATAAAAAGAATAGTAGCATAAGGGTTCTCAATATTCTCTGCAATGTGATGTTCTATCCGCCCACCCTGAATCATCCCTGATGAAGAAATAATAACACAGGGTTCGTTATGGTACTTTAAGGATTGAGACTCCTGATTAGATTTTAAATAATGTAGGTTTTCAAAATCAAAAAGACTGTCGTCCAACTCTTTAATTTCTCTGGCTTCTGCGTTCAGGTACTTTGTGTATTTCTCATGCACCTCTGTACTTTTCCTGGCCAACGGGCTATCTGTAAACACTTTTATAGGCTCTATCTCATGCTTTTCGTAAAGTTTATTTAAAGTATAAAGTAAGGCCTGTGTGCGGCCAACACTAAAAGTGGGTATTATTAATCTACCAGGAACGTCTATGCAGCACTTCTGGATAATTTCCTTAAGCCTTTGCTCTGGTTTCATTTGATCCTCATGGAGCCTATTGCCATAGGTGGTTTCACAGACCAAATAATCCACTTGTGGTACCTCTTGAGGATCTTGTAAAAGGGGATAATTAGTCCTTCCTATATCACCAGAAAAACAAATTCGCTCTATTTTTCCATTGTTTTCAACCTCTAAAAGAATGTGAGCAGCTCCCAGCAAATGGCCAGCAGGTAAAAAAGTCACCCAGCCATTTTCTTTAAATTTAAACCGCCTATTAAAACTAATGGACACAAAACTATCCATGGCCCTATTTACATCATTGGACAAGTAATAGGGTTCAGACTTCTGGGAACGTCGCTTTTTTGAGTACTTTTTATTTTTCCCAATTGCCTTAAGTTTCTTTTGATAAAGAGCCGCTGCGTCATATAAAAGCAATTCGGCTAAATCCAAAGTAGGTTCGGTGCAAAGCACTTGACCTTCATACCCTTCTCTGTAAAGGTTGGGGATTTGGCCGCTATGGTCTATGTGAGCATGAGTCAGCAAGACTAGGTTTACGCTATTGGCATCAAAAGGAAATAGGCCGTAGCTTTCAGTGTCTTCTTGGTCTTCAGATTCTTCCTCTTTAGGTTTTCTACTTAAATCGGTACCACAATCTATTAAAATGCGGTAATCATCCTGAAGCTCCAATAAAAACGTACTCCCCGTAACCTGTCTAGCAGCTCCAAAAAATGAAAGTTTCATCAATTATTTCTTTGTTCTCTAATTCAGATCGGCAAAGATATTGATATTTGAGTCTACAGAACAATTAAATAGGTTCTATTCAATTCTCGTTTGCTTAAAAAAAATGAAATTTAAAACCTCTTAAAATCATGCGACCAAGTTCATTCTTTAAAAACAAAAACTTAATTTGACTTTTAACGTCAAAAACATATATGAAAATATTCGCTTTCATACTTCTTCAATTTTCTAGTATTCAATTTCAGCTTATAAAGGAATTAAGAGCATTTCAAGAAAGTGAAGGCATTTACCAAGCCACCGTAGCCGCATCAGTTCAGAGAATATCCGATAAGAAAAATGTACTAAGCTTTAATTCTGATAAGGCTATTAATTCAGCCAGTACTCTAAAACTTGTGACCACTGCCACTGCTTTGGCTAAACTTGGGCCTACTTTCAGGTATCATACAGATCTACTTTATTCAGGAAGCATTTCGGCGGGGGTTTTAAATGGAGATTTGAGAATTGAAGCTAACGGTGACCCCAGTTTTGGTTCCGATAGAGGTATAAATCCACTCAATGATGTTTTCAATGAAATAACCGAAACGCTTAAGTCTTTGGGGGTTCAAAGAATAAGAGGAAACATCATTATCAATGATGAAACGGCATTTGGCCTTGATGTGCCAGACTCTTGGATTTGGGGAGATATAGGTAACTATTATGGAGCTATTCCCCATAAATTCAATCTCAACGAAAATTTGTATACCGTTTATTTTGAACCGGGAAACAGCCTTGATGCTCCAGCTGAATTAAAGAAACTAGAACCCTTTGACCCAGATTGGAAAATCATCAATCTGGTTAAAACAGGTGAGGCAAATAGTGGCGACCAGGTGTATATATACGGCAGCCCAGGCTCAGAGACAATTACTTTAAAAGGAACCGTTCCGCTAGGTAAATCAGATTTCCCCGTAAAAGGATCCATTCCTAATCCAGCCAAAATATTCCGAACAGCTTTAATTGATCACCTTTTTAAAGCTGATATTGGTGTTGACGAAAGAGCTCTGATTCTTATGGCAAAAGACCTTCAGGATTTGCCAGATAATCTACATTTATTGAAACGATTCGAATCACAAAAACTTGAAGATTTAGCAAGAGATTGTAATTTTTCAAGCATTAATATCTACGCCGACACTTTTCTACAAACTCAGGATTCAGAAACCTATGGATTCAGAAATTTCCAAACAGCCTTAGAGAGCACAAAAGATTACTGGTTGGCATCGGTACCGAACCTAGCTGGATTTCAACCAAAAGATGGCAGCGGTCTCTCTCCTTCTGGCTTCGTAACAGCCCAAAACATGACTGACATTCTTTCAGCGGTTAACTACCAAACCTCCTTAGACATGTTTAAATCTACTATACCTATTCTAGGCCAAGAAGGCAGTGTACGTTACAAAGACAGACAAAACAAAACGCAGGGAAGAGTACATGCCAAAAGCGGCTCTATAGAAGGCACTAGAGCGTTCGCTGGCTATATCAAAGATAAGTCAGGAGTGGAATATGCTTTCATGATAGCCGTAAACAGGTACAGCCCAGAGGCGGCGGGTAGGGTTAGGATATTCCTAGATGAGTTCCTTATCAAGCTAGGGTCACACTAAAAACTAACAGATTTGTAGACGGAAAAAGATATTCGCAATAAGCGAATTCTCGCTATGGGCAATACGCTAATTCTTAAGTGCTAAGAAGTATTGTATCCAGAAGAATTCAGCTACTTTTGCAGCATTATTGGCATCATCAACATCGCATCTCTACAGCAGATGCAAAACTATTATAACATGCTTACTGAGAAAGAATTAGAATCAGTACTTCATTTGGCAGAAAAGCTTCAATCTGGCCCTAAAACATCTGAAAACAATGCTTTTGCAGACAGATTAGAACCTATTCTAGAATCTCCTGCATCCAAGCACTTTTTAATCCGCCTCATGGACGTGGCTTTTAGGTCAAACAGTAATAAACGTGTATCCAATTACGTACTAAATTTATTCAAAACCGAAAATACTCATAAAGGCCTTTTTAGTGCTTTTGAAAGTTTACTTGTTACGCTTTATAGAACTATTGGACATTACTTCCCCTCCATTAGTATTCCGCTAATGCTCAAACAAATTAAGGAGGTAACGGGTCCCATTCTTTTTTTTGTCGGCGACAGCAAGTTTGCAAAACACGCCGAGAGTAGAAAAGATGAAGGTATCAAACTCAATGTAAACCTTATTGGTGAAGCCTTAATTGGAGAAAAAGAAGCGGCCCAACGTATTAAAGAATACTGTGGACTCCTTCGCCAGCCAAACGTAGATTACATATCCATCAAAATATCTACTATTTATTCTCAAATCACCACTTTGGCTTACGAACACTCTGTTCAAATATTGGTAGAAAAGCTTTCTATCATATATGATGAGCTTCTAGCCATACATAAAGAAACCGGCGTTTGGAAGTTTGTAAATCTAGATATGGAAGAGTATCGAGATCTTCATATGACGCTAGATACCTTTAAACAAACTCTTTCTATAGAAAGATACAAAACATTAAGAGCGGGAATAGTACTGCAGGCTTACCTTCCAGACAGCTACACAGAAATAGTAAAACTCCAAGCTTGGGCAAAAAACAGAGCGGATAACGGAGGCTCTGCTGTTAAAGTTAGGCTTGTAAAAGGTGCCAACATGGAAATGGAAAAGACAGAGGCCTCCATGGAAGACTGGGAAGTGGCCTCTTACACAGAGAAGATTGACTCAGACGCCAACTTTAAAAAAATCTTACTTTTCCTTCTTAGCCAAGAAAAACTAGAAGCCTTGAATTTGGGCATAGCCTCTCATAATATTTTTGACTTAGCTTTTGCCCTGCATATTGTTAAAGAAGATAGCCTAAATAAATGGGTAGATTTTGAGATGCTTGAAGGTATGGCCAATGACACTGTAAAAACACTTCATCAGGAAGGAGCCAATATCCTTTTGTACATGCCTATTGTCAAGAAAGAGAATTATAATTCAGCTATAGCCTATTTGGTAAGAAGACTAGACGAAGGAACGCAAGACGGCAATTTCCTGAAGGAAGGTTTTGGACTAAGTGTTGGAGGCCCAAAATGGAATGAATTAAAAAAACAATTCCTACAATCCATTGTCGCCATTCCGTCTGTCAAAGAGGGTCCACAGAGAACACAGAACAGATTAACTGAAACTTTTAAAGAGCAGATTAGCTTTCGCTGCGTACCCAATACAGACTGGACTTTAGAAAATAATAGAAAGTGGATGACCCAAGAAAAACAAGCTTGGGAAGCCAAAGAATTAACATCGATCCCTGTCATTTCTTTCCTGGAAGAATCTAAGGAAAGAAAACTTGTCCAAATAGCCGGTTGGAATGGATTGCCAAAATGGAATTATGAGCTGGCTGATAACAAGGACTATTCGGACTTTTTAAACGCTGACAGCGACTGGCATCTTAAGCCTAGTAGTGAAAGAGCCACGCTATTAAGGAAAGCCGCTGTGGAACTAGAAAAGAAAAGAGGTGAACTCACCTCAGTAGCTGTAAGCGAATTGGGCAAAACTATAGCCGAATTGGATGTAGAAATTTCTGAGGCAATTGATTTTGCCAACTACTACGCCGCATCCATTTTAGAGCTAGAATCTGAAGTATCGTTTGAACCAAAACACGGCGTTAATCTCATACTTTCTCCCTGGAATTTCCCCGTAGCTATTCCTATTGGTGGCGTCTTAGCCTCATTAGCGGCAGGAAAAAGAGCCATCTTAAAACCTTCAACCAACGCTGCGGCCACTGCTTATTTGACCAGCTACTGTCTTTGGGAGGCAGGCATAAGCAAATCAGCCTTTGCCTTTTTACCTACCGAAGAAAAAACACTAGATCTATTCTTAAGCACTGGCAATACGTTTGATGCCGTCATTTTAACTGGAGGAACAGATACCGCCAAGTTTTTATTAGAAAGGAATGCGTTCTTAAACTTACATGCCGAAACAGGCGGAAAGAATAGCACTATCATTACGGCACTTTCAGATAGAGAACAAGCTGTTAAAAATGTTGTACAAAGTGCTTTTGGAAACGCTGGTCAAAAATGTTCAGCCACATCACTCCTTATACTAGAAGAAGAGGTTTTTAATGACACAAATTTTAAAACCCTTTTAAAAGATGCCACAAGCAGTAAGTCTCACGGCAATCCTTGGAAATACGAGACTCAAATTGGCCCAATGGCTTCACCCGTATCTGCTAAAATAAAGGCTGTTTTAAAAAATACCAAAGAAGAAGATTGGCTCCTTAAGCCTGTTCTAAAAGGCGAATTCTTTCTTAGCCCAGGTATTAAATGGGGCGTAACAAAAGATGATTTTGAATATAATAATGAACTTTTCGGGCCTATTTTATCTGTAATGAAAGCCTCAAACCTGAGCCATGCCATAGAACTTGCCAATGGCGTAGACTATGGCTTGACCAGTGGCATTGAGTCTTTGGACAAAAATGAAGTAGCTCTGTGGAAAAGTAAAATAATGGCTGGAAACCTGTACGCTAACCGTGTCACTACAGGAGCCATTGTACAGCGTCAGCCTTTCGGTGGCATGAAAGCCTCTAATTTTGGATTCGGGATGAAAGCTGGTGGACTTAACTATGTACTCCAATTTATGCAACCTTCCAATACAGAAGTTAGTCTTATCAATGCCAAAAAAAGTTTCGTAAAGTGGGCAGAAGAGCTTTTTGAAAAGGAAATTGACTACGCTAAAATCCGAGGGCAGCATAATTTGAATAGGTATTTAAAACCTAAAAAAGTAGTTGTTTTAGTGGATTCCAAAACGCCACAAATGGAAATTGATTTGGTAAAGTTAGCCATGTCTACTTTAGACTTAAATCATGAGTTTGTATCATTGGCAAGTGAGACTATAAACTCCATTGAAACCAGAAAAGTAAGCGACTGGGATGAAATGATTCCCGACATAAATCATCAAACGGTGATCAGATCTATCATGAGAGGCACTTCTACTGAAACCTTAGCCAGTATCTGTCATAAAAAGGCCATCCATATTTATGACGGCCTAGCTCGTCCAAATGGTCGTATTGAACTATTAAACTACTTAACAGAACAAAATTTCAGCTTTAATTATCATAGATACGGTAATTTATTAGGGGAAGAGTAAGAAGGACATTTGAAAAACTCTAAATTGCATTACACTTAAAAAATCTAATGGAGTTATTCGGTATAGATATAGGAGGTTCTGGAATAAAAGGAGCCATGGTAAACTTAGAAACTGGAGAGTTATCTTCAGAAAGATTCCGACTGCCAACGCCACAGCCTGCTACCCCAATGGCAATGGCAAAAACCGTTAAACAACTGTTAAAACATTTTGACTGGAAAGGACCTGTGGGTGTAGGGTTTCCAACTATTGTAGCAAATGGTAAATGCAAATCTCAAAGCAATTTACATAAGGACTGGCTCGGTGTTCAGATAGATGAGCTCTTTAAAAAGACCTGCGGAAATGATTTTAGCATTGTTAATGACGCGGATGCTGCGGGATTAGCAGAAATGAATTATGGAGCTGGTAAAGGGAAAAACGGTCTAGTATTAACTGTTACCTTAGGTACCGGTATTGGTTCAGGAATGTTTTACAATGGCGTTTTAATTCCAAATTCTGAGCTTGGCCACTTACGCTATAAAAAAAACAAGCCCGTTGAGAAATATGCGGCAGATTCAGCTCGAAAAAGAGATAATCTTACTTATGATGAATGGGCAGAACGGTTAAATTATTTCTTTAACTATGTAAACCGCGTTTGTTCGCCTGATCTTATTATTGTAGGTGGAGGTGCTAGCAAAAAGTGGGAAAGATTAGCTCCTCACTTTACCAGTAAAAATCTAGTAGTGGCACAGACAAAGAACGAAGCTGGGATTATAGGAGCAGCCATGGCCTCTAAAGGTATGGCCTAAGTTTTTTAAGAAGTTTATTCCCTCTAGATCTTATTCCGGCAGATTCTTCACCATATTTTAGTATCACTTCCTCTAAAACCAATTTGTATTCCAAAGCTAGGTCTGGATATTTAGTTACGACCTTAAAACAACTTTGCATGGCGTGTGCCTTTATTGCGATAGCCTTGTTACTTTGCAAATAACCCAAGCACAGGTCATAAACTTCTCCTTCTATTTCTTCTGGGAAACCATATTCCGCCCAATGTCGGCAAACCGCTCTAAGCACCGCGTCATGGTTTTCTTCCTCTTTGAGCTTGGTTAGAAAAGCCATTTGGTAAGAGTCTACTATACTTGGATTATTGTCTGTGAGAAAAGAGAGTACCCAGGCTGCCTTAGCATTTAATACAGGATCAGGAACAAGCAAACAATTAACCCATTTCTTACATAAGTCTTTGTTGTTGCCAATATACGCCACTATTTTCTGACAATTAGCCTTTGACCTATCTCTCAGTAAAGCTTCCCTAATATTCATTAAGCATCGTCACTAGGTTCTGATGGCTCATCGTTCTCATCAGGTAAAGTAATATTATGCAAATCCATTAAATGAGTCAGAAGAGCCTCATTGCTCCTCCAAAGTATTTGATAAACTTCTTCAAAAGCCTCATTGGATTCATAATAAGGATCTGGCACCTCATGAACTCCACGTACTGTTGGATCAAAATCTCTAATTAAAAAAAGCTTCTCAGGAGGTGGTGGCATACTTTTACTCTTATGATACATGTTGTGCACATATTCAAAATTTGCCTCGTCCATAACGGCTATATGGTCAAAATCGTCTAAGTCCTCTAAAGAGAGTTTCCTACCAATATGTTTTGTCACTAAGCTTTTAGACTCTAAAACCTCTAAGCTTCGTCTATCTGGAGATTTACCAATGTGGTAACCCGCAGTTCCGGCAGAATCAACTTCAAATTCTGAGGACAACCCCTTTTGTCTTACGATTTCTCTAAAGGAAGATTCACCTAAAGGGGATCTGCAGATATTTCCTAAACACAAAAAAAGTACACGAACCATAGCTTTGAAATATTTACTATCTAAGAATCTTACTCTACCTCCTCCATTAACTCCCCATCTTCATCCACCAAAACGAAGACCGTTTCCCCCTCTTTTTTCATTAAATACTTCTCACGTCCAAATTTTTCTAGGGCATCAAGGTTGTTTAAAATACCTTTCTCTTTGGCCTTGACTTTAATAAGCTCTTGGTCGTAATGAGTTATTTCACTCTCATTCTGTTTCAGTTTTTGCCAATACTGAAACTGCGAAACCAGATTGGCGTCATCTAGAAATGCCAGCCATAAAATGAAAAACAGCGAGGAATAAACATAGAAACTGTTCTTTCGGACGAAAGTTAGGAGGTCGAATTTCATTGCACGTTTTTAATTAGGAAACCAAATTTACATAAAGATATGGCTTCCAATAAAATTGGAATGATATATTTTCAAATTGAAAATCAATACAGCCTTAAACAAATAATGATGAAAGTAAAGCCTCCCTAAGTTAGGAGATGCACCAAAAAACCTTCTTCCTTGGAGTAAAAGTAACCCTGCTCCCTCAAATAATAAAGCAAATCGATTGTAGCAGCTTCCAATAGCTTTCTTCAAAAGCATGGTTCAAATAAAGCCAAACCCCGATAGTAATCTCGAGGTTTTGATAGTTGGACTAATCTCGAAACTAAACTTTTCTCCCATTTTGCTAAAATCTGCAGTGACGGGTCAAGGAGCTTTCAAATGATCTTCGCTCCTCTATGGGAAACCTGAATCAGGTTAGGTGTATTAAATCCCTCTTCCAAATCTGTCATCAGGTATTAAAATACTAGAAGACATTCTTAACTATTCAG
>JBLHOT010000055.1:0-24739 GCA_047623945.1 Arcticibacterium sp. | reverse complement strand
TCTCTATCCAAAAAGCAATAGACTTCGCAGTCGTCAGGTCAGTATTCGACACAATAATAAAAAACGGAGGTAATATCTTTCAAATCGCCAAGAATATTGCTCAACTTAGTGTACCTGAATAGTTACTAAGAATCTAATTCTTATAAAGTGAGAAACGCAAATACTTTAAAGCAAATAAGACACAACGCTATTGGACATAGGGACAATGATATGATGAACCAGCTAAAATCTATTTCATCTATTAAATGGATTGATTCTATTAGTTTAGTTTCTGAGTTTGATAATATTCTCAATGAATTTGGAGTGCTGAGCCAATCCTTAATTAATAACTTTATTGATGAGTTAAATGATTGAGTGCTTCTAAGTATTGTTAAGGGAACATTAAAACTTCAAGAACATAATGGTAATTTCATTCCAAAACCCTAACTATAAATTATCAAATTAAATTTTCTGTCGGTTTCTTAAATAAGGTTTAAATTTAGTTTCATATTCAAATCAAAAGAGACTTGCAAGTAGAGTAGCTCATGCTAGAAATAAGAACTGTAAACGTAGACAGGTACATTACTCCCTTAAGAGAGGGCGGGTCACTGCCTGGCATAGTAGAGGCGGATGACGGCTTTATGTATGTGCTTAAATTTCGCGGTGCAGGTCAAGGGACTAAAGCATTAATTGCCGATTTAATAGGTGCTGAATTAGCCAGAAAAGCAGGTTTTTTAGTGCCCGAGCTAGTGTTTGCCGAATTGGCCGAAGGCTTTGGCAGAACAGAACCTGATGAAGAAATTCAAGATTTATTTAAATTTAGTACGGGATTAAATTTAGGGGTTCACTATTTATCTGGCTCTATTACTTTTGATGCCGTAGTTAATAAAATTGACGCTGAAATGGCTGCTAAAATAGTTTGGCTGGATGCCTTTTTAATGAATATTGACAGGACAGCCAGAAATACCAACATGCTGTTTTGGAAAAAGGAACTTTGGCTGATAGATCATGGAGCATCGTTGTATTTCCATCATAATCCAGATAGCTGGGAGGCTCAGGCTTTAAAACCTTTTGTGCAAATAAAAGACCACGTTTTACTGGATCAGGCTAGTGAGATTTCTGCTGTGCATGATTTCATGATGGATAAAATTCAGCCAAGTTTTATAGCCGAACTGATAGACAATATTCCTGAAGACTGGCTTTCTAATGATGTGGAAATTAGTAAGAAGCTATATTTGGACTTTTTAGGGACAAGACGCTCCAATGCAGATACATTTTTAAACGAAGCAGAAAATGCCAGAAAAGCACTTGTATGAGTATGCGGTGATTAGGCTGCTGCCCCGTGTAGAACGAGGCGAATGCCTAAATTTGGGCGTGGTGCTTTACTGCAAATCACAGCGATTTCTGGATGTGAGATTCAGTTTAAATGAGGCAAGAATAAAAGCTGTTTTTGGCGAAATAGACCTTTTGGAGGTAGAAAAACATTTAGAGTCTTTTAAGAAAATCTGCGAAGGTGATAAAGACGCAGGTCTCTTAGCTTCACAAGATATGGCCTCCAGATTTAGATGGCTTACTGCCAAACGAAGTACCATCATTCAAGCTTCTGAAATCCACCCGGGCTACTGTATAAGTCCAGAAGAGAAACTAGAACAGCTTTTTAAAGAGATGGTTTTGTAGGAATGAGCTCTGTAATATGGCCCAGCTATGTTAAATTTATGAATCAAGAATCCTCTCAAATGAATAGAATTCCTAATTGTGCCAGGTTACTAAGCATCATACTTCTATTTACACAGTGTCAACCCTCAGATAGTTTTGTGAACTGGGCCTCTTATAATGGAGGAGAAGACAGGAATCATTTTTCTAATCTTAGAGGTATTAATAAAGAGAATGTAGAAGAACTCAAACTGGCTTGGGCCTATAGTTCTGGAGGTGCGGACACCACTAAAAACAATACACAAATACAGTGTAATCCTATTATCATTGATGGCATTCTCTATGGCGTTTCGGCGGATAGGCAGGCCTTTGCTATAAACGCAGAGACCGCCGAAGAGATTTGGAAAACGGCTCTCGTGGATGAAACTTTTAATATGACAAGTAGGGGTGTTAGCTACTGGACAGACGGAAAGGAGGCCCGTATTTTCTTTGGATATGGAGCGTATTTATACGCTCTAAATGCGGTAGATGGACTTCCGATTTCATCATTCGGCGATAAAGGCAAGGTTTATCTAATAGACGGTATAAAGAGACCTGGTTCAGATGATTACGCTGTTCTAAATACGCCTGTGGCTGTTTATAAAAACACGCTCGTGGTTGGCTGTAGAGTTGGGGAAAATGCCACAGCCGTCTTGGGAGATATAAGAGCTTTTGACGCCATTTCAGGTAATGAACTTTGGGAGTTTAAGACCATTCCGGAGCCAGGAGAATTTGGCTATGATACCTGGGAGTTAGAAAATTATAAAAATTTGGGAGGGGCTAATAATTGGATGGGAATGGCCATTGACCATGAAAGAGGTATTCTTTTTGCTCCAACGGGTTCTGCTGCTTTTGATTTTTATGGGGGCAATAGAAAAGGAGATAATCTTTTTGCCAACTGTCTTTTGGCCTTAGACATTCATACAGGGAAGAGACTCTGGCACTATCAAACTGTTCATCATGACATCTGGGACAGAGATATTCCAGCTCCGCCAAATTTGTACACTATTACTCATAAAGGAAAAGTCATTGACGTGGTCTCTGTATTGAGTAAACAGGGTTTTATGTTTGTATTTAATAGAGAAACAGGGGAGTCTATTTTTCCAATTGAAGAGCGTGCTTTTCCCGGTTCTGATGTGGAGGGAGAGTTAGCGTCAAAGACGCAACCGATTCCACTTTTGCCAAAACCTTTCACGAAACAGACCTTCACAGAAAAAGATATTAATCCTTTGGCAAGTAATAGGGAGGAAATAATAGAGGAACTAGGAAGGACAAGATCGGGTAGTCCGTTTATACCCTTAGGTTTAGAAAGAACGGTTTTTTATCCTGGAACAGATGGCGGAGCTCAATGGGGAGGGGCGGCGATAGACGAAAGCAGTGTAATGTACATTCCTTCTAAACAAAACCCAGTATATACTTCTCTCAAAAAGTCTCCTAAAAATGGCAAAAGCTCCTCTGGTCAAAAGCTTTATGAAAGTTATTGCCAGTCTTGTCATGGCGTAAATAAAGGGGGAAATGAAGATGGCACTTACCCTTCAATTGTGAATGCTGGTGATAAGTTCAAAAAAGAAACCTTTAGTGAACTTCTTGCGAAAGGTAGAGGGAAAATGCCTGCCTTTACTGGAATTAAAGAGAATGAAAAGAGGGTGATTTTGGAGTTTTTAAAAGGTGTTAATGAGGTGGTTCAGAATGGGGAAACGAGGTCTACTTCAAAATATGTAAACACGGGTTATAACCGCTGGTATGATTCTGATGGTTACCCGGTGAGCACTCCGCCATGGGGTACTTTAACGGCCATTGATATGAATACAGCAAAGCATTTATGGCAAATTCCGTTAGGGGAATATCCTGAACTTACAGCAATAGGCATTCCGCTTACAGGTACCGATAATTATGGTGGGCCAGCAGTAACTGCAGGAGGATTAGTTTTTATAGCAGCCACCAAAGATGAAATGCTGAGAGCTTTTGATAGAGAAACGGGTCAGTTATTATGGTCTTATAAGTTACCCGCTGCTGCTTATGCATCCCCAAGTGTTTATGCCATAAATGGCAAAGAATACGTTGTGATTGCTTGCGGCGGGGGTAAACTTAAAACCAACTCAGGGGATCAATACTTAGCCTTTAGTCTGAATTAATCCTTAGAAAGAAAGGCCTTAGATTTCTCTATGAATGCTGGTTTGGTTTCTCCTTCATGAGCACTATGAGAGACATTTGGTAATATCCATAAATCTGAATTAGGCAAAAACCTTCTTACTCTGGCTACCTCTTCTAAAGGAATTCCAATATCGTCATCACCAAGCATAATCAATACCTCGGGCTGTATACTTTTGAGCTCCTCATCTGAAAGAGAAACAGTATAATTTTTGAATTCTGAAAGTATGCCTTTGATTTTAGTATCCGAAGAATGGAAGGTCCTAAGCCATGGGAAGTCTGCTATGTTTTCAAATATAAAAGTCTCTAGATAATCAGGGAAATCATTGACAGACCATGTACCCACTGCACCAATAGTAATCATGGATTTCAATTTAGAAGGATGATTTAGGGCTAATTGATAAAGGACATCACCACCAAAACTAAAGCCAATTGCTTTAATACTGTCCAATTTCAGATAGTCTAATAAGGCGTTTAAATCTTCACCAACAGATGCTATGTTCAAGGAACTTTTAAATGCCTCAGATTTTCCATGGCCTGTTAAGTCGATAAGATAAACCTGATAATCTTCTTTGTAATTTTCTACATACGGGAGCCATGATTGCGAAGAAAGACTATATCCATGAAGCATGATAAGTGGCTCACCTTCGCCGTACATTTCATAGTAAAGTTGTTTTCCATTTATTGGAACTAGTTCTGCTTTTCTTGGTACTTGAGCTTCGCAAAAAGTAGAAATAAGAAGCAAAAGGCATAGCCATTGTTTAAACATATACCGTCGATATTAACGCTCAAGGATTGATTGTATTCCTGGCCTTAATTTTAAATACCCAGTAGCATTTGGATGCAAGCCATCAGAAAATAGGGTTTCATCTATTTTGCCATCTTTTAGCAGAAATACACCTCCTAAGTCTCTATAGCTCAGATTAAATTCTTTAGCCAATTGTGATATCCCAGTATTCAATTCAATAACACGCTGTTCTAAATCACGCCTTGGCAATATGCCCAATAGGGTAAATTGAGCTTTTGGTTGACGTTCTTTTATGGCAATAGACAATTGACGAAGACCCTCAATGACTTCTTCGTTAGTATTTAAGTGGAGGTTATTGGTGCCAATCATCATGAGTACTTTTTCAGCATCAAAACCATCTAATTCGCCATGATATACTCGCCATAAAACGTTCTCAATTCTATCCCAACCATAAGCTAAATTCCGAAGTCCAGCAGGACTGAAATAGGTTTCCCAAGATTCTTGCTCTCTAGCTATTTTGGCTTTAGGTTCTCCACCCCAAAAGTGAATGATGGAGTTGGCTAAGATGACAGCTTTGGGTGGGTCCGTATTATTTAGTTCAAGTATTTGTCTATGTCTCTTTTGCCAGTCGTAATTTCCAGGTTCACGGAATTGGGTTATAGGCTTTTGGGTGGAAATACCACCAAGTGGCTCTTTGAGAATCGTCCTCAAACTGGTTTCATAGGCATCGGCATATTGCTGCATGCCTAAGTCCGAAGGGTGGGTGCCGTCTACCATAGCATCAATGCTTAGGCCAATTTCCTCCTTTGAAAGATAGTATAATTCCTTTACTCCTTCTTCTATAAGTTCACCGAACACATCCCTTTGAATCTTATTTACTCTTTGGTAGCTCTCGGCTCTTTTTGGGGCAGTAAGGCCATCGGTATACCCTGCATGCTCCACGAGTAAAATTGGCGTTTCTGGTCTTTTAGCTTTCAGCGTTTTTACAGCGAAGCGTATCTTTTCACTTAGTATTTCTGTGGTGTATTGAGATCCAATGAGATTAGGAAGACAGTCTAAAATGAGAACCTTGGCATCTATTTCTGTAAGTAGATTAATGACAGATTCATCTAGCCTTCCAGAGCCACTAAAACCCAAGTTTATAAGTTGTCGGTCCATTTTTCTGGATAGAATGTTAGCCCATGCCATTCCTGGTCGGCTAGCACAAGCCCCATGGGTAATGGATGTGCCATAAACCACTATGGGCTTCTCTATTTTTATGGGCAAAGGCTCAAAGTAAGTTTCAGCAACCACGCCTATTTCTAAATCTTTGACCTCATTATAAAGAGGTAAGTAAAGGCGGTATTCTCTGCCAAACTCATGATACTGATCATTAGGTTTTAGACCATCATATTTGTAAAGAATAGTATCTCCAAAACTTCTTCTGGCGGCACACCATAGTTCTTCTCCATCACTACTTATGGTATATAAGTCCACCCCACTTACACCTGTGGCGGGCATATGGTTAAGGGATTGGCCATTTGGGTCAAAAGTGTTATATCTAATATGAATACTCGGAGAGTTACTTCTAAAGCGAATCATTAAGCCAGCGGAATTTGTTCCGTTAGACCAAACCGAAGGAGGAACTACATGCTCTGATCTTTTGGGTAACCTTTGATAGGAGCGTTTTACTTCGGCTCCCCAAGCTTGGCCTTCTATTACAGGAAACTCATGCTCCACAGGATTCCACCATATTAAATCTTGGGCATTCGCTCCTAAGGCTAGTATTGAAAATAGGAGGAGTAGGTTTAGTTTTTTCATGGTTAATTATTTTGCGAGTTTTGAGCAGCGTAGTACAGATTCCTGCTCTAAGTTAATTGCTTTTTACCTGTATTTTATTCGTAAATGATACGATATTATACGAAAATATACGATAACGATATGACTGTTTAGATGAGTAATCCACTTGATTTATTATCTATGGTAATTGGCAAGGCCTTTTCATTGGGTCGTCAGAGAGTAACCAACACTTCTATAAAGACGCATAAAGAG
Source organism: Arcticibacterium sp. (assembly GCA_047623945.1). GTDB lineage: Bacteria > Bacteroidota > Bacteroidia > Cytophagales > Spirosomataceae > Arcticibacterium. Next base: position 18,138 of record JBLHOT010000055.1, on the reverse strand, counting down.
AGAGTATTGGAGACTTTGAATTATTTGCTTTTTATCTGTATTTTATTCGTAAGAGATACGATTGTTTAAATCAATCTAGAAAGCTATTTAAGTCAAGAATTACTCTTTGCAGAACTTTTAATGGTCCTTATTTCAATTAATTGCTCCCCACGAAGAAGAAAGATTAAGTATACAGCAATAAATGTTACATCCTTCCTCTCAATAATAAAGTCACCATTCACATTTGATTGGATGATATATGTGTCAACATATCGAGAGCATATAAAGGCAATCGAGGCCGCAGACAGAACTTTTAAATAGCATAGGGTATTCTTGTTTTTTGAAAGCAGAACAATGAAGATCAGCCCATTTATGAAGCTCCAAATTACATAAATATATGCTTGGGGGTACTTGTAAGTGATTAATACAGATAATGTTGCAATCAAAGAGTAGAACAAAGCGAACCTAAAAACCAACTTGCTTTTAAAGTATGCTTTTTGCTCTAACGAAGTTGAAATCTCCATATTTCCTTTATTGATCTTTCTTCTCTCAACAAACTATATTTTTAAGAAATAATCCCCAAAGGCTTAGTCGTTTTCCAGTTTCCTCGTGTGAAATCTGGGAAGTTTTGTGGAGCACCGCCACTAGCCACAGAACGTTCGCTTAATGGGCCTACGGCACTCCAAAGACAACCTTCATACACGTTTTGGTCAATAGGTAGGCCCTGCTGCAGACACTCTACTATACGATACATCATTAAACCATCCATGCCACCATGACCACTTTTCTCAGAAACGGCATTTAGTCTTTTATATAGCGGGTGGTCATATTTCTCATACACTTTGGCTAATTGCTCACCTTCTGCCCATTCATGGTGGCTTTTAGTGACGCCTTCCACACCACCTTCTAAGGCCACTCGAGTAGGAAATCCTGCTAGTGTACCAAGAGTACCTTGTATTAAATTTAATCTTGAATACGGCCTAGGACTGGTTTCGTCCCATTGAACCATGATTGTTCGGCCCAGCGTAGTTTTGATGATGGAGGTATTCATATCGCCACCTTTATAATTCAGTTTATTCCATTTATGGTCTGGGGCGTAATTTTTTTCAGCATATAGCTTTCTTCCCATAGAAGGGGAGGAAAATGACACCAGACTGTTAAAGTTATCTTCTTTTCTCCCTAAGCTCATGTACTGAGCTACTGGGCCAAGGCCATGGGTTGGATATAAATTTCCATTTCTTTCGGCATAATGAGGCGTACGCCATGAGCCTGTACCTCGCTCTTCTTCTTTCATTTGAGAACGAAGCTCATGGATGTATGATGCTTCGGCATGTAGCAGTTCACCTACCACGCCCATTCTACACATGTTAAGATACATGAGTTCCTCGCGGCCGTAGTTTACATTTTCCATCATCATGCAGTGCTTTTGAGTGCTTTCTGAAGTATCTACTAGCTCCCACATATCATCTAGGCTTAAGGCTATTGGCACTTCCACAAAAGCATGTGCTCCTTTTTTCATGGCCTCTATGGCCATAGGAGCATGATTTTTCCAATTCGTAGCTATAAAAACCACATCTGGTTTTACGTCCACTAGCATTTGCTTCCACTTGTTTTCGTCTCCGTGGTAGCGTTTTATGTTTTGATGACGCCCTGTATTCTCTTCAGCTATTTTGACACACTTCTGTACATTGTCTTCGTACAAATCTGAGATGGCTACCACCTCTGTATTTGGCAAAGAAGCAAAAAACTTTAAATGTCCTGGGCCACGAGCACCCACACCAATGAAGGCCGCTCTCACAGTTTCTAGTTTTGGGGCAGTAAAGTCCCCCATGTATTGGCTTTTTGATGGTCGTTCTGGCTCACTATTGGCAAAGCTGGAAAGAATGGAAGCTGCAGTTAGGGCAGATGCCGATAGGGATGTCGATTTAAGAAAATGTCTTCTGTCGATGTTTTTCATTGGGTTGAATATTTAGATAGCTAAAGTATCGAATATTTTCTAAAAGAAGCTAAACCCTGCTCTCAGAAATAATGCTTTTGGATTGTAGTTTTCCCTAAATGATTCGATTAAATATCTGCTCTTCGTTGCCCTTGCCGGGCGGACATTACTTTTTGTTTGGGCAAATAGTAATCGCAGCGGCGAACTGTCAAAAAAACATAGTCAAAATGAACTTGCACATTCAAAAGATTGATTAGCAGGCTCCTAGTTAGGGGAATTTCGAGTAGATATTTTGATTGTGCTTCAAACAGTATTTTGCACAAAGTATTTTAGTATAATATTTTAAAAGCAAAAGCCCAGAAAATACTGGGCTTTGCAGGGCTGATTTGTAATTAGACTGTACTTTTTTTTTAAAAAAACGATAAGTCAATTTCACTAAAAAGATGTTATTGGCCTGTTGGCCTAAGAGGTTATTGAAAAGGTTTTCATTCAAACCTTGATCCATATATTCTGAGGTATCCGGGGTATTTCCTTTGCTCCAAACGAGATATAATTCCGAACCTGCTTTATACTCCCAACGTGCCACAAGATTAGAGCGGAACTGCATGAAATTAAAATCAGGGTCTCCAAAACTGTAATCTGTAAGGCCATCTAGATTTTCATCTACTAAAAAGTCTCCGTCCTCTTTTGAAATTTGCTCTGTGGAAAATCTTTGAAAATGGTCTTCGTAGTTTTTGTTTAGCGGGTCTTATACATAACCATAGTCTTTATATTCTGGGCTTGTAATGAATGGCTGACCGTAATACAGAAGCGTTAGGTCCGTTGTAATGTTATAGTTTAGACACAATGTATACGGCCATGTGTTTTGATTTACACCACTAACTATAGTTTTAGTTTCCCCTTGAAAGTCTACTTGACTCACAAGCTGGCCTTGCTCTCTGTCTTGGTGATTGTAGCCTGTAGAAAGGCTTACTCTCATACCTTCCATGGCTTGTGCCTTAATTGTAAAATTGAGATTAGAATAATAAACCACATTCTTAGTTCCTATAAAATAACTTCCTTGTGGGTTCACTTGGATGCTTTTTCTTCTGTCTGAACCTACGTACATCCATTACCCAAAACCTCCTGGTCGTCTTATTGACATATCTCCGCTGAGTGCGTTGTTAGAAATATCAAAAGTGTTCAAAATTTAAACCTCCGCCCATTTGCCAGTTGTTTTGGAAAGTGGCGTGTGCTTTTACATTGAAGAGCTGAAACATGAACTGCCCTCTATAATCTCATTTTGAATAATGATTATAATTAATTCGAGCATTTCTGAATGTCCCAACGGATTTGGGATATCTTAGGCCTATCCATGTAAAGTGATTTATCTCATTGGCGGTTTGCATAAAACCGAGGTCATTAAGTTCTAATTCTGGAGAACGAAGGGTAACGCCAGTGTCAAAAATTAAAACTTGGCCCTTGTCGCCGCCTTTACCACCACTTTTCCCTATACGGAATGTGCCGCCAGTTCCGGTCAGAGAAGTACGGGATGCATCAATACTTACATTGGGCCTTTGAAAGAGGTGTTCGAAAGAAGTTTGTGTGTCCAAAATCTTTTCTTGGGTACCCGTAACATGACTAAAAATGGCACTTCCTTTCACAAAGTAAGTTCTATTTTTCCAATAATGTAGTACATCAAAAGTACCCGTAAGAGCATTACCATGTAACTGGGCATTCAAATTCCCTTTTCTATTTACAAAGGTCAAAATTCCACCAATAACGGTTTATCCTCCATTAATGTCTTTCTGAACCCTACTCACAAAATAGTTTGATTGCGGCTCCACGATTTCGGTTCGTTCCGAATTTTCACCTTGAATAGTGGCCACTTCTTCCTGCGTAACACTTTCTAGAAGACCAATACTCCAGCCATTATTTGTTTTTCCGCTGAATTTGGCGGCACCTAATATGGAAGTGTTTTGGGGTACCTCTGCGTATTCCCTAGTGTTCAAATCGGGGTAGGAGTGCGGCGAACTGCCAATCCTACGAGAATAGAAAAGAAGGTCTGAATCATAATCCTCTCCCACCCCAGATCCCGTAAGTTCATAGTCGAATATGTTTCTGCTTTCTATAAAAAAGGGACGCTGCTCTTGAAAGAAATTTTGGAAAACATCAATTCTCACTTGAGAAGGATCCACTTCCACTTGACCAAAATCAGGATTGATGGTGAAGTCTAAAATCAAATCACTGGTAACGGCTACTTTACCGTCAACACCTATGGTTACTTTGCTTTTTTTGCCAGTTTTAAATGGATTGCCAACCTCGGCAGGCCCTCGCTCTACTTTAGCCACAGTATATGGAGCTATCTCTATTTGCTTTTGAGGGATTACCTCTTCTAAACCATGTAACTCCGCAAAGGCACTCACCCAAACACCATTGCTTTGTTTTATGGGTTGAAAAACGGAACGCTCCTGATTTCTGAATAGAATTCGCTGTATCTGAAACCCCCATATCTTATCTGGGTTTTTTCCGAAACGGAGTTGGCTCAAAGGGATTTTTATTTCGGCGGTCCATCCTTCTTCATCAATGTTAGTTTTGGCCGTCCAGATAGGATTCCAGCTGTCATCCCAATTGTTTCCACTATTAGAAATAAACTCATCTCCCCTAACTCCGGAGGTAGAAAAGGTAAAGGAAAATGCCGAGCGAAGATCAGAGTAAAATCAATGTTGATTTCCATCCAATCTCCCGGAAATTGGTCTCTTCTGCTCATTCTTTTTACAATGGAGTCTGGCTCCGCATCATAAGCTCGGTAGGCCACATATAGGAATTTATCGTCATGAAGTATTTTAAACTTGGTTTGATAGGTAGGTTCCTGGCCCTCAAAAGGCTAGTAGCCCACAGAGTCGGCACCACTTCATGCTACAATATCCCATCCAGCTTCATTTGGGATTCCACCCAATTTAATAGTTCCAGATTTGAGTTTTTGGGTCGTGTTGTTTTTCTTGTCTATGCCCTCGTTTTCACTTTGGGCAAAGGATAGATTAGAGAGCAGGATGAAACATGCGACAAGGGAAAGACTTTTCATTTATTGTAATAGCTTTGAAATAAGGAGTCGTGAAGTCGACCAAAACGCAGCAAAATTATTGCACCAACTTATCCGGACTGAAGAAATGGATGTTAAAAAGACTTAAGGAGGGTCAATCACCGAAGAGATGATTGCCCCCAAAGAGTTACTTGGCCTTTCTAATCAGGATGTCACCATTCATAGTTTTCATCATGATTTCTGAACCGCCGGAGTTTATCTTCCCCATCGTCCGGCTGCTTCTTTTAATCTTTTGCATACCTCCTTCGCCTGACTTGGTCACTTTAGGAGCATCATTACTAACAGCGATTTCGAAATCACTGAATATCTCCCCTCGCTGAGTCTGGACTTTTAAATCTGCTTTGATATTCGCTGGAAGGGTAACATCTACATCTCCGTTTAGGGTAGTAAACGCCATAGGGGTATTTGCACTGGTGCTTATAAAGTTAGCTGTGACATCTCCATTGATGGTATTTGCCACTACGGATCCGGAAACGTTTGTAAGGCTGATGTCATTATTTACGTTACTGATTTCCAGATTTCCACTTACGTTTTCTACCTTTATTTCGCCATTATTCACGGTGCTTAGCTGTACAGAGAAGTTTTTAGGGACACTGATAGTAAGACTCAAGTTTTGGTTTGGATTATTAGTTCTAACAGAAACGGTGTTATTCTTTTCCACGGCAGTGAGTTCGTAACCCTGATTCCCTGAAATCCTTTTCATGCCATCTCTGCCGTTTTGAGGTAGATTCTTTTCAGAATGGACTACGGCGTTTACTATCACGTTTTTATTTGAGGTTCCTTTGACGTGAATGGAACCAGTGACTAAGGAAACCTTTAATGTGCCTGGAGCAGTGGGGTCAGAGAGGGTAACTTCTAATTGTTCGCCCTGTGCGAAACCAAATGTGCAGAAAGAAAATAAGAGAATTGTTAGTGCTAAATTTTTCATAATGATATGTTTTTAAATTTTGATTTGTTGGTCCAGAATTAAGATTGTCTTTAGGACTCTGTGAGTTTCTTGATATAAATGTTTCCGTTAAAAGTTTCAAAATGCAGGCGTTTTCCGCCGTTTCCTATTCTAAAAGAGGAGCTACTGTTTAGTTTGTATTTGGTGCTTCCGCTATCCCAATTTTCGTTTTTAGTGACTTTGGCAGGCAGCATTTTTACCTCAGGGAAGTCTGTAAAGAGTTCGCCATTGTAGCTTTTATACTCGCAGTCTGCGGAGAGGCTGGCAGGGTAAGAGATGTTTAAATCTCCATTTAGAGTATAGTATTCAGAGTCTTGTGAGGGGTTAGTGATGTAATTAATATCCACGTCGCCATTGACGGTTCTGGCTAGCGTAGTACCCGCTACTTTTTCTAGAGTAATAGCTCCATTTACATTACGGATTTCTAATTTTCCTAGCATATTACGGACCCCAATGTCTCCATCATTTACGGTGACGAGCGTTAGATTCATCCCACGAGGAACCTTGATGGTATAATCTAAATGGTACCTGTAGTCTATTTGTTTTCTAGTTTCCCAGTCATTGTGTCTAATGTTTGGTCTAGAATCATAGGGTTGGGGAATGTAAGCCATAAGACCTTCTGGGCTTTGACTAAAATCGAGCTGAAATTCTTCCTTACCTTTTTCTAGGTCGGCTTGGTTTCTGGCCGAGATGGTTTTGTCAATCTCTAATTGCACTTTATTGCCATCATAACCTTCTACTTTGATGAATCCGCTTACGTTATAAATTTCTAGCGTTTGGGTGCTCGCAACTTGAAAATTTTTGGAGATGTGTTCCGTGAATTTCTGTTTTTGAGCAGGTGCTTTGGTACACGCTAGTAGCAGTCCCAAGGCACTTGAGATAATGAGCTTTTTCATAATTTTTTAGTGTTTTAAATAAGATAAGTAATCGTTTCTTCTAGCTTTTCTTTGACCATCTCATTGAGGCCTTCTTTCTTTAAAAGTTGTTGGAGCTCTTTTACAGAGCGTTTTTCTTGAAGCTGAATCATGGCATCTGCCAAGGCTACTTGAACTAGAGGTGATTCCTGCTTTATGAGCGAAAGCACTAAGCCTTCACGCACTTTTGGGCTTTCTGAGAGCTCTATGAGGGCATCCAGTGTTATGAGTCTCACGTTTACATTATCATCACTATTAAGAGTGGTGAGTAGTGCATCTATAATTTGACTGTCTACCTCCTTCATTTCTTGGGTATATGAAACGGCCTTCATTCTCTCTGTGGCGATAGGGTTATCCAGCATAGAAATCATCATCATCTGCTTCATGTCCTGCATTTCGTCGCTTAGTCGTTTCACCTCTTGATTAGTGGCTAAACTAGGCTGACCCATAAAATAGCCAATGAAACTTCCTGTGCCTAAAAGTAAAAGAGCATAAGCCCAATTATAAGAAGGTTTATAGGCGAAAAGAGATTTGAGCGTCGCCCAAAATGAGCCCTTTTCTTTGGTTTTAAAGCTACCTAAGTTTTCATAGAAAGTAGCTTTCATCTCCATGCTAACATCGGGTACGGTGAGCATTTCCATATCACCCCAGATGGCCTGGGTCTCTTCAAAATTTGCCTTTATTTCAGGGGAGGATTCAATGATGCTTAGCAAGCTTAACTTCTCGTCTTCATTGAGTTCATTATTGAGTAAACTAATGAAAAGAGCCTCTCGTGCACTATGCTGATTGTCTGATTCTGGATTCATTGTTCTTTGATTAAATACATACTTTTCAATTCTTTCATAGCCCTGTGGACCTTCACTTTCACATTGTTTTCGGTAGTTTTCAATACTTCGGCTATTTCTTTATAATTCATCTCTTGAAACTTACTGAGCACTAAGACTTCCTTGTGTTCTGTTTTTAGTTTGGAGATGCTTTTATGAAGCCTCTCACTTTCTTGCTGTTTTTCAAAGCCCTGCGAGTCTTCAAAACTTGGACTTATTTTACTCACATCTTCTAGATAATCTATCCTACTATTCTTTCTAAACGTGTCTTTAATCAGGTTTCTGGTTAAATGATACATCCAAGATTTAAATTCTCCCTTGCCTTTAAAGGTATGGCGATACTGTAGCATTCTGTAGAATACGGACTGTACCAAATCTTCACTGTAGGCGGTTTGCCCGGTCATGTGGTATACAAAACCAAACAAGGGTTTGTGGTGCCTTTCAAAGAGCAATCCCATCTTATCTAGGTCGCCTCCTTTTACGCCGAGCATCAAATTGTTGTCTGATAAGAATTCCAATGTTTAAGCTTTTTCGTTTTGAGTGTCGAAAGTGTAAACTTCTCTAAAGATAAAAGGTTACAGAGAAACTGTTTTTATTTTGTTCGGGGCTTGCTGAGCCTTATAAAATCATCTTCAGTTCCAATTATAGATCCATTGAAAAAGAGGTGTCAGTTGGAGATAGATGAATGGTGGAAGTATGTAATTAGAAGTTTAACCTTAAAGTGGTCTGAAGACCGTATGACATTTTGTACCAGTTCAAAAAGAGTTTAAGGAGCTGCCGGTTTGCCAGTATTGCAGCTGTCTAGGAGCGATTACGATTTATTGACATCCGCCAGTTTCAGCTAGAAAGAGTGTCCCATTTTCTGCCTTAAAGCCGGGGCTTAACTCAATTGACTTTCCGTGATAGATGACTTTTGTAGAGCCTGTAAGTTTATTGGTTGCCGTAATTTTTCCTGTTGTACTTGAGGCCACTTTTCTATAAGTACCAGAAGAGTAGTCGTTTGTTGTGCTAATTAGTGTAATCTGATTTTGACAAGGATTGCCATTAACGGTAACAGAGGTAAGTCCAGAAGGCAAACTTTTACAGTTTCCCACGGTGCAGGTAGCGGTAAAGTTGCTGGAGTTATCAAATTTTATCACTAATGGATTTGTAGTTAAACCAGCCAAAGACCACTGTATAAGCCCGCTGCATCCAGTGGCGGTTAAAGTTGTGTTTTCACCAAAATTTACAACAGAGGGAGTGGCACTAATATTCGGGGCGACTTGATTCACTTCTACCAAAACACTGCTCGTTGCCGTACAACTGTTGGCATCAGTAACTGTCACAATATATGTTCCTGAGGCAATAAAGGGAGTGCTTGCTAAGTTTGGATTTTGGGACTCTGAGGAAAAGCTATTTGGGCCAACCCAAGTATATGAACTGCCGCCAGATGAGTTTAGGTTTAATATGGCCCCTTCACAAACGGGTGAATTACTTCCCGTGGAAGGGATTGGTAAGGAATAATGTGTTACTGTAATGGCATTTGAGGTGTCAATGCAGGATCCAGAGGTCAAAATGGTTTTAATTATATCACTATTGGCTAAAGCCAGTGATGTAAAAATGGGGTTTGAATTATACTGAGTGCTTATGCCATTAACCAAGAAATTATAGTTGGGATTTGGGCCAACATTGGTTGGAATAGCGGTAAAACTAATAGTATAACCTGGGCAAATGGTTGCATTCACAGGATCCGAGTCAATAGCAACGGTCATTTGGCCGCTTTGATTTTCATAGGCTCCCATGTCTACTGTGGTATTAAAGATTCGAGGATTACCCGTAATATCCATGGATGTTCCAGCGGGAATACCTGAATTGCTACCTATATTTTTCAACGGACTACAGTTTTGAAGTGTATATCCATCATCTAAAGTAAAATAGAGGTCATCATCGCCGTTGGTATCTAAAGGTTTTAGGAATAAAGGGTTAGTTTCAAAAACATTGCCTTCACCTGTTCCTAAGAAGCCTTTATCTGAGCCATTATTTGGGTAGTTTGTGGCATTATTTGCTTGTTGCAAAGAAGAATATGTAGCATATGTTTCGGCAGAGGATTGGTCAGTTCTTACATCTGCACCAACAGCCGTATAGCTAGCACCTATTCTGTTATCCCAAAAAATAGTATTAACAATGGTACTTTTGCCGGAAGCATTGCTAATTCCACCTCCCACTGAGGCATAATTAGCGTAAAAAGTAGAATTAAAGATCTCTATACTGCCATCAGTGTAGATCCCTCCTCCGTCAGTATCTGCTCCATTATCTCTAAATGTAGAATTTATTATGAGCGTTGAATCCCAATTCGCAATAGCTCCACCCTTCCAATCATTTGAACGATTACCCGCAAAAATAGAATTAGACACTTTTAATAAACCCCCATCATGTGATATGGCTCCTCCACTACCATTTTGTACAGAATTTATAGTAAACACACAATGGTCAATAGTTGCCGTTGATTTGGAATTATTATATATCGCTCCTCCTGAATAATAAGTACTATTATTATTAAATGTGGAATAACTTATCATAGGCGAAGAGGAACTAAAGTTCCTCATGGCTCCTCCATAATAGGTACAAGAATTGTTTAAAAAAGTGCAGTATGAAATAGTAGGCGAAGACCCATAGCTATTGCCCATACCACCAGTGCTACTTGAAATATTGTTAGAAATGGTACAACTGTCTACTATTGGGCTAGAATATCTAGTATTTGTCATCCCCCCATCGGTTGATGCCCTATTTAGCGTAAATATACAATGCCTGATTGTCGGGGAAGAGCTTACATTGATCATACCACCTCCAGTATTTCTTATAGTGTGATTTTCAATTTTTAATTCGTTTCCAGAATAATTATAGCCCCTTGTTATCGTGAAACCGTCTAGCACGGTTGTGCTCAAATCGCGAACAGAAATAACCACATGAAAAGCATTATCAGTGTAAGAATTAATGATACCGAAATCTGCACTCAAAATACTAGGGTTCGCATTTCGAACGCTCTCCGTTCTTTCGGATAGCATAGTTTCTGAACCAGCAAAACTTCCATATACTTTCACTTCATTTTTAAGCATAAAAGCATATTCACGAGTGGTAGTGCAGTTAACACATCCGGAAGGATAATTGCTGGGAAAATATGTCCCGACCGCCACCCATACCTCATTTCCTACTTCTGATGAATCTATCATAGCTTGAAGATTGCTAGATGCGTTCTCCCAATTGCTACCATCACCAAGGCCAACAGCAACTGTTTTTACGAATCTCCTCGCAAATGCAGGTGTATTTGGAATGAAGGAGCTTTCATAAGCACCAATGTCAACCACTATATTTTGTATTCTTAATGTGCTAGCAAAATCAGAAGTATAAGTCACATAATTATTTAAACCTTGATTTATGGCGGGACTATTATTTTGAAGTGTCAATCCGTCGTCTGCAGTGCCAAAAATATTGTCTGTACCATCCAAATCTGCCGTATTAGTAAATATTGGGTCTGTGGCGTGTAAGTTTCCTATCCCACCATCCGAAGTACTCCCAGATCTTATAAATCCCTGAGAAGTGGCTTCCCAATAATTGGTATTATTGTCGGCTAATTGAAGAGTGGAATACGAGACATAAAACTGATAAAAGTTATCATGATGCCCTTCTAAATCTGCCCCTGGATTGGTAGTACTTCCATTTATTGTATTATTCCAGAAGATACAATTTTTGATATAAGCTCGTACAGGAAGCCCGCCTCCGCCATTAGGAATAAAGAAGTTGGACGTGTTGTACATAGCACCACCATTCACTGTGGCTTCATTGGAGGTAAAGGTGCAATTGACAAAAGTTGATTCTGTATCATAGTTATTGTGTACGGCACCGCCCTTTTTTGCAGAATTGTTAATAAAAACGCAGTTTTCAAAGTTTGGGCCATCTCCATTGTATGTATCAAAGACCTCCAGAGCTCCTCCATCCTCCATGGCTATATTTTCGTCAAAAAGGCAGTGTTGAAATTTAGGAGAGGCGTCTACGGTAAAAACACCTCCTCCGCTTTCAGAAGTGTTTGTTTCAAATTGACTATTTGAAATCAAAATACTACCAGATCCTCTTAAATGCATACCTCCCCCATTCAATGTAGCAGAATTATTCCTAAATAAGCAGTTTTCGTATTTTGACTCTAAATCATAAGCGTAACTATCATTCACGCCTCCGCCATAGAAGTAAGCTGAATTGTTATCAAAATTACTATTATAGACATAGGAAAGTGTTCCTTGGTTATATATACCTCCTCCACCAGTAGCGTCAGCATGATTATCGGTAAACTGACAATAGTTGATAATAATCGAACCAAGGCTATTATATATTCCCCCACCAACAAAATCGGCATAGTTGTTTAAGTAGTTGCATTTTTCTATGCTCACATCACTATAGTTGTTATACATTCCACCGCCTGAATTGCCTGCGTTATCTTTAAAATCACAATTTCTTATTCTAACAAAACTACTGCGATTATGCATTCCAGCACCAAGTGCTTTGGATATTAATTTGGCTTCCATGGACCTGTTGCCCGAAGCTCCAACGCTAAAACCCTTGTAGATGGTAAATCCATCAAGTACTGTGGTACTATCGTCAGAAACAGACATAATTACATGGTAAACATTATCTGTCGAATCATTTTGTACGCCTATATCTCCACTCAAAACACTAGGATTTGCTAAGATGACGGCATTCGTTCGTTCGCTCAATAAAGTTTCCGTTCCGATAAAACTTCCATAAACCTTCACTTGGTTTTTGACCATAAAGGAGAAATCACGCTCTTCGCCGCAATCAGTACATCCTGTAGGGTAATTGGCAGGTTTATAAGTTCCAGTCATAACCCAAACTTCATCATTACTTGATGATGAGTCAATCATGGCCTGAAGATTATCGGAAGCGTTTGCCCAATCGGTTCCATCCCCAATTCCTGACGCAGTGGATTTTACATATCTTATTGTTGCATTCGCAACTTGAGGAAGAAGTAATAGCAGCATTAATATAGAGACAAAGAATCTTAGCCCTATTCTAAAAATAGAATAGCCATTGCAGGGGAATATGCTGTTTAATGGTCTCACTCTTTTGAAATTTAAGAAGCAGTCTACTTATTAATATTTCAAAGTTGTTGGATGATTTATAGCGACTTATTGGAGGAAGCTATAGTGTTTATTGAAATTCGCTAGGAATATAGTTTTTTTTTAGATTTTAAGCAATCAATTGACCATTTAGTTTCGTGAATTGTACTTTCAAAATGCAGAAGTTTATTCTAATAAAGAATCAGTTTCCGAGCATGGCCGTTGCATTGGTAGAATCTGAAAGTAATCTCCCATTGGTTTCATTATCGCATGCTTTCGCTTCAAGCTTTAAGTCGGTATCAAAGAGAACGCCCAATTCGTTCGAAGACTTCTTCTCATTTAGGCAGTTTGTCTATGCTTAATTGTGGCATTGAATTTATTGAACTAAATTCCTCCCTCTTCAAACCCATTGAAATGAAAAATAACCGTCGCGAATTCATAAAAAAATCGGCAATAGCAGCCACAGCAGGTAGCTTAATGCCTGGGGCCACTTACGGCAAACCATTTTATTATCACAAAAAAACGACTAATGACTTTGTCAAAGATGCGGGTATCCAGCTGAGCCTTGCTTATTTCTGGGGTATAGAACCTGCCAAAGTAGAGCTAGCAAAACAGATGTCTGTTTTTGGTGCTGTAGGTGGTATTAGCCCAGATATGGTAAATATGCGTGGCCAGGCTAATTACAGCCTCCCGGTAATTAAGGCGGTTAAACAGGCCTGGAAAGATGTTGGGCTTGACTTAAAGGTGATAGAGGGACCGCCAGCATTATATACCAAAACTAAACTAGGTCTAGAAGGAAGAGATGAGGAAATAGAAAACTTCATCACATTTATTAAAAATCTAGGCTCGGAAGGAATTGACACCGTTTGCCATAATTGGATGCCAGTAATTAGTTGGGCTAGGTCAAATAAAGCGAAACCCAGCAGGGGAGGGGCATTGGTTAGCTCGTTTGATATCGAAGATATCAAGGATGAACCTATGATTACTGAATATGGAGAGCTTACTCATGAGATGATGTGGAATAACATGGCGTATTTTTTAAAGGCTGTTATTCCAGAAGCAGAGAAGGCTGGAGTAAAACTGGCTCTTCATCCAGACGACCCACCCATTGATAACATAAGAGGGATTCCTAGAATTATGACTTCAGTGGAGGCTTTCAAAAAAATGCTTGATATATACCCAAGTCCTAGTAATGGAATTACATTTTGCCAAGGCAGTTTTGCTTCCATGGGGGATGAAGGAGCCGGAGAAGATATCCCGGCCGCTATAAGGTATTTTGGTAAGCGGGATGCCATACACTTTGTTCATTTCAGAGATGTGCGTGGGAGTAAGAATAAGTTTGAAGAGACTTTTCATGACGACGGAAAGACAGATATGTATGCAGCTATGCAGGCCTATTATGATATAGGATTCAAAGGGCCAATGAGGGCAGATCATGTACCTACCATGTATGGTGATAGCAACGAGCACGCAGGCTATAGCACCATAGGGACACTTTTTGCTATTGGGTACATTAGAGGGTTGATAGAAGGAGTGAGTAAGGCATGATACTTTACTATCCAATCAATGACATGATTGAAATCAATGAGTAGGGATACTTGCAAATATTACAGAGATAAGCCAAATAGTAAGGCTGTTAATAAGACTAAAATAATCCTAGATATGAAGAATAATTTAATCGCTGTACTTGTTTTTTTTGCGGCGACTGCATTAACAAATGCCCAGATAGGGATATTTGAAGAAGCGGCAGACGTGGGAGTACCAAAAATGAAAGGCTCTTCTGTGTTCGATGAAGCTACACAAACTTATACCCTGAAAGGTGGAGGTAGTAATATCTGGTTTAACCATGATGAATTCCATTTTCTGTTTAAGAAAATAAAGGGTGATTTTATCGCTACTGCAAATTTCAAATTAATCGGAAATGAAGACGGCAACGGACATAGAAAAACAGGTTGGATGATTCGTGAAAATACGGAACACGATGCCAAAGGCGTAAATACTTGCATTCATGGTGATGGATTGGTAGTTATGCAATGGCGACTCATGCGAGGTGCTTATATGCGAGATCCAGAGGAAGAAGTCTTTTTTCCAAAGCAGTATTTTGGTGAGAGTATTATTCAATTGGAGCGTAGCGGAGAATACGTAACTATGCGTATGGCACATCCTGGAGAGCCTTTAGAGGAGGTTGGGTCTGCACACTTTCCAGAGTTAAATAAAGAACTTTTGATAGGACTTTATTCTTTGGCTCACGATCCAGATGATATCCAAGAAGCAAAGATTTGGAATGTAAGAATCTCAAAACCAATTGCCCCAGATTGGGACCCAAACAAATTGGTAAAAACTATCTCTCATGAAGAAGTGGAATATAGCAGCCGTGTGGAAACGGTGAATGTAATCACAGGTGAAAGGAAAATATTATTAGAATCTGATGAGCAAATTAGCTCAGCAACATTCGCTGGCAATAGCCATGTAATATTCCAGAAGGGTGGTAAGTCTTTTAATATTCCCGTTGAAGGGGGTAAAATAAATGAGATTAGAACGGCAACAGCAACTGGTTCAACTCAAACCGACGGAACCACTACCTATTTCACAAAAGGGAAAAGCAGCACCAATCAGATTTGGCGTAAGAAGGGAAGCATGGAGACACAGTTGACTCATAGCCTTGACCATAAGTGGAATCCCTATCTATCGCTTGATGGCAAATATTTGGCCTATTTGTCTATGTCAAATATGTCAAATCCAAATGAGCTAGCGGCCTATCAAAAAGCATCTATAAGTGTGATGCCAACAGATGGCGGAGCACCTAAAACGGTGGCCTATATCTTTGGTGGCAAGGGCAGCTTAGAAAAATATGCCTGGAGTGCTGATGGTAAATCGTTGGTTTTTGTGACTTATTCTGATAGGAGGGAGTAATTTAAAGCAAGGGTTCCAAATGGAAATCCCTACTCTAAAAACTAGAAGTTTTATTTATTACTTCATGGCTTTCTTAATAAGACTGATAACAAACATCATTACACCACCATCAACAGTTCCTAGAAGACCTCGCAATGTCCATGCTTCCGCTGGCCTCGGCTGCATCTGTTTCAGGAGAAAGCATGCCTAAGGCTAAACCTCCTAGTCCGCTGCCATCTATACCGGCAACAGAATTTCAAAGAGTTCCCATAGAACATCCTTTGAGTTTTTGACTTAATCTGGCCGAACGAAATGAGATACTAACCTGATACAAATTAAAAGCCAAACCTCATGGAGAGGTTTGGCTTTTTAAGACTAGAAAGTGTTTTTTACAAACAAGCATCTCCTATCTCAGCAGAGAATACAGTTCCTGGGCTGGCCTCAAAACCTGGCTTTAGCGTTACGTTATATTGTGCCTTGTAAATGATATTTGAAGTACCCATAATTTTATTACTGGCATCAATGGTGAATATCGCGTTTCTGGAAGTGCTTATATTGTTCAAGTCATTGTTTGGAGAAATCAATGAATTGGAAGCAGGAGATATAGAAAGGCTTAAACTAGACGCTACAGAAGATACTACTGGAGCAGAAGACCTTACCATTATTTTGTAATTGTTCCCACCTTTTATATAGTTGGGAATAGTGCAATTAATGGAGGAAGGGTCTGCTGAACTACCAACCAGTATTGGGTCGGAGAATCCCCCATTTTCATCTGATAGAAAGGCTTGATATATATTACCTACTGAAAATTCGCCTGTGGAGGAGCTTGAAATGTTAAACGAACTTCCTGCACATACGGAGGTAGCAGTGAGGTTTGGTATGAGAATATCCCTGATGCCATTAACTATCCAAAACTGTATGTTATCTGGCCCTATGAGGAGACTACCTGTGGCATTATCTTGGTCAAAGGCTCTTGAAATAAACGTATACAAGGTCGGAGGCAAAATAAGCCCACTGATGTTCCCCGCATTTTCATGAAGCCTAAATGGGGCTTCATTATCCACATATAAACGGTCCGTTGCTGTTTCTACTCCTGAGATAGTTAGTCTTAGGCTTTCTAAGGTTGGGCTGGTGCATGAAGGAATGGCCTTTATGGTCATTGGTCGGCTTGACTTTTGGATCTCTAGATCCTGACTTATTGGAGTAATTACTTCAGAGGTGGTTCCATCGGAATATACTAAATAGTAAGAAAGAGACGGCGAACTACAACCTACATTTACAGCAGTCGTGGCGGTAACAGAGCAGAATTCAAAAGTCACGGTTACAGTATAAGTTCCTGAATTAGCCCCGTGAGCATTCGGAATCGTAGGATTGACAAGATTGCTGGTAAAACCATTGGGACCCGTCCAATCAAATCGCGTTCCGCCCGTGGCCAATAAATTAACATCCTCACTTTCTTTATACGGACTGCCATTTGTGGCAGTAGCTGTTGGATGATGGTTAATTACATCAGTAGATGCTGTGGCCTTACAGCCAAATTCATCTGTGATCGTGACACTATAGATGCCTGTTAAAGATACGCTCACACTATTGAAAATAGGATTTTGAAGTTCTGAAGTGAAATCGTTTGGTCCGGTCCAAGCATAGGTATAAGGAGACTCTTGAGTCGTTCTTTCATCTTCCGAAAGTAAGTTAAGGGTCTCTGCTGAACAAACAGGGGAATTACTGGAAGCTATGGCCTCTGGTAAAGCATGAACAATTACTTCTGTGCTGGTGGATGCCGAGCAGCCGAAGATGTCTGTCATAGTTATTTGATAAGAGCCAGACATGGCTATTGTGGCATTGTTAAGGGTAGGGTTTTGTTCATTAGAAGTATATGATAATGGTCCTTCCCAGCTGTAAGTATATGCGGGGGGACTTGCTATTCTAGTCTCTGAGTTTCTAGTATCGGAGCTGTTCAATTGTAATGTTTTCTCTGCACAAACGAAAGGGTTGTAAGTGGCCACTGGAATAGGGAGAGAATATACAACAACATCAATGGAGTCGTACTCGGCACAGCCGTACTGATCGGTTACATTGACATAATATTTCCCTGTCATATTCACAATGGAGTTAGGAATACTAAATCCTTGAGCGGTAGTATCAAACCCGAATGGCCCAGTCCAAGCATACGAGTAAGCAGGTTGGTTTGTTGCACGTGTATCAATGACATTTAGTTTCAAGGTATCTTCAGTACAAACATTCGGGTTATAGGATAAAGAAGGAATAGGAAGCGAATGCACAATGACATCAATGGAGTCATACTCTGCACAGCCGTACTGGTCCGTTACATTGACATAATATTTCCCTGTCATATTCACAATGGAGTTAGGAATACTAAATCCTTGAGCGGTAGTATCAAACCCTAATGGCCCAGTCCAAGCATAGGAGTAAGCAGGTTGGTTTGTTGCACGTGTA
>JBLHOT010000054.1:0-25148 GCA_047623945.1 Arcticibacterium sp. | reverse complement strand
CATTACTTTCCTATACAAAACCTCCCAAAAATATTCTTAAGTAAGTCATCCGAAGTGATAGTACCTGTAAGTTCTCCCAAGTGATGTAGGGCTAAACGAATGTCTTGGGCTAGAAAATCGCCAGTTATTCCGAGTTCTAATCCTCCCAAAACTTCACTTAAGGCTTCATTGGTTTTTAACAATAAGTCATAATGACGTAGGTTGGTCAATATGGTGTCTCCTTGATGCTTATTAGAAGCGGCTTGAAAGAGTATTTCTTCTAATTCTGTAATTCCAGTTCCGTCTTTAGCAGAAAGTAACAAGTCACTTATCTCCGTTTTTTGTGCGTTCAAGTCAGATTTAGTTTTAACCCAAATGACTTTTTTATCTGCGGTTTGTAGTTTAAAGTTTTGCTTCAAATAGTCTCTCTCTTTCCCTGAATCATAGAGGAACAAGACAATCGCAGATTTTCCAAGGACAGATTTTGATTTTTCTATGCCAATGCTCTCCACTTTGTCCGTGGTGCTTCTTATACCTGCAGTATCAATGAACCTATATTTTATGCCTTTGAGAATCATAGTATCTTCTATGGAATCTCTAGTGGTGCCAGCGATATCCGTCACAATGGCCTTTTCTTCCTTTAAGAGTACGTTTAGTAAGGTTGATTTCCCTACGTTAGGCTGTCCAATGATGGCTACAGGGATGCCTTCTTTTATGACGTTTCCGGAATCAAAAGAGTCAATTAAAGGATTGAGTTGTACTTGAATATTGGCGATAAGTCTTTTCAAATCATCTCGGTTGGCAAATTCTACGTCTTCTTCACCGAAATCTAATTCCAGCTCCACCATGCTGGCAAAATGGATGAGTTCATCCCTTAGAGTAATTAATTGTTCAGAAAACCCACCACGAAGCTGGTTTATGGCTAGTTGATGCGAAGCAGCTGAGTCTGATTCGATGAGGTCTGCCACGGCTTCCGCCTGAACCAAATCAAACTGACCATTTAAAAATGCTCTCTGTGTAAACTCTCCAGGTTTGGCTAGTCTTGCTCCGTTCTCTACAAGAAGTTTCAGGATTTCTTTAATAATAAAAGGACTTCCATGGCATGATATTTCTACCGTATCCTCTTTTGTAAAAGACTTTGGCGAAAAGAAAACGGCAGACAAAACTTCATCTATCACAGCTTCACCTTTTAGGATTGTTCCAAAATGTAAAGTATGTGATTTGGCCTTTTCAAGTCTTTTTCCTTTGAAAACCTTATCAACTATCTGAATGGCGTTTTCGCCAGAAATTCTTATTACCGCTATGGCTCCTATTCCAGGAGCAGTAGCAAGGGCACAGATGGGTTCTTGTTGCAATATCATATCGCCTGCAAGTTACCCTTTATTCATCATTTATAGGATAGTCGATAAAGCCTAAATCTGTGCTTTGCACTCGATATTTCTTTTTATTTTTGAGTCGAAATTCAATAAGAGTGGCCCAAACAATAAAGTCTACTTAGCCTAGATGCTTTTTAATTCCCTTCAGTTTCTTTTTTTCTTTATTATAGTTTCTATTCTCTACTATCAGCTGAGGCATAGAGGAAGGATTTGGCTATTGCTATTGGCCAGTTGTTATTTCTATATGGCATTTAAGCCCATATATATTCTCATTCTTTTTGTTACGGTAATCGTTGATTATTATGCGGCTTTTCTAATTGATAGGGAAGAAGGCCCTAAGAGAAAAATGTGGCTCATGCTTAGCCTAGTGGCCAATATTGGCTTCTTGGCTATTTTTAAGTATTTCAACTTTATCAACCAGAACATTGGTTTCGCTTTAGGGTTAGTAGGTATGGAAAACCCCATTCCTAATTATGGTTTAGAACTCCCTATAGGCCTTTCTTTCCATACGTTTCAGGCGATGAGTTATACTATTGAGGTTTATAGAAAAAAACAGAGGCCAGAAAAGGATTTCGTTATTTACTCTCTTTATGTGATGTTCTACCCTCAATTGGTAGCAGGCCCCATTGAGCGGCCGCAAAATCTCTTAGTTCAGTTTCATACGTACTTTAAGTATAATTTTGAAAACATAAAGCAAGGCCTGATTAGAATAGCTTGGGGTCTGTTTAAAAAGGTAGTTATCGCAGATAGGTTAGCCATTATGGTGGATTATTGTTACGCGAATCCTTCTGATCATAGCGGGCTTACACTTTTATTGGCTACCGTTTTCTATTCTTTTCAGATTTACTGTGATTTCTCTGGGTATTCAGATATTGCTATTGGCTGTGCAAGGTTAATGGGTTTTAATCTCATGGAGAACTTTAATGTGCCTTACATCTCCAAGTCTATTTCGGACTTTTGGAGTAGGTGGCACATATCATTATCTACCTGGTTTAAAGATTATTTATACATTCCCTTAGGAGGAAATAGAGTAGGGGAATACAGGCTTTATCTTAATTATTTTATTGTGTTTACCATCTCAGGCTTGTGGCATGGCCCTTCTTGGAATTTTATTATTTGGGGGGCATTACACGGTATTTTTCTCATTATTGCTATGTATTGGAAAAAGCACGTCGGATTTAGGCTACCCAAAAACAGATTTAATACGGTCTTACAAGTGGCTTTTACCTTTACCTTGGTCACTTTAAGTTGGGTGTTTTTTAGAGCCCAAGGACTCTCAAATGCATTAACAATTCTAACAAAAATATTTACGGTGAACGAATATTCAGGGTTTAGTAGTCCTTTGGCCAGCAATGAGCTATGGTTTTCTTTGTTAGTTATTATAATATTAATGCTGAAAGAGATATATCTACCTAAAATAGATACGAGTAAAACACCAGCCTTTTATTTGAAATTTATTGGGCTTGTACTTATTTGTTATTTCTTCGGAGTGTTTACATCTAATCAATTTATCTATTTCCAATTTTGAAAATATTTAAATACATAGTGCTCTTAGTGGTCTCCTTTCTTTGGTTGGAGGGATGCTCTACGTCTTTGGCTTCCTGGTTATTTGAGAAAGGTGTAGTGAAGGATGACTATCGATATGGAGATTTATATAGGATGGCCAATCTCAAAGACTTTCGAGTAACAAAAGAGATTTGTTCTACGCCAAAAGTGCCTCAGAATAACAACATCCATTTGGTATTGGCAGGAGATAGCTTCACCGAGCAGGGCAGGATAGATAGCAATCATTTTGTGGCTAAGGATTTTAGTTATATCCGGATAGACGGGAAAACGGCACTTGTACTTGACACATCACAGTATAATGTATTAGTACTAGAAACGGTAGAAAGGCACTTTAGAGAACGTTTTGTTTCTTCTTCGTGGGACGGTATCTCATTTTCTCAGCAAAGCGACAATAAAACAGGATGGAAGGATTATTTCAAGAAGGTAGTGTCCTTTGAATTACCTTATTCCAATGAATTACATGAGGGAGTGCTCTTTGGATATGACTTTGCGATGGACGTTCGAGAATGGAAGGCGGCCTTAAATTACCATCTTTTTAAAAGAGTGGATAGTCATGTTAAACTAAATAAATCGGAAGAGCATTTGCTCTATTATCTACCTTCCGAAAAGGGAATGAGTTCAGCCTTTGATAAAATAACCGACGCAGAGATAGAAGCTTTAGTACTTCATGTAAACGAAACTCAAGTAAAGTATAAGAGGCACGGTTTTGACGAAGTTATACTGAGTATAATTCCGAATAAAACGAGTATTCTTGGTACGGACTTAGGCACTTATAATGAATTGGCAACTAGGATACAGAACTCCAAGGCTCTAGAGATGCCTGTCTTAAATGCCTACAGTATTCTGAACGGTTTAGGTCAGAAAGCTTATGAAAAAGGAGATACCCATTGGACTTGCCTTGGGAAACAGCAATGGGTAGATGGCCTTAATGAATTATTGGCTCAAGGTATCAAAGATAACTTGCCCAAACCTTGAGACTGAATTTTGCTCTGCAATTGCCATTTGAGCATCTTTATTGGCTTTTAAATTGTTACTTAAAGCTAGGATAATGGCCTCTTTTAGATCATGGGCTTTACTAGAGTCTACAGAAGCACCAAGTTCTTTTTTATAGACGATTTCTCCCAACAATCCATATTTATCAGCAATCACAGGTTTACCGCTCATAGCAGCACGCACTAGAATACTGCTCATGCCTATGTGTTTTTGATAAACAGCGAGAACCACATCCGATGCATCAAAAAAGAACTGAATGGCTTTTCCAGAAATTTTTTCTAAATGGGTAGTAATTAGGGCTGCTTTGGGTAATTCAGCCAGCAGATCCTCTATCTTTTTTTGATAACTAGGGGCAATGGTTCCGGCTATGACTAAATGCAGTTTTAGGAGCTCTGACTCGTTTAATAGCTTAATGGCAGCAACAGTGGCTTCAATCCCTTTTCTCTCGTCTAAGTAGCCAAAAATTAAAAAAATTTTCCTTTGGGTCTCTGACAGATGGAATTGAATTCGTAATTCACTAAGGTCTTCCTGAGAAACGGTATGTCGTTCTACAGGATCTGGACACACGCCAATATGGGCCGAACCTGTTATTTCTTTTAAAGAGGCTATGGATGAGGCGTCTAGTGCCAGCAAATTTTGGAGACTACCTTTGACAAATATGAGTCTAAGCGTAAGCTTTTTCAGAAGCTGAGAAAGCCTTTCTTTTAAGTTTAAACTTTGATTAGGGTAGTGGAAATGGGGTCTAAAATAAATTCCCAATACATTTGATTTCGCACTTGGCAGAAGAAGCATCCCAAGTAGGAGAGTGTCCATATACATGAGAAGTGAGGCACTCGGTTTTAATTCTTGTACAAGGTTTCTGAAGAGTTTCCATTCTGTGATGGATCTTAAAAATAGACCGCTTGTTTTAATAGTGGTAATGAGGTCCTCATCTAGTCCTCTAAAAATAATATTACGAGAGTGGAACTCTTGTTTTAATTGTCCTATGAGTTCTTGCCCAACAGCCACAATTAAAACTTCTTCACTTTTTGAGTTCTCAGAAAAAAAAGAAATAAGATGCCTGATATAGCCCTCATGATGACCAGAAGATTCTATATCAAAGATTAAAAATCTATTTTGAGCTAATTGATTTACTGTGGGTACCACGGAAGTGAATTTATGCTAGGCTCAATAAGGTCGTAACGAATTTAGACATACTATGTTTTTCACAATACGAAGAACCATTTATTTTCCAATCTTCGGGATTGTCTATAAAGTCTTTGAAGTGACTTGAGAGTGCCATAATAGCTAAGGGATCTACTTCTTTTCCTAAGACATACGCTTTTGTAAGATCGGCTACCACTCCATAATTGGATACTAATGAGGGTTTATTGTATTTGGCGGCCAAACCTATAATCCCGGAACTAGCAAAGTAATTGATATTCATTCTTAAAACTAGGTTTGAAGATTGAAAAAGTGCACCCATTTCATCATTGCTAACGAATTCATTATTCTCAATGATTTGGACTTCAGACTCATTTTCTAAAATGGAATCTCTTAAAATAGGGGAATAGTTATTCGCCACTTTACCAAATAAAAGTAGAGAAATCTTTAATTGATATGCTCTTGGCAACTTATTTAAGGCTCTTAAAATATTAGGGACGTTCTTTCTGTCGTCTATATAACCGAAGATTAAGAAAATCTTTTTTTCGACTCCAATATCGTACTTACTTCGAATGTCTATGTCACCCGATAATTCCGATGGCATCACAGGGTCAGGTAAATAGCGAAGTTTCGGATTGTATTTTAAATTAAGTTCATTAACAGTTTTTTGATCATTAAGCACAAAAACCTGCTTTAGGTTATGGTTCCTCAATGCCAATTTGTAGGTGACTTGTTTTCTCATTTTAGCTATGCCAAACTTGAGTTTCTCAAGAAGTGAACTATTTATGACCTTCTGACGGTAAAATGGTCTAAACCAGATGCCGTTAATGTCAAAATTCATTTTGGAGACATTTCCAATGGCTATCTGATAAATATCAAACTCCATTAGAATTAGCTGACTAACTTCTAATTCATTCGCCTTGACTTTAATGTATTTCCACTGTGTTCTATAGCGTACTAGGGGTCTTGTTTCTTGAAGTTTTGCTTGGAGGTCTTCTTCTAGATAATGGACAGAAATATGTTGGGATGAAGGGGTGTAAAGCTCATGATTCACTAAAAAATGAAAATGGTGCCCAGAATTCTTGGCGTACCTATTTAACCAGTTTAGTGTTTCTTGAACGAAACCCAGTTTGTGCCCGTTGAGCTGAATATTTAAATCAACAAGGAGATAATTCATTTTTCTGTAGAATCAAGTGATAAACAAAAAAGCCTCTTTGATACAAATCAAAGAGGCTTTTCTATAAAGAGAATTCTAATTTTCCGCTGGTGCGGCTGGCTCTTCTACACCTAGTTGTTTGAAAACAAGGCTTGTGATATTATCTGATTCTGGGGCTACTAAGATTACTGGAGTAGTTCCGTAACCTGCATCAGAGTTAAAAACATGTGTATAACCATTTGCTTTAGCCACTTCGTCAATAGCTCCTTGGATTTTATCCATTACTGGGGCCAATAATTCTTGCTGCTTACTCTGCAAAGCATTTTCAGAGTTTTGCTGGAAAGTTTGGATACCTTCTTGAGCAGTCTGAAGTGTCTTCTCCTTATCCTGACGAATTACAGGACTCATCGTAGCTGCATTTTTTTGATAGTCTTCGTACTCTTTCTGAAACGTAGCAATTTTTTCCTGAAGCAGCTTATCGTATTGAGCTTTCTCGGTAGCCAATTTTGTCTGGATGACCTTAGAATCCGGAATATTGGTAAGGATAAAGTCTATGTTTGTGTAACCTATTTTAACCTGAGCGTTGGCACCAATACCTGCAAGCATCAAGGCTGCAAAAAGGGTTGCTAAAAATTTGATCTTCATTTTTATACTTATTGATTTAATTAATACATTTTATTTATTTTCAACTATACCTAGTTCTTCCATAACATAATCCGTGTAATCATGACGCGGATCTGTGTAAATCATGCTAATATCGGACGCTTTATCAAATAAAAACATAATTTTCTTGGTACGAGCCACCTTTTCACAAGAATTATAGATGACATCCATAATGGGCCTCATTATCTCCTTTTTCTTTTGAAAAAGCTGCCCATTAAGTCCAAAAATTTCATTATTTAAACTTTTCACTTCTTCCTCTTTTTTTGAAATGGCCGTCATTCGCTCTTTTTTCATTTCTTCTGTTAGAAGAATTTCTTCTTGTTCAAATGCCAATTTCAAATCTTCCACCTCTTGGTATTTCGATTGAATGTCCTTTACCCATTGCTCAGAATAGGAGTTCATTGTTTTCATTGCCTCTTTATATTCTGGCATCTTACTGGTAATGAACTCGGAATCAATGTATCCAAATTTCTGACAATATCCACTCGTAAAAACCGCTGACAAAAATAGAAAAAATAATGTCTTTTTCATTCTAGAAAAGTTTATGATTAATATTTTACTCTTTGGTTTTCCAGAATTACTGCTTTGACTTCGAAAACCTATAAAAGTCTAATTTGCTATGGTTTATTAACAGCGTTTTAACAGATTATCGTATTTGCTGGCCAATACTAAAGGTGAAATTCTTTAAGCCCTTATTTGTAACACCGGGTATAGGATCAAAACCATAACCATAATCAAAGCCTAAAAGACCAAAAGCAGCCATAAATACTCTCACGCCTACACCAGCAGACCTCCTAAGTCTAAAAGGGTTATAATCTTTATAACTTCCCCAGCTATTTCCTGCCTCTAAGAAAGTAAGGGCATAAATAGTGGCCTGTGGGTTCAAAGAAATCGGGTACCTTAACTCGGCTGTAAATTTATTGTAAATAATACCTCCTTGACGACTCAGCTGCCCGCTCGTATTACTAGCTCCTGTCACATCATTAACTTGATCTGCCAGAGTTTTTTCGTAAACAATACCTTCATCATATCCTCTAAGACCAATAAGTTCTACGCCAATGTTTTGAGAATTTTGAAGGCCTTGACCCGCACCCCCTACTACAAAACGCCCAAAAGGACTGTAGCCCACCTCTTCCGAATAACGCCCCAAGAACCCCATATTAGCTTTAGCATGAAATACGAGTTTTCCTACTACTGGGGCGTACCAGTCTGCATCTAAAAGCCATTTATGGCCTTCTATCCATGTTACCTCATCCGTAGTTTTATTGCCTCCAAAAGAAGAATAGGGCGGATTAAAAGTGGCACTCATGACAAACGACGAACCATTCCTTGTGAACTGCGTATTGTCTAAACTATATCGGGATAGGTTTGCACTAAGAGAGACGTCATGTGCTTGCCCATTTCTGAAATTTGCTAATAAGAAGCTATTCTCTACATCATAATACTGATAAGATAAGCTACTGCTCAAGCTAAAGTTTCTATCAGGCCAGTTTAAACGCTTTCCGAAAGTGATTGAGCCTCCAGTGTTTTTAAAATATCCCCTATACAGAGATGAACCACCAAAACCTAATGAGCCTCCGAAAGGACTTCCGAATCCAGAACTACCACTGTTACCATATAATTTTTCATACCTCCCAAGAAGTTTGGCATAATCCTGAACAGAGTGAAATAAGCTAACAGAGAAAGAATTAGGCTTTTTACCACCCAACCAAGGCTCTGTGAAAGACATAGAATAATTCTGGAAACCACCGTTTGCCTGGAAGCGAATAGAAAAACGTTGTCCATCACCTTTTGGTAAAGGCTTATAATATCCTTTACCAAACTTTAACATGTCCTTAATCGCGAAATTATTAAAGACAATACCAAAAGTACCTACAAAACCCTGAAGACCTCCCCATCCACCAGAAAGCTCTATCTGGTCATTAGATTTTTCTTCTACGTTAAACTCAATGTCTACGGTGCCATCAGCTTGAGGAATCGGTCTTGGTTCAATTTTTTCAGGGTCAAAGTAACCTAGTTTAGAAAGCATTTGAGTAGTCTCAATTAGGTCTGTCTTACTAAACTTTTGGCCGGGCTTAGTCAATAACTCACGCATAACCACGTGATCTGAAGTTTTGGTATTACCATTAAGGATGATACGATTGATAACCGCTTGTTTTCCTTCAAAAATTCGCATTTCTACGTCAATGGAGTCACCTTCGACAGATACTTCTACTGGCTGACAGCTAAAGTATAAGTAACCGTCGTCCATATAATAGGACGATACATCATTTTGAGGAATGCCGTTTATTTTTTTATCCAGTTCTACAGGATTATATAGATCACCTTTTTTAATACCTAGAATAAGAGCTAAAGTGTCAGATTGGTGCAGGTAGTTTCCTGTCCAAGTAATGTTTCTGTAGAAGAATCGATGACCTTCATTGATATTCATATAGATATCAACATTGCCACTTTCGTTGGTCACAATAGAGTCGGACTCTACTTGGGCATTTCGGTAACCTTTTTTGTTAAGCCAAGCAACCATGGCTTTCTTGTCTTCCTTGTACTGTTTAGGGATGTATTTAGATGGGCTAAATAATCTTAATGGGGCTCTTTCCTTAGTCTTTTTAAGTTTGGAAACCACCTTCCATTGAGGCATTTCTTCTATTCCAGTGATGATAATATTGTCAATTTTAACTTTTTCCCTTTTGTCTATATCAAATATAAGTGTGGCGTTATTTACACGCAACGTGTCATCGATTTGCTTTACTTGTACGGCGGTATTTAGATAGCCCTTCTTAATGAAATGCTTTTTTATAGTTAACTGAATGTTCTTTATAAGGGATTCGGTAATGACTTTACCTCTGTTTTCGCTCACAGACTCCTCTAACGTTTCCTGCTCCGATTTTTTAATACCCGTTAGCGATAGTTTATTGAGACGAGGTCGTTCTTTAAGGTCTATTTCAAGGAAAGCCTTTTTATCTTCAATTTTTATAACATTAATGGATACTTCCTCTATGATACCCTGATCCATCAACCTCCGGATGGCTGAACTAATAGATTCTCCAGGGATAGTGATTTGATCATTAACACTAAGGCCAGAGACTGATATAAGTGTATTAGGGTCTAGAAATTTAACTCCAGTTACCTCAATACCTCCAATAATAAAACTTTGGGGATTGTCGTAAGTAATAGTGTTGATAGGATTTGTATTAACCTTTTTACTTCCGACTCCTATAAATTGCCCAAAGGCACTCCCTGAAAAGAGAAATAGAAAGCCAAGAATAATACTGAGTCTAATGTTTTTAAGCATAAATGCTGTTTTAAAGCTGTTCACTGGTTTTTCCAAATCTTCTTTCTCGTTGCTGATACGTATGTACTGCATCAAATAAATCCCCTTTTCTAAACTCCGGCCAATATATGTTATCTACGAAGAGCAACTCTGCATAGGCTGACTGCCATAGTAAATAGTTGCTAATTCTATGATCTCCTCCTGTTCTAATCAGTAAGTCCACATCCGGACAATCACCAGTAGCTAAGTAACGACTAAAATAGTCCTCGCTTATATCATCAATCTCTATTTCACTTTTTTTAACTTTCTCTGCCACCTCTTTAACCGCCTGAACAATATCCCACTTGCCACTATAACTTAATGCTAACAACAAAGTCAATCCCGTATTTTGAGAAGTTAACTCGACACCCCTTTCCATCTCTTTCCTGGTCTTAGCCGGAAGTGAGCTTAAATCTCCGATAGTTTTGAGTCTAACATTATTTTTATTGAGATCTGGTACTTCTTTAGTTATGGTAGAAACGAGTAAACTCATAATTCCGTCTACTTCTAGCTTTGGACGATTCCAATTTTCGGTAGAGAAAGTATACAGAGTAAGATATTTTATACCAATCTCACCGCAAGCTTCCACCGTTTCTCGAACTGCTTTAATGCCATGGTGATGACCAAAAATTCTCATGGCCCCCTGCTTTTTAGCCCAACGACCATTGCCATCCATGATAATGGCGATGTGTTTTGGCAAATTGCTAAGATCTATTTTTTCTCTTGACACAGATTGAAAAATGATTTCGGTTTACGAAAATGTCTGCAAATGTAAGAAAATTAGGGTGAATAGGAAAGTTAAGCCTATATTCTTACTTCCTCGGGTTGGGGCAATTCAACGTTTTGAAAACGTAACTAAGTGTTACATTTCCCTGATAAAATATGTCTCGCTGGTGTGTGTTGGCGGTGGTGAACCTAACAGGTGTATTCGCTGACAAATATTCGTTAACCGTTGCTAATCCATCGGGGTTGTAACCGAGGCCATCAAAGAGGTCTAAATTACCCCTTTGAGTCTTTTTCCTTAGGGAGGGAAGAATGGCTTTAAAGTTGGCCGAAATATTCCAGTAATCGCTTATTTCTTTTTTGAATCCAAACCCATAAGTTATAGCTAAGTCTGGGAATTTAATTTTTTGAAGTGTTCTCACAAGTATAGAAGCTTCATATAATTTTCTGCTGGAAATACCAAATTGACCAAAGCCGAGAGAGAGGGTTGGTGTCCAGCTAGACTTTACTATTGTCCCATAAGATCGAAAGTTTAAAAAATTAAATTCTAATTCTCCTTCCCAATGCGTTATTTGAGATTTAAACTGGTAGTCTCTTTGTTTATTAAACGGGCTGGAGCTTAGTGCGTCGTTTCCTTCTAAAAAACCATAGCTTCCTGAAGCTTTTAGCGAAAAAGCTCTAGAGAAATTATACCTTACTAAGGCATGACCAGCCGGTCGGGCAAGTAAGGGATTAAAATTTGGATTTAAGTCTCCTCTGTAAAAATGAGCACCTAGTCCCCCGCCAACTTCGAGCTTCTGCGAAAAGGTTGGGAGAGAGAAGCAAGTAATTAGAGCGGCTAAAGAATACTTTTTAAGACTTCTCAAATGAGGAATGTTTTTAATTAGGGTATTTGGCCTTATCTAGGCACGGGACATTTTATTTTATCACTAATAACATAAGATATAGTGAACATGGTAGTGGCGTAGAAGTCTGTTCTGTTTGCTCCGCCTCTGTAGATGTTTGAATCTGTTGGTTTGTATAAAATGTTTTTTATGTCATCAAAAACATTTCCACCAGCCAACGACCCGGTCTTATTGCTGTAAATAATTTGTGAAAGTTGGGCTCTGTTGTAGATTGGGTCTGATCTGTCATTAGTTCTTGCCTGTATTACTTCCGTTTGTCTGTATGAAAAAGCAAAGTCATTCGGATATCCACCTGTTGTCAATGCTCCTTCATCTGGATAATTGGTAAAGCCTACGTCGTCCAAATAATCAGAGCCTGAAATTCTAAGGTTCCCCTCAAAGGTTATATCTATCTTATTATTAACTTTCATTCTAATACCAATACCAATAGGAATTACAGCAGCCACTTTTGAGTAAACATTCCCTAGTCCAATATTTTGACCAGAGGTGCCAGCTTGCTGAAGAGGTTCCCATCGTGTGTTCCTAGTACCAAGGCTTATAGGGGCAACTGCTTTCGGGGAGTGAGCTACTAAGCCAATTCCTGCCGTGAAATATGGAGTAAAGTCTAACCTTTTGTTGGCCCCTCCTTTGCCATAAGTGGGGATCAGGTTCCAAACGCCACTTAAAGCCACTTCATACATGTCATTTCTAAAATGAAGGTTTCTCAGATAAGACGACCATAATTCGGGCTTTCTTAGAGCCCTTGCCCCAGCGGATCTATCTACTACTTTGGAGGAATAGGTAAAGTCGTCTCCCAAGATTCTTACCCAGGAGACCTGAAGTCTTAGGGCTGTATTAGGCGTGATGTATCTTGTATAATTGGCCCCAATGTTCCATCTCACGTTGGTATATAGTCCTATTTGGAAACTTTTGAGGCGAGTAAGATCACCGTAATAATGGGCGGACCCTAGGCCTAATCCCACTGTAGTGTATTGGTTTAAAACATTTTGACGAGAGAATAATCCCTGTGCTTTGAGGCTGCCTACGGTCAAAAGACAGTAGACCATTAGGAGAGAAGAAGCTATTTTAAAAGACTTTGCCATGCTTTGAGTAAATTCGTTTTCAGAACGTATTTTTTCATTTTTTTATTGCTAGGCAATCATGAAGCTTCTTCGCCATGAGGTCTTGGGATTCGGTTTCGGACATCTTTCCCCCAACCCAACTTCGCTCTGAGAGTATCTAAAAAATCGGAGCCGTCTAAGGTAACTAGTTTGGCTTTAAATGATTCTTGACTAATTGTTATTTCAGAATCTACATTTCCAATGATTTTCGCACGCGAATCCATGGAAACCAAAAAGTTATTACTTCGGCTTTCTACTTTTAAAGAAATGATACTATTCTTTGACACAATCATAGGCCTTACAAATAAATTATGAGGACAAATAGGTGTGATAATAAAATTATCTGAATGTGGCATAACCAAAGGCCCCCCGCAGCTTAAAGAATAGCCGGTAGACCCTGTAGCCGAAGCCACCATTAACCCATCCGCCCAATAGGAATTTAAAAATTCCCCATTTATATAGGCATGAATGATAATCATTGAAGAGGTATCAGTCTTCGAGATTGCTATTTCGTTTAGGGCAAAGTTCGTGCCTGATTCAAATAGCTCAATTTCTGAATCTGCATGAAGCATGGTTCGCTCATCAAGTTTGTACTGATTTTTGAGCAATTTTTGAATAGCAGGCTTTATTTCATCGGGCTGGATCGAGGTTAAAAAACCCAATCTTCCAAAGTTTACCCCAAGTATAGGTTTTTCTGTGGCTCCAACTTTACTAACGGTTTCAAGAAATGTACCATCACCACCTAGACTTAAAACTATATCTAAGGGCTTCTTTTCCTGCTCGTTTTTAAGGGATACTACTTTAGTAGTAAGTGGATCTATTTCTGCGTCAGTAAGAATTTTTCTGAATGATTTAGAAACCTGAACGTCTATTTGGTTTTCGGCGAGTTCATTAAATACAGTCTGAACTAGCTGCTTATCTTCAGACTTAAAGGCTCTTCCGTGAACGGCAACAATCATAAATTCTAATGATTTAGATTTCCAAATACTTCATAAGGTGGTCAAATCGCTCTTTATCAGGAAAGTTATCTGGGGTAGTTTCAGAAATTTGCTCTACCCTATAACCAAACCTCTTAAGACTGTTCAAAGCAGGATTAATATCTGGTTTATTTAATTTAATAATAAACTGATACGATTCTTCTTCGGTTTGGCTAGCTAAAAATAACTTCTCAATACGCAAACCTTCTGTTTCTATAATTCGGCTAACGTCTGAAAGGCTGTAATCTTTTTGACCAATGTCTAAACTGAAAATCCCACCTTTACCAGAGAATTGCCCTTTGATAACTGTTTTGAATACATCCATTGCTTTTAAGCAACCTAGAAGCTTTCCTTCAGCGTTTAGAACAGCACATACTTCCAGATTATTATTTACAAGAAAATCCGCCACTTGTAAAAAGTGAGTTTGAGCACTTACCTGAGCTTTGTCATGTTTGATTGGCACTAGGGACAATGAAGAATTTTCATCAAAATTTAATAGAATGTCTTCTTCTATTATTCCTAGAATAGTCTTTCCATCTAATACGAGGAGTTGACTTAGGTTTTCCTCACCCATATACTGAAGAGCCAAGCCCACATTATCGCTAATGTCAACTGCGGGTAGGTCATGTTCTATGAAGTCTTCTGCAAACATTTTTAAGCGGCTATATGAATCTTAATTTTACTCAGAAATTTCTCCAGGGTTTGATTAAACTCTATGGGTCTTTCCATCATTGGAGCATGGCAACATTTATCAATAAAATGTAATTCAGAATTAGGCATGAGTCTATTAAACTCATGCCCTACATTTGGCGGGGTAATAGTATCATTTAAGCCCCAAATAAGACATGTAGGTGTCTTTATACTGGTTATTTCTTCAGCCATGTTATTCCTTTGTGCAGATTTTGCAATCTGTACAATGTTCATGCACTTAGGGATACTACTGGTAATCTCAAAACATTCATCTACCAGTTCTTTAGTAGCAGTTTTGGGCTCATAAAAGGTATACTCTACACGTTCTTTTATATAGTCGTAATTTCCTCTCTTAGGGAAAGAGCCTCCCATAGTGTTTTCAAATAAACCCGAACTACCTGTAAGAACCATGGCTGTTATCTCATCTGGGTGAGCCAAGGCATACATTAGGGCTACATGGCCGCCTAAAGAGTTTCCCAGAAGAATCATGTCTTTTAACTTATGCTGACCGACAAAGCCCTCAATGTATGCCAAGAGGCCCTCTAGACTGGCTTCTCTCATGGGCATATCATAAATAGGCATAAGAGGAATAATGACTCTGTAGCGATTTTTAAATCCTTCTACTACATCATTAAAGTTGCTTAATGCACCAAAAAGCCCATGAAGTACTAGAACAATTGGGCCTTGGCCTTCGTCTACATACTTGTATTTTCCTTCTTCTTTTATAGGGTAAGACATATTTTAGATTATAGTTCGTATGATTTCAATGACCTGTAAAAGTCTTTCTTATTATTGACTAATCAAAAAAACAG
The DNA here is from genome assembly GCA_047623945.1 of Arcticibacterium sp. Taxonomy (GTDB): domain Bacteria; phylum Bacteroidota; class Bacteroidia; order Cytophagales; family Spirosomataceae; genus Arcticibacterium. The sequence continues at coordinate 9,755 of JBLHOT010000054.1, read as the reverse complement.
ATTTTATACTTTGCCACTGAATGTCAATAATAATTTCAGCTAAATTTATCTAACTGTTTCATAAGCACCTCAAAATCCTTGGCATAAGGTGCTTCGCCTTCTATAACTTTACCGTCTAGCCCCTTAAAAGAAATCTTTTTGGCATGTAATGCCACTCGTTTTATGAGCGGTAATTCGTCCGTCTCCATCTTAAGGTTAAACTTTCTTTTAATCTGCGAAAGAAAAATATAGTCGCCATTGTAAGTAGGGTCGCAGACTATAGGAGCCTCTAAACACATCAAGTGCACTCTTATTTGATGCATCCTACCTGTAATAGGAAAGCATCTTAAAAGGGTATGGTTATGAAACTTTTTTTCTGTAAAGAAAACGGTCTCAGCTATCTTACCACGACTTCTATCGATTTTTACCGCAGTTTTATCTTTCAAGATAGCTATGGGCAAATACACAGAAATACTATCTAAATCATGAACCCCATTTACCAAAGCATGGTATTCCTTTTTTATTTCTCTATGCTCAAATTGCATAGAAACATGACGGTAGGCTTCGGGATTCTTTGCCAGAATCATGATGCCCGAGGTCTCCTTATCTAATCTATGGCACAGCTGGATATTGGGATGATAGGTCTTAGCAAAACCAGAGATACTTATAGATTTATCACCCGTCCGTTCTGAGAGCGAGGATAAAAAAGGCGGTTTGTTAATGAGGATAAAGTCCTCGTTCTCAAAAACGATGAGGTCTTTGAAATCAATATTTTTGGGAGTCTTTTTAAATGAGCTTAAGTCTATCAAATTAAACACTTTTTACCAATGTGAATGAAAATTGAGTTCCGTTTTCAGGAGCAGACTTTACATCAATAACCGAATTATGGGCGTTTAGGATATGTTTGACAATGGCCAACCCTAAACCCGTTCCACCGGTTTCTCTACTTCTGCTTTTATCTACTCTATAAAATCGCTCAAAAATGCGATTTAAATGTTCTTCTGGAATGCCTGGGCCATCATCCTCGACGGTAATGGTCCAATCTATATTTCCCTCTTCAAAAGTTACAAGGACTTTGCCGCCATCTTTACCATATTTTATGGCGTTATCAATGAAGTTAGTAAGTACTTGAAATATCCTTTGTGAGTCTGCTACAACAAATACCTCTTTAATATTCTTGGGCTTAATTTTGAGGCTAATATCTCTTTTGCTGGCTTTGTTTTCTAATTGGTCAAATATGTCTGTCGTGATACTAGTGAGGTTCACTATCTCCATGTGCATTTTAATCTCTCCGGTCTCCACTTGAGTAAGTACCACTAAATCTCTTACTAGGGCATCAAGTCCATCTAGGCTTTTTGCGGCTTTTTTTAGAAAGCGTTTTGAAACTGTGGGGTCGTCTTTGGCTCCATCAATTAAAGTATGAATAAAGCCTTGTGCAGCAAAAATGGGTGTTTTAAGCTCATGAGAGACGTTAGCGAGAAATTCTCTCCTGAAAATTTCCATTCGCTTAAGCTCATCAATTTCTGTTTGTTTCTGATTTACGTACTGCGAAATTTCACTGTTGAGCTTATTGAAGGGATTAAAGCTTCTAAAGAGTGATTTTTTATTGATGTCTAAATCACCAATTTTTAATTTTTTAAGTGTGGCATAAATCTGCTTTACTTCTTTAATAAGAAGAATATCTAGCATGAAATAGGCAGTGGAAAAAGTAATGAGAAATGAGCCAGCCCCAGCCACAAATAGTATATCGGAATCTGCTGCAGGAACAAAACTTAGGAATAATAGGGTAATAGATGAAACTATCCCCGCCAATAAAAATGCTATCCACCTTGGAGATAAATTCATAAAGAGTACTAATCTGGCAGCAAATTTCAGGAATTTAAGTTTGCTATCAAAAAGTATAGACGCTTACTAAGAATTGAACATATATCCCAATCCCTTCAATGTCTTAATTACCCCATCTCCTAACTTTTCTCTAACTTTTCTAATATGTACATCCACAGTTCTTTCCACTACATAGACATCCTCACCCCATATTTTCTGAAGAAGCTCAGTTCGGGAATGGACATTATCGGGTTTACGGGCTAATTGAAAAAGGAGTTGAAATTCTTTTTTCGGAAGGACTATAGATTCGCCGTTTGATTTTGTTACGGTGTAGTTTAACCTGTTTATGTGAAGACCACCGACCTCTAAAATATCTTCTTCGGCACTTTTCTCAAATCCTTTTCGGAAAAAAGCATTTATGCGACTCAATAAAGGACGAGGCTTTATTGGTTTAGTGATATAGTCATCTGCTCCAGCCTCAAAAGCGGCAACCTCTGAGAACTCTTCCGCCCTAGCAGTAAGATAGATGATATGTGTTTTTTTTAAATCTGGATGTTCCTTTATCTGTCTGCCTGCCTCAATTCCGTCTAAAATGGGCATCATCACATCCATTAATATGACATCTGGCTTAAAAGAAATAGCTTTTTCAATCCCAGTCTTACCATTATGGGCTGATTTCACCTTGTAGCCTTCTTTTTTTAGGTTGTAGGTCAGGAATTCTATAATATCTTCGTCATCATCTACTAATAATATTTTACCAGACATATTACCCTTGTTATTTTGTCAAAAATATAATCTCAATATTACTAAATTGTTAAGGAAGAGGGATTGTTATAAAATAATTTCAAATAGTTCTCCTTGTTCATTGGTCATAAGGAGTTTATTGTTTCCATCAAAAGCGATGGCTTCTGTTTGTTTTCTTCGCGTTTTGAGGCAGGCCAATGGTGTTGAAAAATCAATTTCTTTATTTTCGATTCTAAAAAGTAGGATTTTCCCGTAGGTTAATAAAACGAATGTCTTTTTATCTGGGCTAATATCAGCGGAGGTAACTGGTTCATTTAGGGCTAAAATGTTTTTTGGAGTCAGGGCATAAGTACCAGCTATGTCCGGTATCGTGTAATGTTTTGTGACTAAGTTTTTCTTTTCCCATGATTTGGTAAAAAGGTGCAGTTGGCCATTAAAGTGGAAGAATGCTTCAGAGTCAAACTCTCTTTTCTTAGGAGGAAAAGCACTTTGGTGAGAATAGCTGAATTTTATTTCCTCACTTTTCCCATCTTTTATTTTAATTATAGCCAGATCTTTCCTCGTGTTTTGATTATTGCCAAAATCACCAATGTAGAGATTCCCTGAATCATCTTTTGCTAAGTCTTCCCAGTCTATATTTATATGGTGATGTACAAGAAGACTGTCAATCAACTGACCTCTTTTATTGACCATATAAAGTGCATTATCCCCACCGCTATCATTATGGGTCCAAAAAGTAGAGGAGTCGGCCATGGACAATCCAGAGCTCTCATTTACTACTTCAGGAAGGGTAGCTATTTTTGTAATGGTGCTTCTATCTCGAATCTTTTCAAAGCCCTTAACTTTTTCCGGTGTACAGGAGCACAAAGTGATTTTAGCAGCGTAATATAAAAGAGCTAGGTTAATCTTAAACATCCCGTTTTCTTAGTCTTCCTAAAGTTAAGTGAATTAGCTTTGAATCAATAAAAAACAAGTATTTTTGATAAAATAAGCTTTCATTATATGGCCACCCAAAAGAAATCAACTTCGATAATTTTAGCTTCTAATCTCCTAATAGCTGTTCTCATTGTGTTTATTCTTTGGATACTCAAAGACGTCATGGTTCCATTAATATTTGCAGCTATTTTGGCTATTCTTATTTTGCCGGTCTGTTCTTTTTTAGAAAAGTATAGGTTTCCCAGAACCTTAGCCATTACACTAACTATTTTAATTTCTTTTGCTCTAGTAGTACTTATTATTGCACTAATGGTAGGCCAAGTAAGGACTTTAGACTCCGTATGGCCACTGATGATTGACAAAGGTGCAGAGTGGCTAAAACTAGCACAAGACTTACTTTCTGATAAGTTTAACATTCAACAAGAGGAACAACTTACCCAAGGAAGGGAATATATTACCGAGCTTTTTAAGTCGAGTACTTCTCTAATCTCTGGTACACTTTCCAATACAACAGGATTTTTGGCGAGTCTGGCCTTAATCCCACTTTATGTTTTTCTGATGCTCCTTTATAGAGACTTTTTTCGAGAGTTCTTGTATCGCTTTTTTCATAAGGAATCCAAAGAAAATGTAAACGGTGTTACCCAAAAAATTAAAGGTGTGGCACAAAACTATATGTCTGGACTTCTTTTGGTGATTTTACTAGTAGGAACACTTAATACGGCATCCTTACTACTTCTTGGTATTCAAAATGCCTTTTTCTTCGGTTTTTTTGCCGCAGTTTTAGTTTTGGTACCATATGTTGGAGTAGCCATAGGCTCTATTTTGCCAATTATTTTAGCTCTAATTACTAAAGATTCTGCTTGGTATGCTGTTGGGGTTGCGGCGAGTTTTGGGGTAATTCAGTTTTTAGAAGGTAATTTTATTACGCCCTTCATAGTGGGCTCCAAAGTAAGCATTAACAGCTTTACTGCCATAGTGGCTCTTATCCTTTTTGGTAATTTATGGGGTATTGGCGGCTTGGTTTTGGCATTACCACTCACGGCCATAATCAAAGTTATTTTTGACTCGACGGAGAACCTAAAGCCTTGGGGCTTTCTATTAGGAGATGTGGATTCTACGAAGTAAAATTCAGAATGTCTTCTACAAATTTCCGGCTGTTGCTTAAGCGTGGCACCTTATGTTGGCCTCCAAGTTTCCCTCTACGCTCCATCCAGTGGTAAAAGGTGCCTTCTTGCACAAAATGAACTATTGGCATGCCTAGAGCCAAATCTCCTTTACGTTTAGCGTCATAATCTGAGTTTAATTTTCTCAAAGTTATGTCTAGCGTTTCCGTAAACAATTCCGGGTTACTAGGTATTTTATTGCACTCTATTATCCATTCATGGCAACCTTTCTTGTTGTTGTCCATATAAACTGGACCGGCCGTGAAGTCCATTACCACCACATCAGAAAACTCGCAGGCTGCTGTAATGCCCATTTCTGCATTTTCAATAATGAGTTCTTCACCAAAGGCATTGATAAAGTGTTTTGTCCTGCCTGAAATTTTAATTCGATAGGGTTTTTTAGTAGTGAACTTTACCGTATCTCCAATTTTGTATCTCCAAAGGCCAGCATTGGTAGAGATAATAATGGCGTAATTTTTATCTAGTTCTACTTCCTCTATCGTTAGGGTTTTAGGATGCTCTTCTTCAATATTTTCCATAGGGATAAACTCATAGAAAATACCATAGTCGAGCATCAAAAGCATTTCACCCTCTCTTGACAAATCGTCTTGAACAGCAAAATATCCTTCAGAAGCATTATAGGTTTCTAAATAACTTACATGAGTGGAAGGGAAAAACTTAGTTTTAAAAAGCTCTCTATAGGGTTGGAAGTTTACAGCCCCGTGAACAAAAAGTTCAAAGTTGGGCCAAACTTCTAGAAGATTATCGGCTCCTGTTTGCTCTAGAATTCGCTCTAAAAAAACTACGGTCCAAGTAGGTACACCTAAAATACTCGTCAAGTTTTCTTGGGAGCAAATGTCCACCATTTTACTTAGCTTTTCCTCCCAATTATCCATGAGAGCAACCTCTAAGGGTGGTGTCCGAAGATATTCTGCCCATGAGGGCAAATTCTGCATGATAATAGCAGAAATGTCGCCTACTTCGGTAGTGCTGTTAAAAGGGTTATCTTGAAGAGATCCACCTATTGAGAGTCCCTTTCCATCAAACAATTTAGCTTCTGGCTTCGATGCCAAGTAAAGGGTAATAAGGTCTTTGCCGCCTTTATAATGGCAGCTTTCTAAAGATTCATCAGAAACTGGAATGTATTTACTCTTATCATTGGTAGTACCTGATGATTTGGAGAATAATTTTATATTTCCGGGCCAGATTATATTGCTTTCACCTTTGAGAACTCGCTCTATGTAGGGGTAGAAGTCTTCGTAATTCTGAATCGGGACAGCGGCTTGGAACTGAGAAATACTAGAGAAACTGGCGAAGTCGTACTTTTTTCCAAATTCAGTTTTTCGGGCCTTATGCACTAAGTTCTTAAACTGAGTGTCCTGAGTATCATGGGGATTACTTATGAAGTCATTAATACGCTCAATTCGCCTTTTAATGAAGAAGCCAAGAATTTCGTTTAAAACGCTCAAATTGGTAGGTTTGGTTTTTAAATAAAGTGCTTTTTCAGCGTTTTACAAATTCTTTGCTCTATCGGGATAGTCAGTAATCAGACCATCGCAGCCCATATCTTTTACGGCCTGCATATCTGTGATTTCATTTACTGTCCATGGAATAACTCTAATTCCTAAATAATGCAATTCTTTGACTCTCTCTGAGTTAAGTTGTAAAAAGTATGGACTCCAAATGTTAGGCTTGAATCCTAACTTGTCTAAGCTTTTCTGAACATCGTTATCCCCTCTAGGTTCTATTAATGCTGATAAAGCCACATTTTCATACTCACCAATATGAATTTTGACATACCAATGCTTCAAAACTGTAAAGTCGAAACTCTGAATAGTGACTCTTTCAGCTGGCAAGTATTGGAAAATTATATCATGAACCAAATCTGAGAATTCAGATACTTCAGGCTGGGATTTTCTATATTCCTCTAGGAGACTCTTTATTTCAATATTGTATTTGAGTGGAGCTACCCCTTTACTTTTAGCATACCTCTCAGCCGATTTTATCATGGTTTTTAGAAGAGGCTTTTTAGCTTTCATCTTCCTTTGGTTAGGGAAGTTTGGATTTCCTCTCAGACCTACGTCAAATTTTCTGATTTCTTTATAATCAAGTAAATACAGATTGCCACGGGTGGCCTCAGTAATTTCTTCTCCTGTAGGGCTAGTGCTAATGGATGGCTCAAAATACGGGTCATGAGAAACAACCACCTTTTTATCTTTAGAAATAACGACATCAAGCTCTAAGGTTTCTACACCTTCATCAATGGCTCTTTTAAAAGCTTCAATAGTGTTTTCAGGCATTAAGCCTCTACTTCCTCGATGCCCCTGGACGTCAAAATGCTTTATCTGTGCTGTCATTGAAACTGAACTTAGTAGAATCAAACAAGGGGCTAAGAGCCGTTTAATCATCTTTGAGGTTTTTGATATTTTTTGCTTTGCAAGATAAAGAGCGTTTGGTCTAAAATTCTAGTGTATGATGAAATACATTTCCATTCATCCGAATATTATTTATCCATAGATTAATACCTAATTTTGGCGGAGAAGTAAAATCAACAGTTCAAAAGATGCAAATAAAGGATATTTTAGAATTAGCACCAACCAATCAGATACTGGAAATTAAGGGTTGGGTAAGAACAAAAAGAGGACAATCGTCTCTTTCCTTTGTGAGTATTAATGATGGCTCTACGCTTAAAAGTATTCAAGCGGTGGTGGACGGAGAGGAAATATCCGAAGATATCATGAAAAAGGTAAGTTGCGGGGCATGCGTTTGCATAACTGGCGAGTTGGTGGCTTCGGCAGGTTCAGGTCAAAGTGTGGAGCTTTTAGCAAAAGAAGTTTTGGTATACGGAGAAGCCGACGAAACCTTTCCGATACAGCCCAAGAAACACAGTCTGGAGTTTCTTAGAGATAAAGCTCATTTAAGATTCAGAACCAACACTTTTGCGGCAATTTTTAGAGTAAGGCACGCTCTTTCTTTTGCGGTACATAAGTTTTATCATGATAAAGGTTTTTTCAACTTACATACACCCATTATTACGGCATCAGATGCAGAAGGTGCAGGCGAGATGTTTCATGTCTCCACTTTTGAGCCTAATAGAGCTCCACTAAATGGGACTGGTGAAGTAGATTTTAGCCAAGATTTTTTTGGAAGAGAAACCTCATTAACGGTCTCTGGTCAGCTAGAAGGTGAACTAGGAGCCTTGGCTCTTTCTAGAATTTATACATTCGGGCCCACATTCAGAGCAGAGAATTCTAATACGACAAGGCACCTAGCCGAGTTCTGGATGATTGAGCCAGAAATGGCATTCTATGATTTGAAAGACAACATGGATTTGGCAGAAGAGTTTATAAAAGGAGTTATAAGCTATGCTATAAATCATTGTCAGGAAGACTTAGCCTTTTTAAATGACAGGTTTGTAAATGAAGACAAGACGAAACCTCAGATAGAAAGAAGCGAGCAGACGCTAACAGAAAAGTTAGAATTCGTACTGGCAAATGATTTTGCAAGAATTACATATACGGAGGCCATAGAGATATTGAGGAATTCTAAACCGAACAAGAAAAAGAAATTTAAGTTTCCTGTGGAGTGGGGGATAGACCTGCAATCTGAGCACGAAAGGTATTTAGTAGAAAAACACTTCAAAAAGCCTGTTATCTTAACAGATTACCCTAAAAACATTAAAGCTTTTTATATGAAGCAAAATGATGATGGGAAAACTGTGGCAGCTATGGACGTACTTTTTCCAGGCATAGGGGAGATGATAGGAGGCTCTCAAAGAGAAGAAAGTTTAGAGAAGTTGAAAACCAGAATGTCTGAAATGCAAATAGACGAAGAAAATCTTTGGTGGTACTTAGACACTCGGAAATTTGGAACGGCTCCTCATTCGGGCTTTGGATTAGGTTTTGAAAGACTTGTTCAGTTTGTGACAGGCATGGGAAATATTAGAGACGTTATTCCATTTCCGAGAACGCCTGGGAATGTGGAGTTTTAAATAGTAACCCGTTTTCCATTTGAAAAATAGAAAAAGTTGAGATATCAATAATAAAAAAAGTATTGTTTCGGAGTGAGTTCATTCAAAGGTTTATTGGTATATCAAAAGGTATTTTCGTTAGCACGAGAGATTTATGAAATTGCCAAAACATTACCAAGGGAAGAGAAATGCGGATTGACAGACTAAGTTAGAAGAAGCTAAAGGTTTGTTTGTGCTAATTTTGCATAGGGGGTGTAGGAAAAAGTTACGTGTGGCTCATTTCAGGTCTAAGTTATCTGACTTGTGATAGTGAAAATGCCGAAACTCAAGTTTGGATGGGTTTATCCTTAAGTTGTGGATATTTTAAGAAAGAAGATTACTGAATATTGCTCGAAAAGTCAGGTGGGGTAGGTGAATTATTAAATCATGCCTTGAATAATCCAGATAACTATGGAGTAATCAAGAAAAAATAAAGGGTAACCTTGTCAAAGGAAATGGATTTTTTTAACTGAATACTGAATACTGAATACTGAATACTGAATACTGAATACTGAATACTGAATACTGAATACTGAATACTGAATACTGAATACTGAATACTGAATACTGAATACTGAATACTGAATACTGAATACTGAAAATGCTAATCCCTCTCCTTATATTTCTTGGTCTCATTGGTGCCAATGTCATCATTAGCGTTTACTTAGAGCGGAAAATATCTGCTTTTATTCAAGATAGGCTAGGGCCTATGGAAGTAGGTAAATGGGGTACTTTACAATTATTCGCGGATTTATTAAAACTCTTTCAAAAGGAGGATATAGTCCCAACGTCTGCCGATAAAAAGCTCTTTAAATTTGCTCCCAAACTTATTTTTATGGCCATTTTTGCAGGCTTTGCTGTCATTCCTATTACTTCTACATTACAGGGTTCAGGGGCACAGACGGGTGTTTTCTTTTTATTGACTATCATCAGCCTTGATATCGTAGGTATTTTAATGGCAGGTTGGTCGTCCAGCAATAAATATTCTCTTTTTGGAGCTATGCGATCTGTCGCACAAATCATCTCTTATGAGGTGCCTCTAGGATTGAGTTTATTATGTGTAGTGGTAGTCACCCAAACACTGGATCTTCAAGAGATTT
>JBLHOT010000053.1:0-27093 GCA_047623945.1 Arcticibacterium sp. | reverse complement strand
GCTTTCTTTGGCGAAGCATTCCAAGAAGTAAATAGGGGCGAAACGAGTGGATCTTCTTTGACAAAACCCAACAGCTCGTTCTCCTTTAGGAAGACTTTATTCAAACTTATTATCTTCTCCTGCTGGTTTGCGAACGGAAGGGTCTTTGGGTACTTGTAACCTTCATACCTCTTTATAAAAGGATCTGTGAGTACTTTTTGAACATACGTATGATTGTACTTTGTGCCAGAATTACTTGCTAAAGTGCCAATGCCATGTAAATCAAATAAAGTATTTACCAAGCTACTTAGTTTTGATTGCCCCATTCCCAAGCCCATAGTAATATTATAAGCTTCCACTTCTTCTCCTAAAGAGAAAAGTAAGGGTTGAATAAGATTTTCGTCAGGTACCACAAAAACCGTATTGTCCCCTTTAAGAACTTCCGCTCCTAGCTTGGTTTGAAGCGAATTAAAAGGAGATTCATAAATGTTTACTTCTTTAGTATCTGTTCTCAGGAAGTTTTTAGGTGGATTCCACTTGCCAAACAATTCATTTTTTTGATACCTTCTAAGTACATCACCTGCTTGGTGTCTGGTATTCATAAACCATTCATCTGTGTCCCAAAGACAATGAGCTCTTTCAGCTTTAACCAGTATACTAATTATCTGCTCTTCTGCCTTGCTCAAAGCATTTAGACCAATAAAATGGAAATGGCTGTAGCCTAAGTCGCCTAAATCAATATTTTCTAGGTCTTCAGCCAATAATCTATACGCCATCCCTCTGTAGGCCTTCTTTTCGTTTTCTAAAAGCTCCCTAAAAGCGAAGTAAAGACTATTTAAATCATCATAAAGACGAAAGTAAGACGTAGTATGCTCACTAATTTCTATAGTCTTAGAACTATCTGGCTCCCACCTTTTCATGGCTTCAGCCTCACTCATGTAGTTAAATAAAGCTGTAATATCAGGAACGAGGTACTGATCAATCAGGTCAAAGTCTTTGAGAACTGTAGGAGCCCATGAAATAAAGTCTTCAAACTTTATTTCAACATTGAGTTTTTTGTAGCACGCATAAAGGTCAAATATCAAAGAAACCTGATCTGAAATCTGTAAACCTGAAAGCTTACACACAAAATCATCTATGGCAAAAACAGTAGGAGAAATAAACGGAATGTCTGAAAGTTTAGAAAGTTCACTTTTAAAGAAAAAGGAAGCCCTCCTACTCGGTAAAACAATACAAACATCCTTAATATCTCCTAAAGCATAACTTTTAAATACATTTGCGGCGGCCTCGTGTAAAAAGCTTTCCATTCTCTTATTCTCCATAAATCGAAGATAATGGATTCGAGTAATGAAAAAGGTAAAATCCGTTTTCTTGAATAAAATAAACCAACATTATCCTGCTTTATGATCTAAAATCTATGAGGCTTTCTATTTTTGCAAACGAACAATATGGGATACAATACAGAAAAGAAGGTAGGTATATTAGGTGGCGGTCAGCTTGGCCGGATGCTCATACAGTCTGCTATTGATTTTGATGTCAAAATAAAGGTCTTAGACCCTGATTCTAATGCTCCATGTAGGGGATTGGCACATGAATTCATTCTTGGAGACTTTAAGGATTTTAATACCGTCCTTTCCTTCGGAGAAGATTGTGACATTATCACGATAGAAATTGAAAATGTCAGTTTAGAAGCACTTGAACAACTTGAAAAAGAAGGAAAGAAAGTTTTTCCTCAGCCAGGTGTTTTAAGAAGAATAAAGAATAAAAGAATTCAAAAACAGTTTTTCAAGGATAATGGAATACCCACCGCAGCGTTTGAACTGATAGAAAATCAATCTGATTTATCACAAACTGCCATGTCACTGCCATTTGTAAATAAGATTGGCGAAGGGGGTTATGACGGTAATGGTGTTCAAATTATCCGATCGGCAGAAGATTTCTCTAAAGGCTTCAAAGCTCCCTCCTTAATTGAGGAAATGGTGGATTTTGAAAAAGAATTAGCCGTAGTGGTAGCGAGAAGCCTAGACGGAAAAACGAAATGTTTTCCTGTAGTAGAAATGGTTTTCCATCCGGAGGCCAACCTGGTGGAGTACCTATTCTCTCCCGCTCAAATATCTACTGAGATAGAAGAAAAGGCCATAAGACTTGCGAAAAAAACGGCTGAGGCCTTTGGGATAGTCGGTCTTTTGGCTGTGGAAATGTTTTTAGAAAAAGACGGCTCTTTACTAGTCAATGAAGTGGCCCCTAGACCTCATAATAGCGGGCATCATACCATAAAGGCTAATTTAGTTTCTCAATTTGAACAACATTTAAGAGCTATTTTGGAGCTCCCGCTAGGAGATACTTCTCAAATTGCACCCGCGGGAATGGTGAATATACTCGGAGAAGATGGTTTTACGGGAAATGCAATTTATGAAGGAATGGAAAAGTTATTGGATGCAGAAGGTATTCATCCCTTTTTATATGGCAAAAAAATCACCAAACCCTTTCGTAAAATGGGCCATGTCACCGTTATAGATAAGGATTTTGATAAATTGAAAGAAAAGGTCAATTTTGTACAAAATAACCTCAAAGTGAAAGCTTAAAGGCTAAAACCCCAACACAATGATAAGCATCATTATGGGTTCCAGTTCTGACTTAAAAGTCATGCAAGGAGCCATAGATATTTTACAAGAGTTTAAAGTTTCGTATGAAGTGGACGTTGTATCTGCTCATAGAACTCCTCAAAAAATGGTTTCTTTTGCCGAAAATGCCCGTGCTAGAGGAATAAAAGTAATAATCGCAGGTGCAGGAGGTGCAGCTCATTTACCTGGTATGGTGGCCGCTTGTACGTCATTACCCGTAATTGGTGTTCCTGTAAAATCTAGTAATTCTATTGATGGTTGGGACTCTGTTCTGTCCATCTTACAAATGCCCAATGGCGTGCCTGTGGCTACTGTAGCTCTCAATGCCAGCCTAAATGCTGGTTTACTAGCCCTACAAATCTTAGGTGTTTCTAGTCAGAAAACGGCAAAAGCCTTAGATGAGTACAAAGAAAATTTAAAAAAGAAAGTGGCTAAAATGAGCCAAGATATTCGTGCTTAATAAATAAAAATTATGGAATTCGAAGACAGAAACAAAAAACCAGAAGAACCAGCCAAAAATTTACCCATGGCTGTATTGATAACATTGGTGGGAATTGTCTGCCTATTGCTTTACGTTGGATGGGAAATGATATCTGATGACGCCTCTAAAGTGAGTGATTTAAGCCCGGGCACTTCTGTCGTTATCCAAGAATCTGAAGCCCCTTTAGAGACAGAAGCACAAGAAGATGTGGCCAATGCTGAAAATTCAGTAGAGAGTCCTAACAAACCTGAGATAAAAGTAGCTAAGCCGGCAGCAGTAACAAGAGATGGCAAGACTGCATTTCATACGATACAAAAAGGAGAGACTCTATTTAGTATCGCTACACGTTACAATTTAAGCGTAAATACACTTAAAGCGAGTAACCCAAGTGTATCAGCACAAAGTTTGGCAGCTGGTTCAAAATTGAAGGTTCCTGTGCTCGCCATTCATACTGTAGGGGCTGGAGATATCCTAAGAGTAGTAGGTGGGAAGTACGGAATTACAGTAAAGGCTATAATGGCCGCCAATGGAAAGACCAAGAATTTTGCCGAGCGTGGAGAAAAGTTAATTATTCCCTTTAAAGAGAAACAATAATCAATAACTCAGAAACATCAATAGGATAGTTAAAACGCTGATTGCTAGCAAAATGTAGCTCGGCGTTTTTTCTTTGGTAGTATTTAAAAGAACTAGCTGCAACAAAACAGCCAAACTACCACCGACACCTGCAATAAGCTGCTTAGCCAACTGAAAAGGGATTTGAGGAGGAAGAAATACGAGGATAAAGCCCAAAATGACTACTATGGCACTAAGTAGTGTTGTTCTTTTTTGACTGGTCATAGCTTTAATAATTTAGGTTAATTCTTCTTCAGAAGTAGAAACTTTAGTCTCTACTTTGCTGTCTATAAACGTTTTTTGGAAAATCAATATGCAAACAACCCCACAAAATATGCAAGCGTCTGCAAAATTAAAAATGGGTGTGTTATTATAAGTACCGCCGAGGAAAGGAATCCAATCAGGCCAATAACCGTCTAGCCCATTTGCGTAAAACATATCAATAACTTGCCCATGAAACCATGGCGATGGGGCATCAAAAGGAGCATTATTTAAATATACTCCATAAAATGTACTATCAATTACATTTCCTATAGCTCCCGCCAAAATAGCTGCAAGGCTCCATAATAGCCCCTGATGAGCATCTTTTTTTGCTAGTTTAGCCAAATACCACGCGATAACTCCCATGGCTACCACTCTAAAAAGAGTTAAAATTAGTTTACCGTAACTCCCCCCTAACTCCATTCCAAAGGCCATACCTTTATTGGTAATATAATGAAGCTTTAGAAAGCCAGGAATAAGTTGCATTTCACCAAAGTGGTCTGGGATAACCACAAAATGCATCCAGAGTTTTATTATTTGATCAATAACGATAAGAAGTATGGCGAATAGGAAATACTTAATTGATGATTTCATTAATTCCTGACAAACGTAATATTTAGATAACTTACTGCCCCGCAAAATAAATGTTTTTATGAGTAAGAACATAGCTTTTTGAAAGTCAATTAGATTTAATTCGATATTAATATATTATCTTTGGGCACTTTTAAAACGCAGCAAAGAGGAATTTCTCTGCTGTACATAGGAAATCTTGACAGGCGAAAGCTTCAAAACTGAAATGAACGTAAAATTAAACACCGAACCTCTAGAAAGCTGGATTAACACTGGAGGTAAACCAATGATTATTGCTGGTCCTTGTAGTGCAGAAACTGAGGAGCAGTATTTACAAACCGCAAGAGAAATAGCAAAAGAAGGCTACGCTCATGTATTGAGAGCTGGAGTATGGAAACCTCGTACTCGCCCAGGTTCTTTTGAAGGTGTTGGAGAGCCGGCACTGCCATGGCTTCAGCAGGCAAAAAAAGAGACAGGCTTACCTATTGCTATTGAAGTAGCTACGCCAGAACACGTAGAATTGGCTTGTAAATATGACGTAGATATTCTTTGGTTAGGTGCTAGAACTACTGTTAACCCATTTAATGTACAGGCTCTTGCAGATTCTTTAAAAGGAATAGACAAGCCCGTGTTAATAAAAAATCCTATTAACCCAGATTTAGCATTATGGGTAGGAGCTTTTGAGCGTATCGCTGGTTCAGGTATTACTAAACTTGGTGCAATACATAGAGGATTTTCAAATGCTCAAGAAGTAAAATACAGAAACTCACCAATGTGGCAAATAGCCGTAGAGTTTAAGTCTATTTTTCCAGACATTCCAATGATTGGAGATCCTAGCCATATTGCGGGTAAAAGAGATCTATTGAAGGAAATTACGCAGCGTTCTATGGACTTAAACTATGACGGTTTAATAATAGAGTCTCATAGAAACCCAGATGAAGCATGGTCTGATGCTGCACAGCAGCTTACTCCAGCTGCCTTGGGCGAAATGCTTAAGAGTATTGATTTTAGAAATGCTACATATGGTGCAGACTTCAAAGATGAACTAGAGGCACTTAGAGGAAGACTAGACAATATAGATAGAGAGCTTCTTGAGGTTTTAGCTTCGAGAATGTCTGTGGTTGAACAGCTTGGTGATTATAAAAGAGAAAATAATACGGCTGTTCTTCAACTTGATCGTTGGAGCCAAGTTCACGACTCTAGAGCTAAATGGGGAAAGGCACTAAACCTTTATCCTGAAACTGTAGAGGAGTTGTTTAAATTGATACACATGGAGTCTATCAGAAAGCAAACAGAAGTAATGAATCAAGAAACAGCATAAGTCTGTTGGCATTTATAATATATTAAGAGGTTGTCTCATAAGTATGGGATAGCCTCTTTTTATTTGGACTCTCCTATCTGGGTCAGTTTTTAATACTATATTCTCAGGGCTTACTTTTCGCTTATAAAAAAAACAGCCGCCTACTTTCCCTCCAGATAACACTAACTATACAACTAGTTCATCGCTAGGTCTGTTTGATTCCTTCTCTTATGGCATAATTTTGGAGTTATGGGAATCAATGCTTTACTTTTACTAAAATTTCCTAATATAAAATGTCCTACGCTACCACAGAAATAACGAGTGCTGAAATTGTCTCTGACAATCCCGTACATCAACGGCTCTACTTTCCATATGAAGAAGCTTCTAAAGTCATTCATGGTAAAGTACTGGAGTTAGGATGTGGCTGGGGTCGAGGTGTTGAAAAGATCATTTCCGCATCTGAACATTATACCGGTTTAGATAAAAACGAAGACCTTATTAAGGCTTTACAGCAAAAATATCCTGAGCACTATTTCAATACTGCAGATTTTCCAGACCTATCAAAATTTGAAAATGAGACCTTTGATTTTGTAATTACTTTCCAGGTCATAGAGCACATTCAAAATGACCACGAGTTTTTAAAAGAAGTTCATAGAGTGCTCAAACCTGGAGGAAAGATAATTTTGACCACAGTTAATAAGAATTATTCTTTAAGTAGAAACCCTTGGCATATCAGGGAGTACTACACCAAAGAGCTTACGGAATTAATGGAGAAGTATTTCCAGACCGTGGATGCTATGGGGGTTGGTGGTAATCAGAAAGTTTGGGACTACTACGAGGAAAACAAAAAATCTGTGAATAAAACCATGAAATGGGATGTTCTCGATTTACAGCATCGTCTCCCTTCTTGGATGCTAAGAAGTGCTTATGAATTTATGAACAGAAGAAATCGTGAGAAACTATTGAATCAAACAGAAGGACTAGCAGCAGAAATTAACTGGGACGACCATTTTTTATGTCTAGATCCTGAGGCCTGCATAGATTTCTATTTCGTGGGAACGAAATAATGCATCTTTATCTTCATATTCCGTTTTGTAAGCAAGCTTGCCATTACTGTGACTTTCATTTTTCCACTAGCCTAGCGAAAAAAAGCGAAATGGTTAAGGCCATTTGTAACGAAATAAGTCTTCAAAAAGACTACTTACACGATAAAGAATTAAGTACAATATATTTTGGAGGTGGGACCCCTTCCCTACTTTCTAATTCAGATTTAGAAATCATTTTTTCTCGAATTACAGAACATTACACACTTCAAAAGGGGGCTGAAATAACCTTAGAGTGCAATCCCGATGATATAACTATTCCAAGATTACAGGCCTGGCGTTCTTTAGGAATTAATAGACTTAGCATAGGTATTCAAAGTTTCAATGAGGCTCACCTAAAATTCTTAAATCGGGCTCACTCTGCTGAAGAATCTAGTACGTGTATTAAAGATGCTATTGATTCGGGTTTTGACAACCTTAGCTTAGATCTCATTTACGCAATACCTTCGAAATCTAATGATATATGGAAGAAGGACCTCCAAATCGTACATGAATTAGGCATAGCACATATCTCATCGTATTGTCTTACAATCGAAGAAAAAACTGTTTTTGGCAAAAAAGTTAAGAAAAAATTAATGGAGCCAATTGACGACAATTTTGCGTCAGATCAATTCAATATCCTTCTGAATGAAATGGCGAAAAATAATTATGAACAATATGAAATTTCCAATTTTGCTAAGGTCGGTAAATACGCCAAACATAACACTTCTTATTGGCAGGGTGATGAGTACCTAGGCGTTGGCCCATCTGCACATTCTTTTAATAAACTGAGTAGACAGTGGAACATTTCTAACAATGCATTATATCTGAAGTCTATTCAAAAAGAAACCGTTCCATTTGACTCTGAAATATTGAACGACACAGACCGAGCGAACGAATACATTATGACAGGTTTAAGGACTAAGTGGGGTGTTAATTTGAATGTTTTGGAGGAGATAATTCCTCTAGAAAAAACACCTTTCCCGACTCAAATAAAAAAGTTTGAAAATAATGGTTTGTTAACATCTCAAAAAAAACAAATTCTGTTAACCAATAAGGGCAAACTGATGGCCGACTTCATTGCGTCCGAATTATTCTTCTAATATCTAATAACTCAGAGCATAAGATAAACTAAAGGAGCTTAGCCAGAAATACTGTGAGAGTGTCAAAAGGCTTTCCTGATGAACCAAGGACAAACCTACCCCAACTATATTATTGTAACTTTTTATTTTAAAGTTATTACTAAGGCCTATTTTTTTGAGATTTCAAGCCGATTATAGGCTCGGTAATTACATCTAATCCGAATCTATTGATGTCTGGTGAAAAGCCAATACCATAGTTGACAGCGAAATACTGGTCTTCCTTAGATCCATACTATCTATGACCTATGTTACCTGATTTACTCGGACCTTCGTCGGAAGGAATGAAGTAAGGCGTGAAAAAGATAAAGGAGTTCCCAAAATACGTGCCTAAAGAACCCGTATATATATCGGTATAAGTGCTAAATTTTAATCTTCTAAAAACTACAGAGATTTATACAACTCGGCTCTTTTTTTTTTAAAGTAGGAACTAAGCTTTCTGATATTCAGGACGGTACATTTAATAATTCTCTTTTAACTCTATTTCCAAAGACTCCCTTGAAGCGAGATATATGTTTTCCAACTTCACAAACATGTTTTCTAATGTTTTTAAGTCATCTATTCCACTCATTTCAAACTCTTTTAAGAGTTCTTTGTCATCTATTCCCATCACATAAAATGAAGATTTAAGCTTATGAGCTGCCGAAGCAATTTGTTTTAGATCCAAAATTCTTATGGCACTCACTAATAGATTCAGATCCTCTGGGATATGACTAAGTGAAGTATTGATGATTTCTTTTTCAAACTCCTTGTTGCCCTCAGCCATACTTCTCAAATATTCTAAGTTCACCGCCTGTTTATCTGTTTTTCTAACCGAAGAATTTTTCTTTTTAAGGAGTGCATTGATTTTTTGATTTAACTCCATTTGGTTAAAAGGTTTAGGTAGATAGTCGTCCATGCCTATTTCTAGACATTTTTCTTTTTCTCCTACCAATGAATGTGCTGTCATAGATATAATTGGAATATCTAGCTTTAAGACATTTCTGATATAAGTAGTTGCTTGATACCCATCCATTTCAGGCATCTGAAGATCCATTAGAATTAAATCAAATACTTCATTTGCTAAAATATCAACCGCCAACTTCCCGTTTTCAGCTACTGTGGCTTTAAAACCTTGTTTCTCCAGTACTTTTAATGCAAGTTTTTGATTAAGTAAATTATCTTCGACAAGCAAAATTTTGTACTCGCCTATATTTTCAAGGCTCATAGTCTCTTTGATTTCAATTTTTGTACTTTCAGCTTTGCAAAATGGCATCGTAAATCCAAAATTGGAACCCTCCTCTTCGATACTTTTTACATGGAATATTCCAGCTTGTAATTCCACTAATGACTTAGAAATACTTAAGCCTAATCCAGTTCCACCATATTTTCTAGTTGTGTTAGTATTGGCCTGTATAAATCTTTCAAAAATGATGTCAATCTTATCCTCTGGAATACCAATTCCAGAATCAATTACATTGAATTGTACACTTGCATCACCATTTGCTCTTTCTTCTAAAAGAATTACTTCCAATTTGACGAATCCTTCTTCCGTGAATTTGATGGCATTACTTATTAAATTCGTCAATATTTGACTCAATCTGGTAGGATCACCTTCCACTTTAAGGGGTATTTCAGGGTCAATAGATAATTCAAAATCTAACTGCTTATTATAAGCATTGGGTTTTAACATGCTTACTACATTCTTTATCTGTTCTATTAAGTTAAATTCTATCTTTTCAATGCTAATTTGTCCAGATTCTATTTTGGAAAAATCTAGAATATCATTGATGATATTCAATAAGTTAGAAGAAGCAATGTTGATAGACTTTAAATAATCACTTTGTTCCTCGTCTAGAACAGTATCTTTGAGCAATTCTCCAAATCCAGTTATGGCATTCATTGGAGTTCTAATTTCGTGACTCATGTTTGCTAAAAAGAGATCTTTCATTCTAGCATTAGATTCTGCCACTTTTCTTGATTCATTTAAGTCCTTCTCCAATTCAATTCTGTCTGTGATGTCCATTACATTTCCTAAAACATATTTTTCTCCAGATACAGACTCTGCTACTGTGTTATTGTACATCCAAGTGCCCTCAACTCCATAATTGTTTAGTATTTGCATGAGCCCTTTAGATTTACCATTTTCCATTAATTCTTTCAAATAATAAGGATAGCTCACTTTCGATTTAAATGGAATTATGTCCAAGATGTTTTTACTTTTTATTTCATTTTTGGTAAAACCCAAGAGAAATGCTCCGATGGAATTCATTGACATAAAATTCCCTTCCATGTCATGTGTGTACATAACTACTTGAGAGTTCTCAAAAAATATCCTATACCTCTTCTCACTTTCTAAGATTTTTTTCTCCCAAAGTTTTTTTTCTGTAATGTCTACTGCCACGCTTAAATAACCCACAATGGCCTCATAGTGATCCTTAATAGGTGTTACCGAAACCTTCACATTCCTTTTTTCTGAATTCCTTGTTATATATGTAAATTCCCCATTGTCAGGAATACCCATTTTAGACTTAAATCTAAAACTGTCAATTCCCGGTTTAACGATAGTTCCAGATTGAATAGAATTTTCTTTCGCTTGTTTTTCAAGTTCTTCAGGTGCGTAGAATATAATTGGCGTATATATCCCGACAATTTCTTTCGCTGTAAAGCCTAATAAAATTTCCGATCCTGTATTAAAATGTGTTATCCTACCGGTAATATCAGTGGCTATTATGGAAGTCTCCGTGCTTGCATTTAGTACTGCTTTCATTCTAGAATTAATCACTTGGAGTGCAATCCTATTCTTTTTATCTCTGTCTATATCTTGGAAAGTACCGGTAACTTTAACACATTCGCCATTTTCAAAAAGCGGTTTACCAATTGCTCGTACCCATTTATTCTCCCCTTTGGCACAAACAATTTCAACTTCTAAATCATAGGAGAGGCCTTCGTTCAATGCTTTGTTAAAAGCCTCATTTATCATATCATGACTCTCTCCTCTCGAATAGAATGATAATGCAGATGATAGGTTTATTATGAAATCTTCAGGGATTTCAAGAATTTGCCTTGTAATGGGTGTCCAATAAAAGTTTTTGTTTTTTACTACATATTCCCAGCCACCAATCATTGCCATCCTATTGGTAGTTTCCAGCATTTCTTTTGCCTGGGCTAATTCATTTTTTGTGTTTTCTTCTTTAGTAATGTCACGTCCAATTCCATAAATGAGTCCTTTGGAGTAATCAAATGAAAGAACCCATTTAATCATTCTGTAAGAACCCTTTTTTTGTTTGAGCCTGATATTTATATCTAAACTTTTAGTTTTACGTGTTAAGTCTCTCGCTCTTTTCTGGAGCTCATTAAGATCTGCAGAATGAACAAAATCTGAAGCCCTTCTGCTTAATAAATCTTCTTCAGACCAAAGAAACGTTCTTTTAAATGCAGGGTTAATTTTTTTAAAAAATCCATCCATTCCTGCCACGCAAACCATTTCGGAACAGTTATTAAAAACATTCTCATAATAAGTAAGATTATCCAACTCATTGGCCTCAGAAACCTCAACACTTAGGAGCATAAGTTCATTTTGAAGCGTCATTTCTTGTTTTGATGCTTTTGGAGAGGAAACAAATACCAGTAGAAAACCCACATTCTTTTCATTTAAGAGTAGCGGATAAATGACTAGAGCATTAATGAAGGAATGTTCTATTAGAATTTTGTTGCTCTCAAATAATTCTAAATTTCCTTTCCTAGTGATGAGTTTTGGTGCACTAATATTATTTAATAATGTCGAGAAGTTCTCATTAAGAAGTTTTTGTTTCTCAATCTTAGAATTAGAAGTAAAGAGAAACGAATTGGTCATATTTTTAGAGTATATAACTAGAGCTTCGTTCTTAACTTTTAGGTCAATCTCGGCCAAAAGTTTGTGAATTTTGTCTTCTAATCTCTTATTTTTCTTGGACATACTTTTAGTTATCTGAATGCTTTAAAAACATTATTCTGAAAAAAAGAATTTTCTAAAAAAGGAAAGTCATTTTCAGGTTTCATTGAAAGTTTAATGGATAAGTAAGTTTCAATTTTTATGCCATGGAAAGCCCTAAAACGCACTTATAGCCATTGTACGTCTAAATAACACTATTCGCTATATCACCTAAAGGAAAGTGACTAGCACACTAATTTGAATTAAATACTTTTGGGGAGATTGATTCTCTTTTATTAAAAAGAGCTAGACAAAAAGAAACCCTGAAGGCTCTCGCCTTCAGGGTTATAATATTATTAGAACACAAAACTTAAATTAAGCTCTAAACAAGTGACTTAGTTAAAGCTGTTAAGCTTCAGTAGCACAAAGTTCATCATACACCATTTCCAGATGCTGAGAAATCATTTCTGCAGAACGACCTTCAATGTGGTGTCTTTCTACAAAATGAGCTAATTCACCATCTTTATAAAGAGCAATAGACGGTGATGAAGGAGGCATTGGAATGTGATCACGCATACGCTGTGTAGCTTCAATGTCGAAACCTGCAAAAACTGTAACTAATTGGTCGGGCTTTAGCTCAGATCGCTGAAGACTACCCAAAACGCCAGGCCTACAAGTTCCTGCAGCACAGCCGCATACAGAGTTTATAACTATTAAAGCCGTTCCTTTTTGGTTCTCCATAAAACTATCTACATCTGCTGCTGTAAGAAGCTCGGTAAAACCGGCATCTGTAAGCTGAGACTTCATGGGAGCTACTAAATGGGGAGGATACATATCTATATTAATTTAATTTATTCTTATTTTGATTTACATAAATCCAAGTTCCAATTTGGCTACTTCAGACATCATGTCTTGGCTGTAAGGTGGGTCAAAGGTTAGTTCTAACGAAACATCACTAACACCTTCTACCTCTCTCACTTTTTGTTCTATTTCTGCAGGAATAGCCTCTGCTGAAGGGCATGAAGGCGATGTTAGTGTCATTAAGATAAAAACATTATTTACCGGAAAAACCTTAACCTCATATATTAAACCCAACTCAAAAACATCCACAGGTATCTCTGGGTCATAAACCTGCTTTATGGCCTCAATTACCTTTTCCTTTAAATCAATTTCTACTTCTGTCATACCTTTAACTCTTGACTGGTGTAAGCCAGTGCATACATTTTCATTTGTTTTACCATGGAAGCTAATCCATTAGACCTAGTCTGTGCTAAATGCCCAGCTAAACCCACTTTATTTATAAAATAGAGATCCGCGTTTAGTATCTCTTCTGCCGTATGTCCAGAAAGTACCTTAAGTAGCATACTTACGAGGCCCTTCACTATAATGGCTTGGCTATCTGCCTCAAAAAACACTTTGCCATTCTCTGTTCTGGAATGAAGCCAAACCACAGATTGACACCCTTTAATGATGTTATTATCATTTTTGTATTCATCAGCCATTATAGGCAAAGTCTTACCTAAATCTATGATATATTCATATTTCCCTTCCCAATCATCGAAAAGTTCAAAATCATCAATTATATCTTCTTGTAATTCCTGTATTGTCATCTTTTTCAATCCCAAAAAAGTCTTTAATTTAAGATAACAGACGTTTAACCTTCTCTATACCCGTCACAAGTCTGTTTATCTCCTCTTTGGTATTGTAAACGGCAAAAGAGGCTCTGGAAGTTCCTAGAATACCAAATCGTTGCATCAAAGGCTGAGTACAATGGTGACCAGTCCTAATAGCTATGGCCTGCTGGTCCAACAATACACCTACATCTTGTGGGTGAATACCTTCCATGACAAAGGAGAGTACACTCACCTTATTCTTTGCTTTACCAATGATTTTCAAGCCTGGAATAGCTTCTAAACCCTCTGTGGCGTAGGCCAATAACTCAGATTCATAGTCAGCTATATTTTTTTTACCCAGTGTGTTTATATACTCAATAGCCGTTGTTATGCCTATCACGTCAGCAATATTGGGCGTTCCCGCCTCAAATTTATATGGTAATTCATTGTAGGTTGTTTTCTCGAAACTAACCTCCTTAATCATTTCTCCACCGCCACGCCAAGGGGGCATCTTATTGAGCAATGCCTTTTTACCATATAAAGCACCCATCCCTGTAGGACCATAGAGTTTATGTGCAGAAAAACATAAAAAATCTACGTCCAAAGCTTGAACATCTATGTCAATATGTGCCACAGCCTGTGCAGCATCCACTACTACGACAGCTCCTACTTCATGGGATTCTCTAATAATCTCCTCAATAGGATTTACAGTACCCAAAGCATTAGACGCGAAAACTACAGAAACAAGTTTTGTCTTTTCGCTTAAAAGAGCTTTAAATTCTTCAAAAATAAGCTCTCCATCATCTGTAATAGGTATAACCTTTAGAATACAGCCTTTTTCTTCACAAAGCATTTGCCAAGGAACTATATTGGAATGATGTTCCATAGTGCTTATAACTATCTCATCACCCTTTGAAAGGAAACTTCTGCCATAAGTTTGTGCAATAAGGTTTATTCCATCGGTAGTGCCATATGTGAAAATTATTTCCTCGGTACTTTCCGCATTTAAAAAGTCCTTTATTGTTTTTCTTGAAAGCTCAAAAGCTGTTGTTGCTTTCTCTGCCAAATGATGTATTCCCCTATGAATATTAGCATTGTAGCCCTTATAATAGCCTGAAATAGCATCTATAACAGCAGCAGGTTTTTGGGTTGTGGCAGCATTATCAAAATAAACCAACTTTTTACCATTGATTTTTTGGTCTAAAATTGGAAAATCTGCTCTTATCTTATTTATATCGAGATGGCTCAAAATCGCTGATTGCTTTGTTCGGTGAGAAAACAAATGCTTGTTTCAATAAGTTTGGAAAAACTACAATTAGTATCAATCTTTCCTATTCGAAAATATAAGCCCAAATATAAATAGCTCCCAATGGATAATTTCAGTCTTGAATTTATAAATCAATGCTTGTTTAGATTAGAGGAAAACCCGCCCCGGATTGAAAAATGTCTTAGACTTCTAAGTGAAGCGGAAGTTTGGCAAAAGCCTAACGATTCGTCCAACAGTATAGGAAACCTCATATTACATCTCTGCGGAAACATTCGTCAATATGCCGTTTCTTCTTTGAGTGGCAATGCTGATTTACGACAGAGAGATGAAGAATTCACTACTAAAGGAGGATATTCTAAAAATGAACTTTTAAAAAAGTTTAATCAAACCCTTGAAGAGGCTAAAACGATTATAAGACAATTGGACAAAGATGAGTGGTTAGAAACCAGAAGTGTTCAAGGGTTTAATTTTTCGGGAATAGGTATTTTGATTCATGTGGTAGAACATCTTTCTTATCATACCGGACAAATAGCCTCTGCTACCAAAGCTTTAAAAGATAAGGATCTCGCCTTTTATGCTGACTTTGACTTAAATGTTAAAAACGTCGGTAAATAAGTATTAACCAAAATAGCCAATTCAATCTTCCTTAATATCTTTGTTTTTCAAAACAAAAATATGAATCCAGCCATTCCAGATTATATCAATCTAGCCTTTACCTTAACCACACTTTATGGGATCTGGCTTTTTAAAAAGGCCTTTAATCCAAGCCAAACTACTTTTCTAGTGCTTTTTGTATGGCTCGTACTACAGGCATATTTAAGCTACAGTGGCTTTTATAAAGACACCACCACTATTCCACCTAAATTCGCTCTGTCCGTTATTCCTGCCTTATTGCTCATTTTGGGGTTTTTCATCAGTAAAAAAGGTCAAGCCTTTATGGATGGCATATCTATTGAAGCTCTGCATTGGATTCATACTATACGCATTCCTGTGGAGCTTATACTATGGTCTTTATTTGTGGCAGAACAGATTCCCAAAATCATGACATTTGGAGGCAGAAACTATGATATTATTGCAGGACTTACTGCCCCTTTACTTGTTTATTATGGCATAAGAAGGCCCATTATTGACAAAGGGAGAATGCTCCTATGGAATTTCTTAGGCTTGTTTCTTCTGCTCAACATAGTGGTAATGGCTATCCTTTCTGTAGCCTCTCCTCTTCAGCAGATAGCTTTTGACAGGCCTAATAAGGCAATCCTTGAATTTCCGATCGTCTGGCTTCCCTCTTTCATTGTCCCACTGGTCCTTTTTTCTCATCTCGTTAGCATCAGACAACTCTTAAAAAAGAAACCATGATAATAAGGGAAGTAGCATCAAAAGATTTGTCTGCCATTTCGGATATCTGGAATCATTATATCTTAAACACCTCTTACAATTACGATAGTGAAGTTAAAAACGAAAATTTCTTTATTAATTGGAAAGAAGTTCAAGCCAAATTGGGCTATCCCATTTACGTTTTAGAAGTAGAAGGAAAAGTTATAGGTTATGCCACATTTGGCCAATTTAGGTCTAGAAACGGTTACCGATTTAGTTTAGAGCATGGGGTTTATCTGGCTCCGAAAGTACAAGGCAACGGCTATGGAAAAGCACTCATGCAAACTCTAATTAAAAGGGCCAAAAGGGATGGCTATCATTCTATGACAGCGGGAATAGATACGACTAACCAAGGTAGTATTAACTTCCACCTGAAGTTTGGCTTTAAAGAAGTGGGGCGTTTTCCTGAAATAGGATTCAAAAATGGAGAATGGCTGGAATGTGTGTTCTTACAACTTATCCTTAAATAGAAAGCTCATCCAAAATGGATGAGCTTTCTATACATACTTTCTATATCTATAATGACTTATCCCAATTTTTGGTGAATCAAACCACTTAGATATTCTTTTACAGATTCTATTTTGATTTGAGAAACGACATCTTCAGCAAAAGCCAATAATTGCATTCTTACAGCTTCTTCTTTTGGAATACCTCTAGAACGCATATAAAAAATGGCCTCGTCATTAAGCATTCCTGTAGTGGCTCCATGAGAACACTTTACATCATCAGCCCATATTTCTAACTGAGGTTTTGTGTTCATCGTAGCACTATCAGAAGTTACTACATTTCGGCAGTTTTGATAAGCATTGGTTTTTTGAGCCTCTTGTCTTACAAAAATCTTCCCGTTAAATACACCAGTAGATTTATCCATCAAAACCCCTTTATAGAGTTCATTAGAAACCGAATTAGGTTTTCTGTGATCCACTACCGTATGGTTATCTACGTGCTGGCTCTCATTGGGCACATAAAGGCCATACAACCAGCTCTCCACATGCTCGCCATCCACAGTCAAGTTTATATTATTTCTAACAAAACCACCATTTATGGTGATTGTAGCTGCATAAAAATAACTATTGTCTGATTGATGAATATTGGTAGACCCTACGTGGTAAGAAGCGTTATTATCGTTTTCAACTTTGTAATAATCTACTCTGGCATCTTTAGCTACTACTATTTCAGTAACTACATTTACATAAGCAGACTCCTCCCCGAGTGTTCTATAAGATTCCGCAATTTTAACTTCTGAATTCTTACCCACCACTACGAGGTTTCTTAAAGTAGAGCCAATATTCTCCTCTCTCACATCAGAAATCATTCTTAGAATGATGGGGTGATCTATGGTCGCATTATCTTCTACTTTCACCACAATTCCCTGTCTGGCAATGGCTGTATTTATGGCAGTAAAGGCATCAAGGTTATCATTAGAGTACTTAGAGAAGTGTTCATTTAATAGTTCAGAACTATTTTTTTGAGCTTCCTCAAGTGTTTGAATACTTAATTTCCCCTCGGCCAAATCTAGATTAGATAGGGCCTCTTGATAAACACCATTCACGAAATAAATGATAATACCTTCTAAATCAGGTAAGTCGAAATTCTTAAGATTTTCCTTACTAAGCTTATTTTGTGCAGCAAAGTTGTAAGTCCCGTTAACCATTTTTTTCACATTAGAGTATTTCCACTCTTCATGTTTTGGTGTAGGAAAACCCAACGAATTAAAACTTTCAAGGGCGTCTATACGACGCTCATTAAAAGCTTGACTGACGCTCCCGTTTAATCCAGATTGCACTTCTTTGAATGCTCCAGCGATTTGACTATGCAAACTATTCTCAGACATTGAAATTCTTTAGTTTATTGTGCTAGGGCTTCTTTAGCCTCATCAGCTTCTATGATCCAGTCGTATCCTTTCTCCTCCAACTCTAAGGCCAATTCCTTCGTTCCAGATTTCACTATTCTACCGTTATAAAGGACATGTACAAAATCTGGAACGATGTAGTCTAATAAACGCTGATAATGAGTTATGACCACAAAAGAACGCTCTGCAGATTTCATTTGATTTACACCATCTGCTACAATTCTTAAAGCATCAATGTCTAAACCTGAGTCTGTTTCGTCCAAAATACCTAAGACAGGCTCTAGCATTGCCATCTGAAATATTTCATTCCTTTTCTTCTCTCCACCAGAAAAGCCTTCATTAAGAGATCTCCTCAACAGTTGACCATCTATTTTAACCAATTCAGCTTTCTTCTTCATTATCTTTAAGAAGCTGGCTGCATCTAAAGGAGCTTCTCCTTTATGCTTTCTGATTTGATTGATGGCTGTTTTAAGAAAACTTATGGTAGTAACACCTGGTATTTCTACTGGATATTGAAAAGCTAAGAAAATCCCTTCGGCGGCTCTTTCTTCTGGAGCCATTTCTAGGAGATCCTTTCCTATAAAATCTACAGACCCTTCCGTAATTTCATAATCCTCTCTGCCAGCTAAAACCGACGCCAAAGTACTTTTACCAGAACCATTGGGTCCCATTATGGCGTGTACTTCACCTGGTTTTACTTCAAGGTTTATACCTCTCAAAATCTCCTTCTCCTCTATCCTAGCGTGTAAATTACTGATTTTCAGCATTTTGAACAGTTTTTTTGTCTTAATTTGGCTGCAAAGGTATCATATTTCTTTGCAAAATTATATTCACTGTAGTAAACCGTTAAATACCCTCCTAGGTTCGACTGATGAACAGAAAGATTAAAAAAGTTATGCATATCTTTGTAGTAATCCCGAAAACGGGAGTTACTTCATCATAAAAATGACATTTTTCTCATCTTATTATAAGGGACTTGTTCTCTATTATATTGCTTTGTTTGGTTTTATGTGAACAGATTGAATTCAATCAATTTTTCAAACAAAAACGAAACAACAAATGGATTTTCACGTCAATAGCGAAATAGCTACCCTTAAAAAACTTATCATTCACAGTCCTGACAGCGGGCTCGGCAAAGTGGTACCTTCTAAAGCCCAAGATTGGCTTTTTGAGGATATTGTTCATTTAGAAACGATGCGAAAGCAGGAGTACGATTATTATGTCAAACTGCTCCTTTTTTTCTTAGACCCCAGTAAAATTAAAGGCAAACTGGGAAATATTGACAATGCATCGACTCGTGACTTTTTTATACCTGGAAAGTCGGAATATTTCAACTCTGACAATGTCATAGAATTTGAGATATTATTGACGGATATTCTGAGTAAAGATGCTGTTAAAAGCAGATTAGTGGCGGCTGTGGCGGCTATAGAAGAATGTTCTTACCAAGAAATGGAATATTTTTCTTCCTTATCACTAAAAGAGCTTACTAGGCTTCTTATTACTGGAATGAACGAAGAAAAGGGCATGTTCTTTTCTCCAGTTCCTAACCTGATATTCACAAGGGACATTGGTATCATGGTCAATGATTATTTTTTACTTAATAAACCTGCCAAATTAGCCAGAAGAAGAGAGTCTCTGCTTGCGAAGTATGTATTTTTCAATCATCCAATGTTTGAATCTTTGAGGAAAAATCTGATAGAAATTGAGGAGAATGAAGAGCAATTTCTGATGGCAGAAGACGAGCAAAGTGGTAAAGAAGAAACCTTAGAAGGAGGTGATGTAATGATGGTGGCTCCCAATCATTTATTAATAGGAATAAGTGAGCGAACCAGTGTAGAGGCTGCAAGGCAAGTGATGCGTAAGCTTTTTGATAAAAAAGTACTTACAAAGGTGACCTTGGTGAAAATTCCTGCAAAAAGGGATTACATGCATATAGACACCATTTTTACACAAATTAAAAAGAATGTTTGGGTGCTATTGGCGTCCATTGGAAGAGCCGCAGAAAAGCATAAAAAAGACTTAATATGGGAAGAGCTAGGTCAAAGAAACAAGGCAGAAGAGCTTATTATAAAGCAGTTTTATGTAGACAAGGGTTTAGAAAAATCAAAGACTTTTGAAAACCTTGAAGATCTACTAATAGATATTTCTAAGGTAGATTTGAAGTGCGATAAAGAAGTAAAATTCGTTTACTCTGGCAATAATACATTCCCTTATGGAGCCAGGGAACAGTGGACAGATTCCTGTAATTTATTGGTATTAAAGGAGGGCGTAGCAATAGGTTACGATAGAAACGATAAAACTTCTGTCGCTTTCAAAGAGGCTGGATTTGAGGTGGTTCATGCCAAAGATTTGTTACAGGACTTAGAAAATGACGTAAAATCGGTGGAGACTATCACCGATACCATCATTTTATTGCCATCAGCCGAGTTATCAAGGGCTAGAGGCGGCTCTCACTGTATGAGTTTACCTATTTTGAGAACATCGGTTTGATAGAGCAGCAATGTACCCACCATGTTTTTATGGTTAGGCCTGTTTCGTTTGGTTTTAATGAAGAAACGGCCGAAAGCAATGCCTTTATGCAGGGCGACCTTTCTGATAAAGAAGCTCAGCGAGATGCATTGAACCATTTCGATGCTTTTGTTTTTAAACTAAGAGCCGCCAAAATTAATGTGACTGTTTTTGAGGATAATCTAAACCCCAAAACCCCAGATAGCATTTTCCCTAATAATTGGATTTCGCTTCATAATGACGGTAAAGTTCTGCTTTATCCTATGGAAGCAGAAAATAGGCGTCTGGAAAGGCGGATGGATATTCTTGAAAAATTAGGTCATGATTTCAAAATTGATGAAGTCATTGATTTAAGCTCTTTTGAAGAGCATGGAAAATACTTAGAAGGTACAGGAAGTTTGGTATTGGATAGATCTGCCAAAATAGCATATGCCTGCTTGGCGAGTAGAACCAATCCGGAAGTAATGGCTGCATGGAAGAAGCATTTTACAGGTTACGAAGTAGTAAATTTTGTGGCGAGTGATCTCAATAATGTGCCTATTTATCATACTAATGTAATGATGTGTATTGCTCAAGACTTTTCTGTACTCTGTGCCGAAAGTATTAAGGATGAATCTGAAAAGGCTACCGTTATAAGGAGTTTGAATTTAGCTGGCAAAGAGCCATTGTTAATTTCTCTAGATCAGATGAATGAATTTGCTGGAAACATGCTACAAGTTAAGAATGAATTAGATGAGCCTGTTTTGGTAATGTCTACACGAGCATTTGGAAGCCTAAGAAAGGCTCAATTAGATTTCCTATATACCAAGACAAAGGTTCTTCATGCCGAATTAGGCTCGATTGAAACTTTAGGTGGCGGCTCCGCTAGATGTATGATGACCGAAATTCATTTACAAAAAAAATATATATGGCCTAATTGAGCCGTGCTTGGTGAAATAGTTAGAAAACACAAGGTGACGATATGTAGTTAAAGCTGCATAATTATACAATATGTACCTCAGAGTGCATAATTAATGATTATGCATATCAGAGTGCATAATTTAATGATATATGTATATTTGTACATAATTTTACCAGATGCAGGTTATAACAGGAGATTTAATAGATTCTAAAAAGCTCATAGCTTCTCAAAGAAAAGTAGTTTCTGAGACTTTAGAGGCCTTAGAAAAGGCTTCAAAAGGACAATATGATTTTTTCATAAGAGGAGACTCTTTTCAGATAATGATAGAAGAAGACGGGCTCACAGAAGCATTAAAGATTAAACTCAAACTAAAACTCAAAACAGGATTATCCGCAAGAATATCTGTTGGAATAGGAGATGTTAAGTTAGAAGGCAAACTTTCAAACTCAAGCGGGCCCGCCTTCTGGCTCTCAGGCCAAGGGCTAGACACGATGAAGCAAGACAAAACTCTAATAAGTATCCATACTAATGAGGAGACAAAAAATGCAGAATGGACGCTACACAGTTCCACATTAGATTACTTAGAAAAAACCAATACCCTTAATCAAATGGAAGTACATTATTGGTTATTGGAAAATTATACGCAACAGGAAATAGCTGAAGCCATTGGTATCACGCAATCCTCCGTCAATAGGCGGATAAAAAACTCTGGATGGAATTTAATTGAAAACATAATAAACCATTTCAATAAGACATTATGAGCCTAACAAACCCTGAAATAAGTCTTATAATCAGACTTTTGATAGCCCACATGGTTTCGGATTACTTCTTACAATTCAGCTCATGGACTATAGATAAGGAGATTAATAAGATAAAATCAAAAAAACTCTATTGGCATATTTTAATTACTTTTTTGGCCGCTTGGCTACTTTCTTTGAGTTTTTTCGGGGCCCTTCTAATTGCTGTTAGCCACTATATTATAGATTTAGGGAAGATGTATATCAAAACAAACAGGTTTGTCCTTTTTATTCTTGACCAGTTCCTTCACACATTAATGTTAGTCCTTACTTGGCTTTTGATTATCAATGGCTGGTCTTGGCTCTTTCATGAAACCTCTCTATTCCTTGCTTCTACAGAAAACTGGATCTTGATCTTTGCATATGGAGTCATTACCTTCCCTCTAAGTGTCGTCATAAATATTTTCACAGATAAGTGGCGTTCTCAACTCGATCCCGACAGGCAAGAGTCCCTTGAAAAGGCAGGGCTTTGGATAGGTATTTTTGAACGTATATTAATATTGACCTTTATATTGACCAACCAATTTTCTGCTATGGGTTTCTTGATAGCTACCAAAGCAATTTTGAGGTTTAAGGATACAGAAACCAAGCAGATGGAATATGTACTTATAGGTACTTTAATGAGCATCACCCCAACTATTCTGCTGGGCATTATTGTCACCTATTTATTAAATTCTATCTAAAAGGAACTTTAAATATCATTTATCGTTCTTAACTTGCAACGTAATTGGGGCTGACCGGTTTTGACGGCGTGATGCAGTTGCGAGTATAAGCATGTATGGAGTTGGTAGAACCTCCATTTAAAAATTCTTCTAAAAAACAAGAGGCAATACTCAGTATGCCATGGCTGCTTAATCTAGATTAGATTAACCATTCGCCACATCTCTCTCCTGCTAACCTCTGCCGCGGGAGAATCAGAGGTGTCGACACGTAGAGGCGTCTAATGGCGGTTTTCTTACCATTTGATAGTATCGGAGGAAATAAGGATTGAATTTGGTACGTCGGACGGCTTCTCAATCTCGAAAAACAAGACCGAATAAACATGTAGAAGGCTCGACAGAGGCCATGTTCGGACCAGGGTTCGAATCCCTGCAGCTCCACTTTTTATAACCTCAATTATCTTATTATTAGATAGTTGGGGTTTTTTGTTTGAGATTTAGCCGATATCTAGCCGATAATTATTGAAATATTCTGTAACAGACATATCTTCTATCGAGAAAAACTAAGTCTAATGTTATTTTTCGTTTTTCAAGATACATTTAATACCAGAGTTTTAAGAGAGATAAGAAGTCTCCATACTATCCGGCAGGCATCCCTGTTATCTGAAGGTTCTTCTCTGATTGAACACAATGGGTTTTTCTGCGGCACTAAGAGGGTCTTGATTATAATGAAGTACTCCCTCTGCAGGTTATTCTGAATAAATACACTTTTGGAAAATCTCAAAATGAATTCCTGTTAAACGTTATAACTTCTTCGGATGATAAGAGAATGTATGAGTAGGTAAGGGATGAGCTTAGGCGATTTAATGGCTAAACCGTACGTTTATCCATGTGTAAAAACACCTTCAAATCGTATGATGTAGCTCCATTATAAACCAACCTTTACGTACTTTTACATGTTGCATTGCGAATATTTACGAGCGTCTTATAACATACCCACCTTCTATATACGATTAATAGTCTCTCTTACAAACATTACTACCTTACAAACATTACTATAACAGCTATATATTTCCACTGAGCGTGTATGGTTTATATGGGATTTTTTTTGAGTATATAATAAAAAATGAGCACAGTTTGAATATTCTTCAATATATGGCTAACGTTATTTTTATAACAAAACTACTAATAAGTGAATAAGAGTTTTATGAAAGATTCAAAGCCAACATACGAGGAGTTGGAAAAACAGATCAATGAATTTAAATCAGAAAAAAAACTAAAACAGAGTGAGGAAAGATTAGAAGATTTTTTCAACCTCTCTCCTTCTTTGATGGTGATTACAAACCCAAATGGAGAGGTGTTCAAAATCAATAAATCGTGCAAAACTATTCTTGGATATACTGAAAAGGAGATTTTAGAGGTGGGTTTATGGTCTTTGGTTCACCCAGATGATATAGAAAAAACAAATAGGATAATAGAGGAACAATTAAAAGGCAACCTGATTTTTAATTTCGTTAACCGGTACAAAACTAAAGAGGGTTCATACAGGACTTTAGAATGGCAAGCAACATTAGTTAAAGATGGTTTTACTTACGCCAACGCTAATGATGTTACGGATCGCAACGAAGCGGTAGCAGAACTTCGAAAAGCCAAAGAAAAAGCAGAAAGAAATGAAAAGGACTTAAAAAAAGCTCAGGAAATTACACATATTGGTTCTTGGTATTTTGACCTTACTACTAATGAATTAACATGGACCGAAGAGCTTTTTAAGATGTACGGCTTTGACCCTGATCTCCCAGTACCGCCAAATTCTGAACTTGAAAACCTTTTCACTCCCGAGAGCTGGGAAACCCTAAATGTTAAGGTTGCAAACGCACGTGACACTGGAATTCCTTATGAACTTCAATTAGAAACAGTACGAAAAAATCGTAGTAATGGCTGGATGTGGGTTAGCGGTGAGACAGTGTTTGACAAAGACAATAAAACGATTGGATTTAGGGGGGCTTCCCAAGATGTGACTGAGCGAATTGAGGAAATTACAGAACTTCGAAAAGCCAAAGAAAAAGCAGAAGAAAGTGAGCGTTTAAAATCCTCTTTTCTTACTAATATGAGTCATGAAATTCGTACGCCAATGAATGGTGTATTAGGATTCGCTCAATTGTTGAAAAGAAAGAATATTTCAGCCGAAAAAAGAGAAAAATATTTAGACTTAATTGATCACGAAGGAAAACGACTTTTAAATATTATTTCAGACATCGTTGATATCTCAAAGATTGAGTCTAATAGCCTAAGTATAGACATTTGCTCTTCTGATGTCAACTTATTAATTGATGACCTCCATGCAAAGTATGCTATTACCACAAGTCCAAACGTAGTTCTTAGAGCCAAAAAAGGGTTGGAAGATAAAGACAGCACTATACAAACAGACCCAAATAGATTAGTACAAATACTTTCTAACTTAATTGAAAACGCAATAAAATTCACCCAAGAAGGTTTTGTTGAATTTGGATACTCTCTATCCAGCAATGAACTTAAATTTTATGTAAAAGATTCTGGTCTTGGAATTGACACAGAAGACCAACTGGCCATTTTTGGAAGGTTTATCCAGGGCAAACAATTCGATACGCACCAATCCGGATCAGGACTGGGTTTGTCGATCGCAAAAGGTCTTACGGGATTACTTGGAGGTGATGTTTGGGTGGAATCTAAAATTGGTGAAGGATCAACATTCTTTGTCACCATACCATATATCAACGAAACTCCTGAGGCAGAGAATCTTGAACCTAACAAGTGTTCCTCTCTAGTCACCGATAGAGAATTTACGGTTTTAATAGCTGAAGATGAATTCATAAACTTCATGTATTTAGAGGAATGTTTGTCAGATTTTAACTGCACTATTTTGCATGCTTACAATGGAAAAGAAGCCGTAAATTTATTTCAACAAAACCCTTCAATCGATTTCATATTAATGGACATCAACATGCCTGAAATGAACGGATATGAGGCATTAGAAGAAATAAGAAAAACAAACAAAGTAGTGCCCATAATTGCCCAAACTGGCTTAGCTATGTCCGGTGATAAAGAAAAAATAATAAAGGCTGGTTTTGACGATTACTTATCCAAACCTGTCTCTGGAGACTTATTAATAACAATCCTAAATAAACATTTAAAGAAAAAACAGGCTCTAAACCAGTAATTAAACCAAGTTCTGTCCCCTTACCTCCCGCAGAGCCTTTTGGAAACACCTGAAATTAGCAAAGCGTATTCTGGGACACGAAGTTCTGAACTACTCTATTCATACGGCTCTTCTATTCTGTTATGATAAAGTTCATTCAAACCAGTTACCCCGTATGCCATGGTGAATGATTAGGAAAAAAATTGACTCTTCTTAGCCACATTTCACGGCCTTTACTTTAAATCCATTGGATATTGACCCAGGTGATAAATCATAGCTCAAAATAACTACTGATTTCCCCAAGTAATTAACCGTAGGTCTACCACCATTCAGACCGTACCCATGATTACAGTAAATAAGTGCCAGTCATGTCGGGTTCAATATTAGGATTATTTACTGAGATCAAGTACTAAAACTAAGCTTTAAGGGCTTAAAAGTTAAAGGTTCTAAAGATTCGACGTTTTTGTTTTCTGTCTGCAATCTTGAGCCCACAAAGACAGAGCTCTATTAAATGACCAAGAATGAGACACCGACAAAATAAAACGACCGAGTAACACGGCACTTTAAACAACAAGCCCGTCTTTCGATGTTCACTCTGCTGTTAAGAACACCAAAATAGTGGCTCACTTTGAGCCGGAATCACTGGCCCACTTTCACCCGGAATGGGTGGCCCATTTTGACCCGGAATATCCACCGATTATTCAACAAAATAAAACTTGACCAACTAGACCGAACATACCTTAAATAGCTGAAAAAACTAGCCAAAACAGACTGGTTCATTCTAGCCGACTTTTGGCTTTTAAAATTTGGACTCCCATGCTAAAGAAGCCCTTATGGAAAGGATTTATAATAGCTTTAACCAAAGCTCCATAATCTTTCCTATTGATAAGGCCAGCCTATTTATGGCACAACATTATTGGCGAAGGCACTATAGCCGGCGTAACTCTAAATGGTTAAAATTGACTCATAGCATAGCTCTTAGAAGGAGCCTCTATGAGGAAAGAAAT
>JBLHOT010000052.1:0-27111 GCA_047623945.1 Arcticibacterium sp. | reverse complement strand
TAACATCAAAGACTTACTTATCATCATTTGTGCATAAACTGCGTGATTTAAGGCCAACTGAAAAAAGTCAATTCAACATGTGAATAAAGAAACTACAAACTTGAATTATTGACCTGAATAGTTACAACAAATTGAATATTAATTCCAGTGCCTATGTGCTTTCTTTCATTGACAGATAGTATCTAAACCTTTAGAGTTTGACGTACTTCTTTGAAAGTAGGGGAACAGCTTGAGTGTTTTCCACGAACTGTAGAGCCTCATCTCCCGGATGGTTCAAGGGATCACTCTTCTCAATGCCGAAACCAAGTAAGGATTTTTGTCATACTATAGATTCTTTAACCTCAAGTTCCTGTATGCCACTTTCATAGGTGGCCCCACATGTACCTGAACGCCCAAAAGTCCATTTGATTTTCCGTTAATGTTATCATTATCTGTTACATCAGACATTAAAACACCATTGACATAATGAAGGAGTCGATTACCTTTTGCGATGATTTGAACTTCATTCCAGTCTTCACTTTTGATTTTTTCCTTTAACTCGTCGGTAGTTCCTAAGGATCCAATTACTTCTCTTTCTGACCAATTATTTTTTACG
Source organism: Arcticibacterium sp. (assembly GCA_047623945.1). Classification (GTDB taxonomy): domain Bacteria; phylum Bacteroidota; class Bacteroidia; order Cytophagales; family Spirosomataceae; genus Arcticibacterium. The sequence goes on along the minus strand of JBLHOT010000052.1, from coordinate 26,516 downwards.
ACTTTGTCTCTCAATTTTTTATGGTCCCAATTTCCGGATTGAGAATTGATACTCGAAATTTCACCTCTATATGCCAAGGTTGCACGCCCTCTTTCTTCATAGTTCTGGCCAGTGTAGCGAATTGCACCATCAATATCGGCTTGATATCCTTTTAGAGCATTAGGAATTTCAGGGAAAACCACACTTCGGTAGTTAATGCCAGAGTTACCTTTTTCGGTTATTTTAAATTCACATTTGAATTCAAAATCGCTAGGTTCCCCACCTTGCCAAACAATGAATGAATTGGATTTTAACAATGTTTCTGCGGTGATTTCTCCCACCAAATTACCTTCATCCACTCGCCAATATACAGGGTCACCTTTCCAACCGTCCAGATCTTTGCCGTTGAAAATAGAATTAAAGCCCTTTTCTCCTACATTTTGGTTCTGGGAGCTTTTACATCCAAGGGAAAAGATCGCCAAAAGACCTAAGAGAGAAATGTTAAGGCTATTTCTGTGCATCATTTTTGTTACAATTTTTGTTTAGGAGTCTCAGACTCACACGTTTTTTGTCTAATAGTTGAGTTTAAAATTAAGGTTCTATTATCGGTTTTCCCTGAAAGTTCATTGTTCGGTAGGGTATAGTTTCCGTATTATCCACCACATATTTCCATTTTTCGATGTATTTCATCCCTGGTAAGAACTCGTCTTTTCTTTTCGATAATTCTATTGAAAGAGCTTTTTCCATCTCCTTTTGCAGCTTTCGATACTTGGGGTTATTTACCAAATTGTTGAGTTGATATGGGTCATTTTGGTTGTCAAAAAGGAGCCAGGGGCCTTGGAGATCACTCACATAAGTGAAATTTGCATCTGTTACTCCACGATACTCTTTTCCCCCATTGCTTCTAGGCCATTGACCAAAGGGTTGTACGCAAGAAATTAATGAATATTTTATTTTATTCTTTGTCTTACCCAATAGGATAGGAGCGTAATTGTCACCCTCTACATCGTTAACAGGTGGTATCTTACACAATCCCAAAACTGTGGGCATAATATCAGGTGAGTTTAGAAGAATGTCGCTTGTTTGTTTTTCCTTACCTATAAGGTCGGGGTAGTGAATCAGAAAAGGGACTTTGATACTCTCTTGATAAGGTTGTTGCTTATTCCATGCTCCATGGGCCCCTAGCAAATCACCATGATCTGCAGTAAACACGATGAGTGTATTATCATCTATGTTTAGTTCTTTTAGCTTGTCCCAAAGTTGACCTATTCCATGATCAATGGCAGAAATATGGGCATAATAACCTCTTAGGTCTTCGGTGACTTGTTGTCTTTTTTCAATGGGAACATTAGGGTTTATTTGGATATTCTTATCCTTATAAAGCTTTTTGAATTCCTCTGGAGCGGTTTGATAAGGATCGTGTGGGCTTCCAATAGAAAGCATCAAAAAGAAGGGTTTTTCTTGATTGGCATTTTTGTCCAAAAAATTGAGGACATCTTTGGTTTGTTCCAAAGCGTCATATCCCTGCCAAAACTCTTTTTTACTAGAAGAACCATCGTAATAAGCCGAGTTATTGTAGTTGTGTGTACATTCAAGTGTTTTCCAATAGTTGAAACCCTGATGACGCGTAGGAGGGATGTAGGAGTTTCGTCCTTGTCCATCAATGTGCCATTTCCCAACAAATCCCGTATTGTAATTTGCCTTTTTAAAAACCTTAGCTATGGTAGTGGCATTTGTATCGAGTTGTACATCATTCATGAATATTCCCGTGCTGAGTGGATACCTCCCAGTCATTAAGGATGCACGGTAAGGAGTGCAGACTGGCATACCTGAAATTGCATTTCTTACATTTATGCTTTCATTGGCCAATTTATCTAAGTTGGGCGTGATGGCGTTTACATCCCCTGCGTATCCCGTTGCTTGAGCTCGCCACTGATCTACTAAAATATAGAGAACATTAGGTTTTTCTTGGGCCACAAGGTTTGTAGCAGATGAAAGAGTTAAAAAGAAAAGAAGGAAGCTCTTGGGGAAATGTTTCATAATGTTTTGCTTTTGCTAAGTTAAAAAGAATTGGTTCAGGTAAATGCTATACCTGAACCATATTATTTTGCTCATTTAACCTAAACTGTACTTTACTTTTGGTTCAATCTTTCGTGAACATATCATTTTCCTTATCACCACCGGACATTAAGTAGGCTATAAGGTCTTTTAACTCTTCTTTGTTAAGGCTATTTATTAATCCTGGAAACATGGTGGAAACAGCCGAAGATTTGCTAGAAATCACATCTGATTTAGCTATTTTTTCTATAGCCGTAGGGTCGTAAGGATTTTGAGAAACATTATAGGTTTCTTTGTTTTCGCTAATGAGTCGTCCCACTATAGAACTTCCATCGTTTAAACTGAATTGAGTTGCAGCATATTGATCTGAAACAACCTTATTGGGGTCAATAATAGATTCTAACATGTCCTTTACGCTAAATCTCGTTCCTAGTTGAGTGAGGTCTGGCCCAATGGCACCACCTTCGCCATTCATGGTATGACACATTTTACATGTCGTGGCGGTGTACATAGCTTGACCAATTTTAAAGTTACGGTTTTGCAACTTTCCTTCTACAAGCTTCACCGCTTGTTCCGTGTTCCAGCGTCTTCCCGGTCCTTCAGGATATATCATTTCTTCACTTTCGCCGCTTTTAAATCCATCTTTCGCTGAGATTCCTTCAAAATACGCTAGTTCAGATCTTGGGACATTTGCAAGAGCCAATAACCTAGTTTTGTTGATAAAACCGTTGTAGCTCATTCCACCTTTAAATTCGAAGGCTTTTTTAAACCAAGAGAAATATTCCTCCCTCTGCTCTTTGGTCCAGTTTTTCTTAGCCATCGTAAGCACCGTAGCATAATAGGTATGTTGCTGTGGTGGCATCTTCGAAAGCATTTCAGCTATTGCATTTCCATACTGTGGATTTCTCATAATGAGATCCTCTGATGTTGTGGCAGTTTCATCCATTAGACTTTCGGTGTCCTCTTGCTTTTTTCGCATCAGTGTCAAAGTCTTTGAAATGGCTTCTGGAGCATCTACGTACAATAAGATTTTACTCAGAGACCTGTTAAGTTGTGCGGTTTTTGCGGGATAGGCAGATGACAGATAATTCGAGATATTTGCTTTTTGTACTTTCGTCGGAGTTCCAAAACGCAGAATTCCTAACTCAAAGGCTCTAAGGATATCTATTTGTTGACTTTCATTTAATTCGTTATAATTTATGCTAAGAAGTTTCGAGAAATAGGGGTCTTTTAACGTTTTATCTCCTTGTCTTGCTAAAGAAATAAGTGCTTGCGTGGCTGCAATATTATTAACTTCATTTAGGGCTTTTTGAGACCAAGAGTTAACCGGTTGTTTTTCCAAAACCATTCTAGCGGCATACCTTACATGTCTGTCTAAATGACTTAGATGAGGCCAGGCGATATCGATGGCTTCAGAAGTAGTGCCTTCTTCATGAAGTTTTTCTAGCGAACGGCGTAATTCATTTTCTGGGGTTAATGGGGCTGGTTCAATTGAATCAGTATTGTTATTTCCGGTGTAGGCAACTCGGTAAAGGTCTGATTCTAGTCTTCTTCCTCCCGTTAAAAAGTACAAAGCACCATCTGGCCCAATAACTCCGTCTGTAAGTGGTAAAGGTAATCCTGAAAGGAATTCTTCTCTCTTAGCAGAATAGCTGCCACCTTCCGGCCTTAATTTTATGGCATGAATGATTCCAAAGCTCCAATCGAATGCGAGAAGAGAGTTTTTATATTCCTGCGGAAATTTGGCGTCTTTTAAGTGAAGTAAATTCGTTGGAGAGCCCTGACCAATATTAATCACTGGTGGTAAATTATCAGGAAAAGTAGGAGACCATTTGCTGTTTCCTGTTCTCCATCCAAACTCACTCGCACTTGTAGCGTGCACAATTCTGGTAGGGCGATACCAAGGTTGGCCAAAGTCCCACTCCATATCTGCGTCATAAACGAACAAGTCACCGGCTTCATTAAAGGCCATGTCAAAAGCATTTCTATAACCTGCACTGTAAAGTTCCCAGTGCTTTCCTTCTGGATCTAAGTTTGCAATCCACCCACCAGGGGCCATGCGGTCATTGGCGTGCCCACGAGGATCTTTTATTAATGGGAAAAGGTTATCTTCTTGCCAGTTAGAAGGTAAACGATAACTGTCCATTTCTGGCACATCAGTGTGGTTTCCGGCAATAACGTAAAGTGATTTTTGATCTGGAGAAAGCACTATGCTGTGTGGACCATGCTCCCCTTGACCTACAAGCTCTTTTAACAGGGTTATTTTATCAAAAGTATCATCCTGATTGGTATCCTGAAGACGATAAAGCCCGCTTTTTCTTGGGAATTCTTTATTGTTTTTCCCATTATTCAGCATTACGTATAAACTATTGAAAGCATATAGCAAGCCATTGGCATACCCCATTCCTATACTATCTATGGCCTCTCCTGTATTCAGGGTAAGTTTTACTACGTTGGGTGTTACACTGCCACTTCCCGAAGCAGGAATTGTTAAACGATAAAGCGACCCGTATTGGTCAGAAGTAATCATACGACCCTTATCATCAAAAGTCATTGCAACCCATGAACCTTGGTCGTTTTCGCTTGGACTATAGAGATGTTCGGCCATAAAGCCTTCCGTTAATTTTAATTTCTTTGTTTTAGGATTTGTGTCTTCGATAATTTCCCGCGTACTTGTGCAAGCGGCAATGACGAAAAAAACGATGACTAGAAGCGAGAAAATTCTTTTTGCTTGCATAATGAAAGAATGAAAATCCCATGGCATTAAGACTTATGCCATGGGATAATGGAAATTTTAAAAATGAGGAGAGAGGTCTGACTCTGCAGCTGGTAGACCATAATAGATTGAAATATTGCTAAATGCATTTCCTCTTGGCTCGGCTCCTTCTGGATAATAATAAGAGAAAGGATCGGCCTTTATACGGTTTCCGTATGCTGTAATCGTTTCAATAGCCTTTTCGGTACGTACCAAATCATGCCATCTTTTGTTTTCAAATGCTAATTCTACTCTCCTTTCCTGATGAATCGCAGTTCTTAGGTCAGTTTGAGCAGTAGCAGTAGTCGTAGCTAATCCTGCTCTCGTTCTAACTTGATTAAGAAAAGGAATGGCTTCTGCTGATTTGTTTTGCTCCATTAGAGCCTCTGCCAAAAACAGAAGTGCTTCAGAATAACGATAGACAGGCCAATTGGTCCCTGTGTTACCATGAAGGCTATGCTTTTTTGCATACTTCTTTATGTAAGGGTAGGTTTGATCGGACCTTAAACTACCTTCAAGCGTTACATAATCAATGGAGGCATCTTTTCTTAAGTCTCCATCTTCGTAAGCCGCAATCATATCAGGAGTTGGAATATTGTTTCCTTCACCATTAATTGGCTGTGGGTTTGATGTTCCCATGATTGGCTCAAGCTCCGTAGGTGAAATAGGTCTTGGCATGAAATTATAAATAAAGCTTCCGTTAAGACCTGCTGAGCCTTCGAGAAATTGTACCTCGAAAATTGACTCACTGTTATTCTTGTTTGAGCTGTTATCAGAGAAAGCCTCCTCGTATGTTGGCATCAACTGATATTCACCACTATTTACTATTTCTCTCAGTAATGTTTCAGCCCCACTCCAGTTTTGCTGAACCATATAAACATTGGCAAGCAGCATCTGAGCTGCCCCCTTTGTAACTCTACCCGGTTCTTGATTAGCTTTCGTTGGCAAAGACGAAATCGCGGCCTGAACATCTGCTATAATCTGGTTATAAAGCCCGTCTGCTTCTGTTAAAGGTAAGGCGGCTCCTTGACGGTCTGTCACTGGAGTAAGGTGCAATGGTACTTTGCCGAAATAACGAACAAGTTCAAAATATGCAAACGCTCTAAGGTAATGAGATTGGCCTTTGAGGTTAGCCTTATTTGAAGCATCAAAATCCACATCATCAATTTGTGCAAGAATTTGATTTACTCTGGCAATTATTTGGTAATCAAGTCTATATTGATTGAGTACATGCGTGTTTGTTGAGATTCCATTATTGGTTGGATCTGCAAAGTCAGCCAAATCTTCTTGTTGCTCAGTAGCTCCAAAAAGTATATTTCGTGCATAATATGTATTGTCTGAGTGCATTTCGCTCAATAGCCAAGAGCGGCTATTAAAAATATCTCTCAATGGAACATATGCTCCATTCACTGCTTGGTCAAAGTCAGCCTCTCTTGTATAAAAAGTAGCTGAGCTTAGAGCTGTGGCCGGTACCAGGTTAAGGAAATCGTCCTTACAACCCGTCTGCGTAAATGTTATTAATAACAAAAAAATTATTGTCTTTTTCATTTTACTGTAAGGTTAATATTTTAAAAGTTTAGGTTGACTCCAAGGGAGAAAGTACGTGGCACTGGATAGTTTGATAGATCTACACCAGGACTTAAGTTTCCTCCGTCACCTTGGCCGTTGTTTTGAGCACTTGTCTCTGGGTTAGGACCTCCCCAATACTTTGTCAATACCAGAGCTTGCTGTATAGAACCATAAATTCTGGCAGTGTTAAATACCTTGTTGCTCTTTTTGATGGTGTAACCCAATGTGATATTACGGATCATAAAGTTAGAAGCATTGGCAACGAAACGGCTATTCATCCAGTCACGCTCAATGCCAGTAACATTTCCACCACCTACTGTAGTACCGTAGAATCCTTTACCAGGGTTTTCCACAGAACGGAAACGGTATGCTACTTCTTTAACCATATTAAAAACGCCATCAAGGTTAGCCGTACTAAATAAATGACGAACCAATAATTTATTCCCTACAGACCCTGAACCTACAATGCTGAGGTCGAAATCCTTGTAGTTAAATGTATTCGTTATTCCAAAAACAAAATCTGGAAAAGGATTGCCCATTAAAGCACGGTCATCATTATCTCCTCCTCTAGTGATTACACCGTCGCCATTGATATCAAGAAGCTTTATACTTCCTACCGTTGATCTACCCGGCACCTGAGGGCTGTTGTCAAGGTCCGCCTGGTTTAGGTAAACGCCATCAGCTATGTGGCCATAAAATTGACCAAAGGGCTGACCCACTTGTGTGATATGGTAGGAACCGTAAACTCTGTCAATTCCATCTGCAAGGGCAAGTACCTTATTTCTATTGAAAGAAATATTGAAATTGGTGTTCCATCTGAAGGCACCCCTCGTGTTCTTGGTATTTAAAGAAAACTCATGTCCCCAAAACTTTATTTCACCGATGTTATCATTAAAATTACTAAAACCAGACTCCTGAGCCACTTGAACACTATAAAGTAAATTTGTGGTGTTTTTTGTATAGTAGTCGTAAACAAACTGAATTCTATCGTTGAAGAATCCTAGGTCCAGGCCAATGTCAAATTGTCTTGTAGTTTCCCATCCTAGGTTTGGATTTGCAAGAGAGGTTACTCTGGCACCAGCTACAACATTAGAGCCAAATACGGCGTTCACCGTATTATCTACTAAAGCATATGACGTATAATTACCAATATTGTTGTTACCAATGATGCCATAACTCGCTCTCACTTTAGCAAAAGAAAGATTGTTGTATTTACTTAAGAAGTCTTCGTCAGACATAACCCAACCAGCAGATACAGAAGGGAATGTTCCCCAGCGGTTATTAGCTCCAAAACGAGAAGAACCATCTCTTCTTACAGCCGCAGTGAAAAGGTATTTTCCTTTATAGTTGTATGTAAGACGAGAAAGCAATGATGTTAAGCTCCATTCTTGCAAGTCGTTTATAGAACCATTTCTATTTAGATTAATGGCACCTTGAACTGTAGGAACCCTGTCATCTGCATAGGTATCTCCTTGAATTCGTGTGAATTCACGTGAGAAGGTTTGATTTGTAAAACCTCCAAGTATCTCAAAATTATGGTCTTTGATGCTTTTACTATAAGTAACCAGATTCTCGTTTAGCCAACTTATACTTTCACTATTCTCTCTGATCGATTCGGCGGTTGTAGGAATAGGTCTATTGATTCTATATGTGGCAGTCGAAGGGTTGAAATAGAAATATTTAGACCTCCCAAGTTCTACATTGAAACTAGACTTTACTACTAGCCCCTTGATAGGCTCGTAACTCACATAGGCATTGGATAAAAGATTTAGCTGTGTAGTCTCGTTTACTAGTTCTTCTGCCGATCTTACATAATTAGGATAGGCAAAAATGTTACCTGTACTTCCTGGGAATTTATTAAATAAAGTAAGCTCACCATTGTCATCATAAATCGGCATTACTGGCCAAGTATGTAAGGCATTAAAGAGAATACCTTGTCCACGAGTTCCATCTGTTCTAGGCGTGTTGTCATACACATATTGCGGTGCCAGGTTAAAGCCAAGTTTAACATCCTTTCCTACGTCGAATTCTGAGTTTGCTCTTAGAGAATAACGCTGATACTTATTATTAAGAACAACTCCTTTCTGATTATAAACGCCAGCAACAATTGAAGTACGAGAATTTCCTTTATTGGAGGATACATTTAACGTATAACTTTGAAGGGGTGCGTTACGAAGCAATGCACCATACCAATCATTGTTTTTACCTTCATATTGAGATGGATTTTGGAATTCGACTGGAACTGCTGAACCCTGATCTTCGTAATACTCTTTCTTAAATTGAGCAAACTCAACGGCATCCATCATTTCTATTCTTCCTTTCACTGGAACGGTTTGCATTCCAGTAAAAGCATTCAGGCTTACATTTGTGCCCATTTTTGTACCCTTCTTTGTAGTCACAAGTACTACGCCATTGGCAGCTCTCGAACCATATAATGAGGTAGATGCTGCGTCTTTTAAGATGGTAATGTCTTGTATTTCATCTGGGTTAAGATTAGCAATGTCTCCAGTTATAGGAAAACCATCTATTACGTACAATGGCGTACTACCAGCTGAAACTGATAATTGACCTCGAATACGAATGTTCATGCCTTGCCCAGGTTTTCCTGTCGTTTGGTTGATTTGAACACCAGCAACTTGACCTTGGAGTTTTTGTCCTATTTGAGAAACCGGTAGGTCTTGAAGGTCTTCGTAGTTAATGGTTTGAACAGCCCCCGTAACTTCTCTTTTGAGCTGGCTACCATAACCCACAACTACAACTTCATTAAGAAGTTTGTCATCAACACCTAAAGTAATGTCTATTGTAGATTGATTGCCCACCAAGACGTCCTTGGAGATATAACCTACGAAGCTATATGTTAATGTGGCAGTACCGCTGGCCTTGATGCTGTACTTTCCGTCCACATTTGTTTGGGTTCCATTTGTTGTGCCTTTCTCAGCTACACTTACCCCTATAAGTGGGTCGTTGTTTTCGTCGTAAACGGTACCCTTTATTTGGGAGTGAGCGGAGTGAACACCCGTGGAAAATAGCAAGAGTAAAATGCTTGTTTTCCAAAAGCTCACTTTCTGACTTAGTAAGTTTGGTTTCATAAGAATTGATTGTTTATGGTGATTGAATGCATTATTCCATGTTTAAATATGACAATAACGGATCAAACTTAATCCTATGAAGAGATCAAACCGTCCTTGACTGTCCGATTAACTGTGATATGCTGTCCTTGTAGTTCTGTTTTTTTTACCTTATCCATCAGTTAAAATCTAGAAATAGTATTGAGGTATTTTAAAGGCTCGGATAGTATATGTCTAACCAATACTAATTCTAAAAAAACGCACATTAATTCATTATTTCAGGATGACTTAAATGCATATTTCTCCTTCTAAAGTATTACCAGTTTTCTAGAAGCCATGAAAAGTGTGCTTGGCCGAATAACTTACTTAGAGAAACTAACGGAGACGTAATTAATAAATCCAAAAATGGATATACTCTTTAGTTTTAGGATTATATAGAAGACCTTATACGAATAGCAAAAGGGTTTTCAAGATGCACTTTTTTATTACTTAGAATGACTTCAGCTGCTTTTTCGCCCATAGCCTTAAAGTCTGTAGAAATGGTGGTTATTCCATTTAAAATGAATTTCTTTAATGGGGTTTCGTTGTATGATATAATACCAATATCTTTTCCAACTTCAAGTCCAGAATCTGGAACCATATCTAGGAGATGGACAAGATCATCTTCCATCACATTGATATAAACCTCGCCAGGGCGAAGCTTACTTTCTCTTATGTCGTTAATGATTTTATAATTGAATTCGTAAGTATTGCAAAAGTTGATAAAGCCCTCCATGATGTCTTTTGGGTAATAGGAGTTTTCAGGAAAAACCAGAACCATCCTGTTATGCTTTTTCAAAACATCAAAAGCTTCAGACAATGCGTTGAAAATGTCATCTTTGAAAGGTTGATAAACCGCTGCAAATTTACCCGTGACGCCTTCGACCATTTTGTCAACAATGATGAGCTGATTCTTTGGAAGTTTATTGATAGATTTTACCGCGTGCTCATCCGTATCTACGAAATTAGGTATAATAACATAATGGGTATATCGGTCTTTATGCTGTTCTAATAACTGACAAAACTGGGAAGCGTCGTTGTTATAGATAAAAAAGCCTATTGCAGCCCTTTCTCCCAACTTGTTGATAAAGGCATCATACATTTGTTTTTTATGAGCACTTAGTTTGTTAAAAAGCAACAAAATCTTTAAGTCTTGATTAATGTTTTCATTGATTACAAAATAGCCCTTTCCAGGGTGGGAGGCTATAACTTTACGTTTACGCAGCTCATTGTATCCTTTTTCAACCGTAATTCTGGAAATCTCAAAACCAAAGCTGACTTCATTAATTGAAGGGAGGACATCTCCCTTTTTTAGACGTCCGATTTGAATACTTTCCAAAATACTATTGACTAATTGTTGGTATTTTGGTGTAGCGGAAAATTCATTTATGCTTATGATGGTACTAGACATAAAACAGTTGTTTGTGATTCTTTAAATATATTCTCCCCCTTTCGATTAAAATAACAAGCGAATCAAGAAACACTCACAATTACTTTTACTTCGGATACGTCTTTTCCAAAGTGTGCCAAAATGGGTATAGTCTGTACATTTGGAATCATGTTAAACTCACTTTTGGAGAGGTTCATTCAGCCAAACATATTCGAAATTATAAAAGAAAGTGGCACTAGCTGTCCTTGTCTGTTTTTCTTATAGAGCTAAGAAATAGGAAGGTTCGCCATTTTGTAGTCTGAAATAGAAGAAGTGTTGGTGATACTTCTTCTAGAATGAAATGCCTTAGTATTTGTCAGGGTAGATTTACGCAATAATTGTTAGCTTTTTTTTAAGAAACTTAGGCCAACACTTATTGAGTTTGTTTTAGGTGACGCTGGCCTTTCGTGAAATTTTGTGTTACATATTCCTATAGTAGCTAGTCTTATTGATTTTTTAGAAACTGTTTTAGTTTTTTAACCCTATTAATACTCCCGGTAAAAAACGGTATTCTTTCATGAAGCTCTGTAGGCTCAATACCCAGAACAGAATCTACTCCGTCACTTTCTCCGAGGCCTACATGGTCAATAAAGTAATGACTTGGGAAAGAGAGCTATAAAGCTGTCACCGTCAAATAGTTTTGAAAGTATTCTACTTTTATCAGATCCAAACGCATCTCAGTCAGTAAAATATTACCTATTATATGTAAAGCTTCAGCTCAGAAAATCTTCTCTTGGTGGGCTGAAGAAGTCTAATAGAACGCCTTCTTCCAAGCAGATGGCACCATGAAGCACATTTGGGACAACGTAAAAGACATCACCTGATTTTAAAAGTTTGACTTCATTACCAATGGTGATTTCAAAAGAGCCACTTTCTACATAAGAGGTTTGACAATGGTAATGGCTGTGAACTTGGCCGACACCACCTTTTTGAAAATGTACTTTGACTAGCATTGATTTGTCGTCATAAGACATGATTTTTCTTTTAATAAGCTCTTCCACCTGCTCCCATTCTTCGGCCTTATCTTTGACGAATGCTTCTTGTGATTTGTGTATCATTTTTGGTTTAAAAGTTTAATGAAATAGCCAAGGTATCATTTTTGTTAACGAATTTAATTATGTCAACATCAGGTTTTAACCGAAGTTATACTTCCAGAATTAAGGATTCACGATTCGTCAAGCACATCATGAAATATCCAATTTAGGGTATAACTTTATATACTTTGCCATCTGGTTTAGTATAGAAATAAATTTCACCTTGGGAGTCTTTACCCATTCGAAGATCTGCTCTACCAAGATTGCCTGTTAGCTCATTGAATGTCATTATCTTACCATTTAGAGAAACTCTAAACTCCTTAATAGTGGCTAGATGGCCTTCTTTGATGTCCTTTTCTTCCACAAAAAACTGCCTGGTTTGTGAGATGCTAGTAAACAAATACTTCCCCTTTAATGCTGGTATATTACTTCCAGTGTACTCTAGTGCAGTTGAAATAGCCGCAATTTCATCGTGGTCTATTTCTATTACAGGTACATTGTATTTATTCTCGCTTTCTTCTGCGGGTATCTCATAGATTTCATTTAAGTCACCAACTTCATCTATTCTATATCTTCCTTCTCTAAAAGGCCAGCCAAAATCATACCCTGAATTTATCAAATTTACCGATTCAATTTGTTTCTGACCAATATTGGTTAGTAGAAGTTTGCCAGATTGAGTCCATGTAAATCGATGAGGATTTCTAAAGCCTAAAGCAAATACCTCAGCCCTGTAATCTCTGCTCTTATAAAATGGGTTACTTGCTGGAATTCCGTATTTGCCATTCGCACTATTTCTTCCAGAAGGATCTAATCTTAAAAGACTTCCCGATATTCCATTCTTATTATGAGGAATAAAAGGGTAGCCCACTTCCGTCGCCCCGCCATCACCCACTGCTACATATAATAAACCATAATCCTCTTCTCCCTTTTTTGCTAAAGGATTAAAGGCAATTTCTTGAATTCCATGTATTCCTGATACCATGTCTATTCTAAATAGCTCTCTTGGTTTCGCTACGGCAGTAGTAGCCGTGGGGTCTTCCGTTTTCCATTCTGAAAGTATCCATTGTAGAGTTACTTGTATAGAATCCGCATAGGAAAAGTCAGCCTTTGCCGATCCTGGGGCTTCTGTATGAGTCGTATAAAACAAGCCATTTTCGCTAACGTTTGGATGAAAAGCGAAACCTCCAAAACCTGTAGCTAGACCTGGTTTATCAATGAAGTTTGGAAAGTAGTCAACTAGATCGAAATATAACTCTGGTGATTTACCATTTAGTCGATACAGCTTTCCCCTCAAATCGGCTATGTATGAATCACCAGTAATGGGATGCAGCACCATTAATGCAATCCTAGTAGAGGCATTGCTAGGGCCTGATGGCGGAATGGTGGTAAAGTGTTCTAGATTAAGTACAAGATCCGAAAGTTCTATTTTCTCTGGAATAGGGTCCATAATAGCCTTCCCATATTTATTAGAAAAAATGGGAGGTGCGGGTTGTGCGAGTAAATAATCGACTAGTGAGTTTCTTTCATGTAGGCTCAGGTGAGCAAAAGAAGGCATTGAAGATCCGTATGTTTTCTTTAAACCTATTGCTCTGGAGTTTCCTTTATTTGCCAGTTCTTCAGCATTTGTTATCATTTGAAAGATATAGTCTCGAGGTACTTTTGATTTAAGACCACCAAGGTGTGGACCTATACCATTTTGTACAAAACCATGACAACTGCCGCAATTACTAGTAAAAAGTGTACTGCCTTCTACTACGGTTGAATCTTCATGTTGAGAACTCTTTTTTGAATTGACACATGCGTAAAAAAGTACTGTAATGAGTACGCCGAGAATGGTAATATTTTTTTTCAATACTTCAGGTTTTAATTAATTACAAAGAACCCAAAATGGTTTCAAGCAGCATTGATGCCCTCGATTCTTCGGATTTGGTGATGAATCTATAGTGTAGTCTCGCTTTGAAAGCGATAAACCTTGCCATCATTCATAGAGAAGAGATACATATTTCCGTTAGCATCTTGGCCTATTCTTAGTTTAGCATGACCAGAGTTGCTTAATTCTAAAATGTTGGTTTCAATTCCTTTAAAAGCAATTCTCATTTCTTTGAAATCAATGGCTTTGCCGGCCATCATTTCACTTTCTTCTGCATAGAATAACCTTCCCTTTAAAATATCACCGAATATGTATTTGCCAGCCAATGAAGGCATATCAGCCCCTGTATAAACAAAACCACCACAGACGGCACTACCTTCGTCATGATCATATTCTAAGGTAGGATAAGTGATACCGTCTTGTTTGTCTGAAGTAGTTAGCTCATATAGTTTGTGCATGCTCTGCTGAGTATTTATGCCAAAAGAACCTTCTCTTAATGGCCAGCCATGATTAGCTCCTGGTCTTACAACGTAAACAGATTCAATATTATGTTGACCAATATTGGCAACAATCATTTTACCTTCTTTTGACCAAGAAAAACGATGCGGATTTCTAAAACCATTGGCATATAGTTCTTTAACAGCCTTCTCTCCTTTAATATTAACAAATGGATTATCAGAAGGAATGCCATACATGCCATTAGTGCTATTATTTAAACCAGGATTAATTCTTAAAATACTACCCCATGGGGCATGTTTTCCAGAAAAAAGCTCAGGCGAATATCTCCCAGAAGCACCACCATCACCAATCCCTATATAAAGGTTTCCATAATCCGGGTCCCCTTTTACGGCCGTAGGATTGAAGTCAATATTTTGCATGCCATGAGCCGCTGTGGCCATGTCAATTCTAAATAATTCTCTGTTATTGCCTTTAAAGGTTTCTTCATTTGGATTGTTTGTTTTCCATTCTTGGACAACCCATTGAAGCTGTGAGGTAATTCCGCCTTCTGGCAAAGAATAGTCCGCTTTTTTAGTGTTTGGAGCTTCAGCGTGAGTGGTATATAATAATCCATTATTCTCAAAATCCGGGTGGAATGCGAAATTTCCGAATCCTGTGGCCCAACCAGGATTTTGCTTAAAATCAGGCATTAGAGCCTTCATATCCATATATACCTTAGGAACATTATTGTCGATTCTATAAAGCTTCCCGTTTATGTCATTGACGAATTTGGCACCAATATTTGGCAAGCCCACCAGTTTGGTTATTCTTGTATAAGGAAATTCACTATTAGATGCGGGTATTTGAAAAGCAAATTCTAGATTAACAAGGAAATTAGAAGGCTCTATCTTTGCTGGAATAGGGTCTTCTATAAGACCTTCTTCATCTCCTTCAAAAGGTTTTTCAACATCTTTATACGTATTTATATAGGCTACTAAACTGGATATTTTATCTTTTCCTAGAACGAAATAGGAAGGCATAACTGTTTTGTACCTCTTTTCAAGTGCTACGGCTCGTGTATCTCCAGATTCAATGACTTTTTTAGGATTTGAAATGAAAGCCATTATTGCCTCGTTGCTCAGTGATCTACTTAAACCAGCCAAACTCGGTCCTATTCCATTAGAGTCGAAATTATGGCAGGACGAACAGCTGTTTTCGAAAACCTTTCTTCCTTGAATAATTGAGGCTCCAGTTGGCGTGACATTATTAGACTGTACAGATTTTGCCCCAGTTTTACATGCTGAGAAGAATACTGACCCAATAAAGAAAAAGGAACAAGTAATTTTAGAGGTTATTCTCAAAGGGATCTTGTTTTTTAGAATCATTTAATAACTAAAGGTTTTAGGCCCGGCTTATACTTATCACCCATTCCAGAATTATTCGGTTCATAATTATCTACAAAGTCAACGTTGACTCCCTCGTCTGGAATTAAATCTTCGCTTCCTAAAGCCCAGTACATTCCATTCAAAGCTAGCTTTCGCATGGACTCTTGTTTGAAATCAAATGGATGCCCCAACGTAGTGAAGAACACTCTGGCTGGTTTTCCAGAAGTACCCGTATAGGTCTTAGTCCAAGATACAGGGTTAGTAAGTGGAAATTTATCCAAATTTCCTTTCTGCTCATGATTTGAACGTAAAGACTTACCTTCTAATAATGGAGCACTATCACCGTAAAGTTTCCAATCACCACCATCAACGTGATACAGCCATGAAAAAGTATCAAATGGCTTTACGCCATTCAAAATTGGAGAACTGGCCTCTGGAAGCAGACTTACCGATGTCATTTCTTGATGACCATCGGAAAAGTGTCCATGATGCGTAATCCATTGCTGGCCAAAGACCTTGGTTGGCCATTCATTGTTTAAATGCATAACAGCGGAGTCCTCTTTGTACATAAATGTATGAGTGGCCGTTCTGAAACCGATCATCGGTTTTCCAGATTCTGCATAATCTGTGATGTATTTCGCCTCATTTGCTGGTAAGGCTCTAAATCGTGTAAAGATAACCATGAGGTCGGCTGTTTCTAAAGCCTCTAGTCCTTCAATGTGATCTAACCTATTGGGGTCAATGGTGCCAGAACTGTCCACCGAATAGCAAAGCGTGATATCGGCGTCCATTTCTCTCTTTAGAATTTTGGCGAGCATGGGCATTGACTCCTCTGAACGATATTCCTCATCTCCTATGACGAAAACAACGTGTGGCTTTTTAATGTCCTCTTTATTGCTTGACTCGCATGATAAAAAGCTAAATGTAAGGAGAGTGTATATAATGTATTTCATATTTAATTATTTCATCGGGTGTTCTTTCAATAACTCTTCAGGTGTGTAAAAGCCTTCTTTATCCTTTATTCGTTTTCTGATTGCTGCTACACCCTCTGGATATATAGGCTCTGCATTATTTCCAAATGATTTTCTCACATAGGTTAAAACTGCGGCTATTTCATTGTCATTCAGCAAGTTGCCAAAAGGCGTCATGGGTACTTGACCTGGATATGTTTTGCCATCAACCTTAATCGGGCCATAAATACCTTTCAGAACGAGTTTGACAAGTCTTTCTGAACTACCATTGACCCATTCATTCTTAACAAGAGGTGGAAAACCAGAGGCCTCCAGACCTTTCCCATCTGGCTGATGGCACGTGGCACAATAACCATCTTTGTTGAAAATTTCTTTACCAGAATCCATTACTTTCTTTTTAGTAATATCCTGAACAAGAGGAGCCACTTTATCAGGATTAGCAAGGGCGTCGAAAGGGATCATATGTGCTAACGCTGCTTCATAGGTAGGTTTCATCCAGTCATCCAAAGGATGTTCTCCAGCGATATTCAGTACTTCTTTAGCACTAGCATCATCTAACCATGTAGCAGCCACCAAGGCCTCTAATCTTACCCTTCCATGATCGTCAGCCGCTGCTATTTTTAGCAATTCTTTTTGATTATCTATTTGGTGACCTACATACCTCAATACTTTAACAGCTGCAGCTCTCACTTTATAATCCTTTGCTTTTAAAGCGGCATTTAACAAATCTCCATTGACATCATCCAAACCCCATGAAACCCATAATCCTTCTAAAAGTTGGTGTTCATAGTTAGTGTCATTCTTATCTAAGGCTGTTATCCAAGAAGTTAAAGCTTGCTTTACTTCGGCCTTATCTCTAGCTCTTAATTCTCTTCTACTTCTGTATCTGGTTCTATATTCTAGTAACTTAAGATTATCTAAAAGTGTTTCAAGCGATGCTCCAAATACTTTAGCAGGTTCTACCAAAGGCCTTGATGGATACGTGATTCTGTATATTTTTCCATGTACGTGGTCGCGTAGTGGGTCCCTAGCGTTATGCTGCATGTGGCCCACCAATACATTATGCCAGTCTGCCAAATAAAGAGAGCCATCAGGTGCAAATTCTATATCTACAGGCCTGAAATTAGAATCAGTACTTTTAATTAAATCCATTCGGTGCATACTTTGATAACCTGTACCATTATCCTCTATTTTATGCATTTTGGTGCCTAGGAAACCAATGGTATTGTTAACTAAGAAATCACCTTGCACTTCATCAGGGAAATGTCTGCTGTGAATAAATTCAAGACCAGACGTAGGACGGACTCGGTGTTTATCTTCAATTAAGTTTCTGGAACCCGGATTAGACAAACCATATTTGGATTT
Source organism: Arcticibacterium sp. (assembly GCA_047623945.1). Lineage (GTDB taxonomy): Bacteria > Bacteroidota > Bacteroidia > Cytophagales > Spirosomataceae > Arcticibacterium. The sequence goes on along the minus strand of JBLHOT010000052.1, from coordinate 8,556 downwards.
TATGGTACCTGGCATCATCCATTTCATATCAGGGCCTGAGGTATGAATAAAAAAGTTTTGCCCCCATTCATCGAATGCAATTCCCCACGGGTTTGGTATAGATAATTGTGCCGTTCTTTCTAAGCGGTGCTTTTGAGGCGAATATCTGTAAAAACCTCCATTTGTAGCTCTCACCGTACCATAGGGCGTTTCTACATTGGTATGCAAGAAAACACCCTCGCCCATGTACAATGCCCCGGAAGGATCCGCACAGAATGCTGAAATGACATGATGGGTATCATGGTCGTCAAAACCACTCAATACTATTTCAGATTTATCTGCCTTATCGTCTCCATCTGTATCTGTGTATAGTTTTAGATTTGTACCTTGAGAAATATAAACTCCTTCGGGAGCAAATTCAAATCCTGCAGGGATATGTAATTTATCAGCAAAAACGGTCAATTTATCAGCCTTATAATCGCCGTCAGTATCTTCCAGAATAATTAGTTTATCATTGGGTTTGGCATCTCCAGGTCTATAATGAGGATAAGTAGGCATCACTGCCACCCAAAGTCGCCCTTTATTATCAAAAGATATCTGAGAGGGGTTTGCTAATTCAGGAAAATCTGCTTCTGAGGCGAAAAGATCCATTTTATATCCTGGGGCAATGGTAAATGAATTTCGAATTTCTTCTTCATTTAAATAGCTCGTTTTCCCATTTAGCCTGAAATTAGTGTCCATAGGAGAAAGGACTTGTGTTTTTGCATCCGAAGCCGCCAAATCATAAGTTTCATTATTAACGGTCTTCCAGATTAGCGTATCTCGAATAGCTGTCATTTGACGAACTTTGACTAGTTCTTCTGGATAGTTTTCATTTCCAAAAGGCTGATATCTTCTACCGAATACATGTACACCATTTGGAATTTTGTAATCATTATGCCAAAACCAATTCTTTTCCAAGACGGCATCTTTTACCTTTTCTCTATTAGTCTCATTTTTAACAGATTTTTCACCAAAAACACCATTCACCAACAATTCAGAAAACAATTGGTATCCGTCACTGTTTAATTGTTGACCATTGGTTGTTAATTTTTTGCCTTCCGAAAACCATTTTTGACTTGGCTTAAAGGCATCCACAAAAAGAATATTGTTTTTTACGGCAACTTCTTCTATAGCTTCAGCATAAAGTTTTAAATTCTCATTTTCGGTCTTGCCATCCGGCAAATCAAATTTGTCAGATAAATCTTGAAAGGCAATAGGGGAAACTAATGCCAATTTTGGTGCAGTTTTGTCATTGTATTTCTGTGACAGAGTGTGGTCTATAAAGGCCTGTAATTCCGCTTTGAAATTTGGCAAACCTTCTTTTCCAGCGTATGACTCAGAAAACCCGAAACTAGCGATAATAATATCTGTCTTATGCTTTTCAATCCATTCATCAGGTGTTTCGAACTGCCCCTGACTACTAGAATTTTGAGCTAAATCTGTTTGAAATTTTTCTGCTCCAGGAAAAGCCCATGGAGATAATCTACCAGAATGGGGTCTAAAACCTGGAGTATCGCCGCCATCGCACATGTTTCTTATGTACAGGTTTTGCTCTGGATACCTGAGGTGCATTTCAGTTTCAAAATGCCCATAGTTTATCATACTCGAGCATAGGTTGTTGCCTATCAAAGTGATGTGAGAATTTTGACCTAAAGAAATGAAGTTTTTGTCAGATTGACATGAGAAATTGAAAACGAGAAGTAGTATAGAAACTTTAGTAAACGAAAAGAATCTTTCAGACATGTTTAGGTGTTTTATATAGGTTGAACTTAAGTTCAATTTATGGTTTTTTTGATAAGTCACAGTCCTAGGCTATCTAATTTTATCACTATTTGACATCAAAGCATTAGTTCTCAAGACCTAACAAGAAATCCTCCTAGAATTAACTAGAAGGATTTTGAATTAATAAGGGTGAAGCTTTTTAATTAGCCACATAGTTAATAACCATTTAGGCTAGCGTATCTGTCTAAATGATAATTATAGTCGCCTAAGGTTTGTTGAAGTACTCGAGCTCTTTTGATGAAAAATCCGAAATCCATATCATCTGTCATGCCTATTCCACCGTGCATTTGTATAGCCTCGTTGGTTACTAGTTTAACAGTTTGCCCAAGTTTGGCTTTTGCAAGACTGGCTAGTTGAGATAAGTTTTCTGAGTTATTATCAACAGCTGTTAAAGCCTTGATAACAATAGACTTGCAAAGCTCTATTTCAATAAATATTTTGGCTGCTCTATGCTGTAATGCCTGAAAGCTACCTATGGTTACTCCAAATTGTTTCCTTTCTTTCAAGTAGGCCACTGTTCTTTCAAATCCTTCCTGAGCCAAGCCCAGCATTTCTGCCGAAAGGCCAATGCAGGTAATGTCTAAGGTGGATTCTAAGGTTTCTTTTCCTCCAGAAAGTTTATCAGAAGCCAATACTTTCACATTTGTCAATTCTAAGTTCGCAGCGTATCTAGAGTCAATAAGAGGTGTTTTTGTAATTTTAAGACCTTCTATTTTTGCGTCTACTATAAATAATGCTACCTCAGAGTTCAGCTGAGTCGAAACAACAAGTTTATCAGCGACATGTGCATCTAAAACGAAAGTCTTACTTCCGTTTAATATGTAGTTGTTTCCTTCTTTGGTTGCCTTGGTTTCTACACGATTTGGTTTATAAACAGAGGTCTCTTGATGTGCAAGGGATACCAATAGATTGCCGGAAGCTATTTGTGGTAAGTACTCATTTTTTTGCTCTTCTGTTCCTGCTAAATTGAGAAGCGTAGCACTCATTAAAACAGTAGAAATGATGGGCGATGCACTTAGAGTTCTTCCATTTTCCTCTAAGAGTTGGCCAAGTGCCACATATCCAAATTCTAAGCCTTCGTATTTTTCTGGAATGGTAATGCCCGCAAAGCCGAGCTTTGCCATTTCTGCCCAAAGTGCTTTTTCAAAGCCATCTGGATGTTTTTCATCTCTTAGCTTTCTTATGGCTGAGATAGGTGCTCGTAAATTGAAAAAGTCCTTGGCGGATTCTTTCAGTAAAGCTTGTTCTTCGTTTAATACTAATGCCATAATTATCTGCTTGGCAGTGCCAAAATATTTTTTGCGATGATGTTTAATTGAATCTCTGATGTGCCTCCCTCAATGGAATTTCCTTTACTTCTTAGGAAATCTCTGGCTATATTACTTTCGGCTTCTAACTCTTCCGAGCCGGAAAGACTCATCATAAGTTCCATACGCTCCATGTTAAGCTCTGTACCATAATATTTAAATAGGGAAGAAGTGGCTCCCGAATTATTGCCTGCTTTATGTTCATCTATCGCACGCTCCACGGTCATGTCAAAAATGTCCTTTTTCATTTCATACTCGGCCAGTTCTTTTCTAAGAATGGGGTCTGCTAGCTTACCATTTTCTAGACCAATGGATTGAATAGCAAGGTCATGTGTTTTAAGGCTTTCGCTGGTGTCACCAATGTGGCCAATCATTTGACGCTCATGGGTTAGTAGGTACTTGGCAATGGTCCAGCCGTTGTTTAAGTCTCCTATGAGATTGGCTTTTGCAACTTTTACATTGCTGTAAAATGTCTCTGTAAATGGCGATTTCCCAGATATTAGTTTAATAGGCCTGGTGGTAACGCCTTCCGTTTCCATATCTATTAATATGAAACTTATTCCAGACTGCTTTTTAACTTCAAAATCTGTTCTTACCAAGCAGAAAATCCAATCTGCCTTGTCGCCATAAGAGGTCCAAACCTTAGAACCGTTTATAAGGAAATGGTCTCCTTTATCTTCTGCACGACATTGCAATCCTGCTAAATCACTTCCGGCATTTGGTTCACTGTATCCTTGGCACCATCGTATTTCTCCTTTGACTATTTCAGGTAGGTATTTATCTTTTTGTTCTTCTGATGCAAATTTGAGTAATGCAGGGCCTAACATAGAAACGCCAAAACTAAAAAGGGGCTTTTTTGCACCTATTCTAGCCATTTCATCATTTAGGATTTTGTGCTCCATAGGGTTGAGGCCTCCGCCGCCATACTTTTTGTCCCAATGAGGCACAGTCCAGCCCTTTTCTAACATTTTATTAAACCATACTTTTTGGTCGTCAGAGGAAAAAGCAGCTTTCCTACCGCCCCAATAGGCGTCAAACATATCCATGTTTCCTGAACGCATGCTCTCAGGGCAATTCTCTTTCAACCACGCTCTCGTCTCTTTTCTAAAGATTTCTAAATCCATTCTGTTATTTCTTATTCAATGTTAAATACTCGCTCAAAATATCCCCCTAGTTCATCAATAACTTCTTTTTGGTCTTCTACCTCAATTCCAGCAATCACTTTGGCAAGACGTTTTTTGTACTCTAACTGCATCAGTCTACCAATTTGAATTCTTTGAGCCTGTGGAGAGCCAGCACCATGCATGCTCTCTGTTAGGTAACCCACGGCGTTCCTGCCCATGGTCATATTTTCTATTAGTCTCAGAATTCGTACCCGGTCTTCTGTTTTTACACCAGCTTTACCTTGAAGGTATTTTTGTAAAAGCTTTCCTATTTCAGGGTGATTTAAATCTTTTTCAGAAGGTAAGGTGGACACTAAACCACCGCCTAAATCTTGAGCTATTCTACTGATTTCGAAAGGCATTTTTGTTACGTGATGTTTGCAGACATTGGCTAGCATTTCGTCTGGCTGGAAATTACCAGATTTAGTCTCATGACCCTGATAGGAGGCTGCAATTCCAGTGGCGTAAACGGTTTCATTGAGATGTGTCATCTCTACCAGTTTATCCTTTATGTGTGACGGTTTGCTTACACCATTCATTTCTGTGATAGCTGCCGCTGCACCTATTAATACATCACCCACTCCAGATTTACATACATAACTTCTTCGGTGATACATCGTGAAACGCTCCACGAGCATGGCCGCATAGCCATATTCACCGTCCATGAAAACTAATTCATTTGGAATGAAAACATCTTCAAAAATAACCATGGCTTCTTGGCCTCCATACTGAGCATTTCCTACGTCAATGCTTCCCTCTAGGCTTCTAGTATCACAGGACTGTCTGCCATAGATATAGGTAATGCCTTTGGCATCCACAGGTACCGCTCCTACAATGGCATATTGTTTATCTTTTTCTCCTAAACGCATGGTAGGCATCACTAGCATGTAGTGCGAATTTATGCAGCCAGTTTGGTGAGCCTTGGCTCCAGAAATGTAAACGCCTTCCTTGGTTCTTTTACTCACTCTAACAAACATATCAGGGTCTTCTTGCTCATGAGGAGCTAAACTTCTATCTCCTTTAACATCGGTCATAGCCCCGCCTACCACATAATTATAAGTATGCATGGTTTTTAGGAAGGCTTTCATTCTTTTATGGTAAACCGTTTTGTGGTTTTCGTCCATTTCAAAAGTGACAGAATAAAGGGCATTAAAGGCGTCCATACCTACACATCGTTGAAAACAAGTCCCTGTTAATTGACCGAGTTTTCGCTGCATTTTATTTTGCAAGACAAGGTCATTGGCAGATGTACAGATGTTCAGAAAACGGCTTACACTTTCACCAGTAAAAGGGCTAATCACAGAGCCTAATTCTGGGTTTTTAACCGCCAAGTCATAGGTTTTTGCTAAGGCGTTTATAGACGGCCTAATGATAGGGTTTTCTGTCGGATCGCCTATAAGCTCACCAAATAGATAGATTTTTAAATCCCTGTTTTTAAGTGAATTGACATAGTCTTGACCCGTGATTATTTTTTTTGGCATCTAGAGCACTTTAGTTTTTTTTCTTCAAAATAGGAGGTTTTCTGAAGTTTGATGAAGTTTAGAAGGGCTTTATACCTCCAACACTTTTGTTCGACTAAACTACTACATTTTGCTAAAGAATTACAGCCTGATTACTAATATCAAAGATTTCTTTTTGTTTGACCTACATATGTCAATGGTATTTTTAGAGGGATTCTAGCGTAAATAAACTTATGTATAGCGTGTAAGATATTCTACAATAAATGATATAAATGGGGCGATAAACTTTAAAATCGGCTAATTTTAGAAATGAATATTCATCAATAAAATGAAACGTAAATACACATCATGGACTTTAAAGAAATCATCGTTGAGAAAAAACATAAAATAACTTGGGTCACCTTAAACAGACCTTCCAAAATGAATGCCCTCACCCAGCTTATGGTGGCCGAATTAGCTGAGGCTTTAGGGCTTATTTCGAAAGACTCAGCATGTGACGTAGTTATAGTAAAAGGTGAAGGTAAGGCTTGGTCTGCTGGGGTGGATTTAGCTGTTTTTCAGGAAATTAAAGTGGAGAAAGGATACAAAATGCATGAGGATGGCATCAAAGTATTAGAGCTTTTGTCCAAAATGCCACAAGTTTCTATTGCTATGTTAAATGGTCATTGTTTTACAGGAGCCATGGAGTTTATGCTGGGTTTCGATATGGTATTTGCAGCAGATTCTGCTAAAATAGGAGATACGCATGCTAAATGGGGCATACCACCAAAATGGGGGATGACACCAAGACTTTGCCTTCAGGTAGGGCTTAAGAAAGCTAAGGAATTATCTTTCACCGCAGAAGCAATTAGTGGCAAAGAAGCAGAAAGAATAGGCCTTGTAAATCAGTCTGTTCCATTGGAAGAGTTACAAGACTTAGTGGAAAGGAAAGCTGCTTTAATTATTGAGAATAGCTCCCAAGTCATAGCTGCTGAAAAACAGCTGTATCATTTTCATAGCTCACATACGTTGGAAGAAGGACTTCGGTTTGAGCAAGATTTTGAAATGAAACTATCAGACAAAACTGACACACTTAAAGACTTTAAGAACAAATTACATTCATAAAACAGACCTTAACCAAAGGTTTCATAAACAAACAAAACAATGAAAGACGCAGTAATCGTATCCACCGCTAGAACAGGAATAGGTAAAGCATATAGAGGAACATTTAATAATACAAAAGCACCAACGCTGGGTGGATGGGCCATAGAAGAGGCCGTAAAAAGAGCAGGAGTGGATCCCGCCTCAGTAGATGATGTTATCATGGGATGTGCATTACCTCAAGGTTCTGCCGGTGCCAATATAGGTAGAATAGCCGCCGTAGCTGCTGGGCTTCCTGTTACTGTGAGTGGTATGACGATAGACAGACAGTGTTCTTCTGGAATGATGGCGATAGCTACAGCTGCAAAGCAAATCATAGTAGACGGCATGAGCGTGGTAGTAGGCGGTGGACTAGAGTCAATCAGCTTAGTGCAAAACGACAAAATGAACACCTTCAAAATGGTAGACAAAAATGTAGTAGCCAAAAGCAAAGACATTTATATGCCAATGCTTCAAACCGCTGAAATAGTGGCCAAAAGATATGGTATCACGCGTGAGCAACAAGACGAGTATGGCTACCAAAGTCAAATGAGAACGGCTGCTGCTCAAGCCGCAGGTAAGTTTGATGCAGAGATATTTTCTGTAACTGCCTCAATGGGCGTGATGAATAAGGAAACTAAAGAAATCACCTTTGATGATAGCACTTTAACCAAGGATGAGGGCAATAGACCGTCTACAGATATGGCCGGGCTTTCTGGTTTAAGAACTGTAGTAGAAGGAGGCGTTATAACAGCAGGAAATGCCAGTCAGCTTTCTGATGGAGCTTCGGCATGTGTATTAATGGAGAGTTCTTTAGCCGCAAAGCAAAATGTAACGCCTTTAGGAATTTATAGAGGGATAGCCGTAGCAGGATGTGAGCCAGACGAAATGGGTATAGGTCCTGTTTTTGCTGTGCCAAAATTACTAAAGCAGCACGGTCTTAAAATGGATGATATTGGTCTTTGGGAATTGAATGAAGCATTTGCAGTGCAAGTGCTTTATTGCAGAGACAGATTAGGTATTCCAAATGAGTTATTAAACGTAAACGGTGGAGCTATTTCTATAGGTCATCCATACGGAATGAGCGGCTCTAGAATGGTAGCTCATGCACTTATAGAAGGAAAAAGAAGAGGTGCTAAATACGTGGTAAGTACCATGTGCGTAGGTGGCGGCATGGGTGCTGCGGGTCTTTTTGAGGTGATATAAAGAAGCAAGTTTTTTTAATTGGGACATGTCAAATACGGCATGTCCTTTTTTTGTTTGCGGCCCTCGTTCTGACCGCAGGCTGCTGCTCTTAGACTAGCCGCTGGCCTTTCGTTTTGTGTTGTTTAGCGGTCCTCGTCCTGATCGCAAGCCGCTACCAATCGGACTGACATTGGATTTGTGCTTTTTATGATGTTGGGTGATCTTTGTCTTGATCGCATACCTGTACGGACAGACATTGGGCTGACGCTTTTGTAGTGTGTGAGATAAGAGGGGATGCAGACTTTCGCTTTCACCGAATAAAAACGTGCAGAGCAGGATAATTCTTAAGGTTTTACAAGAATATTTACTTTTTATCTATTTCCTTAATATTGATATTTTTTAAAAACATGGCTTTGAGGCTTGCCAATTCTATTTTAAGCATATCCATTTCTAAGACTTTTGTTTCCAGTTTTTGATTCTTTAATGCCAGCTCTTTTATTGCCTCAACAAGAATTGGTG
>JBLHOT010000051.1:0-27317 GCA_047623945.1 Arcticibacterium sp. | reverse complement strand
GGAAGGTTATGAGCTACTAAAAGCTCTAGGAATGCCTTTCACTAGTTCAAAAAAGAATAATAATTAATTTCCATAATAATGGCAAGAGCGGCAGTAAAAGCAAGAGAACGTAAAAGAGAGAAACTGGTAGCGAGATATGCAGATAAGAGAGCTGCATTAAAGGCTGCAGGTGATTGGAGAGGATTAGATGCCCTTCCAAAAAATTCTTCACCTGTTCGTCTTCACAACAGATGTAAGTTGACTGGTAGACCTAAGGGTTATATGCGTAAATTCGGTATTAATCGTGTTACGTTTAGAGAGATGGCAAGTGCAGGCCTAATTCCGGGAGTTACAAAAGCTTCTTGGTAATAATTTTGTAATTAATTTAGAATAACTATCTTTGCAGCCCAATTGAGAAAGTCACGCCTGTGAAACTACTTAATGATGGCTTTAGGTATCCAAAAATATATTAAAAAGAATGGTAACAACGGATCCAATAGCAGACTTCTTGACGAGGATCAGAAATGCTATAAGTGCGAGACACAGAGTAGTGGAAATTCCAGCTTCTAATGTGAAGAAGGAAATCACGAAAGTGTTGTATGATAAAGGATATATTCAAAGTTATAAGTTTGAGGACTTAGGTCCACAAGGACAGATTAAAATAGCGTTGAAATATAATCCACAAACAAAGGAATCTGCAATAGTAGATCTTAGAAGAGCTTCAAAACCAGGTTTGAGAAAGTATGCTAAGGCTGCTGCTTTGCCAAGAGTTTTGAATGGTCTTGGAATTGCTGTCATGTCTACTTCAAAAGGTATTATTACCGATAAAGAGGCTAGAACATTGAATGTTGGTGGCGAAGTACTTTGTTATATATATTGATTTTTTAGTGTTGACCGCTTAGTAATAAGCCTTAAACTGAATTTATAATGTCTAGAATTGGTAAAAAAACAGTAGTAATACCAGCGGGAGTAACGGTTTCAGTAAGTGCTGAAAACGTAGTTACTGCCAAAGGTCCTAAAGGAGAGCTAAGTCAGTCAATTGACAGTGATATGCAAATCCAAATGGAAGGGGACGAAATAAAAGTAGTTCGTCCTACAGAACAAAAACGTCACAAGGCCCTGCATGGTTTATCAAGGTCATTGATAAATAACTTAGTTGTTGGTGTTCATGAGGGTTACAAAAAGGAATTGGAATTAGTTGGTGTTGGTTACAAAGCCACGCATAGTGGTAATGTTCTTGACCTTTCCTTAGGATTCTCACACAATATTTATTTCGTGGTGCCGAATGAAGTGAAAGTTCATACTGAAATGGTTAAGGGTAAAAATCCTCTAGTGACCTTAGAAAGTAGTGATAAGCAGCTTATAGGTATTGTTGCTGCGAAATTGAAGTCGCTTAGGAAAACTGAGCCTTATAAAGGTAAAGGTGTTCGCTTTGTGGGCGAATTGGTAAGAAGAAAAGCAGGTAAGACAGCTGCTAAGAAGTAAATAGATTAGATTAACGAATTAATAAGAATATAATGTCAACTTTTAAAACGAAAAGAAGGCAAAGAATTAAGTGGAGCATCAGAAAGAAGGTAAGCGGCACTGCCGAAAGACCTAGACTAACTGTGTTTCGTTCAAATAAGGATATTTACGCTCAATTAATTGATGATGTGAATGGTCTTACCTTGGCGTCTTCATCACTTAAAAACTTGGGCTTAGCTGGTCTTAATGTGCCGAATGCCTCTAAAGTAGGTGAGGGAATTGCGAAATCTGCCGTAGATAGTGGTATTACTGCCTGTGTATTTGATAGAGGGGGTTATTTGTATCATGGAAATGTGAAAGCATTGGCCGAAGGTGCCAGATCTGGCGGACTTAAATTTTAATTACAGAACAATATCATAATGAGCAAAGGAGTAAAAGTAAACGAATCAGAGCTTAAGGAAAAAGTTGTTGCGATAAACCGAGTAGCCAAGGTTGTCAAAGGTGGTCGTAGATTTAGTTTTTCAGCTATTGTTGTTTTGGGTGACGGTCAAGGTTCTGTAGGACAAGGTTTAGGGAAAGCTAATGAGGTAGTAGATGCTATTAAAAAAGCTATGGATGATGCAAAAAAGAACATGGTAACTATTCCTATAGTTAATGATACTGTACCTCACGAGATGCATGGTAAGTACTCTGGTGGGTATGTGTTTGTGAAACCTGCTGCTCCTGGAACGGGTGTAATTGCTGGTGGAGCTATGCGTGCTGTATTAGAAGCTGCTGGTATACATAACGTGTTGGCTAAATCTAAAGGATCTTCTAATCCACATAATGTGGTAAAGGCAACTATAGATGCTTTGCAGAAAATGAGAGCTCCTCATCAAGTGGCTATACAACGAAGAATTAAGTTAACTCGAGTTTACAACGGTTAATTGTAACATCATTTAAGATTAGAATAATGGCAAGTGTGAAAATAACTCAGATAAAAAGTACGATTGATAGACCTAAGAGACAAAAGTTGACTATGCAAGCTTTAGGTTTAGGGAAGATGAATCGTACAGTAGAGCTAGAGCTTAATCCTGCTATTCAGGGCATGATTAATAAGGTTCAGCATTTAATTAGAATTGAAGAATAATAGGGAAAACCGAGTAGCTCTTTTGAGTTGCGTAAAGAAAAAGTAATGATAAATTTAAGTAATCTTAAGCCTGCAAAAGGGGCTATAAAATCAAACACCAGGCTTGGTAGAGGCCAAGGTTCGGGAGGTGGTGGTACTGCCAAAAGAGGACATAATGGAGCGAAGTCTCGTTCTGGATATTCTCAGAAGAGGGGATTTGAAGGTGGTCAAATGCCACTTCAAAGAAGAGTTCCTAAGTTTGGTTTCAAAAATATTAATAGAGTAGAGTATAAAGCTATAAACTTGGATACTCTTCAGTACGTAGTAGAAGCTACAGGAGTATCATCTGTTGATCTTGGGGTACTATATAACTTAGGCTTGACGCAAAAAAACGATAAGGTAAAGATTTTGGGTAGAGGTGAGCTGAAGTCGGCGATAGAGGTAAAAGTCAATGCATTTTCTAAATCTGCTGCTGAGGCAATAGAGAAGGCTGGTGGAAGTGTCTCAGTAGATGCTACCTTTAATCCTGAGGATTCTGTAGCATTGAAGGGAAAGAAACTTGTTGTGAGTGTTAAAGAGACAGCTGTAGAGGAAAAGGTTATTAAAGTTGTGGAGAGTAAGGCCACCACAAAGGTTGAAGTTGCTGTTTCAAAGAAAGTTGCAGTTAAGAAGATTTCAAAAGTGGAAGGAGATAATTTGAAGAAGATTGAAGGGGTAGGACCAAAGATTGCAGAGTTGCTTTCGGAGGGAGGTTTTGATACCTTTGCGAAATTGGCGGAAGCTAAAGAGGAAGATTTGCAAGGCATATTGTCTGAAGCGGGATCGAGATATGCTGCTCATAATCCTTCAACTTGGGCTGAGCAGGCTGTGTTGGCTGCCGCAGAAAAATGGGAAGAGTTAAAGGAATTACAGGATAGACTTAATGGCGGAAAGCCTGAATAATTTAGCAGATTACGCTGACAATGAATAAATTTATAAGTACCCTAAAAAATATTTGGTCAATAGAAGAATTAAGAAATAGAATTCTTAATACGATAATGATCATTGTTATTTTCAGAGTCGGTTCATTTATAGTATTGCCTGGGGTTAACCCCGATGCTCTTCAAGACTTAACAGCCGGAAATGGATTGTTAGGTCTTTTGGACACATTAGTTGGAGGGGCTTTTAGTAATGCCTCTATAATGGCATTAGGAATAATGCCTTATATCTCTGCATCTATTGCGATCCAATTGATGGGTCTTGCTTTGCCTTATTTTGCGAAGTTGCAGAAAGAGGGGGAGTCTGGAAGAAAGAAAATTAACCAAATTACAAGATGGTTGACAATAGCTGTGACAGCTATGCAAGGGTTCACTTACTTGAAGTCAACAATTCCTACTGAAGCGATAACAGTAAATCAAGGACTATTCTACTTCTCTTCCGTAATTATGTTAGTTGCCGGGACGATGATGTGTGTATGGTTGGGTGAGCGTATGACAGAGAAGGGAGTTGGAAACGGAATTTCAATGATAATAATGATTGGAATTATTTCAAGGTTGCCTGCGGGCTTAGTACAGGAGTTTAGTGCTAGAGCTAATGGAGGCCAAATTCTATTTTTTATTATTGAAATGATAGTTCTTTTCTTAGTCGTGGTCTTTGCGGTAGCAATAACACAAGCTGTGAGGAGGGTTCCTGTGCAATATGCTAAACAGATTGTTGGAAATAAGATGGTTTCTGGTCAAAGGCAATACTTGCCTTTAAAGGTTAATATTTCTGGTGTTATGCCAATCATTTTTGGTCAAGCCTTGATGTTTGTTCCTGCGGCACTTGCTAGTGTTTTTGCAGATACCAGTGACTTTTGGGCGAATATCCAAACTGTTTTCTCTGATTTTACATCTTGGCAGTATAATGCTCTTTATGCTTTCTTAATCATTGCTTTTACTTTCTTTTATACCGCTATCACGATTAACCCTAATCAAATGGCAGATGATATGAAAAGAGGTGGTGGATTTATACCGGGTGTTAAGCCTGGCGTAAATACTTCAAATTATATAGCAGCGATATTGGATAGAATAACGTTACCTGGAGCTTTCCTTTTAGCGTCTATTGCCATCTTCCCAGCTATTGCTAGCATGTTTGGAGTAAGTAATGTATTTGCCCAGTTCTTTGGAGGTACATCGCTTCTTATTCTAGTGGGTGTTGTCTTAGATACATTGCAACAAGTAGAAAGTTATTTGCTGATGAAGAGATATGAAGGTTTAATGCAGTCAGGTCGCCTACAGAGTAGAGGAACAGGTGTAATTTCTCAATAGGTTAAGAATGGGTAAAGGATCTGTTATTTTAAAGTCTAAAGAAGAGGCCGATATTATTCGTAATAATGGCATTATCTTAGGCAAGACCCATGCTGAGGTAGCGAAATTATTGAATGAAGGAGTAACTACAAAATCGTTGGACTTGGTGGCAGAAGAGTTCATCAAAGACAACAAAGGCCTCCCTTCTTTTAAAGGGTATGGAGGTTTTCCTGCTTCATTGTGCATTTCGGTGAATGATGTAGTGGTGCACGGTATACCGAGCAATAGAGTTCTTAAAAATGGTGATGTAGTGTCCATTGATTGTGGAGTCTTAAAAAATGGTTTTCATGCAGATAGTGCTTATACCTATGTTATAGGAGAGGTAGGTTCGGATGTTGTAGATTTACTTAAAAGTACCAAGGAGTCTTTGTATCTAGGGATTTCTAAAGTGAGAATTGGGAATAGAATTGGTGACGTAAGTTATGCTGTTCAGTCCTATAATGAGCAAAGAGGGTATGGACTTGTAAGAGAGCTTGTAGGACATGGTGTCGGCAAGGATCTACATGAGGCACCTGAAGTTCCCAACTTTGGACGGAGGGGAAATGGTCCGAAAATGCAAGAGGGTATGGTTATAGCAATAGAACCAATGGTTACTCTAGGTAAGAGGTTTGTGGCTCAGGAAGAGGATGGTTGGACAATAAGAACAGAGGATCGTAAGATGGCGGCCCACTATGAACACACGGTTATTGTGACGAAAGATGGTTGTGATGTATTAACCACTTTTGAGTATTTGGAAGAGGTACTTAAGGAACGTAAAATGTTTTATGTATAAATATGGCAAAACAAGCTAATATACAGGTTGATGGAATTATAAGTGAGGCCCTGTCTAATGCGATGTTTCGCGTAGAGTTGGAAAATAAGCATGAGGTAGTGGCCCATATTTCAGGAAAAATGAGAATGCATTATATTCGAATTTTACCAGGAGATAAAGTCAAATTGGAGATGTCTCCATATGACTTATCAAAAGCAAGAATTGTTTACAGGTATAAATAATAGTAAGGAGAGAATCCTCTAATTTTTGAGAGCATGAAAGTCAAAGCATCAGTAAAAAAGCGTAGTGTTGATTGCAAAGTAATTCGCCGTCATGGGAAGGTCTATGTTATTAACAAGAAGAATCCAAAATTTAAACAAAGACAAGGATAAGATATGAGGATTTCAGGTGTAGATATTCCAGATAATAAAAGAGGCGAAATCGCTTTAACCTATATTTTTGGTCTTGGGAGAAGTACTTCTCAAAAGATTTTAACGAAAGCAGAGGTTTCTTACGATAAGAAAGCAGGCGAGTGGTCAGATGACGAAGCAAATGCCATTCGTAGTGTCATTACTAACGAATACATGGTAGAGGGTGCGTTAAGATCTGATGTACAGTTGGCCATAAAGCGTCTTATGGATATTGGATGTTACAGAGGTCTAAGACATCGGAAAGGGTTGCCTTTAAGAGGTCAGAGGACAAAGAATAATTCAAGAACTCGTAAGGGTAGGCGTAAGACTGTAGCTAATAAGAAGAAGGCTACGAAGTAAAACTTAATTGAAGAACAGGGGTTGCGATTGCAACCCGCCGAATTGAATAAAAAAGAACAATGGCTCAAGCTAAAAGAAAAGACAAGTCAAAGAAAAGAGTAGTTGTAGTTGAACCATATGGTCAGGTACACGTACAAGCTACTTTTAACAATATTATAATCTCAGTTACGAACAGTACAGGTCAAGTGATTTCTTGGGCTTCTGCAGGTAAGATGGGTTTTAGAGGTTCAAAGAAAAATACACCATATGCGGCATTAATGGCCTCTCAAGACTGCTGTCAAAAGGCATACGAGGCGGGCATGAGAAAGGCGGATGTATTTGTTAAGGGACCTGGTTCAGGTAGAGAGTCGGCTATTCGTACTGTACAAAGTGTGGGTATAGAAGTAGTTAGCATCACAGATGTTACGCCACTACCTCATAATGGATGTCGTCCTCCAAAAAGAAGAAGAGTTTAATTTTTTTTCATTTGTTTTGAAAAATGTTGGTTTGGACATTGGGGCCAAGCATTTGAGAGACACTAATATTTAATAATGGCAAGATATACAGGTCCAAAGGCAAAGATCTCGAGAAAGTTTGGGGAACCAATAATGGGACCAAGCAAGGCCTTACAAAAAAAGAACTATCCTCCGGGCCAACATGGTAAAGGGAGAAGAAGCAAGAAGTCGGAATACGCACTTCAGCTTCAAGAAAAGCAAAAAGTGAAATACACTTACGGAATGCTTGAAAAGCAATTTGCTCGTTTCTTTCATATTGCTGCAGTAAAGTCAGGTAGAACTGGTACAAATTTGATTCAATTGTGTGAGTCAAGATTAGATAACTTAGTTTACAGATTAGGAATTGCACCAACTAGAAGGGCCGCAAGGCAATTGGTTTCACACAAGCATATTGTTGTGGATGGTGAAGTTTTGAATATTCCATCTTATACGGTTAAGCCAGGACAATCTATTGGAGTAAGAGAAAAGGCTAAGGCAATGGATACTATTGTGGAGAGCTTAAGCATGAACTTGGCTAGTAAGTATAGCTGGTTAGAGTGGAATACCGCAGATATGAATGGCGTTTTTATCTCTTATCCAGAGAGAGAACTTGTTCCTGAGAATTTCAACGACCAGGCAATAGTCGAGTTGTACAATAAATAAATAATGTGCTAGTCATCTCCTTGGAGGTGACTAGCTAACTTGATTTAGGAAATTCCTAAGTCTTCTTTCGTTAACGAAAAAACACACCATAGTATGTCAATATTAGCATTTCAAATGCCCGATAAAGTCGTAATGGAAAAAGCCGACGACTTTCATGGATTTTTTGAGTTTAAGCCACTTGAGAGAGGTTATGGAGTAACTATCGGAAATGCTTTACGTCGTATTTTATTATCTTCATTAGAAGGTTTTGCTATAACCGCCGTAAGATTTCCAGGAGTACTTCATGAGTTTTCGTCCATTGAGGGTGTAGTTGATGATGTAACAGAAATAATTTTGAACCTAAAGCAAGTAAGGTTTAAAAAGGTGTCTGATTATGTAGACAACAAAATTACTGTAAAAGTAAAGAATCAAACGGAATTGACTGCGGGTGATATTGCAAAATACACTCAAAGTTTTGAGATTCTTAATCCAGACCTTGTAATAGCTAAATTAGATTCTAAAAGGGAGATTGAATTTGAAATCGTAGTTGACAAAGGTAGAGGTTATGTTCCTTCAGAAGAGCAAAATAACCCTGATTTGCCAATTGGTTTTATCGCGATTGATTCTATATTCACACCAATTAAGAATGTGAAGTTTACTGTTGAAAATACAAGGGTAGAGCAAAGAACTGATTTCGAGAAACTTTTACTAGAAGTTAAATCTGATGGGTCAATCCATCCAGAAATTGCTTTACAAGAGGCTTCAAATATTCTGATTCAACATTTTTTGAAGTTCACTGATGAGAATATGGTATTTGATACCAAAGGGGATGATGATAATGATATGGTGGATGAGGAGTTCTTACATATGAGAAAGCTTCTTAAAACATCACTTCAGGATCTAGATCTTTCAGTAAGAGCTTATAACTGTCTTAAGTCAGCAGAAATCAGAACATTAGGTGATTTGGCTAGACTAGAGATTGCTGATATGATGAAGTTTAGAAACTTTGGTAAGAAATCTCTTACTGAACTGGAGCAACTTGTTGCTGAAAAAGGTCTCCATTTTGGAATGGATATCGTCAAGTATAAGTTAGATGAAGAATAATCGCAAATAATAATAAATTATAACAACGTAATAGGTGGGACTGTCTTAATGCGATACACAGTCTTTACCGCTACTTACAAGTATGAGACACGGAAAGAAAATTAATCACTTAGGAAGAACAAAATCTCACAGAGTTGCTCTTCTTAGTAATATGGCAGCTTCATTGATTGCCAATAAGAGAATTACAACAACTTTAGCAAAGGCTAAGTCTTTGAGAAAGTATGCAGAGCCCTTAATAACGAGGTCAAAAAATGACACTACACATTCTAGGAGAATAGTTTTTTCTTATCTTCAGGATAAGGAAGCTTTAAAGGAACTTTTTGGAATTATTGCTGAAAAGGTAGCTGAAAGAAATGGTGGCTATACACGTATTATTAAATTAGGTACGCGTTACGGAGATAATGCAGAAATGGCGTTAATTGAACTTGTAGACTTCAATGATAACCTTACTAAGGAGGATGAGACTTCAGGGGCGGAAGCTAAGACTACTCGTAGAAGACGAGGTGGTAAGAAGGCTGCGACTAGTAATGAGTCAGAAGATGTTACATCTGCCGTTGAGGTGGTAGAGGAAGATGCTTCAGCAGCGGAAGTTGTTGAGGAGGAAGTAAAAACAGAAGAAAAAAAGGACTAACTGGTCTTTAATAGTATTTGCAAAAAGGTCATCTCTTATGAGATGGCCTTTTTGTATTTAGAATGCGAAGCATCAATCCACAGATTTAATAATTTTTTTTAAAAGTCGTTGGACTAAATGGAGAAAAAGGAATCAATTCCAAGGTCGAATTGAAAAATGACAAATTATCATTTAACT
The DNA here is from genome assembly GCA_047623945.1 of Arcticibacterium sp. Classification (GTDB taxonomy): domain Bacteria; phylum Bacteroidota; class Bacteroidia; order Cytophagales; family Spirosomataceae; genus Arcticibacterium. Next base: position 17,891 of record JBLHOT010000051.1, on the reverse strand, counting down.
TTACACTCCGATAAATAATTCTACTCATCGGAAATCAACCAATACATTGATGGAAAAATCTCAGGTCAAGAAGGCGTATCTCATGCTACAAGATGGTACCATTTTTAAAGGAAAGGCTCTAGGAAAAATAGGGACTGCAGCGGGCGAAATATGTTTTAACACAGGAATGACTGGTTATCAGGAAATTTATACTGATCCTTCCTATACAGGACAAGTTATCGTTAATACAACATCGCATATTGGAAATTATGGTGTTAAGTTGGAATCTGAGGAAGAGTCAAATAGCGTTAAAATTAGGGCAGTGGTGTGTAACGCCTATGCTGAACATTATTATTCAAGAGCAACTGGTGATGGATCTCTTCAAGATTACTTTGAGAAGTCGGGTATTGTTGGTATATGTGATGTAGATACAAGACAAATTGTAAGACACATTAGAAATGCTGGCGTAATGAATTGTGTTATATCTTCAGAGATTGAAGATATGGTTTTACTAAAGAGTGAATTGGATAAATGTCCTTCAATGGATGGGTTGGAGCTTTCTAGTAAGGTAAGTACTCAGGAATCTTATTTCTTTGGAGATGAAAATGCTGCTAAAAAGTTGGCTGTTTTGGATTTGGGATGTAAGACTAATATTCTAAGGAGCTTTTCTGAACGGGGCTGCTACATGAAGGTTTTCAATGCCAAAACAGAGCTTTCCGAAATTATGGATTGGAATCCGGATGGCTTCTTCATTTCTAATGGACCAGGAGACCCTGCTGCCATGGATTATGCTGTAGACACGGTTAAGGGAATGCTTGACACTGCAAAACCATTATTTGGAATTTGTTTAGGACATCAGATATTGAGCAGGGCGTGTGGTATTGAAACTTATAAAATGCACAATGGCCATCGAGGATTAAACCACCCAGTAAAGAACCTAAAAACAGGAAGATCCGAAATTACCTCTCAGAATCATGGATTTTCGGTTTCTCTGGAAAGTGTACAAAGTGTAAAGAATGTGGAGATTACTCATATGAACCTTAACGATAAGACTGTGGAAGGTATTTCTCTAAAGGACAGAGCTGCATTCTCGGTACAGTATCACCCGGAGGCTGCTCCAGGACCACATGATTCTCGTTACCTATTTGATGACTTTGTGGCTACTTTAAATTAATAGAGTTTATAATGGTTAAGCTTACATTCTAAGCCTCCGTTAAACATTTGATGTCTAGCTTCTGGTTTTAATCCAAAGAATTTTAGTGCTTCTAAGTTGGAACTTATTATCCAAGCTTCACAGTTGCTATAATTTTGCTTTAGTTGGTCACCTATCTTTTTATAAAAACTATTGATTTCATCTATTTCTAACCTTTCTCCATAGGGGGGATTAAAGAATAGAATACCTTTTTTGCCAATCTTAGAGGAAAGGAAAAAGTCTTCACGCTGGATATCGAGGTATTGCTGAACATCTATTTCCTCCGAGTTTTGAGCAATGTATTCCAAGTTTTCGGTCAGAAGGTCTCGACAGTAAATATTGACCTTCTTTGGAGATCTTTGACCCTTCACTTCGTGATGCATTTCTTTAAAAAGATCTCTATTGTAATCAGACCAACTTTGAAATCCGAAACGTCTATTTAATCCGGGGGCGATGTTATGGGCTAATAGTGCCGCTTCAATACCAAAAGTTCCTGAGCCCGACATGGGGTCGTAGAAATCGTCTTGTTTGTTCCATCCTGATTTAAGAATAATACCAGCGGCCAGAACTTCATTGAGTGGGGCCTCATTGGAATTAATCCTATAACCTCTTCTATTCAGAGAATCTCCTGAAGAGTTTAAAGAAATGGTGCAGGAGTCATATTGGATATGAATATTAAACTGATAATCGGCATTAGATACATCCACGTTAGGACGCTTCCCGAACTTCTTCCTAAACCTATCTACCATGGCGTCTTTTGTTTTTAGAGCGACGTATTGAGAATGGGTAAAAAGTGTGCCGCTGACAGTTGCTGTAATAGCAAAGGTGTCATTTACCCCAAATATTTCTTCCCATTGTACAGCGTGGATTTCATTATATAGTTCGTATTCATCACTAGCTCTGAATTCAAATAGGGGTACCAAGATACTTATGGCTGTTCTTAGACAGAGATTAGACTTTATCATTAGAGAATCATCTCCTTCAAAAATCACCGCTCTTTTCCTTTTTTCAACGTTTAAGCCTCCCAAGCCTTCTATTTCGGCTAAAAGTACATTTTCTAGACCTGCCAAAGTTTTGGCAATCATTTGATAATTCTCCATGCTGCAAAGCTAATTTTAAATATGTTCATTTTATCAGTTTCAGCTAGTCTCTTGGTTTTATTTTTCCTAAAATTGCGACTGTTTTATTCAAATTAGTACATTAATGAAGCTATATAGCACAAATCACATTAGCCCATCGGTAGGTATTGAAGAGGCTATTTTTCAAGGTTTACCTCCAGACAATGGACTTTACTTACCTGATGAAATACCGGTTCTATCAAAAAACTTTTGGGAGGGTTGTGATAAGCTAAGCTTTGGAGAAATTGCTTTTGAGATATCCAATGCCTTTTTTAAAGATGATATTCCGGAGGGGGATCTTCGGGCTTTGTTAAGTAAAGCGTTGGACTTTGAAGCACCATCAGTAGAGTTGTCAGAAAACCTGTATTGCCTCGAGCTTTTTCATGGCCCTTCAATGGCATTTAAAGATTTCGGAGCGAGATTTATGGCCGCTATAATGTCTTACTTTTTATCTGAAAGAGATAGGAAGGTACATATTTTGGTAGCAACATCTGGAGATACAGGAGGAGCTGTTGCACAGGGGTTCTTTGGTAAAAGTAATATTCATGTTCATATCCTTTATCCAAGTGGTAAGGTAAGTGATATTCAGGAAAAGCAATTGACCACCCTAGGTCAAAACATAACAGCATTAGAGATTGATGGAACATTTGACGACTGTCAAAAACTTGTTAAAAATGCATTTTTAGATAAGGAATTAAGAGCTAACCTTAACTTGGCCTCGGCCAATTCTATAAATATTGCTCGTTTGATTCCGCAGACATTTTATTATGTCTTTGCCTATTCTAGATTAAAGCAAAAGGGAATGCCAATAGTATTTAGTATACCTAGCGGTAATTTTGGCAATTTAAGTGCGGGAGTTATTGCCCATAAAATGGGCATGCCTGTTTCTAAATTCATTGCAGCTACAAATGCTAATAAGGTTGTACCTGAGTATTTAGCCTCAGGTGAATATGTCACTATAAACCCATCTATCAGTACTATTTCAAACGCCATGGATGTAGGTAATCCGAGTAATTTCCCTCGTTTGAAGGCTCTTTTTGGGGATAGGTATGAGGAAATGACAGAAAAGGTAGTAGGCTACCATTATTCGGATACGGAGACAAAAGCGGGTATTTTAGAAATCAAAAATAAATTGAACTATGTGGTTTGTCCTCATACTGCTATTGCCTATCTGGGCTTACAAGATTATCTTAAAGAACAAAATACAGACTCCGTCAATGTATTTCTTTCTACAGCACATTATGCTAAGTTTTTGCCGGATGTGGAGGGTGTGCTAAAAGAAAAGCTCCCCATTCCAGAAAGGTTAGAGGAGCTTTTAGATAAAACTAAATGGGCCGATAAAATGATTCCGTCTTATGAAGTTTTTAAAACCTACCTCAACAAGTTGGATTGATACTTTCAATCGGGGAAAGAGAATTGAAGATCGTCCATAGGGATATTGACCTCTATTGACTTTATTTCAACTTCACTCATCATATTTCCGTTAATTTCCGTTTTCATAGTATGGGGAAACAGGACATCATTTACTTTACTATAATTTGACATCAAGGTTTTTATAGTACCCATTGCATTTTTTTGAATTCTTTGCACCACTAAATGACTTTCCTTGTCAATTATAAATGTGGTTACACCACTTATCTCCTGGCCTTCTATAGTTTGGTCAGGTTTAACCAAGGAAAGGGAATAATGTGCAAGGCCATCAATAGTAGCATCTTCTCCTAATTCAACGGAGTATCCATTTTTTGCGTATTCTAATAATGGGTCTGGAAAATCTTTGGCTTCTCTTTTAACAGCCTCTGCAGCTTCACCTTCCATCACTTCATTCTGCATATTCATAAAATTTGTTGACCAAACCTCTTCTCCGTCGTAAGCAGCAGGTTGAACTATATCCATGCCCTGAAAGCTTATGTAAGACTTAAATTGGGTTTTACCCTTTTGAAGAATAACCATCGGGAATTCCATACCACTGGCATTGGCCTGCCCAGACATTTTTACCGACTTTATGGCTAACAAATTGGCCTCTCCTCCTACAGCACCTATATATGATTCAATAACTTCTTCTGCCGTTTGAGCATATGAAACAATGGAGAAAATCAAAAATGAAATTATGATAGCTAGTTTTTTCATTTAATAATAATGTTTTGAGTTTATGAATATGCCTAAAAAGGTACAATACTCAAATCTAATAGTGATAGAGGGCTATTTAGACTTCTCAGTTTCACCTATTTATGTTTAAAAATGATAGCTCCTAATGGAGGTAGATTTAACTCTACGGCATACGGTAGGCCCTGATAATCATCTTTTTTTGACTTGAATATACCGTTGACAGTCCCCGTTCCACCATAACTATGCTCATCAGAATTAAGGACTTCCAGATAGTTTCCGCTTTCGGCTACGCCAAGTTTATAATTGCTTCTAGGAATAGGGGTGAAATTAAGAACAACGTATACCACCTCATTTTCAAACTGTCGTTTGTAATAAAGAATTGAGTTTTCTGTGTCTTTGGTGTCAATCCACTGAAAACTACTTTCTTTGAATTGATTCATCGTCAGTGACTTTTCACTTCTGTAAATCTTATTAAGTCCTTTTATAAGATTGGAAACGCCTTTGTTTAGGTGATTCTCGGTCTCATGCCAGTCTAAGCTTTGTTGGAAATTCCATTCGGCCTTTTGCCCAAACTCACCTCCCATAAAGAGTAATTTTGCTCCGGGATGGGTAAACATATAGGCATATAGAAGCCTAAGATTTGCAAACTTCTGCCATTCGTCACCTGGCATTTTATCTAAAAGAGAGCCTTTCCCATAGACTACCTCATCATGAGAAAGAGGTAGCATAAAGTTTTCGGTAAACGCATAAACGGTACTGAAAGTAATATCTTCCTGATGGAATTTCCTGAAGGCCGTGTCTCTTTCAAAATAGGCTAAAGTGTCATTCATCCAACCCATCATCCACTTCATACCAAAACCTAACCCACCAGAATAAGTAGGTCTAGAGACTCCAGGGAAGGCTGTTGACTCTTCTGCTATAGTCTGAGTCCCTGGGTAAGAGGCATATACTTCCTCATTTATTTCCTTAAGTAGAGAAATAACCTCTAAGTTTTCTCTACCTCCATGGATATTTGGTATCCATTCTCCTTCATTCCTAGAGTAATCTCTGTAAAGCATAGATGCTACAGCATCTACTCTGAGTCCATCTACATGGAACCTGTCCAGCCAAAATATGGCATTACTTATTAAAAAAGAACGAACCTCTAAACGGCCATAGTTAAAGATATAGCTCTTCCAATCTGGATGATAGCCTTCGTAAGGGTTTTCATGCTCATAAAGAGCCGTACCGTCAAATCGGTACAATCCGTTCATGTCACCCGGGAAATGGGAGGGAACCCAATCTAAAATGACTCCAATGTCATTTTTATGCAATTCCTCTATAAGGAACATTAGATCCTGAGGATTTCCGAAAATGCTACTTGCTGCAAAATATCCTGTTATTTGATAGCCCCAACTAGGCTCATAAGGATGGTGCATAATGGGCATGAACTCCACATGGGTAAAGCCCATTTCCTTTACATAAGGCACTAAATCTCTTGCGACTTCTCTAAAAGTGAGTCTACGGTCATTATTGTCAGGGTCTCTTTTCCAGGATCCTAAGTGTACTTCATAAACACTGTAAGGAGCGTCTAATGAATTCTTGGATTCTCTGGTTTTCATCCATTTACTATCATCCCATTCATAAAAGGTATCCCAGATAACACTGGCAGTTTTAGGCGGTTTCTCCCACATAAGGGCAAAAGGGTCCGCTTTTTCAAGCTCTTCACCCGTATTTGACTTTATAAAGTACTTGTAAACTTGTCCATTTTCTACAGCAGGAATAAAAGCTTCCCAAATACCAGAACCATCCCATCTCGGGTTCATGGTGTGCTCAGATTTATTCCATCCATTAAAGTCTCCAATGATATTCACAGAAGTTGCATTCGGGGCCCAAACGGCAAAGTATGTTCCCTTTACCTCTTCGTGATGCACCACATGAGAGCCTAATTTTTCATACAATTTAAAATGTTTCCCAGACTTAAAAAGATGAATGTCGTAATCCGTAAAGAGGCTGAATTGCATATGTTTTTGTTTATAAATTCACTTTTATGTCAAAGTGAATTATGCTTTAAATTTCAAAAGTCTACTTTCCACAAATTGCCATGATAAAGTGGCTGCTAAAATAACAAGGGCAGTTATGCCAATAAGCTTTGCTGAACTAATCTGACTTTGTTGGTGATAAAAATAGTTAAATATTGGCATGTGATAGATGTAAATCCCATATGAAATATCATTTCCCTTTAATAGCCTCTGACTTAAAGTAGTGAAACTGTAGGCTAAAGATATGGTGGCTATGGCTAGAAGTGAAGCTCCGATAACTCCCCAAAGGGAGGTTTCATAAACTGTATGAAACCATCCCAGCCAAGTCTTGAAAATGAGATTGTATGCAATGAACACAATTAGCCACAAGCCACCTTTTCCAATAAGAAATTTCTTTAGTCTATTGAAATTCAGGTGTATAAGTATACCAAAGCAGAAAAAGTACAAGTAGTTTACTAAAACTACACCTAAAATCTTCCCTGTTAATTCATTATCTAGAAGCACTATTTCTCTATACTGATTATAGAAAATAGAGATTAAGGCTATGACAAAAAACACTGTATTTTTAAATAAGAGACTATTCTTTAATCTAAGAATGCTTATAAATAGTAGGGGTAGAAAAAAATAATATTGTAGCTCCACAGAAATGGACCAAAGGCTACCATTTGGATGACCTACTCCCCAATTTGACAGTAATGGGATCTTATAAAATTGAGCAATACTTATTTGTGCTAGAAACCAAGTGGCAAAAGGTGCAGAAAGTATGGAGGATAAGGTTATCTGATTGGCTAGGAAAAGGAGAGTTATAGTGAATAGAAGACAGACCCATAAAGCTGGGAAAATCCTGATCAACCTATTTTTAAAATACCTTTTTAAGTCCTGACTATTTCTTTCCAAGGACTTATATATAAGAAAGCCACTTATGGCAAAAAAGATGGGAACTCCCGGGAAATAGGAAACTATATTTCTCAAAGGGACTTGCCAAGGGGTTCCTAGATTAAAAAAAGTCAAGCCGTGGTAAAGCATAACTTGTATGGCAGCTAAGAGTCTAATCAAATCAAAATTATTTTGACGGCTTTGGCTCAAGGGAAGTTTCTTTTTTTGGTGAAATAGTTCTTTTTAGCTCGGGCATAAATCTACAAACAAGAGCAAAGAAGGTCCACCTATTATAATCTATGATAAGGCCATTAGTGAAGGAAAAGACAAAAAAGTAAAGAAATCCGTATGCGGCAAATTCAGAAATGATGCTAGACGGCTGTCCGAACTCCTTTAAGCAATATTTGAGCATGAGATAAAAAAAGTATCCAAATAGTAGAAACCCGATAAGTCCATAGGAATTAAAAACTTCTATAACAGGTATATCAACATATAGTGCGAAATACCCATTTCCAAATAGTATTTTCAAATAATTTCCGTCATCAAGGTTCTTTAAGAATACTTTTTTAACAGATTTAAGTTTTTTTACTCGACCGGAAGCGGAGTCATCCACTTCTTTCTTTTTTGTGCCATAATGGTCAAATTCACTATCATCCGCAGGTAAGAAAGTAGATAATAACTTTGTTACTCGTCTTTCAACAACCCTATAACCTAGTTCAATGATGGCCTCATTCCTCCTCATAAAATCAATTCCCTTTAGCGAGAAACCAATAATAGCTACCCAAACATACCATTTAGAGAAAAGGATTTTGACGCCTTTCCAGATACTTTTCAAGGTGGAGTTATACCACATAAAAAAAAGTATGAAAAGAAAGGCAGATATAATAGCTGACATTGCCTGAGAAAGAATTAAGACGGCAAAGAATATAATCAAGGCAAAATAGGTGAGGTAGTTATACAGTCTTGACTTTTCGTATTTTAAGAGTATGGCTGAAACCACAATGCCAAAAAATGCACCTCTTCCAAAAATATGAGGGTTTCCCATTGCCTCTCCTTCTGAGCTATCACCATAGGCAATAGCAAAACGTTGGCCTAAAACATAATTAGGGTTCCTCATGACATAAAAGATGAGGCCGAGGGAACCTATAAGTGAAATTGCGATGCAAATTTTCAGGAAATTTATTCTTAATTGAGATTCTCGAACAGTAGCCAAATAAAAATAAAAATAAAGGACTATAATAATTACAAAGTGGTCATAAATAAAAAAGCCTCGTGGTACGTATTCATCAACAGGATAAACCCACATAAAAGTCAGTACCATTAGCAAAAAGAGAATTCCGAGACCAACTAAAGGCGTTTTTTGAACGACTAATTGTTTAAGATTCCTGAAGGGAAGCACTAAGAATATAGGTCCAAACATCATTAAAGTTGAAAAAATAGTGCTGTTTGGGGCAAGACCCAATCCATCTCGAAGTGCATAATTTAATGGGCCGCTACAAAACACCATACTTATCGCAAAAGCATCTCGGTGTTTTAATATGTAGTCGCTTATCCTCATTAGGTTTTATTTGATTTTTTTGTACCCCTTAAACATTTCTTGAGCTACAATAAGAGGAGAAAACTCCTTGATTTTTTTACTAGATATTTCTCCAAACTGGTTAAGCTGATCAGGGGAGTTTACGAAAAACTGCATTCGAGTAATTAACTCGTTCTTACTATACGCATCAAAAGTAAACCCGTTTATATTGTTTTCTACCAAATCTGCCGCCGAACCGCATTGGTTGGAAATAATTATTGGCATTTTACAAACCATGGCTTCGTTGGTGACAAGGCCCCAAGGTTCAGAATAACTAGGAAGTATTAAAACATCTGCCAATGCCATTTTTTTTGGAACGGACTTCCAATCTTGAGGGGCTAAGAAGAAAATGTTTTGGTTAGATTCGTAACTAATCATCAGTGCCTCCTTTTCAGGTCCGTCGCCCACTAGAATAATCCCCCATTCTTGTGCGGAAGAAAGGGAAGAAAAACTTTCTAGAAGTAGCTTTAGATTTTTCAATTTCAAAAATCGCCCGACAAAAATGAAATTATATTTTGGGTATTGTTTTCTTTCAATATCGTATTCCACTGAAGATTTATAGTTGGAGTGTACTTTTTCGACAAAGTCGTTATTGACCGAATTTCTACGAAGAAGTATTTTGCTTTCAGGAGCACCTAGCTTTAATATGTAATTCGCGGATTTTGTACCGTAGCAAAAAAAGCCGTCTGTTAAAAAAACAATAAACTTCTTAACTAATTCAGCGTACCAAATATTTGGATTGTCAGACTCCGTAGAATCAACAGAAAGGGTAACTTTTATTCCCATGATTTTGCATAAAAAATGAATGCAAACCATAGCAGGATCATAATATCCAGGTAATGTTACTATAGTGGGTTTAAATGCCCGAATTCTATTGAAGACTTTCTTTATCCTAAAAAAGATGCTGGTGTCCTCATATATACCATCATATAGAAGCTCGTAATTGTAGGTATGTATGGATGTGTCCGCTTCGCCAAAATCCAATCTAGATTTTTCGTATTTGGCGGTTTGGATAATGTGAATTGCATCGTCAGGGTTTGACTGAAAAAGAGTCTCTAATTCTTTAAAAATACCAGCTTTATAATGTGACCAAAGGAACTGATGAATCAGTAAAATTCGCATTGACGAAATTCGGGTTTCTGTAATACACAAATGTAGGAAATAAAAATATAGGCCGATTGAATGGTTACGCGAAAAACAAAAAAATTATCTTTGCCCAATGAGCAACCCGAATTCTGTAAAAAAACTGCCTTTAACGGCAATTGTACTTACCTTCAATGAAGAACAAAATATTGGCGACTGCTTAGATAGTATTCACGGTTTTGTGGATGAAATATATGTCCTAGATTCTTTTTCTACGGATTCTACCTTAGCCATTGTTTCTAATTATAAAGGTGTTAAAGTTGTTCAAAATACTTTTGAAAACTACAGCATTCAACGTAATTGGGCTTTTGATAACCTAGAAATTAGCAATGACTTTATCTTGAATCTAGATGCTGATCATCGGGTGATGCCAGAGTTAATATATGAGCTGCAAGAGCATTTTAGTGCAGGAGTACCTAGCCATATTAATGGCTTTATGGCATCTCGAAGAACAATATTCTTAGGTAAATGGATAAAACGAGGGGGACATTTCCCTGTTTATCATGGCATAATTTTCAGAAAAAACTTTGGTCAGTGTGAGTTGAAGAAGTACGACCAGCACTTTCTTATAGATGGAGAGGCCATTGTCCTCCAGCATAATGTAATAGATATCATTACAGAGTCGCTGTCTGTTTTTACTGCTCGGCATAACAAATGGTCAAGTCTAGAGGCTGAAGACGTGATGGCTTATAAACTAAGTGCTGGCAAAGGAAGGGTGCAGGCTCTAAAGAATGGGAATGAGATGGAGCAGCGGAGATATCAAAGAATGGAGTATTACAGTTATCCTCCTTTTTGGCGTGTATTTTTATACTTCTTTTATAGGTTTATTGTCAAGGGTGGCTTTAGAGAAGGAGCACCTGGGCTTATATTTCACTTTTTGCAAGGTTTTTGGTTTAGGTTTTTGGTAGATGCTAAAATTTGGGAACTAGAAAAGAACAATACGAAATGACATGTACATTTGAAAAGTTAGAAGAAGCATTCTTTATCAAACTGGATGCTTTAGGGAAAAGTCAGAAAGTAGTTCTATCTGAACTTAAGTCCATTATTCTGACTGATGTGAAACCATCCGTTATCATTGATCTATCCTCGGCTCCTATCAAAGAGGAAGAATTGACTTTTGTTAGTGAATTAACATCTATGGTGATCAAGTATAAGGGAATAGTTGTAGTAATTGGGGTTAAAAGTCCTTCTCAATACGAATTTGGAGATGCGGTGTGCTTACCTTCTTTTCACGAGGCAAAGGAGGCTATATTTATGAACGATTTAGAAAATCAATTTCTAAATGAAATGGGCGATGCTTAAACGATAATATATTGAAGTTAACTGTTTTAGGAGTGGGTTCTGCCTCTCCACAAGTGGATAAAAATCCATCAGCTTTTCTGCTAAGTATAGATAATGAGTATATCCTCATAGATTGTGGAGAGGGAACGCAGTACAGGTTATTGGAGAATTCTATCAAAGTTAGTCGCATTAAGACCATATGCATAAGCCATTTGCATGGAGATCACTATTTTGGATTAATTGGTCTACTATCAAGTTTTAATTTAAAAGGCAGAAGAGAGTCTATTACCCTAATAGGCCCAAAGGGATTGCTTGAAATTCTTGATATTCAATTTGCAGCTGCGAATACCACATTAAACTATGAACTCAATTTTGTTTTAAATAGAAATACGGAAGGGGAAGTACTTTTAGATAGATCACGTTTTAAAATCGAAAGTATTCCACTTGTTCACAGGGTGCAGTCAACAGGTTTTTTAGTGACTGAAAAAGAAGGTGATAGACATATACAAGCTCATAAACTGCCAGAAAACTTTCCTATACCATTTTATAACAAACTTAAAGACGGAAAGGATGTAATAGATCCTTTGACCAAAGTAGCCTATAAGGCCGCCGATCTAACAAAGAGAGGGACGCCTAAAAAAGTCTTTGCGTATTGTTCTGATACTGCCTATTATCCTGAAATTGTTCCGATAGCAAAAGGAGCAAACCTAATGTATCATGAAGCTACTTTTTTAAATGATTTAGAAGAAAGAGCGGAAATGACACAGCATAGCACAGCTCTTCAAGCCGCTAGGATTGCTAAAGCCTCAGAAGTAAAAAAGTTGCTTTTAGGGCATCTTTCTTCACGATATAAGTCTTCGGATGAACATATTTTAGAAGCTAAGGAGTCCTTTGAAAACGTTGAAATGGCTATAGAAGGAGCTGTTTATGACATAATTTAGCTTTTTTTTGAACTTTTAATCTACTTAGTCTATTAGTTTAGTAGATTAATAATATTTTTGCAGAGCAAATTTTCATAAAAGGAAACTAAAAGAATGCAGAGTTTTAGAACAGAACACGAGAATCCCTTAGTCGGAAAAGATATCATAGAGTTGGGTGAAAAAATCCAACTTTTTAAAGAAGGTAAGATTAATGAGGAAAAATTTCGAAGCTTAAGATTGGCTAGGGGGGTTTACGGTCAGCGTCAAGAAGGCGTTCAAATGATACGAATTAAAATACCTTATGGCAAAATGTCTTTTGACCAATGGAGGAGAATCTGTGCTGTTTCTGATGAGTACTCTACTGGAAATTTGCATTTAACCACACGGCAAGATATTCAGATTCATTATGTAAGCTTAGACAGAACTCCAGAATTATGGAGCGAGCTAGAAAGAGATAGCGTTACACTAAGAGAAGCCTGTGGGAATACGGTAAGAAATGTTACGGGCTCTGTTACAGCGGGTATCGACAAGGATGAACCTTTTGATGTCACGCCATATGCTCACGCCGTTTTTGAGTACTTTTTGAGAAACCCAATCTGTCAAGAAATGGGAAGAAAAATGAAGTTCTCTTTTTCAAGTACGGATGCAGATACGTCTTTGGCCTATATCCATGATTTAGGGTTTATTCCTAAAATTAAAAATGGGGAAAGAGGTTTTAAAGTTTTAGTAGGTGGAGGGCTTGGAGCTCAGCCAAGAATGGCAGATGTGGCTTACGAATTCCTTCCAGAAAATCAAGTAATTCCATTAACTGAGTCTGTACTTCGTGTTTTCGACCGTCACGGAGAGCGAAACAGTAGGAGTAAGGCTAGGATGAAATTTCTTCTTACCAAGGTTGGGCTGAATGCCTTTATGGCACTATTAGAAGAAGAAAGATCCGCTTTGAAATCTCAAACTTTTGAGATAAACACGGTTGTGGATGCTCCAGAATTAGCGTACAAAACTTTGGATGGGGAAACGGTTATTGAAGACAGCACTAAATACGATAATTGGAAAGCAACCAATGTCATCGAGCAGAGCAAAGCTGGACTTTTTGGTGTTTATGTTAGAGTTCCTTTGGGAAATATAAACACAAATAATTCTAGAAATTTAATAGAAGCCTTAGAGGGATACGTGGGAAACGATATCAGAATCTCTATCAATCAAGGGTTATTCCTGAGAAATATACCAGCGGCCAATCTGGATTATGTTTATACCGTTTTAGCCCAATATGGCTATGCAGAGGCAGGAGCTAATAGTGTAGTGAATATTACTGCTTGTCCTGGTACAGACACCTGTAACCTAGCTATTTCTGATAGCACGGCTGTTACTAAAGTGTTGGAAGAGGTTATTGAGAAGGAGTATCCTGCCCTTATAAAGAATAATGATATTCAGATTAAAATATCTGGTTGCATGAATTCTTGTGGACAGCATGGAATGGCGAATATCGGTTTTCATGGAAGCAGTATGAGAGCCAAAGACAGAAGAGTCTTGCCAGCCTTGCAGGTGCTTTTGGGTGGTGGAACTGTTGGTGATGGAATAGGAAGAGCTTCTGATAAGGTAATCAAAGTGCCAAGCAAAAAAGGGCCTGATGTTTTAAGGTTAGTTTTAAGTGATTTTGATACGAATGCTCAGTCTGAAGAGCGTTTTAATGACTATTATGACAGACAAGGGAAGATATATTTCTACGATTTATTGAAGCCTTTGGCTGATTTAGAAAAATTAGTAGATACTGACTTTATTGACTGGGGAAGAGAGGAGCAGTTTAAAACGGAAATTGGAATTGGAGAATGTGCTTCAGTGATAGTGGATTTGGTAGGTATCCTTTTCTTAGAATCTGAGGAGAAGATTGATAATGCTAAAGAGGCTATTGCAGATGGAAGATACGCAGATGCCATTTATCATGCTTACTCATCTCAAGTGAATGCTGCGAAAGGACTGTTGTTAGATAAAGGTGTTAAAACTAACACGCAAATGGGCGTTATCGCCGACTTTGATGAGCACTATAAAGAAGAATTTGGCGGGCTTGTTGCCGAGGAAATTCTTCAAATAAAGAAAAATGAGCCTTCACTTGACTTCGCCAATGGTTATTTAACTCAGGCGAGTTCATTCCTAAATAGTGCTATGACCTATAGAAAATCTCTTGACCTTAAATTAGTCTAATGCTTACTCCTAAATTAACATTAGTGGGAGCAGGTCCTGGCGACCCAGATTTAATAACGCTTAAGGCCATAAAAGCTTTAAAAGTAGCGGATGTTGTTTTGTACGATAATCTGGCCTCTAGAGAATTACTGGATTACTGTTCTGAAGAGGTCGAATTGATTTATGTGGGTAAACGTGGGCATAAAAGAGGTATTACTCAAGACCAAATAAATGTTCTTATTGTAAAAAAAGCATATGAAAGGGGCCACGTGGTTCGCCTAAAAGGTGGAGATCCGTTTGTGTTTGGAAGAGGAGTGGAGGAAATTAATTATGCCACAGAGCGTGGTATAAAAACAGCCTACATACCAGGTATTTCTTCAGTTAATTCTATTGGCCTTGTTGGAGTGCCATTAACGGACAGGAATTATGCAGATGGATATTGGGTGATTACGGGCCATAAAGCAGATGGAAGCTTGAGTCAAGACATTCGCTTGGCGTCTAGTTCCAAGTCTACCTTAATTATCCTTATGGGCATGAGTAAGGTTTCAGAAATAGCCAGTATTTTCTCTGAAATAGGTAAGTCATCCATTCCTGCCGCTATTATCCAGCAGGTTTCTACAGAAGGAGAGAAGATGTGTGTAGGCATGGCAGGCAATTTAGACGTCCTAGCAGACGAAAACTCAATGAGTAACCCAGCAGTTATTGTTATAGGAAACGTAGTTCATGCACTTCAAAATGGCTTTGGTTCAGATGTTAAAAAGCAAATATCCCTATTTCAAAAAGTAGCATGAGGAAATTAGCTCTTTCGCTTAGCGACAATATCAAATTCAGAAATGTGGCTATCATGATGGTTATGATGAAAGTAGCCCTTTTGGCGGTTTTGGTATACCGTGTTTATGTAGACTTTGATAAAGGCACATTTGAACTTGACTCACTGTTTTACTTTTTTGTTTTCGTGGGTTTTATTGCTCAGCTTATTGATGGAGCACTTGGGATGGCCTATGGAGCCACGTGTAGTTCTTTAATGATGAGTGTAGGTGTGCCTCCTGCTTATGCCACCGCAGGTGTTCATACGGCTAAAGTTTTCACAGCTGGTGTGTCTGGCTTATCTCATATTTTCTTAGGAAATATAGATAAGAATATGTTTTTCAGGATTGTTGTTACGGGCGTAGTAGGTTCCATGATTGGGGCCTATGTGATTTCAGAAGTGATTGATGGGGAGTTTATAAAACCATATATCTCCGCATATTTAGTTTTTTTAGGAATTATGATATTCTTGAAGGCATTTAAGGCCAGGCCTCAAATTCCTAGCAATAAAAACTTAGGGTTCTTAGGATTTTATGGAGGTTTTTTTGACGCCATTGGCGGAGGTGGATGGGGGCCCTTAGTTACCTCAAATCTATTAAGTAAGGGTAATCCAGCCAAAGAGACTATCGGGACAGTAAACACGGCCGAATTTTTTGTGGCTTTTTTTAGTACCGGTATTTTCATGCTCTTTGTAGACACTCAAGCTTGGCAGCTCATTGCCGCCTTAATAATTGGTGGTATTTTTGCAGCCCCATTGGGGGCTTATTTGGTTAAGTTTATTCCGCAAAAAGCATTAATGATAGTGGTGGCTGTAGTCGTGATTTTAGTGAGTTTAATAAATGTAGTTGGCATACTCTTTTAATACATTAAGATGGAAGAATTATTAAGTAAAACATTAGAGGAGAGGCTAAAATGGGTAAGTAATAATCACGAAAACGTGGTATTCTCAAGCTCTTTCGGTCAAGAAGACCAAGCTATTTCTCATGCCATATTTAATCAGAGCTTGCCTATTGAGGTTTTTACTTTAGACACGGGCAGGCACTTTCCTGAAACCTATGAGGTGATGGATAATACCAAAGCTCGCTATAAAAAGGAGTTCACCACTTATTTTCCAGAGACTGCTCAGGTAGAAGGCCTTGTCAAAGAAAAGGGTTTTCATAGTTTTTTTAACTCTGTGGCAGACAGAAAGGAATGCTGCTTTATTAGAAAGATAGCACCTTTAAAAAGAGCTCTTAAAGATGCCGATGTTTGGATTACTGGTTTAAGAGCAGACCAGTCTGATAATCGACAGGAAATGAAAATGTGGGAGTGGGATGAAGCCAATAAAGTGCATAAGTTCAACCCGCTCATAGATTGGAATTTTGAGCAAATGGAGGCGTATTTAAAGGAGCATAATGTGCCGCAAAATAGTCTTCATAAAAAAGGATTTGTAAGTATTGGCTGTGGTCCATGTACCAGAGCTATCACAGAAGGAGAGCATCCAAGAGCCGGAAGATGGTACTGGGAAGCTTCTCAAAAGGAATGTGGACTTCATGAAGTTAAGTCATAAGGGTGGTAAGTTTAAGAAAGGATTAAGATAATTATTAAGTATAGATTTAGCGTGAGTAAGATTACAAAAGATACTAACAGAAGTTTTCCAAGGCAATTGGAAGACGAGGCCATTTACATCATGAGAGAGGTGGCGGCTCAGTTTGAGAAACCAGCTCTTCTTTTCTCTTGTGGAAAAGATTCTATTACTCTGGTTAGGCTTGCTCAGAAGGCCTTTTATCCAGGTAAGATTCCGTTTCCGCTATTGCATGTAGATACGGGTCATAATTTTCCAGAGACTATTGAATTTAGAGATAAGCTAGTGGCCGAACTAGGTTTAGAGCTTTTAGTAGGTAGCGTAGAGCAATCTATACAAGAAGGAAAGGTCAAAGAAGAGACAGGTAAATATGCCAGTAGAAACGCTCTTCAAACAGTGACCCTGCTTGATTCTATCGAGGCTTTTAAATTTGATGCCTGCATGGGAGGAGCCAGAAGAGACGAGGAGAAAGCCAGAGCCAAAGAAAGAATATTCTCGGTAAGAGATGATTTTGGTCAATGGGATGCTAAGAAGCAAAGACCTGAAATGTTTGATATGCTGAATGGTAATATTGAAATGGGGGAAAATGTAAGAGTATTTCCTATCTCAAACTGGACAGAATTAGATGTTTGGAATTACATCAAAGAAGAGAAAATTGAAATCCCTTCTGTATACTTTGCTCATAAGCGTAAGGTTTTTGACCGTGACGGTCTTATCTGGTCGGAGTCTAAATTCGTCAATAAAATGGACGACGAGGAGGTTTATGAAGAGACCGTGAGATTTAGAACCTTGGGAGATATGACTTGCACTGCAGCAGTAAGGTCAGATGCCGATAATATTGATACTATAATTGATGAAATTCTAAGTGCAGAAATATCTGAAAGAGGAGCCCGAATAGACGATAAACGTTCAGAGGCAGCCATGGAGAAAAGAAAGCAGGCTGGTTACTTTTAGAGGATCTCGTGCATGCTCGACCTACCACTGGGAGTTCCAGATGTCAGTCCGAGTAAGAATACTTATGAAAGAAAACTAAGATTAGTGACACTTTAGTAACTTTAAATTAGTAAGTATAAAAATGGCAGTTTTCGCAATAGTGATAAAATCCTGGGTTCGAGTTTTGTCGAGAATAT
>JBLHOT010000050.1:0-27440 GCA_047623945.1 Arcticibacterium sp. | reverse complement strand
CCTTACTTGGGGCACTTACATCTATACCTAGAAAGCCTTTTAGGTGTTCTTTGTTTGCCGACAACTTCTTCTTCCAGTAATAGAAGGTAGCCTTATTTATTGACCGTTCTTTGCAAAACTGCTTAGCAGTAACGCCACTCCCAGAAAACTCAATCAAAATCTCTTGCCAATCCATCTTCATAATCCTTTTTGATTACAAAGATCTATGACTAGATAATGGATTTCAAGATGTACTTGCTCGGGGGGATACGGTTTTAAAGCTCTTTTAGCTTGGTTAAAAAAGCATGGTTGTGACATTAAACAATGCTGGCTCACTTTCGAATATGTGGGATATTACGAGTATCGTTTGGTACAGTTTTGTGCCGCCAAGAGTATAAAGTTCACCAGAGTCTCTGGCCTAGAAATCAAACGGTCAATGGGCATAACTCATGGCAAAAGTGATAAGGCGGACTCAAAAAGAATCGCTAAGTATGCCTTCGAAAAGCAAGGCTCTATAACTCCCGAGAAAGTAGCATCGGTGATTGTATTTGAGCTAAAAAAGCTTTTTAGTCAGCGAGATTCCTTTATTCAAGTCAGGAAAACCTTTACCGTTCATATTTCAGAATGGAAGCATAAGCTTAGTCTGAAGGACAATGATCCTTTCTTGAGAAAATTCAAAAGCATGCTATTTGGCAAACCGTGAAATTGAAAAGGTTGAAACCGAAATAGTGGCTTTAATAAACTCTGACATAGAGTTACAAACCAACTATAATTTACTGACTAGCATCCCTGGAATCGGATTTGTCAACGCTGTTGCCACTCTTATTTATACGGAAAACTTTACTAAGTTCACGGACCCAAGAAAATACGCTTCCCTCTGTGGAGTAGCACCTTTTGAAAACTCTTCGGGAACACCTCTAAAAGGAAAACCGCACGTGAGCTTCTATTCACATAAAAATCTTAAATCCTATCTTTCGATGGGTGCAAGGTCATCAGTATAGTTTATGATCCACAAATGAAGGCCTTCTATAAAGCCAAAACAGAAAAAGGAAAACACTATGGTGTTGTTCTAAATGCAGTCAGGTTTAAATTAATTCTAAGAATGTTTGCCGTAGTTAGAAACCAAAATCCATATGTGGATAACTACTCCAACAAATTGGCTAAAAGCAAAAAAGCCGCTTAAAGTTTGGAGATATCAAGGTCTTAGAATACGCCCAGTCCTTCCTCTTTTGTGAGGCCTCGGAGATATGTTTTTTTTGACAATCTCCGCTCGTTTCCATAAGTACTATGACCTCTGCCGGCAGGCGTTCCTGTGACTTCTCCTTATCTAACTCGTAAAAATGGAGAGCTCCCCAGGTAATGGCACCTTCTTTCCTCTAATTCCTGCCATATCTACTTTTAAAGAAACTTTGCTTTTCAGCCTTTGGACTTTAAAATGATGTGCTTGCTTATCCCTTCTTTAGAGCCTCTGTATATGGTTTTTGTCCGCAATGGAATTGTCGTCAGTACCTGAGTTTGTAGTCCTGCCCCTTCGGCGACCCGATTCCTTCAGGTTAAACTTCACAGTTAGCACCCTTGCAGCTTACTAATGGTTTGGAGTCTCATCTCCACCCATAAGGGACTTGCACCCTCTAGATTAATCCTTTACTTTAGTAAAGAAAAGATACCCATGCTGGGCACACACAAAATGTATAAGTAATGGCAGTTTAGTAACTAAATATTAAGGTTTGCAGTCCGCTCAAACTGCGTAGTGGTTTGATAGGAAACTACCACGCAACCTCCCACTACTCATACAATTTACCGTTAGTGTCCCAACTAAAGGCTTTAATGATAAGAGAATTACCATTTGCAGATCTTCGCTGGTGAAGGACACTCCCTAGACTTATTCTATGTTTTGGTCTCAGACCAAAAACTTATTGGCTAAGATTCCCCAAATGATAAGCACAAAAAAAGCCCGCTAGAAACTAGCGGGCTTTTAAAAGCACTTAGGCGGCCAATAAATTGACCTTAACTAAACCATATAAGAATCTGGCCCGAAGGCCTCCAACAAATTTAACGTAATCTAAAATCTACAGTCCCCAAATAATCATCCTTAGAGTACACTTTTCCTTTATAAGAACCCTCTGAGAGCTTCTCATCTGTATTAACCGTAAAGCTTACCACCTGAGGATTTTTGCTATAATCGACATCTATCATCGCATGCACCGCCACTGGAATAGAGCCTTTCTCAGAACTTAGGTTAACCTCCTTAATCACGCCTTCTAGGGGTTCTATTTTTTCATCAAAAAGACTCAAATAAAGGGTTTCGTTACCTGCTTGGACTTTTTGAAGATAGGCTGGCATTAAAAATGAAACCCTTATACGCTCCGCTTTTCTTGCTTTCGAGGTCAAACGGTCTTTATTTCCTAATATTTCTACTTTAAAATTGTCTGCTGGAGCGTCATAGATGAGCTTCTGATATCGCGTATTAAGTTTCATGAAGTCCTCCTCCAGCACAGCATACTTTTGTTCCCAAAGTGCAATTTCACTTTTCAAAACCTCGTTTTCGGCTTCTAGAACAGGTACTACTTCTAAATTATTTTTTAAACCTAGATTGGCTTCAGAAAGCTTGTTCATTTGCCCTTGAAGATTTCCTATTTCATCATTTTTAAGAGCAAGTTCGTTTTCCAATTCCTGCCTTCTCTTTTTGGCTTTGAAAGAATAAACACCGCTTTTCTTAGAGGCACTCTTCAGTTCTTCTAGTTCTTTGGCAGACGCCTCAGCTTCTGCTATTTTCCGACTTAAATCCGCCTCGATAGATGTCATTTCCTCCTGAACCTCTATTTGCCTTGTTTCTAGAGCTTCGTTTTGAACCACCACGTCCGACATGTCTTGTTTGAGTTCACCTGCATTTTGGTATTGATAAATACCAGCAGCTGCCGCTACGAGGAAAGCACCTCCTAATAAAACAGCAGCGATTCCAGATTTACTAACATTTCTATTTTCCATGATTAAGCATTTTTTTGTTTCAACAAATCCACATCAAATAACTATTCCAAGGCATTATAATCTGCAACTATCTATTTTCTGAGGAATAGATTTCCCATTTGGGTCAATTTGGGGTTTCAAGAAATGGCCGCACCTCAAATTACCCATTTGAGGAATCTTGTGTAAAAAATCCCCCACGAAATGGGGAGCTTTAAACTTATCCCTACGGCACACCTTTTTAATAGCATAATTGATATCAATCACTACTCAAATGGAAAAGCTTATTCTGTCTTTACTTATTTGTTGCTTTCTGACCTCTTGTGAGGAATTTCGTGCCTTAGAGCCCTTTCAAAGAAAAGCCACTTTAGGAGACGCACTTAGAACAGATTACAAGCTCATTTATGAAACTAGGTATAATCAAAACTATGGAGAAGACCCTTACCAAAAATACGATTTATACTTGCCCAAAAGGGACAGTAGTTTTGCAGAAAAACCAACCATTTCTTTAATTATGGTACACGGTGGTGGATGGAGTTTATTAGATAAAAGCTATCTCAACTCTGTAGTCTATGAATTTACCAAAAAAGGCCTAAACCTAGCTGTATTCAATATAAACCACCGTTTGGCAGACCATAACGACACAAATTTTGCGGAAATCATGGACGATTTTAGTTTATTTTTCGAACACCATGATAGCCTGAAAACCAATCTAGGCTTGTCTGATCGGGTAGTTCTTTGGGGCTATAGTTCTGGGGGACATTTAGCTCTTTCGTATGCCTATAAATTCAGAAGAAGGGAGATAGATGCCGTTATAGCCATGGCTGCTCCCAAAGATTTGACAGATAAGGCCATACATCAAGGTATTTTTGACGATAAAAATAGAAACTTGACGGAGTTACTCATTGGTCAATCTTACCAAGCAAACCCAGAGGCGTATAAAGAGGCGAGTCCATATTTCATGGTTCACAAGAAAAATCCAACCACGCTGCTCTTTTATGGAGGGAATGATATTTTAGTAGATAAAGCACAGGGCGAAAAACTGAATAAAGCTCTCCGAAAAAAAAATATACAAAGTGAGTTTCGTTTGGTTTATGAGGCGACTCATGATTTTGATAATAAGATGGGCCAAATAACTGATGACATTCTTAGCCTTTTAGAAGATTTAAAATAGTGGTTAGATATGCAAACCAACAATCCCCCTTGCCTTTGGCGAAGGGGATTTTCGTATTTAAGGCCAAAAGGTACACCTTTAGTTGAATCATTCCTGTTTGCTGAGGTATGACGCTCAACTTGGGTGATTCCTATTCTGATCTTATCCACATTTTCAAAAACTTGTCGACAATAACAAAACTACCCGAGATGCTAGCTTTAAATTCGGTTATATTTGGATCCTCAAAATCCAATTATTATGGGAAAAATTGTTTCTATTGTTAATCAAAAAGGTGGTGTAGGTAAGACTACAACGGCCATTAATCTTTCTGCCTCTCTGGCGGTTTTAGACTATAAAATACTCATAGTAGATACTGACCCCCAGGCTAACGCGGGTTCTGGACTAGGTATAGACAGCAAAGACCGGAAAGACAATATGTACTCCGCTCTTATAGGTGATTCGGATATAAGAAACTGTATTGTTTCTACTCAAATTCCTAATTTAGATATCATTCCTTCTCATATAGACTTGGCGGGTTTTGAGCTTGAAATCGTAAATCAGGTAGCTAGAGAGTATATTTTGAAAGACTTGCTGCATCCTTTAAAAGATGAGTATGACTTCATTTTTATTGATTGCTCTCCCTCATTGGGTTTGATGGTAATTAATTCTATTGTTGCTTCAGACTCTGTTTTGATACCTGTACAATGTGAGTATTTTGCTTTGGAAGGAATCGCGAAGCTAAAAGACACCATAGATATCATTAAAAAACGTCTTAATCCAGAATTAGAATCTGAGGGGTACGTACTGACTATGTATGATGGCCGTACGAATCTATCTAAAATGGTGGTAGATGATGTGAGAGGCTATTTTAATACACTGTGCTTTGAAACCATAGTACCAAGAAACGTGAAACTTGCAGAAGCTCCGAGTTACGGTTTGCCAGCTCTTCTCATGTTTACTGGAGATAAAGGCGAAGAATTTGATATCAAATTCTTAGAAAATAAAGGAGCCATAAGTTATATAGACTTAGCCAAAGAGCTCCTGCGAAGAAATAATTTACCAGAGTTTAAGCAAGAGTTAGAGAATGCCGCTTGATATGGGAAAAGGCCTTAATTCATTGCTGAGTGATAGTAACCTTATGGTTAGCCATAAGCTTACGTCTTTCAGGGGTGTAAAAGAGGTTTCAATTGAGGCCATAAAGGCCAATCCGCACCAACCACGAACAGATTTCGACACTACTGCCCTTCAAGAATTGGCAGACGCCATCAAGGTGCATGGAATCATTCAGCCGCTTACAGTTAGAGAGTTAACTGATGGCACTTATGAATTAATTTCTGGAGAAAGAAGACTCCGGGCTGCCAAACTGGTGGGCCTAGAAAAAGTGCCTGCCTATGTCCGTAATGTGGACGACCAGCGTTCGTTGGAAATGGCTCTTATTGAGAATATTCAACGGAAAAACCTGAATGCCATAGAAGTGGCTCTTTCTTTTGAGCGAATGCTGAAAGAGTGTGACTTAAAGCAGGAAGAACTAGGTGGTCGTGTGGGTAAAAACAGAACTACCGTAAATAATTATCTAAGGCTGCTTCAATTACCGGCCATTATTCAATCTGCCATAGTGCTTGGTAAATTGACAATGGGTCAGGCTAGGCCTTTGATTACCATAGAAGATGAAGATTATCAATTAGAGCTCTTTGAAAAAATAGTAGAACAAGGTCTTTCTGCCCGTAAGGTAGAAGAAATGGTGAAAGCAGAAACTGGATTTGGTAAGTCTCTTTCTCCTTTAGAAGGCTATAAAGAAGATATGCGAATTGAAGAAATGTCGCTAAAAGGTAAAACATTGGTTCCCTTAAAAATCAATGTAAGTGCGATGGATAGAGGTGTAATTTCTCTACCCTTTGACAATGAAGAAGAGTTAGCAGAAATTATAGAAACATTGGGTTTAGACCAATAGACTCATTTTAGGCAAGTATTTCGAAGATGACCTGCCGAAGTAAAATCAATGGCAAAAACACAAAACAGAAGACGATTTCCAGACAAAGAACCTGAGAGAAAGCAGGCTCTTTTTCAACAATCTTCTCATGTGAAGGCTCTGGAAGCTAATGTCTTAGGAGGCATTATAAAAGAAAGAGACGCCCTGACCCATGTTATTGATATACTTAAACCAGATAGTTTTCAAGATGAAAGGCATATCGCCATTTATCAGGCAATTCTTCACCTTTTTGGTAAAACCGAACCTATTGACCTCCTCACAGTTACTAATCAATTACGCCTAAACGGGGAGTTGGAATTTGTGGGTGGGTCTTCCTATTGTGCCAGTATTATGGGTAATTCCACAGTGGCACATATTGAACATGACGCTCGTATTATAGTACAATATGCCATTAGGAGGAAGATAGTAGACACTTTAGATAATGTAAAAAATAAGGCTTACGAAGACACTACGGATATTTATGGCCTTATGGATAGCACTGAACAGAGCTTACGAGATATTCAAGAAGGGAATCTAAATAAAAACATTCCAGAATTAAGTACTGTAGTAGAAAAGACTATTCAGGAAATAAAGAACAAAACCGACGAAAACTCAGATCACACCAACGTGCCTTCAGGTTTCCCTTCTTTAGATTTATTGACCGGAGGTTTTCATAATACCGAGCTCATTATCATTGCGGCTAGACCGGGAATGGGAAAAACAGCCTTTGTGGTTTCTGCCCTAAGAAATGCGGCTATTGATTTTCATTTGCCCGTGGCTCTCTTTTCCTTGGAGATGTCTTCCCAACAGGTGATGATAAGATTGATTTCTGCAGAAGCCGAAATAGATAGTCACAAACTCAGGAAAGGTGATTTGAATGAGGAAGATTGGCATGCCCTTCACTCTAGACTAAATAATCTCTCTACCGCTCCTATTTATGTAGATGACACCCCGGCTCTTTCTATTCTAGAGCTACGCACTAAGGCCAGAAGGCTAAAAGCCTTTCATAATATTAAGATGGTGATAGTGGATTACCTTCAACTTATGACCGCAGGAAATCAGAAGCAAGGCATGAACCGTGAGCAAGAAATTGCGGCTATTTCACGTTCGCTTAAGACTCTTGCTAAAGAATTAAATATCCCGGTGATAGCTCTTTCTCAGCTTAGTAGGTCTGTAGAGACTAGAGGAGGTGACAAAAGACCTCAGCTTTCAGATTTAAGAGAGTCTGGCTCCATTGAGCAGGATGCAGATGTGGTGATGTTTCTTTATCGCCCGGAGTATTATGACATAGATACACTAGAAGATGGGACCAGTACCAGTGGCATGGCGGAGTTGATTATTGCCAAAAATAGAAGTGGGAGTATTGACGATGTAAAGCTAAAATTCATCGGAAAGTATACCAGATTCTCTGAATTTGACGGCTTCTCGGTTTCGGCAGAGGAATATGAGGAAAGAGCAGGTTTTTCAGTTGTGGGAAGCAAAGCCAATAACCTAAAAGGATAGACTATTTCTTCCTTTTTCTTAGATTATACTTTTCTAAAAACTCTAAGATTAACCTATCATAGGCTTTTAAACCAATAGAGTCCATTTTGCCTGTGGCGATGACTGGAATCTGGCTGGCCGTGGAATCTATAAAGTCTGGATCACGCGGAATAAACGTGTCAAAAACTTCGTCTGGAAACTCTGTCCGCATAAGCGACATGATGGTGCGAGAAAACTCGGACTCATGGTCAAACATGGTCATTAAGATACCCTCTACATATAATTCAGGTTTTAATCTTCCCTGCAAAATCTTAATGGTATCTAATAGCATATGCATACCCTCTAAGCCAAAAAATTCGCATTGAAGTGGAATGATGACCGAATCAGCAGCCATTAAACTATTGATAGGCACTATACCCAGCGATGGAGGACAGTCTATAAAAATAAAGTCATAGAGCGGCTTTATTACCTCTAGCTTCTCCGTCAGAACAAACTCTCTCTCTGTTACGGTAATTAACTCAATTTCTGCCCCGACCAGATGCTGCGTAGACGGAATGATATCTAGATTCTTTCTTTTGGTAGGAATAATACAATCTTGAATAGGAGCCAAACCTACCAGGGCCGCATAAATGCTTTTATTGTCGTACTGTAGGTTTATACCCAAAGCCACCGTGCAGGAAGCCTGATAGTCTGTATCGATAAGAAGTACTTTGTAGCCTCTCATGGCAAGCCCCACAGACAAGTTCACGCTTGTAGTAGTTTTTCCTACTCCACCCTTTTGATTGGAAATTGCTATTACTTTTGGTACCATTCAGAAAGCATGGCCCAAAACTTGGACCCTATTTTATCTCCACTATTTGTTCAAATGCCTCTAGAGAATCGGGGGTTCCGTAGTCTAGAATTCCTAACTTAGAATACTGTCTTTGGGAAGCCCTTCAAGCAAATGTAAGGATACAACACGTTTTCCCAATGAGAAAATAGGACATTCTTGCACTTCGCTTTTAAACTATTCCTCAGTGGTGATGTCAGTTAATTTTAAATAGGTCTTAGTTTGTATCACTTATCCACTTACTTTTCCAATATGCAAATCAAAAATATTATGTTCGTCATTGTTTTGACTTAATTCTATAGCTCTTGCGTCCATCGTATTTATGCAGACCAAGAGTCTGATAAACGTCAATTCCAAATCTCAGTACTTAATTTCTTTCAGTTTGAATTCCTGTAGTAACTCCTTCTAATTTCGCTATAAACTCAGAGCCTTGAATATAGACCATGACCCATTTCATGGCTTCTAACTCTTCCTCTTTGCCTAGATCCTTTAGATTAACTATGATTTGTCCGGACTCTCTAGACAGAATGTTTAAAAAGTTAGTCTCCAAGTCCACCCAATTGGCACAAGAGTAGGCTTTAGTCCCTGACTCATATAAAGTATGAGAACCCTTTTATTACCTGTTCCAGTCGCCTATGTATATATCTACAGCCTGACCTTTTTCAGAATTATTCGTGATATCTATGGTTTGAGTCTATGAGCTTCCCGTATTAGTAAGTCCATAATACAATGAAGTGCGATAAACATTAATTTGTTGACCTGAAACTAGATTACAAAGAAATTAGTTTGTCCACCAAAATCTCCAGGGTTACCAGAAACAATACTTTCGTTGGACACTTTCAAGGTAGTAAACCAGATTGTGAGGTGTCCTCTTGAATCGCTAAAACAGAACATGGCATGTCTTCAGAGATTGATGTTCCTATATTGCTAAAAAATAATGACATGGCCTTGCAGTAACCGGTCATCGACTATTAGCCCGAACTTGATAAGTTGAAGCACCATTTTTGGTAATACCTTTTTAAGTCTCTCAGAAGTATTAAAATCAAAGTCCGTGAAAGCTAGTGTGTTTGGTTTTAGTCTTACGGCAACGGATTTAGGAATAGTAATGGTTACATTATGCGAGGACCGACAAATAGCTCCATAACATCCCAAAACAGTACATAGAGTCATTAGTATTCTTTTCATCTCACCAATTCGCCCCTAGGCTAGTCCTTATCTTACAAAGTCTTAAGGTATATCTTTTACACATCTAAACCCTAAATGAAAAAGGCTTGTTTCTGGGGAAGAAGAAGATCTTCCAGACACCCTGTATCCATGACACCAGCTAGGCTCACATAAAAAAGAGCCTCCGCGTTCCGCTTTTTCGCCTTTAAATTTAGAGGGTACATTATCCATTATCAAGGATCTATAATCAAAGTGATAATTAGAACACCACTCCCATACGTTGCCAGATAGGTCTGTTAGTCCTAAGGGGCTTTGGCCAAAGTTACCTACTGGCGAGGTCTCTGTAAAGAGGTCTATATTATCATTATAATCAGGAAAGGTACCCTGCCATACATTCGCTAGGTATTTCCCATTAACACTAATTTCATTCCCCCACGCATAAATGTCTCTGCTATTCACGCCGTTTCTGGCTGCATGCTCCCACTCTATTTCATGAGGCAAACGCTTACCTGCCCAAGCGGCATAAGCATTGGCATCATTCCATGAGACCTGTGTCACGGGATGATTATCTGGCGATTTAGGGAAGTCCTTGCCTAACGGATACTCCCAGTTTGCCCCATCTTTAAGGATCCAGTTTTTAGCTGTGGTTTCATGAATAATACCTGCATTTCCAAATTTATCAGCTTCGCTTTGATAATCCGTAGCCTCTAAAAAAGTTCTAAACTCTCCTACGGTAACTGGAGATTTATCCATATAAAATGGACTTACTGTGGCCCAAAACATAGGTCTTTCATGATCGAAGCCTTCTTCGGAACCTATTCTCACATTGCCCCCAGGAATAGATACCATGCCAGTTGGAGCTGCTCCCAACTCCTTCTCTGATAAAATGATGGTCGGCTCTTTCAAACCTACATAGGTGATAGTGGCGGGGATTTCTGCCCGAGGATTGAAACCAATCGGGGTTTCCTCTTTCGTTCCTTCCTCTTGACCTGAATTGCATGCTATCAAAAGCACAAATAATAAACTCAAATACTTCATTGATGCCAATTTTGAATACTTTTAGTTACCGAATTATATACTTCCATTAAGTCTTGGTCGTCCCTTATCAATGCCAAATGCTTTGAAATGGTTTCATGATCATCTCGTATGGCTGGGCCAGTCTGTACTTCTGCAGGGTGTTTCGCCTTCATTCCTTTGATAAAGGTTTCCTGAATAAGGGGTTTCAATAGGTCAAAATCCAACTCTTCCTCTTCTGTAATTTCTTTGCTAAGAGCCCATAAATGATTCGTGAAATTGCAAGCAAAAACAGCGGCGACGTGCAAAACACTCCTTTGATGCGAATTTACCATTTGGACTTTCTCACTGATTGAGTAAGCCATCTTTTTCAAAAACTTAGAGGTGGTTTCGTCTTCACCTTCAATACACATAGGCACATCTCTGAAGTCTACTTTGATACCCTTCGTGAATGTCATCAGAGGATAAAATACACCAAGCTTTGCAGAAGGATTCCTTTCCAATGTACCTAGAAGGGCATTCATACCTAGGGCTCCAGAAGTATGCACTAAAATGGCTTTAGGAGGCAGCTTTATTTCTTCAGAGACCGACCTTACCCCGTTATCAGAAATTGCTAGAATAAAAACACTAGAAGGGCTTTGTCGAAAATCAAGGTCTGTTTTGATTTGGACATCATAGAGATACCCAGTTATGGAGGCAGCATTCGCTTTATTCCGAAGGGAAAGTTCCGCTACACGAATACCGTTCTCTTCTAAAACATGCGTCAGGTGCCATGCAATATTTCCAGAACCAATGATGCTGA
Organism: Arcticibacterium sp.; assembly: GCA_047623945.1. Classification (GTDB taxonomy): domain Bacteria; phylum Bacteroidota; class Bacteroidia; order Cytophagales; family Spirosomataceae; genus Arcticibacterium. The sequence goes on along the minus strand of JBLHOT010000050.1, from coordinate 16,084 downwards.
CAATCATCTAGAATTGTTTTTAAACTCAAAGGTATTTTTAATTTCATCCAATATATATAGATTGAATAATTATTCAACCCAATAGATTATGAAAAATACCCTTGTTCTTTTTATTACGCTATTAAGCTTAACGTGTTTTGGTCAAAAAAACAGCAATACTAAAGTATTAGAAGTCTCTAAATCATTTATCAATACTTTAAATGACGAGCTAAAGGAAGAAGCCTTATTTCCTTACGAAAGTGCTGAAAGGAAAAACTGGTTCTACACACCCGTACCCCGAAAAGGTTTAGACTATAGAAAACTCTCTGACCAGCAAAAAAAAATGGCCATGGACATCCTTCATGCTTCATTAAGCGATAAAGGAGCCAAAACGGCTCTGGCCATCATGCAGCTCGAAGGCGTGTTACACGTTTTAGAAAAAAGGCCTACAGATAGCGACCATAGAGACCCGCAGAAGTATTACTTCTCGTTTTTTGGAACACCAGATGCGAATGAAACATGGGCTTGGAGGATAGAAGGGCATCACCTTTCATTGAACTATGCTTCAAAAAGTGGTAAAATATCTTCTGCCACGCCCCTATTTTTTGGAACAAACCCTGCGATAGTACCAGCAGGTATGCCCGTTACTGAAGGCACAGAAGTTTTAAAAGCAGAGACCGAGATGGGCTTTTCCTTCTTGGCATCTTTAAGTACCGAACAGCATACACAGGCCAAAATCAATGAAAAGGCCCCAGCCGATATGGTAACGGCCAATAATGCTAAAGCTGAAATAACTCAAAACGAAGGTTTGCCTTTCACTGCTATGAATAAGGCCCAAAAAAAGGCTCTATTAAAAATAATAAGTCATCACATTCAAAGAGCTCCAAGTGGGTTTGCAAATGAGCTTATGTTAAAAATGGAAGCTGCGGGTCTTGAAAATCTTCATTTCGTATGGATGGGTGGTGAAAAAAGAGGGGAAGGGCACTACTATAGGATTCATAATCCTGTTATTCTCATTGAGTATGACTGCACCCAAAACAATAACAATCATGTGCATTCCGTAGTGAGAGATCTAACCAATGACTGGGGAGAAGATATTATTGGAAAACACATTAAAAACGACCATTAAACTTAAACCAAATGCTAAAATTAATTTCACTCTCCTTTCTTATTCTTTGGCCTTTTTGGGGCCAACTTTCAGAAGACACGGTTAAAAAAGACATCACTTTATGTCACAGTGTTATGCCTTCCAGTATGGCCGATTTTGTGAGCGATCCAGAATTTATCAACATGCACCCTTCTCCTTTAGCCTTTGATTTTAATGGGCTTGGACAAGAAATAACTTTAAAAGCAGCCGACGGTAAGAATGTGGTTGCTTATTTTATTAAGTCCAAAGTAGAAAGTAATCAATGGCTTTTTGTTTATCAAGAATGGTGGGGACTAAATGATAATATTCGAAACCAGTCCGACAAATATTTTTCAGACTTAGGGGCCCATGTAAATGTGCTAGCACTGGATATGTATGATGGTAAAGTAACTGCCAATCCAAGCGAGGCAGGCAAGCTCATGCAGGGAGCAGACCAAAAAAGACTGGAAACAATCATGAAGGCTGGACTTTCATATGCCGGAAAAGATGCCAAAATAGCCAGCTTAGGCTGGTGTTTTGGAGGAGGACTTTCTCTTAAATCTGCTCTAGTGAATGGCCAGCAAAACGTGGGTTCTGTCATGTATTATGGCATGCCCGTAGATGATGTGGCCCAGTTAAAAATGTTAAACTCGGATGTTTTAGGTCTTTTTGCCACAGAAAAATGGATAAGCCAGAAGATAATTGAGAAGTTTGCCGACAATATGGAAAAAGCTGGCAAAAAACTCACTTATAAAACCTTTGATGCGGTGCATGGTTTTGCGAATCCTAGCAACCCAAAACATGACCCAGAAGCCGCTAAAACTGCGTATAAAATGAGTTTAGATTACCTTAAAGCTAAATTTGACGTTTAGTCAAACTTGAATTTCTAGCCATTCTAAAATCACATCGGTAGCCCCGGTGTGATTTTTTACGTATTGGGCTGTCGTATTTTTGGTGGATTGATAGAGCTTATTGTCAGCCAAAAGTTGCTCCATAACCTTTTCAACCTGTTTCGTATCTCTTACAGCAAAAGCCCCTTTTTCTTGAATGAGATCATGAGCCTCTTGAAATTTATGGTACGCTTTGAAACCAAAAAATATAGGCATTCCAAAAGTGGCCGCTTCTAAAATATTATGAAGACCGGTGGCAAAGCCGCCACCAATAAAAGCAAAATCTCCATACTGATAAAGAGATGATAGTATCCCAATATTATCTATTATCAAAATATCATAGGAAGCTAAGTCGGTCTCCCCTCCTATTTTTGAAAACCTTATGACAGATTTCCCTGCCATTCGACTTTCCCAATCAGAGATTTGCTTCTCTTTTATCTCATGAGGAGCTATAATAAATTTCAAGTCTACAGATGTATTTATTAATGGAATAATTACCTGCATATCTTCCTCCCAAACCGAGCCACAAACCATTAATTTGGAATCACTTTTAAATTTGGTGGCACTGGAAATTTCTTTAATGTTTTTCAAGGCATCCGCCACCCTATCAAAACGAGTATCTCCTGCTACATTATAATTACCCAAGCCTATTAGTTCTAAAAGCTGTGCCGAGAGCTCATTTTGAACAAAGAAGTAATCGATAGCCAAAAGTGGTTTTCTAATGAAACTGCCCCAAGGCTTGAAATACAATTGGTCCTCCCTAAAAATAGCAGAAATAGAAATAATTGGGATACTCCTCAGCTTTAGACCCAGAATAAAATTCCTCCAAAATTCATATTTAACAAAAAAGGCAATATCAGGTTTCAACACATCCAAAAAGTCATTGACATTATGAGCTAAGTCTAGCGGCAGATAGCAAACCATATCGGCCTCTTGATAATCCTTACGCACCTCATAACCAGATGGTGAAAAGAATGTCAGTAAGATCTGATAGTTAGGGTATTTCTTTTTGAAGCCTTCTATCAAAGGACGCCCTTGTTCAAACTCGCCTAGAGAAGCACAGTGAAACCAAACTAGCTTTTTGTCCAAATCTCTGTTCTGGGATATCGTCTTCCAATTGTTTTGATGCTGTGCCCTGCTTCTAGCTTTACTCCCAAATAAGGAGGCCACCTTCAGACCAAAACCAAAGACTCTAATGAATATGGAATAAATAGAATCAAGAATAGTTGCCATTAAAAAACTTTAGCTGCAAATATACCATATATGGGCTGTTTAAATCCTTTATAATTCCTAATTCCCTATCTTTGCCCACTATTCGAAAAACCGGATTTCTGGTTTGTTTTTTTACACTTTTAGCGGTTCAGATTTAATGAAATATCCTGAGTATAAATCGGTTAATTATGCCGATGTGGCAGAAGAAGTCTTAGCATTTTGGACAAAAGAAGATATCTTCAAAAAGTCTATATCTGAACGTGAAGGGAATCCTACGTTTACTTTTTTCGAGGGGCCTCCTTCCGCCAATGGAACACCTGGTATTCATCACGTTATGGCCAGAACTATCAAGGATATTTTTTGCCGATACCAAACACTCAAAGGTTTTCAGGTCAATCGTAAAGGAGGTTGGGATACCCATGGTTTACCCGTCGAGCTCAAAGTTGAAAAAGAACTTGGCATCACCAAAGAAGATATTGGCAAGAAAATATCTGTAGCCGAATACAACCAAAAATGCCGCGAGGCAGTCATGCGTTATACGGACATGTGGCAAGACATGACCGATAAAATGGGCTATTGGGTAGATATGGACGACCCCTATATCACGTATAAAAATGAATACATTGAATCTGTTTGGAGCATACTAAAAAAACTTTACGACAAAGGCCTCCTCTATAAGGGATATAGCATCCAACCTTATTCTCCTGCTGCAGGAACGGGTTTATCTTCTCACGAAATTAACCAGCCTGGAGCCTATCAAGATGTAACAGACACATCTATGACCGCCCAGTTCAAAGTAAAAAAAGATGCTAAGTCTCAGAAACTTTTTGATGCCGCTGGCACTGACGAAGTCTTTATTTTAGCCTGGACCACCACACCTTGGACTTTACCGTCAAACGCGGCATTGACAGTAGGTAAAAACATTGAATACGTTTTAGTAACAACCTTTAATCCGTATACATTCTTACCTGCTAATGTGGTTTTGGCCAAAGAACTGATTGGCAAATATTTCTCAGAAAAGGCAAAAGACGGCGATTTTGAAGGCTTTGCGGATTCTAATAAAAAGGCATTGCCATGGACAGTATTAGCCACCTATAAAGGCTCCGAAATAGAAGGGATTAATTACGAACAATTATTCCCCTATGTACAGCCAGAAAAAGAAGCCTTTAGAGTCATCATTGGAGATTTTGTAACAACTGAAGATGGTACAGGTGTGGTTCATACGGCACCAACTTTTGGAGCAGATGACTTTAAAGTAGCTCAGCAAAATGGCATTCCTGCTATCATTATTAAAGATGAAAGCGGAAAAGATGCCCCTCTGGTAGACAAAAAGGGCCGTTTTGTGAAAGAAGTCACTGATTTCGCCTTGGAATATGTGAAAGCAGAATACTATACTGAGGAGGAAAAAATAGCTGAAACTAAAAAGCAAAATAGAGACAAATACCTCTCTGTGGATGAGCGTATCTCTATTAAGTTAAAAGAAGAAAACAGAGCGTTCAACGTTCAGAAGTATGTGCACTCCTACCCGCACTGCTGGCGTACAGATAAGCCTATTTTATACTACCCTCTAGATAGCTGGTTTATTAAGACCACAGCTGTTAAAGACAGACTGGTAGAACTCAATAAGCAAATCAACTGGAAACCAGAATCTACGGGAACCGGGCGTTTTGGAAACTGGCTTGAAAACCTAGTTGACTGGAATCTATCACGTTCTAGGTATTGGGGAACCCCACTTCCTATTTGGCGTAATGAGGCCGAAGAACAAATCTGTATTGGTTCTCAAAAAGAATTGGAGAACGAAATTATTAAAGCTCAGTCTAATGAAGTATTAAGCTCTGAGCAAAAAACAAAGAATGAAATTTTCTTATCTCTCCTAAAAGAGGGGAAAGAAGATTTGCACAGACCTTATGTAGACGATGTATACCTCGTTTCAGATTCTGGGAAAGTCCTGTTCCGTGAGGCCGACCTGATAGATGTTTGGTTTGACTCTGGTGCTATGCCTTATGCCCAGTGGCATTATCCATTTGAGAATAAAGACAAAGTAGAAGAAGGAAGGGCATACCCGGCAGATTTCATTTCTGAAGGTGTAGACCAAACCAGAGGCTGGTTCTTTACACTACACGCCATTTCTGGGATGCTATTTGACTCCATAGCTTTTAAAAATGTAGTCTCTACAGGATTGGTTTTGGATGCTAAAGGCAATAAAATGTCTAAAAGGCTCGGAAACACCGTAGACCCATTTACAACCTTAAAAGATTACGGTGCCGACCCTACCCGCTGGTATATGATTACCAATGCTCAGCCATGGGATAATCTTAAATTCAATTTGGCAGGTATAACAGAGGTGAGAAACAAGTTCTTCGGAACCTTGACTAATACCTATAACTTCTTTGCTCTATATGCCAACCTTGACAATTATACATTTACTGGCGAAATAGATCTCAAAAAAGCCACTGAATTAGACAAATGGGTGCTTTCTAAGCTACAATCACTTATTGAGGAAGTAGATGAGGCCTACGAAACCTATGAGCCGACAAAAGCAGGTAGAGCCATTCAAAACTTCGTAACAGATCAGCTTTCTAACTGGTATGTCCGTTTGGGAAGAAGGCGTTTCTGGAAAGGTGAATTAAGCGATGATAAGAAATTGGCTTACGAAACCTTGGGAATTTGCCTTAAAACGGTTTCACAGCTGATGTCTCCAATAGCTCCTTTTTATAGCGACTGGTTGTACAAAAACTTAGTAGGCGATTCAGAGAAACTTTCCGTTCATCTGTCAGATTTCCCAAAAGCTAATACCGCTTGGATAGATGCGAATCTTCAAGAATCCATGGATTATGCTCAAAGACTAAGCTCTATGGTGCATGGCCTTAGAAAAGGAAACCAACTAAAGGTGCGTCAGCCACTGTCCAAAATATTAATTCCTGTTCTTTCTGAGAAAGTTAGAACACAGATTACTTCCGTAGAAGACCTAATCAAAACCGAAGTTAACATTAAATCGATAGAATATTTAGACGACGCTTCCGGTGTTTTGAGCAAAAAAGTAAAGCCTAATTTTAAAGCCTTGGGGCCAAAGTACGGAAAGAATATGAAAGTGGTAGCGGCAGCCATTTCTTCCATGGACACTGATGCTATTAAGGAGCTAGAAGCAAATGGTAAACTCACACTAACTGCTGGAGAAATAGAGCTTTCTGACGTAGAGATATTAACTCAAGACCTTCCTGGCTACCTCACTGCTCAAGACGGAAACCTTACTGTGGCTCTGGATGTTCATATATCTCAGGAATTAAAGTATGAAGGGATCGCGAGAGACTTTGTCAATAAAATTCAAAACTACCGTAAGGATACCGGTTTCGAAGTGACAGATAAAATCAAGATCCAACTTCAGAACAACAACGAAGAATTGGCAGCGGCCATCTCTGCAAACTTAGCCTATATTTCAGGAGAAGTTCAAGCGATTTCTTTAGAGGTCATTGGCTCAATAACTGATGCCACTGAGATAGAAATGGAGGAGTATGTTTTAGTACTAAAGGTAGGAGTAACGTAAGGGTAAATGTCAGTTGAACAGTGGTAAATCTCTCGTCCTAAAACCTCACACATCCAACAACAGACCAAAAAGAAGAATAATTTTATAATAATTAAAAGTAGAAAGTAATGATAAAATCAAGCGAATATTTCGAAAGTAGAGTAAAGTCTCTTGGCTATGAAACAACAGAAGGTAAGTCATCCATAGGTGTAATGGAGCCTGGGGAATATAAGTTTGGTACCGCTGCTCCAGAAGTGATGACCGTTATTCAAGGTGCATTAACAGTCTTATTACCCAATGAAACCGAATGGAAGACTTTTGAAAAAGGAGCCTCTTTTAATGTTATTGGTGACTCCTCATTTCAAGCTAAAGTAGTGGCACAGACTGCTTACTTGTGTGTCTATAAGTAAAGAAAGTTTCGTTTTCGTATAACAATGATAAAACACTGCAAAACGTGGATTCGGCCATTATAGGCCTGGTAAACTAAGCGATATTCATCTGTAATTCTAGGACAAATAAATCCACAGATTGACCTTTGAAGCCTCTGGTTTGCCTTGCCAAATGCCGGTTGTAAACAGTCTTTTAGATACCCGTTTGTTCGCTTAACCATTTTCTCACTTATGCCTCTCCAATAAGTACTCCTTTGCCAAGTATTTATGTCCCACGAAACCATCATTCTAGTGCCAAGTAATTTTATGGCTTTCTTGAATATGTTCGTTGCCTCTAACTGCAGCGTCCTTTAACCGTTGTCTATTCTTATAGGAACCTAAAAGATATAAGGATTCCTTCATGGGGTTTTAACTTACAATCACCTGCTTTCTTCGTTTATTTATCCGGTAAAGTAGATTAAAAGCATATAATTTCATTGAAAAAAAATAATTTAGTGGTGTAAAGCCGAAACAATTCATTGAGAGCCTTTCTACAAAAAGTATTTATCCTCCTTTTAGTTGCCAACTCGCTTGGGGCTCAAACAAGGGCTGAAGTAGAAGATGCTTTTAAATCCTCCTTAAGTTTCCTGATAAATTCTCAAGTTGATAGCACCATTGATGGCGAACAATACGCCGGCGAGTGGCCAGTCTATATGGAGCTTACGGAGGCCTATTTGTTTATAGGCAAAAAACAAAAAGCACTGGATTCAGATTGTTTTACCATATCGGCAATTCATAATTTCTTAGCAGAAATTTACATGAGAGACACGTCGCTTACAGAGCTTAAACCTGTTTTAGACCATGCCTACAATGAAATAAAAACCTATGCCACAGGCTTAGAATATAACTTCTGGAAGCCTCTACCTCCAGATAAGAACCATAAACTTTTCGGGACAAAGAAGCATATTCAACTCGTAAGAAGGCCTACTAATTTCAAATCAAAGGCCAGACTTGTTCAAAAAATGATGAACGTCACTAATGACGCAGATGACACCAATCAGGCCAACCTGGCCACTTGGTATCATAATATCATTTTCAAGGATACTTTGAGCTATGCCTCGGCCTCCGTTTTTGAAGCTTGGACAGATAAGAAAAGGCAAAACAGGAATTGGTACAACTATCTGTTCCATAATAAAAAGAATTCCGGAGCCTACCTCACCTGGCTAAAGGAAGAACATAAATATGGAATATGGACACCTATTCACAGCTACTTGTCCGTATTAAGCATATTCCTGCCCAGCAGCTCTGCTTACCCACGATCCTATGAGCCTTGGGTTCCATGGGGTGCTAACGACGTAGATCCTATTGTTAATGCCAATGTTTTGACCTACCTCGGGCAAAGTGGTCAGCTAAAAGCTTCTCCTTCGAATTTGGGTGCCACCCAAATGCTAAACAAAATGGTAGACAGAGAAATGTGGAGTACCGCAGGGGTTTACTATCCCAATGCTTTTCACTTGCCCTACGCTGTGGCCAGAGCCTATAAGAGCGGAGCCAAAGAACTCCAACCTGCGGCAGAAAAATGTGCAACCTTTTTAAGCCAAATTCAAACACCCAATGGCTTTTATTTTAGCAGAAAATGGGTAAATAATCGCGATACAATGCAATCTACTGCTTATGCCTTGCATGCCTTATTGGATTTAAAAGAAATGGATATTCCTATAGCTATTGAAAAATTAAATCAACCTCTGCGTTACCTTTTAAATCATCAAAACACATCGGAGGAAGGTACTTCTTGGACTGGAGGCATTTATTTTACGGGCGGTACAGCTCTTAGAAATATCATTAACTGGCATTCTGACGCATACACCACGGCTCTCATCGCCGGTTCATTGCAACGAATACTTCAAAGTGATCTTTTGAGTCCTCAATAATTAAAAATTTCAGGGAACTTTAGCGTATCACCTAAGCTTCTTTACGTAATAATATTTCTATGAAAAAAGCACTCAAAATGATATTGGTTTCTATTCTAGGCCTCATAGCCTTAGTATTTTTAGGTACTTTCCTGTTTATTAAGTTCAACCCAGTCTTTGGAGGAAAGGCTAATAAAGAACAAGTGGAAGCATATTCTAAGTCCGAGAATTTCAAAGATGGCGTCTTCTTGAATGCCACCGAAACCAACATGGACATGGATATGTGGGAAGCCTTAAAAATGATGCCTGAGTTCTTTGATCAATCTAGTAGAGGACCTAAAGTAGATATTCCAGTAGAGAAATTAGATTCTCTTGGCATACAAAAAAGATTAGGAACGGGCACTTACCTTACCTGGTTTGGGCACTCTACCTTTCTATTAGAGATTGACAGTCTAAAAATCCTCATTGACCCTATGTTTGGACCGTCACCGTCTCCCATTAAACAGTTAGGAGGCCAACGTTACAGCAGTGAATTGCCTATACAAATTGAAAGTTTACCAAAAATAGATCTTGTTATATTTTCGCATGATCATTACGACCACCTGGACTATCCATCTATCTTACTATTAAAAGATAAGGTAGACCAGTACTTTACACCATTAGGCTTAGGAAATCACCTGATTAAATGGGGCGTTAGTCCTTCCATTATAAAGGAATTTGATTGGTGGGAAGAAGGCCAGTTCAAAGGTTTGAGTCTAGCATGTACACCAGCAAGACACTTCTCTGGAAGAGGCATAGGCGATAGATTTAACACATTGTGGGCTTCTTGGGTCATTAAAGGAACATCAGATAATATATTCTTTAGCGGTGACAGTGGTTATGGCCCCCACTTCAAAGAAATTGGTGAGAAATATGGCCCATTCAACTTCTCTATGATGGAATGCGGCCAGTATAACGAACGATGGGATAATATTCATATGACCCCTGAAGAAACCATAACTGCCACTAAGGATATCCAAGCAGCCCAAATGATGCCCATTCACTGGGGAGCATTCACGCTAGCTTTTCATCATTGGACAGAATCTGTAGAGAGAGCCACCTATGAAGCTATAAAACAAGATGTCAAGGTAGTTTTACCAAAAATTGGCCAAACCTTCAAAGTTTCTGAAGAGCCTCTACCAAACGAAAGATGGTGGGAAGCCTACCTCTAGAAAGCCAGTGGATTTATACTAGCCCCATAGGAAACCATTGCTATGAAAAAGATAACAGTATTAGTCTCCGTTCAACTAATGGCCATCCAAATGTTAGGACTGCAATACGCTTTTTAAAAGACAAAAAAAGGCTGCCTTCGTAAGAAGACAGCCTTTTCATAATTTCTATTAGTCATAGCTTAAGAGATAGGATTCTTAGGGGTCACCTTTGTACTTCCTAATAAGTCATTAATCATCTCTTCTACCCCTATGATTTCTCTTTCAATAAAGCTAGAGTGTCAGATAACTTGCTGGAAGCCTTCCCTTTTAGCTCTTCAAAGTACTCGGGTGCCTTGTCAATGACATTTTCGGCGTCTTCTTTTAATTCGTTTCCTTTTACCTTTAGGTCTTCCATTAGCTTTTCGCCTTCATCAGTTTGAAGATATTTATGCATGGCCACCCCGGCTGCCGCTCCTAAAATAAAAGTTGCTAAATGTTTTGATATAACTTCCATAATTTCTGCTTTTAAGTTTCCACAATTTAAGATTAATTACATTGGCGAGCTACCCAAGTAGGCTTTGAACTTCCACTTTCAGCATTAGGAGAGCTTTTTGAGTAGGATCCCTTTCTTCGTTTACCACTTTATCGAAAATTCGCTTAGATAAATTAATGGCCGAATCGTCTGCCTTCAGTTCAGCCGCAGATTGATTGACTAAAGTCAACATCTCATTCATCGCTCCCTTTATCTCGTCCCAGGTCTCTGGCGATATATATATTTGTTGGGCTAGATTATGGTAATATTCCTCCCTGATTTCCTTTAGCAAAATTGCTTGAAAATCGTTCACGTGAACAGCCTGCTCATAAAGCCTTAAAAGAAGATAATTAGGCGTAATTCTTTCTAAAAAGAGCGTCATACGCTCATAAGCCTGTAGCCTAGTGGGCAAAATAGATTCACTATTCGCACTTTTCAGTTCCAGTTTTCTCTGTTCTATCTGTTTATTCAAAAAGCTTTTAGCGAACAAGTACATACCAGCTAAAAGCAAGGCACAGGGAATTATAATTTTTAAAAAGTCCGTCATTTTTATATTTATACTAGCAAAGACCCCCAATCTCCGACATTATTTTTCGCTCTAAAACTTTTCCTAAGTTTAATTCTCAAGATCTAGCCAGAATCTTTCGGAACGCAGTTCAAATCTATTTCACAATTCCTGCTTTTTATTAGTTCCTTGGCACGATTTTTTCGTTTAATTGTTGGATACATACACCTCAAATTGAGCATTATTTGACTTTTCTTAAAAGACATATATTCCTAATTCTGTCCATGGTGGCTTTTCTCTTGACCTTTTTGAGCACAAGCCTCTTTGAGAGAAATACCCCCAAAGCTTCAGAACAGCATTACGGTGCCGCAGTGCAGACGAAGGTTCTTGTGAGCCTAGAGAAAGCAGACCAAGAGCTTACCGAGGTAACTGGCCTTTTTCAGAAAAGCGATGGGGTAAATTTTGCTGAACTAAATCTTCCCTCAGACTACCCTTATTATATCTTTAACGAAGGAGAGCTTATTTATTGGTCAGACCACAGATACATTCCAGAATATGATTGGGTAAAGGGCCTATTCACAAATGTCCTACTGGCAAAAAATAATCATATTTCTCTAGTTAAAAAACAGATTTTCTATTATAACAAAGAAAAACTAGAACTGGTAGCACTTGTCCCCGTTTATCAAAAATTTAGAAACGAAAACGATTATCTAAAATCTGGTTTTGATAAAGGCATTTTCCCTACGAGTCCTTTGACAATTGAAAACAGCCCCAGCGATAGAGCTTATCTAAACATTCATGATGAGCAGCAACGTTTTCTGTTTTCTGTGGTACCTCCAAGGGCAGAAAACCTCCACTCTCCAGAAGTGCCCTTTCAGGTTCTTTGGCTTTTGGGGCTATCTCTTATTTTCTTGGGAGCTTATCTCCTTGTCATACTTAAGAGCCTAATTAGCAAGAGAAGGCTTGAAATAGCAACCGTTTTAATTTTAGGATACCTATTTCTCTTTAGATGGTTTTTGCTGTCAAATAGCATCCCTTTTGCATTTAATGATTCGGATATTTTCAACCCTAAATTTTTTGCAATCAATAGGCTTTCCCCTTCTCTTGGAGACTTACTTCTTAACACCTTGTTACTAACCGTTTTCTTCTCCTTTATAGCCTACTATCTACACAAATTCAGGTTTTATAGGGCATTACTAAAGTCAAAAAGATTTGTTAAAAGTTTAGGATCCGTATTGATGATTATTGTTTCAAATGGCATCACCTACCATGCTTTTAAAAATCTCTCTGCTTTATATGAGAATTCATCCTATCTGCTTGACCTCTCTTTTGGTACGTCATTTAATTCGCTCAAAATAGCCACTTTATTGTTTTTTGTTCTTTTAGCCATAGTCTTTTTCTTAAGTCAACAGGTTTTCATTAGCATCTTCCTTAGACTGAACCGATCAAGAAATTCAGGTCTTTTCCATTGGGTATACGGTGTTTTACTTTCCACGTTTTTGCTTATCTATCTGGGCCAGAACTGGTGGATATTTTTACTAATTTCCTTGTACTTCTTTATAGTCTATTATTTCAAGTTACCCCGCTATATATACACTTTTAGATACCAAACTTCCATTTACTTCTTCCTCGCAGCCTTTGTATTCTCCCTTTTAGCCGTACAGATTATCAGAAATGAAACGGTTAAGAAAAGTGTTTTTGACAAACAGAACTATGGACTACGATATTTGGCGGAAAACGATGCCCTAGGCGAGGGACTCCTTACCAAAGTAATAGTGGGAGTTCAGACAGATACTAGCATCCAAAAGGGCATAAAAAGAGAGCGTTTAGCCAAAGAATATGTCTCCAACTTGATCAAAGAAAATCACCTAGACCTATACTTTGACAAATACAATACTGAAATCCTAGTTTTTGACTCATTGGGTACTCAAACCAATATCTCCGTGAGTTCGGCCAGCCTTTCTTCATTAGAAGAAAAATATAAAATTGACCGTTTTAAGACAGAGAACGACAACATTTTCTTTATCAATGAAACTGGTGTTCAGTTCATAAAACAATACGTCGTTTTCATACCATTAGCGGACAAGAAAGGAACTGTATTATTAGACTTACGTCAAAGAGATAACTTTGCAGTGAGTGTTTATCCTGAGCTTCTCATGGAGAAGAAGTATGTTCAGAATCCCGATTCCAAAATGTACAGCTACGCCATTTTTGATCCTGACAATAAACTTTTATATACTTCAGGGAAGTTTAATTACTCTAAAACCATAAGTGCCTCGTTTTTTGAAAATCCTCTTCTATATACCGAGGGGCTTCATTTAGACGATTTTGACCACCTAGCCGTTCGGAGCCAGAACGGTCGGAAAATACTTATCTCTTCTGAGAATCATTTTTGGGAATCGCTTCTTTCTGACTTCTCCTTCCTTTACCTCATTCTGGTTTTGGTTATTTCTGTAATTATTGTCTCTTATGCCATAAGAACGGGACTTTGGAGGCTCAAAATGAATTTTTCTACCAAAATTCAGATTTATTTAAATGCCGCTTTTTTAATTCCCTTCATACTGATATTACTAGGCATTATTGGTGTAATACAGAATACATTATTGAATATTCAAGGGAATTTCTATTTGGAGAATACTCAGAATATTAGTTCTACGGTAAGACTCCACCTTCAGAGTCTTAAAGAGGGAAAAAGTAGCAAAGCATTCTTTGAGCAAGAAGTGAACAAGCTAGCACAGGACACTAAATCGGATATCAACTATTTTGACCTCAACGGTAAGCTAGTTTACAGCTCTAGGCCCTTAATTTATGATTACAACCTACTGTCTGACAGAATAAACCCTATAGCCTATCAGAGCATAATAGAAGAAAAGGAAAATCAAATTTTGGCCAATGAGTCACTCGGAGAATTAAACTATAAGGCCGTTTATTTGAGCATTAGAGATAATCAAAATGAGCGACTTGGTGTTATTGGAATCCCTTTCTTTGACTCTTCCAGCACACTAGAGAAACAACTAAAGGAGGTATTTACGACGATACTCAGTATATGCATAGCTCTTTTCCTTATTCTTTTAGTGGTGTCTTATTTCGCCTCTATCCAACTCGCGAATCCCCTGAAAATGGTGGCTCAAAAAATAAAGAAAACGAGTTTGAATAGAGAAAATGAGCCAATAAAATGGGAGGCCGATGACGAGATTGGCGTATTAACAAGCTCCTATAATAATATGGTAAAGATGCTCGAAGACAGCAAAGACGCACTTTTACAAAGTGAGAAACAGTCTGCCTGGAGAGAAATGGCCAAGCAAGTAGCTCATGAAATAAAAAACCCCCTTACGCCCATGAAGCTATCTATTCAGCAGCTTCAGCGTACTCTTCCTTCTTTGGATGAAAAAGCACAGCCAAGAATAGAAAGAGCTCTAAGTTCGCTTACAGAGCAAATTGATAATATCTCAGAAATTGCCAATTCTTTCTCAGAGTTTGCCAAAATGCCAGTACCTAGAACTGAGGTATTTGATTTATCAAGTTTGGTTAAAAAAACAGCTTACCTCTATGCACAGAACAACAAAGTGGATGTGACCATTGACGCTGAAGAAAAAGACTTATTCGTTAGAAGCGATCACCAGCTTATTAATCGTGTAGTTACTAATCTGATCATAAATGGGATTCAGTCTGTGCCCCCTGAAAGGAAACCTGCGATCAAGGTAAAAGTCTATAGAAACGACAAAGAGAAATTTGCCATTATTGAGGTAAAAGACAACGGCAGCGGTATAGAAGATAGTGTACGCCAAAAAGTGTTCATGCCTAATTTCAGCACTAAAGTCGTTGGTTCTGGCCTTGGACTAGCCATGGCAAAAAGAGGTGTCGAGCACAGCGGAGGCAATATTTGGTTTGAAACAGAAATGGAAGAAGGTACCACCTTCTACGTGGACCTTCCACTAGCCAACAAGCCATCAAAGCAGGCTATGTCTCTTCTTTAAGCTTTACATGCCCCCAGTTTTCACCAGATCTAATTCTGTTTAGCTGCGTATGAGTAATTCCAAACTGTTTTGCAATCATCTTTAATCTTGATTTATCAGACTTAAGCATTTTCTTAATAACCAAAACCTTGGACTCATTAAGCTTATAATTCTTAGAATTAACGGGGCGAGGCCTATTAATAACGTTAGGATTCTTCCGGTTATGATCCAGCATTTCCTCTTTAGTATTCCAAGCTAAATTAGTATAAATATTATTTAGCTTATCAAAATCTTTGTGTATTACAAAGATTTTCGAATCGTCTCCCTTGTCTACAAAGAACTCTGCCACCAATTTGTGAATATATCTATTGAAAGATTTACCCTTGGGTAAACGGATATTCAAAGAACGGTATCCTTGAATAACCGACCCTCTAAGTATTTTCCCGTCTTCAGAAGTTTGAAAACTTTTTAGTCTTCCAAAAGAAGAAACTTCATAGTGTGGTGGATTTTCGATGTCGGGTACATTAATGTTAATTCTGCTCCATTCTTCAATGGAGTGATTGGGTAAGCTCATTTCTAATTGGTCATTATTATTTAGCAGATGCTATAATAGCCAATTCTCTGATTTTGCGAAAATTAAAAGCAATAACTTATTTAGTAGTTGCCGTTTTAGGTGATCAACGGTAATTAATGGGGTACCAAAACAAAGGTTCTGGTATTATATATTAATTCTGAAGTTGGGGCAAAAAAACAAATTCAAACTTGGAGGTAACTATTCAGGTCAATAATTCAAGTTTGTAGTTTCTTTATTCACATGTTGAATTGACTTTTTTCAGTTGGCCTTAAATCACGCAGTTTATGCACAAATGATGATAAGTAAGTCTTTGATGTTA
>JBLHOT010000049.1:0-28031 GCA_047623945.1 Arcticibacterium sp. | reverse complement strand
TTAATTAATAATTCCGCAAAAATTCTAATTAGCAACATTGGTTCTACCTACACAGGTAATGGAGTGAATCAAGGACACTCGCTCAACTATAAAATTGAAATTAGTGATGTGTCTGTATTAGATGCTGCCAATTCAGGAAACATTAACCTCACATTTACTATTATCGACAATTAGAATGAAGTGCTTAACTTATATTGCCGTTTTAGTATTATTCTCATTTAGCAGCATAGCTCAAAGTATTACTGTGACAGGAAGCTGGTATGCCAGTGTGCCAGCTACCACAGTTACAGAAGCTGGTAATGACTATGATTCAGGATTCTTTTTAGAAAGCACTACTAATCAAACCGAAGTGAAAATAAACACCAGTTCAGGTTCTGGGACAAAAACATGGGTAGTAAGTGTTTCAAAACTTGATGTCAACTGGGATTCTAGATTCGTTTTGGCTGCCAAAAGAACTGGTGATGGAACAGGATCAGGGCTTACATTAGGCACTTCTTATATTACTTTAACCAATAATAATCAAATCTTTTTTAGGGGTGAAAACAATGTTAATAAGATTCCGATACAATATAAGCTGTCTGGTATTAGTGTTTTGATTCCTTCTGGGGATTACTCCACCAACGTGGTTTATACGTATCAAGAGCCCTAAAAGTTATAGCCTAATAGTAAAGAAAATTTATTCTAATGTTGCCATTCAATTTATTAATAAATTTGAACTCATAAAATTTATCAAAGCATGCTAAGCGGCACAGAAAGACAAAATATCACAATAGGCTCTGAAGTAGAAATAGTTCAAAAAAATCACCAGAGAACAGGAGAGCTAACCCACGGTTTTGTCAAAAGACTCCTTACTAAATCCGCCAAACATACACATGGCATTAAAGTGATGCTGGAAACAGGTGAAGTAGGACGCGTAAAGGAAATCATAAGCTAGAAATATCCAGACCAAGCTCTAAAATGAACTGAGCAAAACCATCTTAAATACTGATATTCCTCATCTAATATTAAAGTTGAGTTGCATTCATTTGTTATAACAAAAAACAAGAAAAATGGAAGCTTCAGCATATTTATTCGACTTACACAAAGCACACGTGGCTTGGAAAAAAGACTTAGCCTTTTATGAGGATGATCTTCAGGTTTTGAAAAAACGTCTTAGTGAAGTGAGTATTCAAAACACTAGTCAAGATATCAAGATGAAGGTAGAGCAGTTTCAGAATAAGTTCATTATTCAAAAGGAACAAATGGACATACTCAATCATGACATTCAAATCTCAGAAGATGCTATTCAAGAGGATATAAAGGAAAACCCTGTAGCTTCTGACCACAGAAAGATGAACGAGAAAACAGATTTGGGGGATAGAATGGAAACCTTCACAAAACTCTTCACAGAGATGAAAGGAAACTTTAATAAGTTTGTAGGGAAAAATCTATAAACGCCTTAACCGTTCGCTAGATTCTAGCATCTGTCCAGCCAAAATCTAAATAAAAGAGGCCATCTCAAACATACGAGGTGGTCTCTTTTTATATTTACATATATCACTTAAGTCTTATATGTTTATAAAAGCTATAGAAACCGCAGCAGGATTTACAAGAGCCATTCACACCATCAGCCGGAATTTCGGTTCTGAGAACATTACGCCAGGGGCCGCTACCCTCTTTTTTGTAAATGACGAAGGCTATGCCCTAACCTGTAAACATGTGGCCGATGTTTTAGTACAAAGTGCCAAAATTGAAAATAACTATCGGACTTATAAGGATGAAGTTCTTTCAAATGCCCAAAACCCAAGAAAACAAACCGAGATAGCCATAAAATATGGTTTGGATAGCAATGCTGCTATTCAATTAAAATCCCAGTTTATTAATTGTGCGGAGGGCATTCAAAACATGAATATCCAGGTACATCCCGACTATGATTTAGCTCTTCTAAAATTTGTCAATTTCCAAAAACTAAATATTAATAACTTCCCAGTCTTTAAAAAAGACATCACAGAAATAAAGCAAGGAAAGTCACTTTGCCGTTTAGGCTACCCCTTTCCTGAGTTTAATAATTTCAGATATAATCCAAATATAGATGACATAGAATGGACAAAAATGGGCAACACAAATTCTCCTCAGTTTCCTATTGATGGCATGTTAACTCGCTTTATAGGCGATACCAAAGGTAAAATATCGGGGATAGAAATGAGTACTCCTGGCCTCAGAGGTCAAAGCGGAGGGCCTCTTTTTGATGAAAACGGGATTATTTATGGCATGCAAAGCCGGACAAAGCATCTCCACTTAGGTTTCGACTTAGAGAATAAAGATATCATGGTAAACGGACAAAAAAGAGCCGTCAGTGATTATTCATTCCTTCATTTAGGCGAGTGTGTCCATGTAGCTGTCATCAAAGATTTTCTTCGCAAACATGATGTTCGCTTTTCTGAAGGATAAAATTGTAATTTCGTGGATAATACAATACCCTTGAAAAAAGTAACCGCCTTTCTATTCCTGCTCTCTCTTAGTCTTCAAGCTCAAACTTTTGAGACGCTAGTTTCCAATAGCAATACCTTTCTGGCTAGCCTTACTGAAAGCCAGCGAGAGTCTATGAACTTCGACTTCAGAAATGAGTCTAGAACTAAGTGGACTAATCTGCCCGTAGGAATGATGCCGAGGAAAGGGGTAAAAATTGGTGAATTTTCAGCAGAATCAAAGGTGGCTCTGCACCATGTTTTCACTACTGTTCTTAGCTCTCAGGGTTACCTTAAAGTTACAGGAATCATGACCCTAGATGATATCTTAAACATGATTTACAAAGACCGTTTAGATAAAGGCGAAATATCAGAAAATCAATATAAGCGAATGATGGATTTGGACTGGGAAAGAGATAATTTCTTTGTTTCTTTTTACGGAACTCCAGATTTAAAAGAGCCATGGGGCATAAACATTGGCGGCCATCACATTGGTTTCCATATCACTGCGGGTGATGGAGATTTCTCTATGACCCCTCTTTTCCTGGGCACAGACCCTTCAGAAGTTCTCACCACAGAATATGCAGGTTTACGAGTGTTAAGTAAAGAAGAAGACTATGGCTTTCTTTTCATTAACGCACTCAATGAAGCTCAAAAAGCAAAAGCTACACAGACCATAGAGACGCCTAAAGACATTGTCACTTCTCCCGATAGGCCCCAAATGATTACAAAATACAGTGGTATAAAGGCTTCTGAGCTTAATTCATCTCAAAAAGAGCTCTTAGAAGTCGTCATAAAAGAATACATCAATAATCTAAACTTCGGCAAAGCCAAGGAAGCTTTTAGTAAAATAGAAGCCGCTGGTTTTGATAATATTTATTTCTCATGGATTGGTAGTTATGAGCCTCATCAAAATCACTATTATGTAATCAATGGCCCTACCTTTTTGATTGAGTATGATAATGCTGGCTTTCAAAGTAAAGCCGACCACATTCATTGTATTTACCGTGAAAAAGGAAATGATTTTGGTGAGGACATTTTAAAGTCTCATTACTCCCACCACAAACACTAAAAACTTAACCTCAAAAAACCCAAATGAATACTAAAAAGCTTTTTTATTGGTCCATTACCGTTGCCATGGCTGGCTTCCTTTTTGGATTTGACACCGTCGTTATATCAGGTGCAGACCAGTCCCTTCAAGAACTATGGAATAAAGGAGAATTATTTCATGGCTTCGTAATTATCTCATCTGCTCTATGGGGAACCGTTATTGGAGCCATTTTTGGCGGAATTCCTACGGAGCAACTTGGCCGTAAAAAGACCTTGATTTGGATTGGAGCTTTCTTCCTGATTTCGGCCTTGGGTTCTGCAATGTCTTCAGATCCTTGGGTATTCTCCGCCTTTAGATTTTTAGGTGGTTTAGGCGTAGGAGCCTCTACCGTGGCAGCACCCACTTATATAGCCGAAATAGCCCCTGCAGAAAAACGAGGAAAACTGGTAGCTCTTTATCAGTTTAATATTGTTTTTGGTATCATGGTGGCCTATTTGTCAAACTTCTTGCTAAGCGGCATTGAAACCGACGCATGGAGATGGATGATCGGCATAGAAGCTGTTCCTGCTTTAATCTATTCATTGCTCGTTCTTGGAGTACCAGAAAGTCCACGATGGTTAATTAGTAGAAAGAAGGATGAGACAACAGCCTTAGGCGTTTTAAAAGTTACACTTAGTGATCAACAGGCCAAGGAACAGGTAGAAATCATAAAAAGTAATTTGGGAACCTCGCCGAAAGATGAAAGTATCTATCAGTCTAAATATAGATTCCCTTTAAAACTGGCATTTCTAATAGCCTTTTTCAATCAGTTTTCGGGAATAAACGCCTTCCTTTATTTTGCTCCAAGAATATTTGAAATAGCAGGTTTGGGAGAAGAGTCAGCTCTCCTTAGTAGTGTTGGAATTGGGGTAGTTAATATCCTTTTCACTTACCTAGGCTTATCACTGATAGATAAAACGGGCCGAAGAAATCTAATGTATTACGGCTCCATTGGCTATATCATTTCACTTAGCCTAGTGGCTGTAGCCTTTATGCAAGGCTGGCAGGGTATCAGTATCCCCATATTCTTCTTCCTATTTATTGCCGCTCATGGTATAGGTCAGGGCACTGTTATTTGGGTTTTCATTTCCGAGATATTCCCAAATCATTTAAGAGCAGACGGTCAGGCATTTGGCAGTAGCGTTCACTGGGTTTTGGCGGCAGCCATACCTTCCATGATTCCGTTTTTATTCTCAAGCATAGGAGCATCTACAGTCTTTTTTATATTCGCTTTTATGATGGTTTTACAGTTGTTATTTGTGTGGAAAATGATGCCAGAAACGAAGGGCGTTTCCTTAGAAGAATTACAAAAGAAACTGGTCAACAAATGAGATTAAAAGCCATTATTTTAATCATGCTTATAAGTTATTTATCAATAGCTTGTAAGCATGAAGGTCAGAACCATTACACGCAGATAATAGAAGAAAAGTTTGACCCAATTCCGCCCGTTGATTCTCTATTTTTCAATGCTTTGGAAATTGAACCAGCTAATATGAATTACCTTAAGGCGAGTACCGTCAAGTTTTTTACCAAAAAAGTTGCGAGCTTTGAAACTGAAGGCTATTTGGATTCTGCTATTGAAGGATTTTTGGAAATAGATTCTTTAAAAAAGAACAAGAAATACAAAGAGTATCTTAAGCATTTAGATTTAGGCGACCTCCAGGATGCAAATGCCTTTCTCATTCAAGAATGGGATTTCTCTAAAGATACCATAGCTACCCTATGGCAAATTAAGTATAGTTCCTATGAAGCCTGCCCCTATTATCAAGGCACAGATATTTATCTTTCTATGGTGACCAATGATGCTCTATTATATACGGTGCAGGTAGGTTCTAAATATCATGCAGGAGATCCCCCAATGGGTTTTGAATCAAATCTGTTTTCAAAGCAAAAAGGGAATCAATTATTGATTATGCTTTCTCAAATTGAGGTAGAAATGCGTGGTTCAGCTGAAAACGAGGACACTATCATGGGAGAGACAAACGAAACATATATTTTTGATTTACAGCATGGAAAGTTCATTGACTAAGCTTTTATCTGGCCTGAAGAATTTTGAAGAAGAAACCTTTGAAGGATTAGATTTAGACCGAACGCAACTTTTGGATATCAATTTTGAAGATTGTGAATTTAAGTCATGCAAATTCAACAACATAAACCTGAATGGCTCCAAACTTCAGAATGTGGTTTTTGAGGACTGTAAATTCGTTGGTGTCGATTTTTCGGTCATTAGCAAATTCCTGATAGAAATGAATTTCAATAATTGTGTATTGGAAATTTGTACTTTTCAAGGAATCAAATTGACCGATATAGGCTTTTCAAGTTCTGCACTTAAAGAATGTGATTTCGATAAGTGTAATTTACAAAAGGTTACTTTTCATAAAACCGAACTTCCTGGTACCTCTTTTATTAATTGTGATTTGAGACAATCCGACTTTAGAACTGCCAGTAATTTCTACTTTGACTTAGGCCTAAACAAAGTCAAAGGTGCCGCATTTTCTCAACCCGAAGTTTTAAGCTTTTTGTCACCGTTTGGTTTGAAGATTTCTTAGAAAAACTATGCCAAATACTTATACCCAAATTCCTCTGCAATTTGTATTTGCGATAAAGAACAGAATGGCTTTGATAGATAAAAGCAGGAAAGATGAACTGCATAAATACATCACAGGCATTTTCCAAAACCAAGACCATAAAATACTTCAAATCAACAGCATGCCCGACCATATACACATTCTGGTTGGTTTTAGACCAGTATACTCTATTTCAGAGGTAGTTCAAAAAGTAAAATCAGAAAGTACGAAGTGGATTAATGAGAAGGGATTTTGCAAACATAAATTTGCTTGACAAGAAGGATTCGGGGCTTTTTCATACAGTAAAAGCCATGTTAATTCTGTAATTAAATACATCCAAAATCAGGAGAAACATCACGCAAAAAAACTTCCTAGAAGAGTATAAAGAATTCCTAAAAGCTTTTGAAATTGATTTTAATGAGGCACATATTTCATAATCCTGACTGACTTAATTCCGTATCACATATCGTTCCTAAGGAACGACTCCCTCGGTAAGTAGATAGTGTTTCACCCATATGCCTTACCTAATGGCACCCATACCTTTCACTAATACGAACTGTCCCATTGGGGACATTATATCGGTAAAAAGAAGAAGACGCAGACAAGCCCTCGTGCCGTAGATACGGTATGTTAGGCTCACTTTCGAGTGGGTCTAATAAAACTGAGAATTAAAATTAACCAGAAAAACCTCCTTAACTCCTCTTGTAACTCCCGTATAGAGCCATCTTAAATAGTCCGTATCTATTTCATTATTAGGAATGTAGCCCTGGTCTATAAAGACAACATCCCATTGCCCTCCTTGAGACTTGTGACAGGTAAGTGCATAGGCATATTTTACTTGAAGAGCATTCAGATAAGGATCTGCGGCTAGTAGTTCTCCTCTTTCCTTTTTGGATTTTGCCCAATAATAGTCTTTCAGAACGGACTCGTAGAGACTCTTGTTTTCCTCCTGGGTTAAAGTAGGCGAATGTGAATTCAACGTATCTAAAAGTATCATAGTCTCAAATTCCGGGTCGTTTGGATAATCTACTAACTGAAGCGTAACAAACTGAAAGCGGAAACCATGCATCTCATCTTCTCTTCCTAGATGCCGTACTTCCACAAATTCCCCATTGGCTATAAAACCCGCCTCCGATTCCTCATCCAAAACTGTATAGTTATTCCTAACTACCATGAGCATATCCCCTATCTCCAGCTCGTTTTCACAAGAGTGAATTCTATTTCTGATGTACTGATTATATTGAACTGCATTTTTATTAGAACGACAAATGACGGTAGTATTCTGCTGTCCGTATTTTTCATAAGCATAGCGTAAACCATCCTCAATACGCTCACTAGTCATCTTAAATATATCTTTAAACTCTTTGGTCCTAAATGTGACCTTAGGTTTTTCTTTAGCCAACTCCTCTCTTATATGCGTGGCATTCACCAACACTCCCGACCCTTCCTGCTGTCTGGTAACTTCTGTGAGAGAATGGCCTGTAACATCAGAAAAATATTGATTTTCAAGATGCTCCACATTAAGTGCAGGACTGTACTCCATACCTATTGGAGGCAGCTGAGCCTCATCTCCTATCAGCAGAAGTTTATTGTACTTTCCTTCAAACACATACTTAATTAAATCGCTCAAAAGGCTATCCTTCCCAAACTCTCTCTTATCACCTATCATAGAGGCTTCATCCACAATGAAAATCGTGCCCTCGGCGTAGTTCTTTTGCAGCTCGAAAACAAAGTTCCCAGAATAACTACTCTCTTTCTGTTTGTAAATCTTCTTGTGAATCGTTTGAGCCTGTCTTTTAGAATAATTGGCCATAACCTTAGCCGCTCGGCCTGTAGGAGCCATTAAAACTGACTTCCATCCAAACTTTGGCAATACCTTTATTAAGGAGCTTAAGAACGTGGTTTTACCTGTTCCTGCGTAGCCTTTTAAAATAAAAACAGGACGCTCGGAATCTTCTTCTGTCAGAAAACTATCCATCAAACCAAACAGCTCTGCCTGACCTGGAGTAGGTTCATGTTTAAATTTTTGACGGAGTAATTCAGATGGTTTGGGGGTTTCTGTAGCCATAATGCCTATTGATTGGTTGCAAAAGTAGCAACTCTTTTCATGGAATGAAGGTATATGGTTTGGATACCTCAAATTGATAATAATTTATTTTTTTTGAACAAAAAAATTATCCTTACATATTCATCTTTCATTAACTCTACTTGAATGTATTTAGCCTTATTTTTGAATCAAAGAATGAAAAAAATGACCTCTGTTATTAGGGAACAAATCCATAAAACTTACGGCAACAGAATACGAGTAAGAGTGTGCGGCTGTCTTATACATAATTCTAAACTTCTAATGCTTAAGCACGAAGGAATAGGAGTTAAAGGATATTTCTGGAATGTCCCTGGTGGCGAACCAGAGGGAATAGAAGAATTACACGAGGCATTACAAAGAGAATTTTCAGAAGAAACTGGCCTTAAAATAACCATTGGTAAATTGCTTTTTATCCATGAATTTATTGATTCTCCACTTCACGCTGTTGAATACTATTTTGAAGTAAGAAAACTAAGTGGCCACGAAGCATTAGGGTATGACCCTGAAAATGTTCCTGTTTTATCAAAGTTAGACTGGTTTACTAAAGAAGAATTCTCGAATTTAGATAATGAAACTAAGACAATTCCACTTCTTAATTATTTAGATTTTGACTGAGCAGGCAGACTACATAGAACCCGTATTACATATAAAAGACGAAAACTTTGATGTCGACTTTATTCCTCAGAGTGATCTAATTTTGGAAATAGGTCTTAGTTATTTCAGGTTTACGGCAAAGCATCAAAATCAATATGTACTTCTGGAGGATTACAATTATCCTGCTGATGAATTTAGGGAGTCCCTCTTATCTAAAGTCTTTAATCAGAACATTTTTTTGGCCGCTCGTTTTTGGAAAAGTATTAAGATTCTAATCCATACTAAAAAGAAGACGGTAGTTCCCGCCCAGATAGACGACAAAAGGGCAGAGCAAATCTGGAAGGCCATGTTTGGCCCAACTCAGAAAAATGATTTAATCCAGTCGCACACCATCGTCGACGAACAGACCTTGATATATAGAGTAGATAAGGTAATTATAAACTTCCTCAGAGAGTTTTATGAGGGTAAAGAAATTGAATTTCTACCTGTAGAAATCAATCTAATACCGCCTAAAACTGACATGGCTTACTTACTTTATGATGGCATCGGCTATCTGTTTGTTTCTAGAAAAGAGATGATTAACTCGTATTACTCCACGAACTACAACGATTTAGTACAGACTCATAAGCCTTCTCTGATTAAGCTAGTTGGAGAAATAACCAAATACTCAGAAAGCTATAAAACGTTAAAGCTTGCTGGTTTTAATATTGAGGTGACGAGTTCGGATTCTTCTCTAAAAACGCCTTTAATCTTTAGAAATTTACCCAGGCACAGATATTACAGCTTAGTAGGAAATATATAATTTTCAATAACTACTGAAAATATTGTTAATTTTATATTTATTAATATTTCAATGTATATAGATATATTAAAAACGCCTCTCAATAGCATTTTTATCATAGCTTTGACCGATTGCACAATCAATTAGAAAAACATGTCCACAGATATAAAATTCAAATTAACAGATACTCAAGTTTCTACCTCACTTTCTGGAGAATCTGTTATTCTAAATCACGGTAAAGGCAGCTACTACTCCTTAAACGAAGTCGGTACTTTTGTTTGGGATATTTTCCAAAAAGGGCCTCAAACAAAGACCTTTCTAAAACAAGAGATAATGGCAAGTTTTGAGGTGAGTAGTAAGGATTGCGAAAATGATCTAAGGCGTTTAATAGATAGTCTTATCAATGAAGGTTTGATTGAAGAAGCTTAAAAAGTTTAGCTCTCTGAAGCGGAAAAAAAAGTAACCTTTCTGTGGGGCACCTACAATCTTATTCTCATTTCTGCTCTTTTAAGAATACTAAGCTTTGATAAGTTCAAGAAATACTTCCAAAACCTTAGGAATGCCCATACTTCCAGTCTCACTGAGTCCAAATATAAACAAGCCATCCAAAAAGCTTCACAAATAGCTCCTGAAACGTTAACATGCCTGCCTCAAGCTTTAGCTTTTAAGAAACAGTTCTCGAATTCTAAGTTAGTAATTGGCATACGGCCTAGTAGCCAAAAAAAGCTTTACGCACATGTCTGGGTAGAGCGAGACGAACAAATATTTATAGGAGAAATTCCAAAAATCAAATACTTGCCTCTTTGGATATGGGAATAGATAAGTCTATGTTTCTTTTCGCTTTTGGACTAAATATAAAGTCAGATATAGACTTTTCTGACGTGCTTCTTAGGGCTGATCGAGAAGCCGACATTTCTATTTCGAAAACGGTTATCCCTAAAAAAGAGTTCGTAAAAACCAATGTCTTTCGAAAGGGCGTTCAAGCAGAAATCCATATACAGGATAAGACTGTCACTCTCCACTGGCCTGGCATTGTGAGCGTTCAAATAACTAAGGGTCAAGGAATTAATTATCACCAACTTGGTGAAAATTTACATACACTTAAACTTTTCCTCTTAAGTGAAACTATAGGAATATTACTAGCACAAAGAGGGGTTTTTTTATTGCATGGAAGTGCTTTGCAATAGAAATACCTGAAGCCATTGAAATTGCCTTAAAGAGCCATCAATATCACGCTTTGAGTCGAACCATAAATTACTGGAATAGCTCAAAGCTTTGGGCAACTCCAATTCCTAGATTGAAATATGAACGCGTTTTACTAAGATCTCAATATATTGGTTTCAGGGAAATGGATTATTTCATGGCCGTTTACTCAGCATATATCAAACCTAACCTCGTAGAACCAAAGAGATTCATTACTTTCCCTGAAAAATATCGTTTCTTGAACTTTTTGAGTAAGGTTTTCTCTTATCTTGTTAAGAAAACTTTTGGTATTAAATAGAAAATGGCTGCTATCAAATTTGAATATAAATCTACGCTTCCGCTCCTTCCCAATGAGCCTGGAATTTATAAGTACTTTGATGAAAATGGTACCATCATTTATGTTGGCAAAGCCAAAAACCTCAAAAACAGAATTAGTAGCTACTTCTACAACTTTGATAGAGCAGATAGGAAAACCCAACGATTGGTTACCAATATTAGGAGGCTGGAATACACGGTGGTGCTTTCTGAATGGGAAGCCCTTCTGTTAGAAAACAGCATGATTAAGGAGCTTCAGCCGAAGTTCAATATTCTCTTAAAAGACGACAAGACCTATCCCTATATCTGTGTCACAAACGAACGCTTCCCTCGACTTTTAAAAACACGAAGAATAGAAGATAAAAAAAGAGGTAAAATGTATGGCCCCTATGTGAATTTAAAGGCCATGTACGCTCTTTTGGATATGTTTACACAGCTTTATACCATTAGAACTTGTAAGTATAATTTATCTGAAGAAAATGTATCTGCGGGCAAATTCAAGGTCTGTTTGGAATACCATATAGGCAACTGTCTGGGACCTTGTGAAAACCTCCAAGAAGAGAGCCGTTATAATTATGAAATAGAGCAAGTCCATCATATTCTGAAAGGAAACTTAAGTCCTGCCAAAGAATACTTTCAGCGAAGAATGCAGGAAGCTGCCGCCAATCAAAACTTTGAAGAAGCTCACGAGTATAAGCAAAAACAAGAGTTTCTTCATAATTATCAGGCAAAAGCCACCGTGGTAAATCCATCTATCCAAGACGCAGACGTTTTTGTAATTCAGTCGGATCCTGATAATTCCTTTATTTGTTACCTCAAAATTAGTAATGGTACCATTATCCAAACTCAAACCTTAGGGGTAAAAAAGAAACTAGATGAGTCAGATGATGAAGTATTGGAAAAAGTGATGTTTGAAATTCGTCTCAAATATGACAGCCAAGCCAAAGAAATATTTAGTAATATTGAACTCGATACCGATCTTAAGGCCGAAGTTATTGTTCCTAAAATTGGCGACAAGAAAAAGCTGATAGAAATGGGGCTAAGAAACGTGATGTATTACCGTCACGAAAAAGCCGAACGTGATGCTATAGCCAAAAGTGGTGCTACCAACAAACGCGACCGCGTTTTAATAAAATTAAAACAGGACTTACAGCTCAAAGAATTGCCGAGGCATATTGAGTGTTTTGACAACTCCAATATCCAAGGTACTAATGCTGTATCAGCCATGGTACTCTTTAGAAATGGGCAACCAAGCACCAAAGAATACCGTCATTATATTCCAAAAACGATAGAAGGACCAGACGACTTCGGTACTATGAGAGAGGTTGTTTTTAGGCGATATAAGCGTCTTTTAGAAGAGAAAGAAGAACTACCAAACCTCATTGTGATTGATGGCGGAAAAGGACAGCTATCTGCTTCTGTTTTAGCGTTGAAAGAACTAGGTATCTATGGTCAAATTCCTATCATTGGTATTGCCAAAAGACTGGAAGAAATCTACTTCCCCGAAGATACGCTACCCTTGTATATTGATAAAAAATCAGAATCTTTAAAATTAATACAACGCTGCCGAGACGAAGCTCACCGTTTTAGTATCACGCACCACAGAAACAGGCGAAGCAAAGGATTTATAAATAGTAGTTTAGAATCTATTCCCGGCATAGGAAAGCCTACGGCCACTAAGGTTTTAAAACACTTCAAAAGCATCCAAAACCTCCGAAAAGCGACTGAAGAAGAACTCATAGAAGTAGTAGGCAAAGACAAAAGCAGACGCATTAGAGCTTTCTTTGAAGAAGAGAATTAGAAGTCTAAAACCCATTTTAACCCCTTCCTTAAAACCTATAAGCACTTAATAACAAGTAACTAAAGAAACATTATTCTACCTAATCCTAAATCAGAATAACTTCTGTATTTCTCACAAAAAAAGAGTTCTCTATATTAACCTCTACACAAGTTCTAATATAATTAGCAATAAAAGCAATTATTTGTAGCATACGTTTCTACTCTACACCTTTGAATTCAAACGGCTAGACAAATAGCCAACAAAGAGTAAATTTATAATGAGTAGAATAATCCTTCACATGGATCTAGACACCTTTTTTGTGTCTGTAGAACGCTTACAAGATAGTCGCCTAAACGGAAAGCCCGTGCTAGTAGGTGGCACAGGAAACAGAGGCGTGGTGTCTGCTGCCAGCTATGAAGCCAGAGCATTTAATGTACACTCGGGCATGTCTATGAAAATGGCACGTATCTACTGCCCAGAGGCCATCATCATTAAAGGAAATGCCGGTGTATATTCTGACTACTCTAGAACCGTCACAGAAATCATCAAACAACGCGTACCTATTCTAGAAAAAGCTAGTGTAGATGAATTTTATGCCGACCTCACGGGCATGGACAAGCATTTTGGCTGCTACCAATACGCCCAAGAGCTTCGTGCTACCATAAGGAAAGAAACGGGCCTACCTATCTCATTCGGGATGTCTAATAGTAAAACCGTGTCAAAAGTAGCCACCAATGAAGCCAAACCAGACAATAGGATAAAAGTGGAGGAGGGCAATGAAAAAAGCTTTCTAGCTCCATTATCTGTTAAAAAAATCCCAATGGTAGGCGATAAAACCTTCCAGACACTGTGCAACCTAGGCATTAAACGAGTCCGAAATGTGCAGGAGCTTCCCCTAGAAATGATGAGCTCTGTTTTAGGAAAAAATGGCCATTCTCTTTGGCAAAAATCAAACGGCATAGATACTAGCCCCGTCATAGAATATCATGAACGGAAATCTATTTCTAATGAGCGTACTTTTGGAAAAGACACCATAGATATAGCCATGCTAAAGACCACCATAGAGGCTATGGCAGAGCAGCTTAGTTTCCAGCTGCGTTCGGGTGGAAAAATAGCAGGCTGCATTAGTATTAAAGTCAGATATTCAGACTTTAATACCTATTCCAAGCAAGCCCGAATAGCCTACTCTTCTGCAGACCATATCATGATACCGAAAGCCTTAGAACTCTTTGAAAGTCTTTATAATCGTCGTCTTTTGGTTCGTTTAATCGGTGTAAAGTTTAGTGAAATCATTAGCGGTGGTTATCAAATAAACATCTTTGAGGATAGCATCAAAACCGCAAATTTATATGCTGAAATGGACAAAATACGCCAACGTTACGGTTCCCGAAGCGTGATGCGAGCATCTACTTTTGGAGCAAAATCTATAGGCGGCGTCACGAACCCTTTCAATGGAGAGCCTCCCATCCTATTGGCACATAGAACTGCATAATTCATACGCTATCAATCTTCTTTAAGATTTTAATATGTACCTAAATTGTCACTCTTTTTATAGCCTCCGATATGGTACTTTTTCTGAAAAGGAGCTGCTCGCCTTAGGACAATCTTACGGACAAAAAACACTGGCACTTACAGATATTAACAATACTTCTGCTTGTTTAAACTTTGTACGCTTAGCTCCTAAATATAATATCAGACCCATTATCGGTATTGATTTTAGAGAAGGGGCAAAACAGCTATTTGTAGGCTTAGCAGAAAACAATGTAGGTTTCCATGAGTTAAACAGGTATTTATCTAAACACTCGCATGAGAAAATTGCCATTCCGCCAAAGCCTCCTTTTTTCGTCCATGTGAAAATCATTTATCCCTATGCTCAAATAAAAGCCCTGAACAAAAAGACTTTTGAGGATCATGAGTTTATTGGTATTGGTCTGGAAGACTTAGAATTTCTACACAGATCTGACTGGATAGACTACCAGGACAAGATGGTATTTCTGCATGGCATAAGCTTTAGAAACAAACGCGATTTCAATACGCACCGCCTGCTTAGGGCTATTGCCAATAATGAGTTACTCAGTAAATTGCCTAAAAGCGAAGAAGGCAACCCAAATGAAAAATTCTTATCGGAAGACGTTCTTCAAGACACCTTTAAAGAATATCCTTTCATCTTAGAAAATACGGAGAAACTATTGGCCCAATGCCATATAGATTTTGACTTTAGTACTGATAGAAAACACCAAAACCTCCTCAGTTATTTTGGCGACCACGCCAGAGACTATAAGCTATTTAAATACCTCGCCATTAGGGGGCTAAAAAAAAGATACACAGAAGTAACGTATAAAATACTTCGGCGTCTGGCCAAAGAACTAGCTACCATCCGCCAAATGGAATATGTCGCTTTTTTTCTGGTCAACTGGAACATCATACACTATGCCAAACGCATGGGTTATTATCATGTAGGTAGGGGTAGCGGAGCCAATAGCATCGTGGCATATCTCTTAGGTATTACGGATGTAGATCCCATAGAACTTGATCTATACTTTGAACGATTTATGAATATCTATAGGGCTAACCCTCCCGACTTTGACATTGATTTTTCATCCAAAGAAAGAGAAGACGTAACTCGTCATATTTTTGAATGTTTTGGGGCTCATGATCGAGTAGCCTTATTGGCTACTTATAACACCTTTAAGCATAGCGGTGCGGTACGAGAATTAGGTAAAGTTTTTGGCTTGCCAAAAGCAGAAATTGATGTATTAAGTGCTGGGAAGTTTGATGTAAATAAACTGGACTCTTTGCAGCTATTGGTGCTCAAGTACTCTCATTATATTTTGGGTATGCCCAATCATCTAAGTGTACATTCTAGCGGCATTATTATCTCAGAAAAGCCCATTCATTATTTCTCTGCCACAGATTTGCCGCCCAAAGGATTTCCCACGGTACAGTTTGATATGGAAATAGCCGAGGATGTAGGCCTCTTTAAATATGACATTCTAGGTCAGCGAGGCTTAGGAAAAATTAAAGACACCCTGAGCATTATTAAAACAAATAGGCCAGAGCTCCCTCCTATTGACATTCATAATGTAAAGGCATTCTTTGCAGACCCCCTCATCAATAAAAAAGTAAGTGAGGCTCAATGCATCGGCTGCTTTTATGTAGAATCTCCCGCCATGCGAATGCTGCTACGCAAATTAGAAGTAAAGACCTACTTAGGTCTGGTGGCGGCTAGTTCTATCATACGGCCAGGTGTGGCAAAAAGTGGGATGATGCGAGAATACATTTTAAGGCATAGAGACCCTGAACGTATCAAAGAAGGGCATCCTGTGATGCTAGATATTATGCCAGAAACCTACGGCATCATGGTGTACCAAGAAGACGTTATCAAAGTAGCTCACTTTTTTGCTGGCTTAACACTGGGAGAAGCGGACCAACTTAGGCGTGGTATGAGTGGAAAATACCGCTCTAGAGAAGAGTTTGCGAAAGTGAAAGAGAAGTTTATTGGCAATTGCCGCAAAAAAGGCATTGAAGAGAAAACCATTCATGAGGTATGGGCACAGACAGAGAGTTTTGCTGGCTATGCTTTTGCCAAAGGCCATTCGGCTTCTTATGCTGTAGAGAGTTATCAAAGCTTGTTTTTAAAGACCTACTACCCTCTAGAATATATGGTGGCGGTACTTAATAATGGGGGTGGCTTTTATGGTATAGAAACCTATATCCATGAGGCTCGGCAGCATGGGGGCATCGTGCATGTGCCTCACATAAACATCAGTAAAAAAGAAACCATCATTATAGGTGAAAACATCTACTTGGGTTTTGGACATTTGCACAGCCTAGACTACACCACGATGACTAACATTCTAACAGAAAGAGCACACCATGGCGATTTTAAAAACCTAGAAGACTTTTTAGAAAGGCTAGATATCACTGCAGACCAAATAGAAATCCTATTACGTATTGGTGCTTTTGATTTCTCTGGAGTTAATAAACGTATCCTCCTTTGGAAAGCCCTACACAAACTGAATAAAGAGCCTAAAAGGAATTTACAAAACGAGCTCTTTAAGATTAGAGCTAAACAATACGATCTCCCAAAACTTACTTCTACAGAGCTAGAAAACGTTTTTGACCAGATAGATTTACTGGGTTACCCGCTTTGCAATCCCTTTCACTTGGTACCAGAAAGTATACAAAGCTCTCTGCTGGCTAGAGATCTGTTACATTTCATCAATAAACCCATTACCATCTATGGATACTTAGTTACCGCCAAAAACACAAGTACATCTAAAGGAGACCGCATGCAGTTCGGTACTTTTTTAGACTATAAAGGAGAATGGATAGACACTGTACATTTCCCGCCCATAGCTGCCAAGTTTCCCTTTAGAGGAAAGGGCGTTTACCGTCTCAAAGGTAAAGTAGTGGAAGAGTTCAATTTCCTTAGCTTAGAAATTACAGAAATGGAAAAGATGCTTTACGTACCAGATGCCAGGTATGAACTAGGGAGCTCTGATAAAGCCCAAAATATGGTATTAGCTTAGCAACAAATAGATTTCCTAGTTATCAATTCAATTCCATCAATCCCTCATAGGCTTTCTTAGGCATATTCTCTCTATCAAAAAGCAATGGATAATTGGTTCTACCTTTCACCGGGAAATTGTTTTTCCAAGAATCTCCGTCATTTACACCCCAAAAGGTAACTCTACTTATTTTGCTTTTATGCTTTAAGAAAAGAGCAAAAACATCTTTATAGCGTTGAGCTTGAGCTATTTCTACTGCCATTGGTAAGCCATCAGCATAAGGGTTAAGTCTAGCTTGTAATTTGGCATTTTGAGAAATATCTGCTCCACTTAAGCCATTTGGATTTGGCAAAACATCAATTTCCAATTCCGTTATTGCTACCTTAACACCAAGCGACGCATAAGCTAAGATGCTCTCCTCTATTTCTTCCAAACTTGGACTTTCTAAACCCCAATGGCCCTGCATGCCAATACCATCAATTTTAGCCCCAGATGCCTGAATCTTTTTTACCATCCGAATAACACCCGCTCTCTTTTTTACTCCAGTCATACTATAATCATTATAATACAAGTCTGCTATTGGGTCTGCGGCTTCCGCCAGTTTAAAAGCTAAAGCCAAGTAATCTTCCCCAAGTGTGTTAAAAAAGACAGATTTCCTCAAAGAACCATCATCTTCCACAGCCTCATTTACCACATCCCAGCTTAAAACCTTCCCTTTATATCTTCCTGCAATTGTGCCAATATGAGCAATCATGGCTTTTTCCATTTCTTCTGCACTATCAATTTCTCTCATAAAACGAGACAATTGACTGTGCCAAATCAAAGTATGTCCATGTACTTTTTGCCCATTGGCCTCAGCCAATTCAAACAGCTTATCAGGCATTTCAAAATCATATTTATCCTCCTCTGGATGAATGTGTATCGACTTCATGACATTTTCTGCCGTCAATACACTAAACTCTTCCTTTATCAATTTGCCCTGAGGGGCATCCTTAATTATTTGCCCCCTATTCAAAGCAGTTCCTATTAAAAAGTCCTCTGCAAAAACATCTTTTAAATGTTGTGAACTAGCCGTGAATGCTAAGACTGAAAAGAAAATTGTAAGAAAACCCGTCCCTTTAAAACATTTCATAATGAAACTACTTGATGATTTGAAGCAATGATAGGTCATCAAAAGAAAACTCAAAACCTTAAAGCCGTTTATTTTAAGTGATTAGGTGGCAAACCCGAATATCTGTAGAGGAAAGGGGTTTAAGGCCCCTCAACTTGAATCTCGACAGTTTCTTAGCCCAAGAAAGAGAAACACCAATTAAACACCCCGGAAACCATTTAAAATATTTAGCATATCACTCATCCGAAAAGCCCCTAAAATAAGCTAAAATGAGTGTATATTGTATTCATAATCAAACAATAAGAGACATGATAATAACAACTACAGAGACCCTTCCAGGAAAAGAAATCACAGAGTGCTTGGGTATAGCTAGAGGCAGCACCGTAAGGGCGAGAAACATTGGTCGTGATATTTTTGCTGGCTTAAAAAACATCATTGGAGGAGAAATAGAAGAGTATACCAAGCTACAGGCACACGCACGCGAGCAAGCCATGCACCGCATGATTAAGAATGCGGAAAGGCTAAATGCAGATGCCATCGTAAATGTAAGATTCGCCACATCCATGGTTATGCAAGGAGCCTCGGAAATATTAGCTTACGGAACAGCCGTTAAATTTAAATAACATGAATGATATGGAATCTATTTTCGGCACACTGCTCTTGGGAGCATTCATTTACTTCGTGGTAAGAAGAGTCCAAATAAAAGACAAAGAGGACTTTGAAAAACGTGACAATTAAAACCAAAAAAGCTCGGAAATATTCCCGAGCTTTTCGTGATATAAAGTTTCACAGACAGACTTGAGTGACTAAAACTAGTCAAAAATGCAGCTGAGACTGTCGAGTCTAGAATTCCTTATGCTTAGCTTCGTCATAAAGCCTCTCTTTGGAGAAGCTTTTGAAATAATCAAACGTTATGGCTAAGCCTTCGTCTCTGCCCACCTTAGGCTCCCAATCCAAAATTTCCTTTGCCTTGGTAATATCTGGCTGACGCTGCTTGGGGTCATCCACTGGTAGGTCTTTATAAATTACTTTCTGGTCTGTATTTGTCAATCTGATAATTTCCTCAGCAAAGTCTGCAATAGAAATCTCCACTGGGTTTCCAATATTCACTGGCTGGGCATAGTCAGAATGTAATAGTCTGTAAATACCTTCCACCAAATCGTCCACATAACAGAATGAACGCGTCTGACTTCCGTCACCAAAAATCGTCAAATCTTCACCACGAAGAGCTTGTCCCATAAAAGCTGGAATCACTCTACCATCATTCAGTCGCATTCTAGGTCCATACGTATTAAAAATACGTACTATTCTGGTTTCTACGCCATGAAAAGTATGGTACGCCATGGTCATAGACTCTTGGAAACGCTTAGCCTCATCGTAAACCCCTCTAGGACCTACGGTGTTTACATGTCCCCAATAGTCTTCTGTTTGAGGGTGCACCTGTGGGTCGCCATAAATCTCAGAAGTAGAAGCTATTAATACTCTAGCATTTTTAACTCTAGCTAAACCCAGACAATTATGTATACCTAAAGAACCCACTTTTAAAGTTTGAATAGGAATCTTTAAATAATCAATTGGCGAAGCCGGAGAAGCGAAATGAAGTATATAATCAAGCTCACCAGGAACATGAATAAATTTACTTACATCATGATGATAAAACTCAAAATGCTCCAACTTAAAAAGGTGCTCAATATTTCTTAAATCACCAGTTATCAAATTATCCATAGCGATAACATGATACCCTTCTTTTATAAATCTATCACATAAGTGTGAGCCTAAAAAACCCGCCCCACCTGTTATTAATATTCTTTTCATTTTTCTTTATTTCAAAATAATTTGTCGCACTTTATGAAAAATAGCCGATTGAAGAAGTCTCTGCATTTATCGAAGAGCACTCGAAGACTAAACGTTTATCGACTTTCTTCCTATGGAATAATATGTGAAACCTTTGCTTCTTAAATTTTCTAAATCGTAAAGATTACGTCCGTCAAAGATAACTTTGTTTTTAAGAGCGGCTCCCATTTTTTCAAAATCTGGAGAACGGAACTCCGGCCACTCGGTCATAATCATTAGGGCATCTGCACCTTCTAAAGCGTCATACATAGACTTGGCGTATTTCACTTTTCTACCAATCACTCCTTTGATGTTGTCCATTGCTTCAGGATCAAACACAACAACTTTGGCTCCTGCTCTTCTCAAAGACTTGATATTGTACAAAGCCGGTGCCTCTCTTATATCATCTGTATGTGGCTTAAACGCTAATCCCCACATCGCTATGGTTTTTCCTTTTAATTCATCTTTAAAGTATGCCTTAACCTGAGGTAAAAGTTTAGTTTTTTGCTTGTCATTAACTTTCATCACAGAATTCAATATCTTGAAATCATAGCCATATTCAGATGCGGTCTTACCCAAAGCCTGAACATCTTTAGGGAAACAACTTCCGCCATACCCAATACCCGGAAAAAGAAAACGCTTACCTATTCTGCTATCCGTACCTATTCCTTTTCTTACATTATCTACATCTGCTCCAGCCCTTTCACAAAGATTGGCTATTTCATTCATGAAAGTGATTTTCATAGCCAAGAATGAATTAGCAGCATATTTTGTCATTTCTGCAGAACGCTCATCCATGAAAATAACAGGATTTCCTTGACGCACCAATGGAGCATATAGACGCTTCATAATAGCCTGAGCTCTTTCAGATTCCGTACCTACTACCACTCTATCTGGCTTCATGAAATCATCTACGGCCACACCCTCTCTCAAAAATTCAGGATTGGAGACTACGTCAAAATCTACTTTGGCATTAGCTGCAATAGCCGCCGTAACCTTTTCTGCTGTTCCTACGGGCACGGTACTCTTATCTACAATCACAGCGTACTCTTCCATGATTTTACCCAAATCATCTGCCACACCTAGAATATATTTCAAGTCCGCAGATCCATCCTCGCCTGGAGGTGTTGGAAGTGCCAAGAAAATAACCTCCGCTCCTTTTATCCCATCTACCAATGATGTGGTAAAAGTTAATCTTCCCTCTTTTGTATTTCTGTCAAAAAGCACATCTAAACCCGGCTCATAAATCGTCATCTTACCTTTTTGTAGACTTTCTATTTTTTTAGGGTCAATATCAACACAGATAACGGTGTTTCCAGTTTCTGCGAAACAAGTCCCGCTTACTAGACCTACATATCCCGTACCTACTACAGCAATTTTCATGTTTGTGAAATATTAAATTTTTAGAAAAAAATCCTGAAAGCAAAAGTATAACTTTTCTTAGTTTATTCAAAAGTCTTAAAATAATAAAGTCTACATATTTACTCATCAATGCATGACTTATATCAAATTTTATAACAAAAAGTCACTCATTGAACCCAAGTATTGTAGACTTTTACAAAAACAGAATAATCTTAAATATTTAACTATCCGAAGAAGAATAGCCTGGCGGGTTTTGCGAATTCTAAAAAAAGCCATTTACTTTTTACTTAGTTTGAAAGATTTTGAGAATGGATCGTACCTAGATTAATAATTTAGTTAAGGAGAGAAATAATGAGAATTGAATTCTGAAATGGTAGTGAAACATATTTAACACAAAATCATCCTAAGTAATCCTTAAAATTTTACAATTTAATAGGCCTCATTCTTTGCTGAACTCTTATTTGAGCGTAAATTCACGACTCAATTTGATATGTGTTAATTCAATCAAAAAATAATCTAAGGAACATTGAAAAGAAGAGAAGCCCTAAACCGAGTAGCTATTTTAATGGGAGGAGCAGTTTCTGCACCTACATTGATGGCTTTACTACAAGGATGCTCTCCCTCAGAAAAGGGAAGCACACCATTTAGTTTGTCCACCGACTACCAAAGCTTAGTAGCAGAGATAGCCGAAATTATCATTCCAGAGACCGATACCCCTGGAGCAAAAGAGGCCGGAGTAGGCCCTTTTATAGAGACGATGATTAGAGACTGCTATTCAGATGCTCAAGGTGTACACTTCAAAAAAGGTTTGGAGATGGTAGCCGAGAAAGCTAAAGGGATGGGAGGAAGTTTCGTTTCTTTAAATTTAGATCAGCAAACAGAAATCTTAAAAGCTATGGAAGCCGCTGCCGCTGAGGAAAAGCAGAGCGAAGCCAAGGTTAAGGAAATTGATGCAGAAACTGGCAAAGAAAAAGATGATGGTAAGGCCGCAGAACAGCTAACTCCATTTTTCAATTTAGCTAAAGAGTTGACCATTTTTGGATATTATACCTCAGAAATAGGTGCAACCATGGAGAGAGATTACATTCCTATCCCTGGAAGGTTTGAAGGCTGTATTCCTTTAAAAGAAGGACAAAAGGCTTATGCACTTTAACCTTTCATAAATAATAAAGAAACTTACAGAATGAATATTCAAGGAAAAGTAAAAGAACAAAACACTTTTGATGCCATTGTAGTAGGCTCAGGTGTGTCTGGGGGATGGGCTGCGAAAGAATTAACCGAAAAAGGTTTAAAGGTTTTGATGCTAGAAAGAGGAAGAGATGTAGTACACGTTTCTGGCTACGAAGATGCCATGAAAGAATCATGGGATTTCCCACACCGAGGGCGTGTAGATAATAAATCTGCTGAAGAATACTGGGCCGTAAAACGTACTGGGTACGCTGCCAATGAGGAAAACCGTTTCCTTTTCGAAAAAGACTCAGAACATCCTTACAAAGAGAAAAGAAGATTTGACTGGGTACGTGGATATCATACAGGTGGCCGTTCTTTAATGTGGGGACGTCAGTCATATAGATGGAATGAAAAAGACTTTACGGCTAACTTAGAAGATGGACATGGAACAGATTGGCCAATTCGTTATGGTGATTTAGCTCCATGGTATACTTATGTCGAGAAATTTGCTGGCATATCTGGGCAAAAAGAAAACTGGGACGTGCTTCCAGATAGCCATTTTCAGCCACCTATGGAAATGACTTGTGTGGAGCAACATTTCAGAGAACAACTGGAAAGTAAGTTTGATGGCAGACACATGACTATTGGTAGAGTGGCTCACCTTACAGAACCTACTGAAGAGCAAACGGCTCTAGGAAGAGGTAGCTGCCAGTTTAGAAATAAATGTATTAGAGGCTGTCCTTACGGTGCCTATTTCAGTACACAGTCTGCTACCTTACCAGCAGCCCAAAGAACTGAAAATCTTACGTTAATTAATGACAAAATAGTTTATCAAGTTATTTTTGATGACAAACTAGGGAAAGCAACAGGTGTTAGGGCTATTGATCAAAACACCAAAGAAGAGGTAGAATATTTCGCTAAAATTATTTTCTTAAATGCTTCCGCGATTAATTCTGCATGGATAATGATGCAGTCTAAATCTGAAAGACACCCGAACGGTTTAGGTAATTTATCTGACCAGCTTGGTAGAAACATCATGGACCATCACCTTTCTTCTGGAGCCGGAGGTTCTATTGAAGGATGGGAAGACAAATACCACTACGGAAACAGACCAAACGGAATCTACATTCCTCGTTTCACTAACTGGGGTAATGATAAAAGAGACTTCTTAAGAGGTTTCGGTTACCAAGGAAGAGCTACCAGAAACAAAGGAGTGCCTACTGAGGCTAGCTTCGGCATTGATTTAAAAAAGTCGGCTAGCGTACCAGGTGTTTGGAGTATGGGCATCGGTGGTTTTGGAGAGACACTTCCAGACGAAAAGAATCTTATGACCTTAACAGGAGAAAAAGACCAATGGGGCTTACCTGTAATTGAATTTGATGCTTGGTGGGGTGATAACGAGCAGAAAATGCGTGTAGCTATGCGTGATGAAGCCGTTGCCATGCTAGAAGCATCTGGATTTGAAAATGTAAACGGATACAAGGATGAAGAAAAGTCTCCTGGAATTGGTATACACGAAATGGGTACAGCCAGGATGGGAACTGAGGAATCAAACTCGGTCCTAAACAAAAACAATCAGGTATGGGGTGCAGAGAATGTCTTCGTGACAGACGGGGCAGCTATGACCTCTGCTTCTTGTGTAAACCCTTCTTTAACTTACATGGCCTTAACGGCTAGAGCGGCTGATTTTGCTGTGAATGAGTTAAAGAAAATGAATATGTAATATATTCAAACCTATATAAAGCGAAAGCCCAGTAGAGAAATCTGCTGGGCTTTCTTTTGACTAAAACTTTAAAGTTGCCGGTAAATACTTTGCTACTAAGTCTTCATAATAGGGTCTTAGAGCTTTGGCATCCGGAGGTGTAGGTACTTTTGAATACAGGTCATAAGGGTTAAACTTATCTACCCACTTAAACATCTCGTGGTCATGCTTACTCATCAAGTGTTCATATGCTCCTTCTTTGTGCTGAGAATAAAATGAGTGATACCTAATCATGTAAAGTGCTGGCTCAGGTAGATAATCTTTCATTATTTGATACAGATATTCGTCATGACCCCAACTCATTTTCACTTTGTCCAAACCGCAGTTTGGTTCGTAAATACCATATTGAGTATTTAAGTTAGGATTTGTACTGTCTGAGTTATGCTTGAAAAACTCTGGGTAGACTATTTTATCAGAATGCTGGCAGCCTACCGGGAAGGTATCTCCCACAACAGCCCATTGTGGCTCGCCAAAAAGGCAAAGCACTTTACCCATGTCGTGCATAAAACCAGTTAGCACAAACCAATCTGGGTGACCATCTGCTCTTATAGCTTCTGATGTCTGTAATAAATGTTGTAATTGGTCTAAACTTGTATCAGGGTCCGAATCATCTACGAGCGTATTTAAGAAATCTAAGGCGTCCCAAAGAGACATTTCTTTCTTGTCAAACTTCAAAAACTTCTTTTCTTTTTCCACTACGAAATCATAGGTCTGATGGGTATGATTTAAGCGGTAAAACTCTTTGACAGTATCTAGCCTTTCTGAGTCTTCATAATTCCTATACTCCTCTTTGGATTTTGATTCAGAAACATCCTCAGGATAACGTTCTAATAAATCATCTTCCCAGTTTTCTATGCTTTTTAAAGGGTTTAACTCTTTGTCAGTAAATGAAGCTTGCATTATTTATTATTGGTTTTGACTAAACAAATTTCATTGTATTTGTTCAGATTACAAAATGTTGGAAATTAATACAGATATTGAAGTACAATTCAACCCTAACCTATAATTATGACTTCAACCTTAATTGGATTTTTTGGGTTTACCCTTTTGGTAATCCTATTTGTTTGGTATCGCCTTAAAAACGAAAACCTGAAAAGTGAAAAAGGTTACTTCCTAGCAGGAAAAAGCCTAACAGGCCCTGTCATTGCGGCATCTATGCTTTTGACCAACATTTCTACCGAACATTTAATTGGCATGAATGGCAATGCCTACAAAAACGGCATTATCGTCATCGCTTGGGAGGTAACCTCCGCTATTGCTTTGGTTATTGCCGCTTTATATTTTTTGCCGAAGTATATCAAAATGGGATTAACCACGATTCCGGAATATTTAGAAAACCGTTTTGACTCGTTAACAAGAACCTTGGTCGCCATCTTTTTGATGGTCTCTTTTATTGTCACCCTCCTTCCTATTGTACTCTACTCAGGTGCATTAAACATTGAAAGCATTTTTGACATTTCTGAAAACCTCGGAATTAGCCAAACAGAAGGACTCTGGTATACAGTCATAGTTATTGGTCTTATTGGCTCCGCCTATGCCATTTTTGGAGGATTAAAGGCTGTGGCTTACTCAGATACCCTAAATGGTATAGGATTACTTTCTGTAGGGCTTCTCATTCCCATTCTTGCTTTGTGGGACATTGGAGACGGGGATCTTTTAGGAGGTATGCAAAAAGTCTATGATTTTGCTCCACAAAAGTTTGACATCATTGGTAAACCCGACTCTGTCCTTCCTTTTTCAGTTCTATTCACAGGCCTGATGATAAACCAGCTATATTTTTGGGGCATGAACCAGACCATTATTCAGCGTGCTTTGGGTGCTCAAAATCTAGCTGAGGCTCAAAAAGGATTACTATATACGGGTATCCTTAAAATCTTCATTCCACTCATAATCGTTTTGCCTGGGCTCATTGCCTTTTATTATTTTCAAGACCAATACTATGACCAGCAGGATATCATTTTCCCGCTCTTGGTTAAAAAGGTTCTTCCTGCCAGTCTAACGGGCCTTTTTGCTGCGGTTATTTTAGGAGCGGTGTTGAGCACATTCAATAGTGTCTTAAACTCTGCTTCCACCATTTTTTGTTTTGATTTATACAAGAAGCATTTCAATAAAAACGTCTCCGAAATTAGTCTCGTAAAAACAGGGAAATGGGTGGCTGTGATTTTAGCAGCCTTTTCTAT
Source organism: Arcticibacterium sp. (assembly GCA_047623945.1). Lineage (GTDB taxonomy): Bacteria > Bacteroidota > Bacteroidia > Cytophagales > Spirosomataceae > Arcticibacterium. Next base: position 1,239 of record JBLHOT010000049.1, on the reverse strand, counting down.
CCTGGCGGCTCCTCTAGTAGCCTCTGCTCCAGAAGGACTTTACCAAATGCTTCAACAGCTAAACGGCATTTTCTTTATACCAATAGCCTCTATATTAATGGCCGGCTTTTTTGTAAAGAGTATAAATGCCAACGGAGCTAAGGCAGGATTATTCTTTGGTTTTTTATTTTACATTTTGACTACTTTCGTTTTTGATAGTGGCATTCACTTTGTCCATATATGGGGAATTGAGTTTGTTTTAAACTTCATTCTAATGTTAATAGTTTCTAAGTATTACCCAACTGGTAAAGTAGTGGTAGAATTAACAAAAGACAGCAGTGAGCCTTGGAAATGGAGTAAAGCTATGGGATTGGCTTTAGTTATAATTACCATATTGATTTACTACTTATTGTCGTAAATCGTCCTGTTTATTGTGCAGGTCTAAGATATTTGCCGTCGTGAGACTGTTCTCGACTGTCGCTCGAACTGACAATTAAATCAATTCAAATATGTTCAATATTAATTGATACACTTCTTTAAATATCGGTAAGTCATAGTATAATGCCATGGCTTTAATAAGAAATCGCCCGCTTCGCGGTAATAATAAAAATAGTTAAATAGTTAAACACTTCGACAAGCTCAGTGCGAGTAGTTAAAAAGCCCTAACTGCCCGAACATTGGAGTCGCTGTACTTATAGCCGTAGGGGCTAGCACCCCCCGACGCAATGCCGAAAGTGAAAATGTACGCATTAACGTTATCTTCTTCGCTAGAACTCCAATAGGTGACATTAGAAAAACCACCAATAGCATCTTTATGAGGATATATTTCTATTAATTCCCATATTGTAGGCACCCGCCAGTCTCTGAATTTAGCTCCAGCAGCCGAATGATTAGTGAATCTCGTAGCATTAAAATTTGACTTAAACCATGGGACAGCTCCACCCTGATTTATAGTTTCAGCTACAAGGCCATGTTTTCCATCCGTTGAAACCCAAAAAATATATCCTCCTTGCTCTTCTGAAAGTCCAATTGTATAGGTAGGGCTTGATGTTGCCGCATTTACTATATAGGGGCTTGCTGATGTTCCGATTCCTGTTACTGTAACGTTTGTACCTGCTGTTACTTTAGTCTCTGAACCGTCGCCTCCTGCCGCATCTACTAGGTATGGGCTTCCCGTTGTTCCGCTTCCAGTTACTGTAACATTTGTGCCTGCTGTTACTTTTGTTTCTGAACCATCACCACTTACCGCACCTACTATAT
>JBLHOT010000048.1:0-28073 GCA_047623945.1 Arcticibacterium sp. | reverse complement strand
CCAAAAAGCAATAGACTTCGCAGTCGTCAGGTCAGTATTCGACACAATAATAAAAAACGGAGGTAATATCTTTCAAATCGCCAAGAATATTGCTCAACTTAGTGTACCTGAATAGTTACTGTTTTTCAATGTTTTAAAATATTTCTAAAAGAGACCTCTAAAGGTAAGGTTAAGAGCCTTTCCCCCTAGCTTTCTTAGGCCTTCACACTATCCGTTTATCTATTAGAAGTTCCGAACATGTAGAGCTAACTTAACAGTAGCAAGACTAACCTCAATATGCAGCAATGTATGGCGTAATCTTTTTCTTTACTCGATGTTCATTACTAATTCATTAGGACTTGGATATTTGGTCGGAATAAAATCCACATTAAATGGCACCTCTATGTTCTTCATTTCCGCTATTGTTTTATCAAGCATTTCATTTTCACTACAATATTTGAAGACCAGTTTTAAGTATCTTAGAATTATCATTAGAGGCAAAAAAACTCCTTTATAGTCCATCCATTCCATAAAGTCCTTCTTACCTTTTGAACTATTGCAATGGCGACAGGCGTAAATCAAGCTTTCCGCATTGTCCTTTCCTCCCAGTTTTTGAGCAAAGATATGGTCCAGGGCTAATTTTTCATCTGAGCCACAATAATTGCATATTTGACCCATTTGCGATTTTATTTTTTCGTCATCAAAAATTGAACGCATATTCATTGTTTGGTCTTTTAGACCTTTAAATAACTTTGCTCTAATTACATAATTGAAAGTTCTGTATTTCTCTTGCTTCCTTTCGACAGCCGTGTGAGCCATAGCAAGGTTTGCATAGGACCAAAAAATCAATTCTTTAACTGTTTCGTATTTAGGTGCTTTCGCCATTCTGTTTAATTTTTATGCCATACCACAGCGGAATATAGGGAAGTATTGAAGCTTCCATGAAAAGCATTTTCGAATTATTAACTAAATTTTCCTTAATTCTAAGTACCATTTCATTGACAATAGCCATTCCATCTCCATATTAGCTCATGAATCATTAGCTTATGGATTATATAATTGATACTGATTGGCTTTTTTATGCCATCACCTGTGTGTCTTTAGCTTTAATAACGGTGAATTTACATACCCTAAAGTCTGCTTTAGTAAACCCAGTAAATAGTCTTAAAAATGACCAATAAAAACTATCACGATATGAAAAAACTACTTGCTATTTTTCTGATTTCTCATGGTCTTATGGCACAGTCCATTAGTCCAGACTTACAAAATCCAGAGCTCTGGCGTCTTCAAGACAGACACCTGACAAATACAGAAAATGGAGGCGTAAGGCTTGATGTCCCTAATCCAGATGATGGCCTTTTGGTGTTAAAGGACTACGACTTTAAAAACGGAACAATAGAACTTGATGTAAAAGGACAAGACAAACCGGGTGCTAGCTTTGTGGGTATTGCGTTTAACATTCAAAACGAGGAAGTTTTTGAAACTTTCTATTTAAGACCTTTCAATTTCAAGAATGAGGCTAGAAAAACGCATTCGATGCAATACACTTTTAGTCCCGTTTATGATTGGCGAGTGTTACGTGAAAACTTCCCTGGTAAGTATGAGAACGAATTAATACCTGCTCCAGACCCAAACGCTTGGCAGCATGTAAAACTGCTTATACAGAATGGGTTCATAAAAGCATATGTCAATCATGCCAAACAACCAAACCTAATGGTAGAATCTCTCAATGAAATAGGTCATGGCTGCATAGGTCTTTGGACAGGTAGCGGCTCTATAGCCGAATTCAAAAACCTTAAAATCACTCCTGAAAAATAGAAAGCCTCTTCCATGTTTAAAAACAATCTGAGAATTGCTTAGAGAAACCTAACAAAGAGAAGGTTCCACTCTTCTATTTTATTATTGGGTTTAACGCTGGCCATCTGTACCAGCATGCTCATCGGTAATTTCGTTTTGACAGAGCTTTCGGTCAATCAAAACATTCGAAATGTAGACCAACATTACCTACTGAAAAGCCAATGGGAAAAAGAAGGAATGGGCATAGATTTCTGTACGCTCGCTCCACTTGCTCAAAGCCTAAAAAGAGAATACCCTCAACTCATAGCAAACGCCTATACGTATGATGCCATAACTTCTGTCGTAAAAAAAGATGCCGCTATATCTAGAGAAAGCCTTCAGATAGGAGATGCTGATGTCGTAAACATGTATGGGTTCAAATTACTTGCTGGCAATCCTGCCACAGCCCTTACTGAGCCATACACCTTAGTTATTCCTGAAAAAACTGCCTATAAATACTTCGGAAAGACTGATGACTTGGACGAATTCTTAGAAATTGAATCCTTCTCAGGAGAGACTCAAAACTTTAGAATCACAGGCGTTCTAGCCAAACAGCCCTTCAATTCTATAACAGATATGCAATCGGATGTTCCACCCCTTCTTTTATCCAAAGAAAGTCTCCGTTTTTTTGGCCGTTATGAAAGTTACGATAACTGGAATAACGCTTACTTGGTCAGCTGGGTAGAGTTACACAATGGCGTTACCGTTGCTGACTTAAAGCAACCAATAGACCAAATTTTAAAAACGAATGCTAGTGAAACCTATTATGCAAATCTTAACGTAGTCCCTGAGTCACTCGGCTCCATATATCTCACAGATAATAGCCGTTCTGTGCAGAAGAATTTACAAATATTGATACTCATCGCTGGTTTTATTTTATTGATGGCTCTCGCCAATTTCATTAATATTTCAATCAGTAATTCAAGCGGAAGAATTAGGGAAGTCGGTGTAAGGAAGTCTTTAGGTGGCAAAAAATATCAAGTGATTTTTCTATTCTTAAGCGAGTCAGTCATACTAGCTTTCGCCTCTCTTGTGTGTTCTCTTTTCCTTTATGAGTTTACCAAGCCCTTCTTTGAATCCATTGTTGGCAAAGAAATTCCTTCTCTCTGGAAATCATCAATGCCGTTTTTAGTCTCCTTACCTATTTTAACCTTCTTTTTAGGACTTATTGCAGGTATTTATCCCGCAATAAGCATTGCTTCTCTTCAGACCTTAAATTCACTTAAAGGAAAATTCCATGCCTTAAGTGCTCAAAATTATCTTAGAAAAGGTCTTTTGACACTTCAGTTTGCCTTGGCCATTTTTGTGGTGGCAGCTTCTGTATTTGTGAGTCAGCAGGTAAACTTCATCTTTAATAAAGACCTAGGTTTTGATAAATCCCAAATCATTCACCTCGAAACACCCAGAAATTGGTCTGAGGCTGGCGTCTATCATATGCTTCAACTTAGGGATGAAATAACCCAATTGGCAGATGTAGAGAACGGAAGTCTTTCCTATGAAATACCCAATGGCAATGCAGGAAATACCTCTGGCATTTACCTAAACGAAAAAGATTCTACTTCGGCCATCTATGGCAAAATTTTAAAAACTGACAGCAAGTATGCCAAGACTTATGGCATGGATCTTATCCAAGGTACTTATTTTAATAATCAGTCTTCACTTGGAGATATTCTTATCAATGAGACTGCTGCCAAAAACTTAGGCTTGGTAAATATGGAGGAAGCTATTCATAAACAAGTACTCCTTCAGGCTTTCGGAACAGTCCAGCGTATCGTAGGTGTGGTTAAAGACTTTAATTTTGGAAGTATCCATGAAGCCGTAGGGCCCATCGTTATTTCAAACGTGAAAGCGGGTAACTATTACAGGTTTCTTTCTTTTAAAATCGCTGGTGGCGACGTTCCAAAAACGATTTCTAAAATCGAGGGCGTATGGAAGTCTAGTTTACCAAATGCTCCCTTTGTATTTAATTTCATGGACGATACCATTAATAAACTTTATGCCACAGAAACAAGACTAAAAGAAGCCGCTCATCTGGCCACAATTATTTCATTGGTCATTGTTTTGATAGGCATTTTAGGTATTGTTTCACTCAGCATTTCCAAAAGAACCAAGGAGATAAGTATCCGAAGAATTCTAGGAGCATCTATGCGGTCTACCAATTGGCTATTCCTCAAAGAGTTCATATTCCTTAAACTAGCCGCCCTTCTGATAGCCATTCCACTCACTTACTATTTGATAAGTCTTTGGCTTCAAAACTACGCTTATCACATCGTTATCAAACCCGCTACTTTTGCTTTTGTCGCCCTTCTATTCGCCCTTTTAGTTACAGTCATTGTAGGCATTCAGGTCTTTCTAGCCAACAGAACAAATCCTGTGGAGCATTTAAGAAGTGAATAATTAGAATTCCGAGAGATGGAGTATATTTTTTGTTAAAAGGTAAGAGCTCGCTACGCTTACTATTATCAATCGTGAACAAAACCTTAAACTTCTACATCTGTCCGTATCAGACCCGACTGTTCGCTTTCGAACAATTTTCTTTCATTTGATAATTCACAATTCATTGATTTACTTTAGTTTAAGTCATATGGCATGGTGTATGAATTCTTTATTGGAATAGTTATCAAAAGCATAAAGCAAAGACTCACATGATTAAGAATTACTTCAAAATAGCTTGGCGTAGCCTTCAAAAAAATAAGGTTTATGGTATTATAAATATTACCGGGCTCATGCTTAGCATTGCCGCCAGTATTTTGCTCTTTTCCTTCATTTCCTTCCATTTAAATTTTGATGGCTTTCATACTAGATACCGATAGGATTTATCGGATTGTCACGAAGCAGAAACGCGGTGTGGTCAACTATCAAAGAGGCGTTCCGAGTCCGTTAGGGGCTGTGCTTCGTGAAGAGTATGACTTAGATGAAGAAGTAGCTAGACTTGTCACTTTTGACGAATTACAAATAGACGTAAATCGTGGAAACGAAAAGCTCCGATTTGTAGAAGAGTGGGGTGTTGCTTTTGCAGAACCTTCTTATTTCAGGATTTTCAACTACCCTCTTCTTTTCGGAAGTCTTACCAAAGAATTTGAGGAGCCCAATAAGGCTTTTATCACAGAATCCATAGCACAAAAGTACTTTGGAGCGGCACAGTCGGCCATTGGGCAAACCATGAAAATGGACAACACGCTAGACTTCACCGTTATAGGTATCTTAAAGGATTTGCCAAAAAATACAATTCAGAAAACAGAGGTTTTCCTGTCTTACAACATCCTCAAAGAATATTCTGAATGGTATATCTCCCCCGACTCTTGGGGTGGCATTTCTTCTTCCATGCAGTGTTTTATTAAGCTAAAACCTGGTGTAAATCCAGAACAAGTAGAGCTAGCCATGGCTCCATATCCTGCCAAATACAGACCCCAAAGCCATAACGTTCATACCTACTTATTGCAGACACTAAATGATATGCATTTTAATGCCCGCTATGACGGCGTGATGCCAGCTAAAACCCTTTGGACACTAGGGTTGCTTTGTTTTTGATGATTTCTGCGTGCCTTAATTTCGTAAATCTTGCTACCGCCCAGGTCCTAAATAGGCTGAAAGAAGTGGGAGTTAGAAAGACGCTTGGAAGCAAAAAAGGACAGCTTTTTTGGCATTTTCTCACAGAGACCTCATTGATAGCTTTTGTGGCTGCCATTTTGGGCTACGGTTTGGCTTATGCACTACTTCCTTCGCTAAATGAGCTTTTTAGGTTCTTCTATTAGCACAGACGTATTCGTCAGCTTTAAAGTCATAGGTTTTGTTGTCGCCATTTTTGTTATTTCAACGTTTGTTTCCGGAGCCTACCCAGGCCTATTACTCGCTAACTTTAAGCCGATAAAAGCCCTCAAAGGCAAACTGTCTCAAGTAAATATAGGTGGCATAAATCTTAGAAGATCGCTAATTATTGTTCAGTTCGTTATTTCTCAAGTGCTGATCATTGGCATGTTGGTGGTTATAAAACAAATGCAGTTTAATCAAAACACCGACTTGGGTTTTGATAAAGAGGCCATCGTTCTAATTCCGACTGCAGCAAATACAGAAGCCAATGATATTAAACTTTTCAAAGAACAGCTCGCTTCTAAACCATCTATTTTATCATCTACTGTTTGTATGGGAGCTCCTGCTTCTCTAAACAATTGGAGCACTAGCATCATTTTCGCCAATAAAACGGAGCAAGAAGATTTTCCATTAAGTATTCGTGGGGGTGATTCAGACTATTTAGAGACTTTTGGTCTTGAGCTTCTCGCAGGAAGAAACATCAGAACTTCAGATACCTTGAATGAGGTTGTGGTAAACGAAACCTTCTTGACAAAAATGAACTTCACTTCTTCTGAGCAAGCCATTGGTCAGTATATGAATGTAGCAGGCATACCAAACGTTCCTATTGTAGGTGTAGTGAAAGATTTTCATGATAAATCAATGCACGGCGATATCTCTGCCATTGGCATTGGTTCTTCACCAGACACTTTTTGGAATTTTGCGATAAAACTAAATCCCGCTAATATTTCAGAGGGCCTATCGGCCATTGAAGAAGTCTGGAATGCCAATAACCCAGAGTCTATTTTTAGCTACGATTTTGTGGATGAGTCCGTGAAGAATTTTTATCAAAGCGAGCAAACCATGCTTAGCTTAGTTCAACTCTTTACCATCATTGCCATCTTTATAGGAGCCATGGGTCTTTATGGATTGGTTTCGTTCATGGTGGAGCGTAAAACAAAAGAAATAGGTGTTAGAAAAGTATTAGGCAGCAGCATTTCATCCATCTTTTGGCTTTTTGGAAAGGAGTTTAGTCAACTTATCTTGGTTTCCTTTGTGCTCTCTACTCCTATAGCTTGGTGGCTGAGTAAACAATGGCTAGAGGACTTTCAATTTCAAATAGAAATAGAACCAAGTCTCTTTCTTATTGCATTAGCTCTTTCTACCGCCATATCCTTTATTACCATAAGCTTTAAGGCCGTAAAAACTGCCACAATGGACCCTGTGAAGAGCTTGAAAACGAAGTAAACTTTGGTGGACACGTCGAACACCTGTTCGATATCGGACAACTATGCGTTTCAGCAAAAGACCTAAGTATCTCATGCTATGCATATTAAACAACTTGGCATTATTTAGGCGATTCTTATTCATAACCGAGAGTACTTTTTAGGTTTTAACCCAAGCACGCTCTTTAGACAATTCTGAAAAACTAGGGTATCATACCTAAGATATTATGTTCAAAAACAATCTTAAAATCGCTTGGAGAAGCCTTAAAAGGCAACCCTTTTTTACTTTTCTGAATACTTTCGGACTAGCCGTAGGCATGGCAGGAGGCTTGCTCATTGGTTTATACATTTATGATGAATTGAGCTTCGATGATATGTTTACTGATGCTGATAGAATCCATCGTGTAAATGTGGATATCAAGTTTGGTGGACAAGCACAAGAATTTGCTGTGGCAGTTCCGCCAATGGCTGCTACCTTAAAAAATGACTTTTCTCAAATTGAAGAAACCACACGATTCAGGACTTGGGGAAGCATGCTGGCAAGAAGACCAGAAACTATTGAAAACCAAAAAGAAGAACAAAGCACTTATGCCGATGCTAATTTCTTTGATTTCTTTGGTTTAAATCTGTTAGAAGGGGATGTTATAACTGCTCTAATACAGCCAAATACCGTGGTTATAAGCGAAACAGCTGCCAAAAAGCACTTCGGAAATAGCTCTGCCATTGGTAAAAGTATTCTTATCAATAACGACATAACATTTAAAGTCACAGGCGTAATTGCTGACCTACCTAAAAACTCCTTTTTAAGGAATTACAGCGTCTTCATGTCAATGGGAGGATATGAAGAATCTAAAAGTCAAGAATGGGGAAGTAACAACTTCAATACGTTTATCAAGCTAATCCCTTCTGTAAACGCCGTTGATTTACAAGAACCACTTCAAATCATATTTGAAAAATATATGATTCCTTGGGCTGCAGCCTTTATGCCAAACCTTAACCGTAAGCAGTTTGAATCCGAAGGAAATTACATCAGATACAGCACAGTAGCCCTTCCAGATTTACATTTAGCTTCTAACAGGGTGGCTGAAATGAATGCCAACTCCGATAAACAGAATATTTATATTCTCTGTTTCATAGGTTTATTTCTAATAACGCTAGCCTGCGTAAATTTCATGAATCTATCCACCGCTCAGTCACTAAAAAGAGCTAAAGAAGTAGGTGTCAGAAAAACGCTAGGTTCTAATAAATATGGCTTAATCAAGCAATTTTTGACAGAATCGGGGCTTATCTCCTTTCTCTCCTTACTATTAGCACTGTTTGCGGCATTTATAGCTTTACCTTATTTTAATGAATTAGCAGGAAAAGCTATAGTCATCCCTATTGGAAATCCTCTTTTCTGGGTCGTGCTAGTTTTGGTAACGCTCATGCTCGCTCTATTCTCTGGAAGTTATCCCGCCTTCTTCTTGTCAAACTTTTTACCTGTTAAGGTACTGAAAGGTGGTGGGCAGCACAGTCTCGGAGGCGGAAATATCAGAAACTCTTTAGTGGTCTTTCAGTTCGCCATTTCCGTCTTTTTAATCATTAGTACATTGGTAGTTTTTCAGCAATTGAAATTCATTCAAAATAAAGACCTCGGCTTTCAAAAAGAGCAAATGCTCATCATTGATGATGTGTACGCTGCAGGAAATTCCTTAGAATCTTTTAAAGAACAGGTCACCAGTTTAAGTTTAGTTGAATCTGCCACATTGAGTAGTTTTCTTCCTACACCTTCTAACCGAAGCGATAACGGATTTGAACTAGAGGGATCAGGAGAAGAGAATATCTCCGCACAAATGCAAAGTTGGCGAGTGGACTATGACTATGCCAAAACCTTAAACTTAGAAATGGTAGCGGGAAGATTTTTTGATAAATCCTTTAGCACTGATACCAGCGGGATTATAGTGAATCAGACCGCCCTTTCTATCTTGGGATTGAGCCCAGAAGAGGCTATAGGAAAAAGGCTATCAACTGGTGTAGGTGTAGAAAATCCAGAATATTCTACCATTATTGGCGTGGTCAAAAACTTCCATTACTCGTCATTTAAAGATAACATTGGAGCACTTAGCATGCAAATTGGAAGCTATGCCAATAAGTTAACGGTAAAACTTAAACCAAGCGATCTTAAAAATACCATAGCGGAAATTGAAGAAAAATGGCAAGCAGTAGCTCCTGGTCAACCATTCAATCATTATTTTATGGATGATTCTTTTAATAACACCTATGAAACCGAACAAAGACTCGGAAGCATCTTCTTCACTTTCACCATTTTGTCTTTATTAATTGCATGTCTTGGTCTCTTTGGTTTAGCAGCATTTAATGCCGAAAAGCGAACCAAAGAAATAGGCGTAAGAAAAGTAATGGGAGCCTCTGTAAGCCAAATCACGTACAGGCTAACCCTCGACTTTCTGAAATTAGTGGGCGTAGCCATTCTGATTGCCCTGCCTTTAGGTTACTTTGCCATGAATAAATGGCTCGAAGACTTTTCATATAGAATTGAGATAGCTTGGTGGGTTTTGGCACTTGCTGCATTTGCCGCCATCTTCATTTCCATATTAACGGTGAGTTATCAGAGCATAAAAGCCGCCATTGTGAATCCCGTAAAAAGTCTAAGAAGCGAGTAACATGTTTAAAAACTATATTAAACTCGCCTGGCGAAACCTTTTTAAAAACAGACTTTATTCATTTCTAAATATATTAGGATTAGGCTCAGGTATGGCCATGGCCATACTTATAGGATTATGGTTAGTAGATCAGTTAAGTGTAAATAAATATAACGAGGGCTACGACCGCATAGGTCTAATTCAAAAAAACAGGTTTTATAACAACAGTATTTTTACAGAAACCTCTAACCCGATACCTCTAGGAGAAAGGCTCAGGAATGAATTTCCTGATGATTTTGAAAAGATTATCGTCTCTTCTTATGGAGGCGAAAAGTCACTTCGTTACGGAGAAAGCACGGTACTTAAAAGAGGGCTTTTCATGGAGCCTGGCGGGCAATCAATACTCGGTCTCAAGGTGATAGAAGGTAGCAGGCAAGAGCCCATGAATCCTTCTTCCATATTGATTTCTGAGTCGGTGAGTAAGGCCTTATTTGGGGAGAAAACGGGCATTGGCGAAGTGATACGCCTTGATGAAAACATCGATGCAAATGTGGCAGGTATCTTTCAGGATTTACCCAAAAACTCCACGTTTAGAAATGTTAATTTCTACGGCACCTTTGCTCTTTACGAGAATACAGCCTGGTGGATAAAAAACAGTCATGATGACTGGGAAGGCAACGCCTTCCCTATTTACGTGAAATTGGCTCAAAAATCAGACTTTAAAGCGGTTTCACAGAAAATTGAGAAGACACTTTTCAATGAAACACAAGATGCTTCTAATCCAAAATTATTCATTCACGCAATGAGTAAATGGCATTTATACCCGGAATTTAAAGAAGGGAAAGCCGTAGGTACAGGCCTTAACAATGTCTGGCTTTTTGGAGCAATAGGTTTCTTAATCTTATTATTGGCCACCATAAATTTCATGAACCTCAGTACCGCTAGATCTTGACAAAGAGCGAAGGAAATAGGCCTCCGTAAAGCAATTGGCTCAATGAAGAGCCAACTTATTTATCAGTTCTTTACAGAGACCCTTTTGCTCGTCTTCTTTTCCCTTTTGCTGGCACTCATCCTCGCCGTTCTTTTACTTCCTACTTTTAATAACATAGCAGGAGACAGTCTTGAAATCCCATGGCGTAATCCTGCTTTCTTACTGAGTATTATTAGTTTCTTTTTTGTCGTTGGTTTGGCTGCTGGCTCGTATCCGGCATTATACTTATCCTCCTTTGACCCTATTACAACACTCAAAGGCATTTCTCATGGAAAAAAGCGAGAATCCATATTCCGTAAGGTCTTGGTAACGCTTCAGTTTGGGATTTCAATAAGCCTCATTATTGGAACTATTTTGGTTTACCAACAGATAGGATTTGGCAAAAATAGATCGATGGGTTATGAGCAAGAAAACCTCATTTATATCAGGAAACTTTCTCATGATTTATCGGGTAAATTCTGGCCTATGCGGGAGGCACTTTTAGCTTCTGGGGCGGTAGAAGAAATGGCTGAATCTTCTGGGCCGGTTACAGAAATGTGGATCACCAGTTCAGGATTTGAGTGGCGAGGCAAGAATCCAAATACAAGAGAGGATTTCATTACCCTAGGAGTGACTCCGGAGTTTGGTGAAACCACACATTGGGAAACCCTTAAGGGCCGTGACTTTTTACGAGAAATGGCTACTGATGAAGAGGCGATTATCCTGAACGAAGCGGCGGCTGAATTTATGGGCTTTGAGGACCCAATAGATGAAATCATAAGGTATAGTGATGTCAATTATAAAGTGATTGGCGTAAGTAAAAACTTAGTCATGGAGTCGCCTTTTGAAAAAGTAAAACCTACCGTTTTCACCATGCGAAAGAGAGGAGGCCCATTTATCAATATTGCTCTAAACCCCTCCATGGGCACATCAGAAGCCATTCATAAAGTGGAGGACGTCATGCGTACATTTTGCCCTAAAGGAGAACTGAACATCAAATTTGTCAGTGAAGAATTTGGCCTTAAATTCTGGCGAGAAGAAAAGGTGGCCAAGCTAGCCTCTTCCCTATCCATGATGGCCATTTTTATCAGCTTTTTAGGGGTTTTTGGTTTGTCATCTTTTATGGCAGAAAGACGTAGAAAAGAAATAGGCATACGGAAATTACTAGGTGCGTCGCTCACTAATGTGGTCAGCCTTATCTCCTCTGAGTTCTTTTTCCTTATTGGCATTAGTTGCTTAGCTGCATTTCCAATCGCCTATTACCTGGCCAAGAACTGGCTTTCTAAGTACGAACTTCAAACCGAAATTTCGTTTTGGGTTTTCGCATCAGTAGGCATTTCCATTTTAATGATGACACTGCTTACTGTAGGTGTTAGAACCCTCAAAACCGCTTTGACTAATCCAGTGGAGAGTTTGAAAAGCGAATAGCCTAATTGATATCATCTACATGATTATAGAATAAATAGCAGCTCTTAAAGGTCATACATTTGTCAAAAGGAAAAACTATCTTTGGCTACTGAATAATAGAAATCAGGCAAAACTCATGACTCAGAAAAGTAGTAGAACCCCACTCATTCATGTCATTTCCTGGCTGTTCATATTCATTCTGCCCTACTTAAACTTTATTACCAAACCAGAAGAGCTTTTAACGGTCAACAAGGTTTTTCTTTTTTTACCCTTCTCCTTTATTTTGTTCTTGTGCCTGCTCTTCTACGCAAATCTTTATTGGCTAGCCCTTAAGTTTCTGAATAAGCAGTATTGGTGGCTTTATACTTTGATTGTATTAGGCGGTTTTGGTATCTACTATCTTTATAACATAGGAATTTTCAGGTACATAATATTGCCTCAAATACCTTTGGAAGACAGACTAAAAGATGCCGAAAGTGAGAGTTGGCGTAATATATTCAGAGTCATTTTTCCAATTCTATTTTATTCTCTCACACTTTTAATTAGCAATTTCTTGTACCTCCTAAACGAGCGAGGCAAGGAAAAAGAAATAAGCAGAAAAATAGAATTTCAAAAAGTGGAGGCCGAGTTGAATATGCTAAAACTTCAAATTAGCCCTCATTTTCTTTTCAATACACTGAACAATATTCGGTGGCTGGTTCGAAAGAAATCAGAAGATTCTGAGGAATCAATCATGAAGCTATCTGAAGTGTTGAGATATATTATTTATGACGTCAATGCCGATAAAGTAAGCGTGCGACAGGAGGTGGAGCATCTAAAAAATTACATCAATCTTCAGTCGCTACGAATCCAGGCCGATGCTCAAATAGGTTTTGAAGTAGACCCTCAATCAGATGCCTTTATGATTGCCCCATTACTCTTTATCCACTTTGCAGAAAATGCATTTAAATATGGAGTAGACGGTAAAACTACCCCTCAAATAGCCATGGCCATTAAGAAAACAGAAAAGGGCCTTTTGTTCACATGCCGCAATAAAATTCTTAATCTAGGTAATTCTTTGGAAAATGAAGGCGTAGGCATTAGTAATGTCAAAAGAAGACTTGAGTTACTTTATCCGGGTCAGTACGAGCTCCAAATAGCGGAGGACAAAGACTTTTTCAATGTAGAAATGCACTTGCAAATCCAATGAACATTACCTGCATTTTGATTGACGATGAGCCTTTTGCCTTGGAAATCCTTGAAGATGATCTTCTTGAGTTCAAAGACGTAGAAGTACTTGAAAAGTTTACCAACCCCCAACTAGCTTTGGACTATCTAAGAGCAAACAAGGTTGATCTTATTTTCTCCGATATTCAGATGCCAGAGATGCTAGGAACTGACCTCCTAAGAAATCTAGACAAACCCCCTTTGTTTATCTTCACCACAGCCTATCAGCAATACGCCTTAGAGGGCTTTGAACTCAACGCCATCGACTATCTGATGAAACCAATCAGGAAGGAACGATTAGCTACGACTTTAAACAAGGTTAGAAACCAATTAGAACTGACGGCTCGAGGGAATAAATCGTCCGCTGAAGAATCCATTACAATTACCGTTGAGTATAAAAAAGTTAACCTTTTATTAGACGAGATTCTTTACATTGAAGGTTTGAAAGATTACGTAAAAATCCACCTCAAAAACAGAATTCATCCCGTGTTAACTCGAAGTAATCTTAAAGGAATGGAGGGTAAACTACCACACAACATTTTCGTTAGAATTCATAATTCTTTTTTAGTCAATAAAAGCCAGATTACTGGCTTCAATAAATCGACGGTATCTATCGATAAATTAGAACTCCCCATCGGTAAGTCCTATGCCGACTCTCTGAGTTTGTAGACCTTTTATTCGCGTCACAATTATCCATAATTAGCTGTTTTATAGAACTTTCACTCACTAGTGACTTTCATTGGTATACACTTTATCTTCATCCGTATACACTTCGGTCTTTGGGTTTGTTGAGGCCACATTCCTCATCTAGTTTTGTCTCGGAAACAAACGGAAATGTCTCCGAACCTCTATAAAACATTACTAAAATGAACAGCAAATTATTCGTATTTATCCTAAGCTTAATAGCCTTCAATGGCATGGCTCAATTTCCTGGAATAGGAAGCCAAATGAAAGACCCCAACAAGGGCCATATTTTTGGCAAAATTGTTAACTCAGATGGTGAACCAGTAGCGTTTGCCACGGTGATTATAATGAAGTCTGTTTTGGACAGTGCTTCTAATGAAATGAAAGATATGGTTGTGAAAGCCCAAACATCTGAAATGAATGGTGACTTTGATTTTACTGAATTGCCTTTAATGAGTCCTACAAGGTTAAAAGTTAGCTCGGTCGGCTTTAAAGAATTGGACGTTTCAGTTCAGTTTGACAAACCAGACCCATCACTTTTTAAAGGCATGAAGCCCGGTCAAGCTCCCGATCCCGTCTTGATTCAAAAAATAATGGCTGGTTTTAATAAAGACTTGGGCAACTTAACAATAGAGACCGATAGCAAAATGCTAGATGGCGTAACAGTTACCGCTGCCAAAGCCTTAATGGAAATGGACATTGATAAAAAGATTTTCAATGTAGATAAGAATATTGTTACTGCTGGCGGTACCGCAGTAGATGTGATGAGAAACATTCCTTCTCTTCAAGTAGATATTGATGGTAACGTAAAAATGAGAAATGCGGCACCTACTTTGTTTATTGACGGTCGTCCTACAACCCTAACTTTAGAGCAGATTCCTGCAGACGCCATTGAGAAAGTAGAGATTATCACCAATCCATCAGCCAAATATGATGCTTCGGGTAGCATGGCCGGCATACTAAATCTGGTTTTGAAGAAGAACAGAAAAAGTGGCTTTAATGGCATGGTGAATTTAGGAGCAGACACTTATGACGGAACAAACGCCATGACAAGTTTAAGCCTAAGACAAGGAAAAGTAAACCTTTCTGTCATGGGAATGGGCATGAGAATCAGTAGAAATACCACCGGCTTTAGCGAAAGAAGCAGTACTATCGGGGGCGTAAACGCATTGAGTTATCAAGATATCACGGGTAACACTAAAGGTCTTCTAGGTTTCGGCCGTTTAAGTTTAGATTATGCTATTACCAAAAAAACTTCATTAAGTGCTGGCGGTGTTTTTGGTGGCGGTGACTTTAACCCTTATGAGGATATTCTAATTACCAATACCGTAAATGGTGTCACGACTAATAGTAATCGACTATCAGAAAGTACTAGACAGTTTAGACCAAAAGGTATGCAATTGGGTTTTATGCACAATTTTGCCACAGCTGGCGAGCAGTTGACTATGGACTTCAATTACTTCGGAGGTACTAATGCTAATGACGGTACGTATACCACCAACTACCTCGCAGATGGTAATCAAATTAGCGGAACCCAAATTCAAAAAAACATAGGCGAAGGACAAAACAAGTTCATGACCATTCAGACGGATTATGTAAAACCATTGAAAAATGATGGCTCTCTGGAGGCAGGTGTTAGAGCTCAAATAAATACCTTAAATAACATTAATAATAATTCCCTTAAGACAGTCGGTTCAGATCTTTTTAATGATATCACCTCTGCCTCCATTAACTATAACAGCGACAATAGCGTATATGCAGCCTATCTTTCATTAAGCGGTAAAGCTGGCGACCTATTCTCTTATAAGGCTGGTTTAAGAGCCGAAAGTTCATTCTATGATGGACAATTATTAAACACAAATGAATCATTCAGCAATAGCTACCCAGTTAGTTTATTTCCTTCGATATTCTTGAGCAAAGATTTAACTGACACGGACCAGCTTCAGATTAGCGTTACCAGAAGAGTAAATCGTCCAAATTTCTTTCAGTTAATTCCATTTGTAGACTATAGTGATAGCCTAAATATCACTAAAGGAAATGCGAACTTGGTTCCTGAGTTTACCACCTCGGCGGAGCTTTCTTATAGCAAAGCCATCGGTACTGGAACACTCTTAGCCTCCGGGTATTACAAGCACACTAATAATCTAATTACTAGATATTTAAATCAAGAAACTAGCCCAATAAGTGGAAACTTAGATTTGATAAATACTTACATAAACGCAAACTCAAGTGATAACTACGGAGTTGAGTTGACTTTTACAAATAAGATTATGAAATGGTGGGATTTCACTGCCAACGTAAATTTCTACAATTCTAGAATTAACACGGAGAATATTGAGAATAGCATTCAGGCGGACCCACTTTGGACGGCCTTCGGAAAAATAAATAATAATTTCAATTTTAAGAATAACTGGGTTGTCCAGCTTTCTGGAGACTATCAAGGTAAAACAAACCTTCCAATATCTCAAGGTCAAAGTTTTGGTCCTCCTCAGTCAGCTCAAAGCTCTTCACAAGGATATATTCAACCATTTTACGGGGTTGACATGGCCATTAAAAAGAGCTTCCTGAAAGAGAATGCCGCCTCATTGACGCTTTCTGTTAATGATATTTTTAGAACTCGAGGAAACACTCAAATCTCAGCTGGCGATGGATTTTCTCAGACTTATTATCGTCTGAATAACCCTCAGATGATTAAACTGAATTTCTCAGTACGATTTGGTAAGATGGATATGAAGATGTTTAAACGTAACTCAAATCCAGGAGCAATGGAAGGAATGCAAATGCAATAGAGGTTAAAATAAGTAATGGTTTATCCAAAACGCCTGCCCCACTGGGGTAGGTTTTTTTACATCCGAATGACCAATCCTAACTAAACAAGATTGATATATTAGTATTATTTATTCAATCAAATCTAACACCTTAGGGTACGGTGATAATTTTGGCTTATATTCAATCAAATTTCAACCCAATAAGATCATGAAAAAAAACCTTGTCCTCGTTGTTCTATTAGCTACCACCAATTTAGCCTTTTCACAAAAAAGCCAAAAGGGCTGGACGTCACTTTTTGATGGAAAAACTTTCAGCGGTTGGCATGTCAATGAAGACGACCCGAGTGCATTTTCGGTTGAAGATGGTACCATTAAAGTAGCAGGAAAAAGGGCTCACATTTTTTATGATGGAGCTATAGGAAATCATGATTTCAAAAATTTTGAACTAAAAATAAAAGCCAAGACTATGCCTGGATCCAACTCCGGCATATTTATCCACACAATGTACCAAGCTAATGGTTGGCCGTCAAAAGGATATGAAATACAAGTAAATCAAACTCATACGGACTGGCGTAAAACGGGTAGCCTTTATGGTGTAGAAGACGTTAAGGAGAATTTTGCCAAGGACAATGAATGGTATGAGTATCATGTCATAGTAAATGGCAAAAGAATTATCATTAAAATAGACGGGAAAGTAGCCGTGGATTATACAGAGCCTGACGTACTTCCTGAAGACCGCGGTACAAAAAGACTAAGTTCTGGAACTTTTGCACTTCAAGGTCATGACCCCAAAAGCATCGCCTATTTTAAGGATATTAAGGTGAAAGTTTTGGAGTAGGGTTTAAAGCCCTTTTCTACAATAATTCTTTCCTCAAGAAGTCTTCAGTTTAATCATTTTCATAATGACTATGATTATCGTAGGTCTTAGATTTACTAAAGCGGCTTTGGTAAAGTCTGTTGAGAGTTTGAAGCTTGAGTGAAATTGTTTGATATTGTAAAGTAAAAAACGCCACAAACAACTCTTTACAACCTCGTAAGTGTACAACGAATTAGAAAAATCTCTATTTGAAAAAAGATTTCATGGCTCGTATAATATTACGGGGATTGATTTCCAGATACAATATGCACTAAATGCAGCTCTAGATTTAGTCAAACAACATAACCCTATAGAGGCTCTTACTTTAGAGGGGATTGAGGATTTAGACCTTAATCTATTTCAGACGGACAACATTTACGTTCAAGTAAAAACATCAATAAACCAATGGCACCTAAATGATGTCTCTAACCCAATTAGTACTTTCATTCTTCACAACAAAGCAACCGTCAAAGCGAATAGGTTTGAGCTAATTCTAAATTTCGAACCTCGTGATTCAATAAAAAGGTTATTTTCAGAATCAGTCCCGATATTTGAGAAAGACGACTTAGTCTCGCAGATATTAAAGCATAAAGTTATAAAAGGAAAGAAAATCACCAAGGAGCAAATTGAAGGGGTCATTTCACAAACTGAGCTCAAATATATTCAGAAAACTGAATTAGTAGAACATTCAAAGAGAAAGCTTGTTTCACTGTTAGATATCCATCCAGCAGAAGCTTATAGTTTCCTTTTAAGCCTTTTATATCAATTTATCGATTGGTCAATTGAAAGAAAAACAATAACTAAATCAGACATCCTAAACTTCAAAGTTAGATTTTCCGAGAATAAAGCTCGAAGCGAGAATTTCGAGGCATATGGAAGAAATTTAATTGATAGAATATCATGGAAGAAAGATTACCAACCCTTAGATTATTTCGTGGGCAAAAAGACCCGATTTGGCCATATTTCACTAGGATTGGATGTTAGGCGTGATAAATGGCTTACTAACATTGATAAAATTTTCGATAATATAAATGTGTGTGTTATTAGAGAAGCAAGTGGTCAAGGAAAATCAACTTTGGCTTTTCGATATGTTTATGAAAACTGGAACCCAGAATACTCTTATGAGATAAAAACAATAGAAAATGCCGAACAAGCAGAACAAATTTCAAATTATCTCAAAGCATTGGCTGAACTTGGTCTGCCCGTCAATGTACTAATTGATGACATTAATTACACAAAAAAATATTTTGGGATTGTCTTAGAAAACTGTGCTTCACATCATATCAATTTTTTAATTACTACCAGAAATGACAGCTATTTTAGATATGGTAATACAGAGCAAGTTTCTTTGGAGTTTCTTATTCCTGAATTTAATCGTAATGAAGCAAAACTTATCTTCGAAAATTTAAAAAAAGAAAAGAAAATTCATCAAAATGTTATTTCATCAGAATGGGCGTACGAAACAATCGATTCACCAAAGTGCCTAATAGAATTTATATTTCTAATAACAAATGGCGAAATGTTGCGAGACCGACTTTCTCAACAAGTAAGGGATTTTCAGAGGAATAATGATGATTTAGTAATTGATTTCGTAAGAAAGGTTCTTATCGCAGAAGCATGTAAAACCCCATTAAGTCTAAACCAGATAATCGCTAAAGATAATTCAGTAGTCGACTATCAAAAAATCGTGAAACAGATAAATGATGAATTTATCACTATTGAAGACGGAAAGATAAAGGGATATCATTGGGTTAGAACTTCACATCTACTAGAAATCCTTCACGAAGGCTTTGCAAACTCTGCGGTTACTGCTCTGAAAACATGCCCATTAATTGGAGATAATGAGCTGTCAAGTTTCATAGGAAACCTTTCCGAAATAGTCTCTTTTGATTTAGATATTTTCATAATGCATTCTAAAACCATTTATGAAACTATAGATTTAAGTACTTGCTTATCCTTTCTTGAAGGTGTATTCAAATTAGGGGAAAATCAATTCTTTAGAGACAATCTAGAAGTATATGAAGAAGGATATACAAAATTTAACGAAGGTGTCCTGTTTCTATTCAATTCAAAATATTTACCAACAAAATCTATTAACATATTTGACTCATTTGGCCAAAATGAGAATTTTCAAGAATTTAAAGAATTAAGTAATAAATTCAAGAATAAGAGAAGAGGATTTCATTATGTGAAATCTTTTTTGGAATCTATCGATTTCCATTTTATACTAGAACATGGAAATTTAAACTTATTGGGAGAAGCACTGGATTGGTCTTTTTGGACTGATTTTAATATAATCAGTGCTCAGCAAGCGGATGAGCTTATTAGAAACTCAAGAATTTTGGAATTAAAGCTGCAGCCCTTCACTCTATTTTCTCAATCTTTATTTAGGCTATTTCCTGAAAAACACACTCAATGGTTTAGCCAGAATAAAGGCAAAATCATTAATAAATTAGAAGAGGAACTTAACTGCTCAATCAATCTAAAACACACTTCAGTTAAAGTTACCTATAAGGAGTTCGCCAATAACGAATCTCCAAATGATGCGACAATGAAAAGATTGAATATCATTCGTTCAGCAATTCCTTTTTGTCAAACTTATAAAGGAAATCATAGTATAATACCAATTATAGTGCCTTTTCTCAAATTGAAACATAAATATGCCTATGACCCCTCAAAAAAGGAAATTTCAGCAGAAAACCTTCATTTTGAAAGTGATGTGAAGAAAAATATAATTTTAAATGAGATTGTTGATTCCCATTTTATAGTTAAAACTTGGTATGAATTTACACAAGATTATTTTGACTTAAGAAATGACTTGATTCTTTATTGTGACAACCTTTGTAAGCGATTAAAAGGAGGAACTCAAAGTTTCAAAAAGGTTGACGCTCCATATATTTCAGAAAAAATACTGCATAGCTATAAGAAACTACCAATTGAAATTGAAGAGTTAATGACCTCATTCTCTAGTTGCAGAGATACATTCAATAGTTTTAGTAATTTCTTGCTTATGAAATCAAATATAGTCTCAAATGAATTTGACGAAGATTCAAAAAGGTTGCTTTTTTTAAACTATAACAATTTTCTCATCCAACTCCCTCGAATGCAGACATTCTTTGAGCAACTCAAAACCGTTTCACCGGAATATTTTGAATTTGAAAAGTTAGTGGATAAAGAAAATAGAATTTTTCAAGAATTGAAGGAACTTCTAATAATTAATATAAGAAATAGTCAAATATATTGGGACTTAAGTACTGAGAACCATTAATTACATAAGACAACCTACTTATGTATTAGGGCTATTCCTTCTCAAACAAAGCTTTGAAACAGGCCGCGTCGCTGTCTTTTCCATCAGGATTATAGAAGCGTTTTAGGAAACTTCCAGCAGGACTCCAAACCGTCTGAACCATTCCTGTATAATGAGGTTTCATTTCCGCCGTGGCATTTTCTCTGAGATCCTGCATGAGAGCCTTTTGTTTAAGTGCCAGTTCTGTATTTCTCCATGGAGAAGTGGCCACATCAAAACCTTTCATAGCAAAATAGACGGCCGTTGGGTCTGCACGTTCATAATGCCAATCACATATCATCACATCTTTAGGAATAAGGTCGATAGCTTTATGTGTATTATTATAACTCGCCTCCCATAAACCTATACCGGTGGTTTTTCCATCAAGAAGTCTATCACCCCAAATCCACAACCTTTTACCGCTGAGGGCCAAGTGGTTTCTTATTTTGGTCAGTTCGCCTGCAAACAATTCTGCCTTATCCCTGCCTTGGCATCTTAGGCAGTCCTCATGTCCTATGTAAAAAACTTCATCCATTCCAGCGTGAAAGCCTTCTGCCTCAAAAACTTCTAAGATTTCATCTACCAATTCAAAAACCACTTTATGCACGCCCGGATGTAGCGGGCAGTAGCTTTTACAGTACAAGCCATCGTCATTGGGCCAGACATATTCTTCAGGCAGTTTAATGCCTGGAGTCTCATCAAATTCTGGATAAACCTCCAGCAGTTTTTCGGAGGTAGAATGCCATGATTGATGCCCGAGCAAGTTTATTTGAGGTATTAAAGAGATGCCGTGCTTTTTAGCTACGACCACCATCTTGGCTACGTCTTCTCTGCTCAAAGCATTTTCATCTACCAACTCCGGATGGGATTTATAGGAGTAATTATAGTCTACCCTTAATATTAGGGTGTTTATCTTTCGAGATCCCAACTCCTCGTCCATAAATTTCACAAAAGCATCCACGTTTTCTTTATCTGGTGCAGCTATAGCCAAACCTCTCATGGGCATTAAAGACTGCCCCATAGAAAGGTTGCCGGAGCATAAAACAATACATAAAATCCAGAGCTTCTTCATTTCTTATAATTTTAATCTAATATTTATTTTAGCCAACAGGGCCGCGAAACCAATCATAGCAAATGCCCAAACGATAGAACCACCTACAGCCAATAGAGAGGATTCATCTTGCTTATAGAACAAGACCTGAAAAGGCAGAGCCCAAAACAAATAGTAAACGATATCTGGAGCCAAATAGGTACTTAGCGAGTTCTCTCCTGCGGGTTTAAAAGGAGCAAAAAAGGCCGACTTCTTTTTAACATCAATGAGGTAAAACAACAAAGCAAAAAGTAAGATACTGATACCCGTACACAACAAGCCCCAGCTAGGGGTCGCTTCTATTTTAGAGATAATAAACCAATGGTGCAACACTAATGCCATAATCAAAGCACCAAAACCTATTGGAATAGTCTGGCGTAAGAAAAGCGTACTTTCTGTTCTATACTTTTTCAGCAAGATACCAATAATCAAACCTGAGATAACAATCAGAGGCACGTTACCATCCAAAACAATCCCGAAAATAGGTTTCAGCGGATTAAGCACATCTGTAAGCCCTAAATACGATAAGATGTTAAGTCCTAAAAAAACAAGCCATGCCAACGTCACTTTCCAGATATGATCTCTGAAAAACAAATAAGTAAAAGCAGCGGAAAAGTATCCCCAACCTATTAAGCCCAAAATACCCCACCATCCCTTTTCTATTCTTGTGGGATTTTCTAAAGTGCCTCCTCTGTAAATAAAGGCCAGTATAATGAGTAAAAGAATACCTGCGTATTTAAGATAAACTAGTTTACTGCCTTTAGGGTATTTATTCCAAATAAGAAAAACCGCTATATAGCCAGAAACTATCCACAGAGTTTTACTAATGCCCGTAAGTTCGGCGTTAACAGCCCCGGCATTTACCATGAATATACCGATGATTAGCAAGCTAACGGTCCTTTCTAAAATGTGTAGGATGAGTTCTTTATTACTTTTTGAGCGAGCCGAAAAAGCAAATGGAATAGAAAGCCCAACCATAAACAAGAATCCTGGAAAAACCCAGTCTGCCAGACCCATGCCGTCTTCTGTGGCGGCGGTATGGACCAGCCATTTCGGCACTCCTCGTGTATATAAGTCATTCACAAAAAGCATCAGGAAAAGCGTTAAGCCTCTCATGATGTCTATAGATAAGATTCGTTTGTTATTTTCCATTTATATTTTAGGCTAAGGCTTAGTCTAATAAAAATAGTAGAAATTATTTAAATTTTATTAAAGCAATATACCAAGTCTCATTAGGCATAGACTTCTATTCCTATTATTTCTAGCATCCAATACTTTATGATCCCAATATGAAACCACCATCTGCAAATGGCAAGCGAATAAGAAAGCGGCCTTTCGATTGACCCTTTTGGTAATGTCACTAAGTATCTGCGAGAAAGAAAAGCTACAAAAGTATGCCAGAAAAATGGCAAAAATGAGATTGTCATTAAACAAGCCTCAGACTTGGATTCTGAAGTTTATCCTGTGCCATTGACTTTGAAAACGTATGTACCAAACGATTGGCAAAAAGTACATCCCTCTACTGGTGCTAATCTCAACATTCAAAATGACAAAAAGGGACATTTCGTGATTCACGAAACATCCACTTCTATGAAAACCATTATTCTTAAAAAAGTTTAATTGACCTAACCAATTCTATTTATGCAATCCAGCAGATTTTAATAGTTTCAGCATTTTTTCCGGCTGGTCCGTTTGTATCACATTGGCACCATTTTCAACTAATTCCATAAACAGGCTTGAGCTACCTCCTGCCATAGATATATCTACTTTTCCTAAAGCATTAATCCAAACTTTGACATTTCTAGCCTTCAAATCGTCCATCATTTCTTTAGTATAGAAAGTAGGGTCAATATGCACGATACTCGGATTGAAAATTCGAATGGCCTCCTCCACTTCGTCGCGAGAATGAGTTCTAGGCATCAGGTACAAACTTGGGTCTATCGCTTTAATTCTTTTCAAAACGTCATAATCACTATCAAAAAAGAAAGCTTGGGTTTGCATACCGGCTTTTTGCACTTCAGCTACTATAGGTTCTATATTTTCGGTCTTCAAATCTAAGTCAATGAGAATGTGTCCTTTAGCAAGATGAAACACCTCAGCTAAAGTTGGAATTTGATACTCACTTAATGTGCCATCGGAATTTTTGAGTCTTAGTTTTCTAAGCTCCTCAAAAGTATAGTTCTCCACAGGCCCAATTCCATTTGTAGTACGATTTATGGTACCATCATGCATAAGCATCACCACGCCATCTTTTGATGTTTTTGCATCAATTTCTATAATATCGACACCTTCTTTAATGGCGTTCTCTACCGCCAGAAGCGAGTTTTCTGGTGCAAAATTATGAGCTGCTCTATGTGCTGCTACTAACACTTTTGAAGCATCTTTAGCAAAAAAAGCTTGCTGAAGATAGTCCTGTGCCATGGCGGCCGGGCTAACCAATAGGAAGAATAATACTAAATTTTTAATACTCATGATTAATCTATTTGAAAAGGCTGGCGTAAAGTTTTCATGACTATAAAGTCCATTCTATTTATGGTTTAATTGTAAACATTTATTCTTTTGTGTGTCGTCTTTCTGGCGTGTCTGGAATTTGATTTATAAGTACGTTTGGTTTATTACCATTTTTCTTCAAAATGAAAGAGTCATAAAGGTCTCCCGAACCCGTAAATGCTTTATAATGAACTAAATCTTCTGCCACCGTAATAACCTGAAATAGCTGTGTATTTTCGGCTTTACGCTCCATCCAGCTTTCTTCATAGGTCATGTCATACATTTTAGGCCCACTTACAGACACCACATACACAGTACCTGCTTCCTTAGATTTGACAGACGAGCCCGTCGCTACATTGTTGGCCGTTCCTCTACCATAAGCGTGGTCGTGTCCTTGCAACACCAAATCGACTTTGTGTTTATCAAAAATCGGTTTGAATGTATCTCTTAATACTATATTATCTCTGTTTGGTTTGGTAGAATAAATAGGATAATGAAACGTAACAACCGTCCATTTTTTAGGATTTACAGTCAATAGAGAGTCTAACCATTTCGCTTGAGCATTTCTATAATACTCAGACTCATCTATCTGCTCTGCATCTAATGAAACCACCTTTAACTCTGGGTAATTTATCTCATAGCACGTTTCCTCTAAGCCTGGCACGCCATTTTGTGGTAGGTTAAACTGAGGCCGCCATTGCGGCGAAAGTTTTACATCTCTATACTCATGGTTTCCTGGTGTCATAACACTTGGTACCTGTGCATGAATAAATCCACCTGCATGAAACCACTCTCCCCATTCCACATCTCTATCGTGTCTGTTAATTAAATCTCCTGCATGTAACATGAAGTCTATATTTGGCATGGTATGATAGGCCTCCCTAATTATTCTTGACCACATAGACTTTACATCATTTTGGGCATCGCCAAAATACACGAAAGAAATAGGCGAATCTTTACCCGGCATACTTACCTGAAACCATTCGCTCCAAGCCTCTCCTCCTCCTACTCTATACACATATTTTTGCCCTGGCTCTAAATTTTTGATAATTCCCGAATGGTAATTGGCCTTAACTACGGGTTCATTTTCACGAGCCACTATTAAACTTTCTGTTGCCGCCTTTATCCTTTTTGGATTTTCTCTAAACTCTGGGCCATGCGTGGCTTTTCCGTATTCAATAAAGCCTTCCGTCAAATTTAAAGAGGTACGCCAGTTTACGGCTACAGAGGTTATTGGGTCTTCTGTCAGGTTTAGAATAATTCTGTCAGGAACGTTACTCGGAAAAAGTAATTTATGATCTGGATACTGACTCATCAAGGAATCTAGATGGGCATAGCCGTGACTGTGTTTATTTACACCATGCAAATGCTCTATTTTTTGAGCAAAAGTAGGGCTCAAAATTGAACATAGAGAAAGTGTATAAAATACTATTTTACAGCACTTTAACTTATAATAAAGTTTCATATTATAGATTTTATTTATTTACAATAGATTGCTATTTTTGTCTAAACTCCTACCTCGAATATATCCCGATATTCACTAATAAGACTTCAAGTCCATGAAAATGGACTATTAGGTTTTAAAAGTATTTTTAAAAATCATCTTATTTCAACTTGGCCAAACGCCAAATTTCAATTAATCAATGAGAACTAAAGCAATTATTTTTCCTATTCTGGTTTCTTTCCTTTTTTTTCAATCTTGTAGACAAAAGGAACAAACACAGGTTGTAAATTCAGAAAATGCTCTCGAAAGTTACATAGCTAAACCCGACACCGCTTTTCAATGGTCGGTAACTGATAGTTTTGAATTAGAAGGTATCAAAGGCTACCAACTCATCATGACCTCGCAGGTATGGCAAGGCATTACATGGAAACATCAATTAACAGTATTTGTCCCTACTGAAGTAGTTTATTCTAGCTCTCTACTTTTTATTTCAGGAGGAAAAAATAAAGAAGGTGAACCCACCCTAAGAAGTAATACCGACGATTTGGCAACAGATTTAGCTAGCATAGCTATAAAAAATAAAGCCGTAGTGTCTTTATTAAGACAAACGCCAAACCAACCACTTTTTGGTGACCTTACAGAAGATGCCTTAATATCTCACACGCTGCATAACTTTAAAAATGACGGTGACTATAATTGGCCACTTCTTTTCCCAATGGTTAAAAGTGCTATTAGAGGAATGGACGCTGTTCAGCAGTTTGGGGAGCAAAACCTAAACAAGAAAATCGAAAAGTTCACAATTTCAGGTTATTCAAAAAGAGGATGGACTACTTGGTTGACAGGCTCACAAGATAGCAGAGTGGAAGCTATAGGACCAATGGTGATAGATGTGTTAAACATGCCTGTAAGTTTACAGTATCAAATATCTACATGGAACGACTATAGCATTGAAATTCAAGACTATGTGGCCTTGGAAATACCACAATCAATGGCTTCCGATACAGGTTCATATTTGGTAGACATGATTGACCCATATTCTTATAGAAAAAAATTAACCATGCCTAAGATGATTTTTATTGGGACAAACGACCCTTACTGGCCTATCGATGCTATTAAAAATTACTATGACAGCATACCCGGTGAAAACTATATTCATTATGTTCCAAATGCTGGGCACGACTTAGCTGGTGGCAAGCAGGCCATGGAAGCCTTAGGTGCATTTTTCGGTAATACCATTCAAAAGAAAGCGTATCCTAAATGTACATGGACAAGCCAAGCTACAGAAAAGGGATTAGCGATAAACGTTAAAACCTCCGCAGATAGATTAGTGGATGTAATAGTGTGGACGGCAAACTCTGAAGACCGTGATTTTAGAGATGATGAATGGACATCGAAAAGCCTTGGTATCAAAAACGTTGAAACTGTTGATGTACTTGAGAGCTATGCAAAAGGTAATTTTAAAGCCCAATACATTGATTTAAAATACCAAGATGTGACCGGGGGAACTTTCACAGAAAGTACTAGAGTTTTCGTTACGGACACCAACAAATTGCTTTAATCGAAGAATTCCTTTTGTCTTATTTTTTACTTGCAAGTTAAGTTTTGGTGCAGATAGATAGTCTGGAGTGTTAGCACTTTTTTTACCAACATTTCGCCCCTAAGGGGCCCAAAATGAAATAGAAAACGCCATCCTTTTAGCTAGGATGGCGTTTTCATTTTACACTAATAAAATAAAAGGTAAAAAAGGAACATTTCGTGATTCACGAAAAATTCTCCAATAACAAACCAAAAAAGTTTAGATACTTATTTCTTAATCTTTAAGTCTTGCCATTTTTGATACGTTAAAGACCTCCATAGCCACTCGAATGGGCCGTATTTAAAGTATTTCAACCAGACTGGGCTTGCTATTAATTGGAAAAGCCAAAATCCAGC
Organism: Arcticibacterium sp.; assembly: GCA_047623945.1. Lineage (GTDB taxonomy): Bacteria > Bacteroidota > Bacteroidia > Cytophagales > Spirosomataceae > Arcticibacterium. Next base: position 471 of record JBLHOT010000048.1, on the reverse strand, counting down.
AACAACATAATAAAGCTCATAACGCTGCAACTTTCCATAAAGTCCAAACCCGAAACCGTAAAAAATAATGGAAGTGCCAATAGCAGTTAAAAGGTAATTGCTCAAGGTAGTTTTACCAACAGCTGCCAAAGCCTTTTGAAGGAACCCTAAAATACCCGATTTGATAAATAACATGAATAAACCTACATGGCCAAGCATGGTAAACAATCTACCAAGGTCATATGTTTCATTTGCCTTTGCCATCACTACTGCATTAAAGTTGCTATCAATCACCATTTTAGTCTCAAAATAATTGACCGTAAGACCTACGGCATAACCCACCAATAGCATGATGAAGTAAAACTTGTTCGACTTTTCTGCATGAAAAATCTTCAATTTAAAAAAGGCCATACCAATTAACATGAAGCTCAAAATGTCCCATGGCCACATTCTGTACATAAACGTAGTCTGCATAAATTGGTTATCTTCTAC
>JBLHOT010000047.1:0-28076 GCA_047623945.1 Arcticibacterium sp. | reverse complement strand
TGTCCGCTTTATTTTTCTAGAACGAAGCTCACAGATACTATCTGCTAGAGTCGGGTGCTGTACTAATTCCATATCATCAAGATACGAAATATTTACCTATTTATTCATCCTCCTTGCAACGGTCTCCATTTGAGAGGGTCTTTGAAGTAAGCAATAACTCATACTGCATAAATCCAGAGAGCAATAAGGGGATTATATACAATTTGTAGAGATGCGTATAAACGGTGGCGTCCGAGCCCAGAGTTAGGCTTACTATGGCAATAAAAGAAGCTACTCCAAGCGTGCTAGCCTGAAAATACCTGTTCACTTTATAAAGCAATTTATCCTTTCTCTTTATTTCCAACAAGACAAGACCAAACTCAGCATAAAGCACATATATCAATGCTTGCAGAATAAAGTTGAAGGATGGGTATTGACTGGGATTATTAGGGAATAAATAGTGCAATTGAAAATACATATCACAAAAAGGCCAATATACTCAGAACATAAAAAAGATAAACCTTGTATAATTTTTGACCATAAAAGATATAACGCCAAAAGGAATAAAAGGCAATTAAGAGTAAAACCAAGATACTAAGATTGATAATCGTTCTTGACCTTTCGTTTTGGCTTTTAAATAATAGTTCAGCCTGTTCAATATTTGAATTCAATATGAGTAAAGGATTCAAGTAAAAATACTTCTCATCCTTTTGGATAATAGAAACATCAAATATATTGATCCCTTTTTTTATAGAAACCGGAATTGAATACCGCCCATAATGGCTCTTTAATTTGGCCTTTGTCTGAAATGAGCTTGCCTACAGGCTGTATTTATCATGAACTATACGAATGAGCTGTGCATCAGCCAAGTACAATAATCCCTCTACATCATTCGATGAATAATATTCGAGCTTAAAATTCAAACCTTTAGCAATTTTTTGTCCTTTTTTCGAATTAGAAACTCTAAACCTTTTATCAATTACGCTTTCCAGGCATTCGTCACAAACTTCAAGTTCTAAGGTTTGAGCGTAGCACAGATACTGGCCCATTAAGAAAAAGAGCACGATTGTTAAAAATACTTTTGGAAAACGAGTGTACATAGGTTTTAAAAGTATCAATATACATAGGATAGTCCAATCTCATTTTAATATTCGGTAACTCAAAAAGCTTAATTGGTACCCTTTTTATTTAACGTGTTGAACAAGTCCAAGGTCAAATCCAAGAAACTAGTCAATTATCAAATTCTGTTCTAATTTTGCCATATGAAATTAAACTTAGACATTAAGGGAGCTAGTAGCCAAGAATGGCTAGATGCAGTCTTAGCAGATTTTGATAGTTTTCTTCAAGACCACGCCGACTGCGAACGCAAGGCTTCTGCCATGAACATGAGTTTGGTAGCTAAATATCCCAATAGACTAGAAATTATCCCAGAACTTATTGCCACTGGGATAGAAGAATTACAGCACTTCGAAGCAGTTTATAAAATCATGGAAAGCAGAGGCTTACAGCTTCAGCACAGTATTGCAGATGACCCTTATATTAAGGGATTAATGAAACTAAGGTACAGTGATGTGGACGGCCGTTTTCTTGACCACTTATTGATAGCCTCCGTTTTTGAGACTCGTGGCGGTGAGCGATTTAGAATGGTAGCAGAGGCTCATTCAGACCCCGAAATAGCTAAGTTTTATAAAAAACTCTGGATTTCTGAGGCCAAACACGGCCATACCTTTGTCAAAATGGCTCTACATTATTTCCCAGAAGAAAAAGTCTACACTCGCCTAAACTGGTGGGTGGGCCAAGAATCTATTGTTGTAAAAAACTTGCCGATAAGAGCCGCTTTACATTGATTAATAAAGGTCTATTCCCTGAAGGCTACGGCTTTCATTAGTAAGGCTTTGAGTAACCTTACTTCATCTTTTAAAGTAATGTACTTTTCTTTTTCAAAATCTGAAAACTGAGTTTTGAGCTTGTCAACTGACAGTTCGAGGCTAGCCGAAAACCGTTTCTCATTTTTTATCTCTTCCTTTAAATCAGCAAGAGTGAGCTGCAGGAAGGCCGTGAACTCCTTTTCTTTTTCCAATTTGTTTTGAAGCAAACGAGTTCTTTTCTCCAAAGCCTTAATTGCCGCAAAGCTCACTCCATCAAAATCTGCCGAGGCTATCAATGTATCTGAGCCAACTGTCCCATACTTATCTTTCCCAAAGTGCTTGTAGAAGTCTTGAGCCATAACTCCCCAATGACGGTATTTACTTGGGTCTTGCATTTTATAATTCCAAGTTCCTACACGCATTTGAGCCACTGAATTAAGTACTTTTTCACCAATAGATGGCAGGAAATTTTCTTTCAAAGTACTATCCGATGCTGTAGACCAAGAGTTGTAACCGGCCAAAAGTTTCACCCCAATTGTATTAGTAGCATTTGTATAAAAATAGTAGCCATTTCTGAAACGTGTAATCATTCTATTGGTAACATTGGCCGAATGAAACGTAGCTCCATTGGGTGAGTCGCCAATCATGAATGTGCCTTCTTTATCGTTACTACCCATCTTATTACCCAAAACTGTTGAATATTCGCCGGAAGCTTCGCAATAGTTACAAATTGCCTTGGCATATCGTTTTACATCGGACACTTTATATCCTATCGCAATAGAAGAAGAATCGCTTGCTTTTGTATCATTTCCCAAAGCAATAGAATTGTAGCCAGAAGCTTCATTTTTGAAACCAAGTGCTGTAGAATAATTACCTATTGCTTCTGTTTCCCCGCCTGTTGCTATTGAGCTTAACCCTGAAGCCAGCGTGTTTTGTCCCATAGCAACAGAATTTTCACCTGAAGCTTTACTTATATTTCCGGTAGCAAATGAATTATCTCCTTCGGCCGAAGCCCTATTTCCAAAACTAAAAGCATTCTCTCCTATTGTTTCACTATTTATTCCTCCCGAAAAAGACAGATCTCCTTTTGCGTCATTTGAAACCCCTAATGCCATTGAACCATTTCCTGGGACTTCGTTTCCCCAGCCTATATTGAAGGTATGTAGACCTCTTTTATCATAAAAGGATTCATAATTCTTCCCTATCCACAATGAGCCTCGTATATTATCATAAATAAGTCCTTGTCCTGTATAGGCCTCTAAATCAGACGTCGTAGAATCTTTAAAAATGGTAGTCCATCGTAAAACAAATCCAGCACCAACACTAGCGTCGGCATTACTTTTAAAGCTTACATCAAAGGTTGGGAAATAAATAGACAGTGACGCGGGTATATTTGACCCCGAATATGTACCCACTTGATCTGCATAAGAAATAGAAATACTATCTCCAAGGGCAATATCTAAACTATCAAAACTAAGTTTAAACGAAACAAAGTCCGCGGCTGATGACAAAACTCTTATTCGATCATCAGAAAATGGCACATAATCACCAGAACCACCCGCGTCTATAATTAATCCTGCTTCACCGGACATCGTTCTAAGACTAAGGCTACTAGAATTAACCGTATCAATATTTGACTCGGGTAACTCCGAAGTCTCTAGCATCTTTGCATGTATAATAAGACCATTCCCGTATACTTCCATTTGGTCTGAATTAACAAAATCACCATTAATAACCTGAGCCCCCGGTTCAATAATTACAGATTGGCTGAACAGTGCAAGGGGCAATAGGCAAGCCAAAGCAATGGGTACTATTTTTTTCATGACACCTTTATTTTATGTCAACAAACATACGCTAGATATCAAAGCCAAAACATACCGTAAAAGGGTAGTTTTAGTACAAAAATGATTGAATAAGAATTTTAACCTATTTTTTCGGGGGAACCTCTATGTTGGATTTACCGAACCTTTCTATAAGGTGAGCTAGAAGTTCTTGTTGTTTGTTTGACATCGCTTTTAGCTCTTTCAATTGTATATCTAAAGCTTGTCGCTGTTCTTTTCCAGCAACTAATTGCTTGTTTAGACCTCTCGTCCTTTCCTCTAGAGCCTTAATGGCCGCGAAACTCACTCCATCAAAATCTGCCGAAGCTATCAATGTATCTGAACCAACTGTCCCATACTTATCTTGCCCAAAGTGCTTGTAGAAGTCTTGAGCCATAACTCCCCAATGACGGTACTCACCTGAGTCTTGCGTTTTATAATTCCAAGTTCCTACACGCATTTTAGCTACTGAATTCAGTACTTTTTCACCAATAGATGGCAGGAAGTTTTCTTTCAAAGTACTATCTGATGCTGTAGACCAGGAGTTGTCACCGGCCAAAAGCTTCACCCCAATTGTATTAGCGGCATCGGTATAGAAATAATAGCCATTCCTAAAACGCGTAATCATTCTGTTAGATACATTGGCATAATGAGCTGTTGCACCTAACCCTTCATCACCTATCATAAATGTGCCACTTTTTCCATTAGTATACATTTTATTACCCATTGAAGTGGAATGGTCTCCAGATGCTTCACAATAGGAACATAACGTAAAAGACCCTTGGCCAGATGCCTTCGATGAATTCCCAATTGCAATGGCACCAGAACCAGTGGTTTCCCCCCCAAGGGCTATTGAACTAGACCCTCCAGCTATCGCACCATAACCAAGAGCAACAGCTCTTTGTGCACTGGCATTTGAACCATGACCTATAGCAATAGAAAACATTCCTGACGATGTAGCATTTCCTATTGAAATTGAAGACTGTGCAAGACTTTCAGCATTTGAACCTATAGCTATCGTGTAAGCACTATCTGCTGATGCTAAATAACCAAGGGCGAACGAGCGTTCCCCCCCCGCCCGTCCAGTATTAATCGCAACTGATTTATAACCATCAGCTTTAGAGAAGTAACCAAGTGCTAGGCTCTGTTTTCCAGACGCCTCAGACTTTTCGCCTATAACAATCGCACCTTCACCCATAGATTTATTTTGTGAGCCTAAAGCAATACTCTCCTTCCCAGTGGCTCGTGACATATCACCCATTGCGATAGAATTAAATCCAGCATTTTCAAAATTTAACTTTGAATTTCTACCTGCTATAAGTGCTGCTTTTTTTGCGTCAAAAAGAAAAACATTCCCCCCTTTAAAGCCAATATTATTCTCTACATCACCTTGAAGCATTTCTGACCAAAACAGCTTAAATCCCATTCCAATATTCCTATCTGCATCCGTTTTAAACCTAACCCTAATAACTGAAGTAGGAAAGAAAATATCTTCGGCGGGTGCTGTATTCCCAGAAAATCTAAAATAAACCTCCCCCGTAGAATAATCTTCCAAGATAATTGAGTCCCCAACCGCATCTGTATCCAACATTAGGATTCTAATACGAAATGCATTGAAGCTTGAGTCACTGGTTCCTACTATTCGATAAGTACAATCATAATTCGTAAGAGGGGAGTAAGAACCAAAGCCACTTGGATCTGTAAGTACACCTGATGAGCTAAAAGAGTGATTCTCGGTAGAGCAGTCCATTGTAAATGATTCAGTTTGCTCAGAAAGAGTATCTTCTTCATGTTTAGTTTGAATTAACAAGCCACCATTATTAATATCTAATTGGTTTATGCCTTCCGTTTTGCCATTAATAGATTGTCCTTGAGGTTCTAATAAAATGGACTGAGATAAAACTGACGAAGAGGTGCCTATCAAAATTAAAAATAACGTAAACAATTTCATGACAATGTTTTTTGGTGATAGACAAACTACGCTAATAAGATAAAGCTAAAACATACCGTAAAAGGGTAATTTTAGTACAAAAGTGGTTGTATAAGCGTTTTAACCTATTTTTGAAAGGTGCATAAGGTACTTTTACCTCTATACTTGATGATTAGAAAAAAAAGATGCCCTTTAGCCGCATTCCAATCCCCTAAGGCCATTGAATTATCTCCTGAAACAAGAGGTGTTAGACCTAAGTTAAAAGTATACTGACCTCTTAAGTTATGACCGTAAGAACTACGATGACCTATCTGAAATGAGCTTTTTTTGATATCATAAATAAAACCTTACCCCGTATATACTTCTAAGTCAGACGTCGTGGAATCTTTAAAAAAGCTAGTCTATCTTAAAACAAAACCAGTACCAACATTCGCGTTGGCATTACTTCTAAAACTGACATCAAATATCGAGTAATATATGAATATTGACGCTGGGATATTGGACCCTGAATAGGTATCAACTCGATTTGAATGAGAAATAGAAATACTATCTCCAAATGAAATATCAAAACTAAGTTTAAACGCAACAAAATCTGATCATGTTGATATTCAAGTATGTTGCAACTAGAAGATGGCAGATAATCACCCGAGCCACCCGCGTCTACAATTAATCCTACTTCACCTGAAATCTATTTAGAAGTACCACTACAATCAAGCGTATCAACATTTGATTCGGGCAAATGTGACGTCTCCAGCATTTTTGAATTTATAATAAGACCATTGCCATATACTTCCATTTGGTCAGAATTAACCGAATGACCATTAATGACCTGAGCCCCAAGATCAAGTACTATAGATTGGCTGAAAAGTACAAAGGGTAATAGGTAAACTAAGCCAATGCATATTATTTTTTTACGACACTTTTATTTAATACCAACAAACCTATACTAGATATCAAAGCAAAAACATACCGCAAAAGGGTAATTTGATTATAAAAGTGATTGAATAAGCATTTTAACCTATTTTTGAAAGGTGCATAAAGCTATTTTACCCCTATACTAGATGCTGATAAGAAAAAAATATACTGCTAAAATTGTCTCCGTCTTGTTATTTTTTAGTCCAATGCTCTATGGCCAACGAACCATAGGTGAACTAGAGCGTTTTATCATAGATGCTCCTTTTTTTGATTCCGATAAAAGAGACTCTTTACTTATCTGGTCAGCCAGAATTTCTGAAATACCTCATTCTCCTCGAGCGAAAGCTTATACTCTCAGGATGAAAGGTCTTCATGAGGAATTCAAAGAAAACATACCCGAAGCCACAGCCTATTTTTTGCAGTTTTTGGCCTTAGCCAAAGTTTATCAAAACTCAGATGACGAAATGTCTGCCACAGGAGACTTAGTTTATATTTATATTACAACAAAGCAGTACGAAACCGCAAAACAATTGCTTTTACCCTTCACTTCAAGACCAGACTTAAAAAAGTTGAATCAAAAAAAGCTTTCGATTTTTTATAATAATCTGGGCATTTGCTATAACAATTTAAACAAACTAGATAGTGCGGTTATGGTCTACCAAAAAGCTCTTAACATCAAAGAATCCCTTAATGATAAAAGAGGCATAGCTAATCTCAGAATCAATATGAGCAACCTCTTAGTAAAGCAAAAAAGGTTTCAAGAAGCTTTTCTTCTTACGAGAGCCAACCTTGAGATGGACACCACAGAATACAATCAAGATCTTTGGTATAATCTAGGGAATATGGGAGGTATTTTGAGTGGACTCAATAGAGAACAAGAGGCCGAAAGCTATTTAAAAGCTTCCTTGCAGGAAGCTGAAAGAGAGAAATCCACAAACCATATCTGGTATTCGCATAGTAACTTATCAGCTTTCTATGCTGATAAAAGACATTATAAGAAGGCCTACGAATCCCTAACATTAAGCAATGATTTCAATAAACAACTCATAAATGAAAATACTAACAAAAAAATTGCTGAGCTTAAAGAATCTTTTGATGCTGGCCAAAGGGATTTAGATAATTTATTATTAGGCAGTAAGTTACGGGAGTCTCAATCTAGACAAAGAGCTTACCTCCTTGGTTTAGCTAGTCTAGCCTTATTTACCGTCGTAGCCGCCTGGGCCTTTCATAAAAATCGTAAACAAAACAGATTAATTCAATCTCAAAATGAGGGTCTAGTGGCATTAAACAGAGAAAAAAATCATTTAATGTCTATAGTTTCACATGACCTTAGTAGTCCGTTTACGGCCATAAAACTGTGGTCTGAGGTGGCCATGAAGAAAAAAGACCTTCATGAAATTCGCAAGATTCAGTCTATGATTCATGAAACTACCCTCAGCGGTTTAAAAAATATCAAAAATATTTTATCAATTGATGAGAAGGGGATCAAAGATATTGATCTCAAAGAAACTAACCTTTCAGAACTTCTGAGAACTTTAGTAGACAGATTTAAAGCTGAAATGAAAGCCAAAACTTTAGAACTACATGTTTCTATTTTACAAGATAGAGAAAGCATATTATCTGACCATGGAATGTTACAAAGGGCACTTGTCAACCTTTTTTCTAATGCCATAAAATACTCTAAAGAGGGTGGACAAGTGTTTATTAAAACCTATGAAAATGCCAATTTCTTTCACTTTGAATTTAAAGACGAGGGAATCGGTATTGCCGAAGAAGAGCAGTCCCTTTTATTCGAAAGATATGGTCAGACTTCCGCTAAACCCACATTTGGTGAGAGTAGCCATGGTCTTGGCCTTTCGATAGTTAAGAGAATCGCCGAAGAGTTAGGTGGTCGTATAAGTTTTGAAAGTAAAAAAAATGAAGGTTCTTCCTTTACTTTTTCAATTCCCTTAGTATGATACAGTTAGCGATCACAGACGACCACGATTTATTTCTTAAAGGATTAAAAAGCCTCCTAGATTTAGAGCCCAATTTAAAAATAAATCATACTTTCACTACGGGTACCGCTTTGTTAGAAAGTTTGGAGAGCCTTGATGTTGACCTCCTATTACTAGATGTTCAGCTTCCCGATATTTCTGCCGAAGACTTGCTTCAAGAAATTAGAATTATAAGACCAAATATCCCTATACTCTACTTAACCATGATCAGGGGTAGCAGAGTGTTTAAAAAGTTATCTAAAAATGGAATACAAGGCTATATCCTAAAAGATGCAAGTTTAAATATTCTTAAAACTGCTATAGAAACAGTGGCTTCCGGTCAAATATATTTTGCTTCTGACATTGAATATTCAGAACAAAATGAACAAGCGAATACGGTTACTACACCCGAAAATAGACTTCAAGAACTTTTAAGTCCCAGAGAATACGAAGTACTGATTCATATTTGCCAAGAATTTAGTAATAGTGAAATCGCAAAAAAACTCTTCTTAAGTGTTGGTACTGTAGATACACATAGGAAAAATATGCTTGTAAAGCTTGGTTTAAAAAACACCGTGGGTCTCATAAAGTTTGCGATGAGAAATGGTTTAGAATAGTCCTCGATATTGCTCTAAAGAATCACCTGTAATTAATAGCGTTTTCGTCTTTCTTTTGGAGCCCTTTCCGCAAAATTAGTGTAGCTAAAGTCTAAGCGTTTATGGCGTAGGCTTTTAGCAAGGACCGCAAGCGTTTGAATAAAAGATGGCATAAAACTACTATACAATCTCTCCTTGTTGTCTAAATCCATGAGTACCTCAAGCTTTATAGTCTCAGTTTACCGAATAAATCATCTTATTTAATACAATAGAGCATCTCAAGTAAAAAAAGTATTTTTTTAGATTAACCTTCCAGCGGCCTCATCCAGCCAAACATACCCATTGGCATGTAATTGGAAAACAGTTGATGGTATTTCAGGCGAAATTTTAGCCGAAACTGTTTCCTTAATAATCTCTGCCTTTTTGATTCCTGATGCCATTATCATAGCCGCTTTAGCTTCTAATAAATGTTTCAGCCCAATTGTAATGCCTTTAGTCAATGGCGTTTCTGTTTTGAAATATTTCTGACCAACATCAATCGTCATTTGAGCTATATCTGTCACATGACAATAATGATCAAAAGCATAACCCGGCTCATTAAGGCCGATATGTCCGTTAAGGCCTATTCCAACGACAATGAAATCTAAACCTCCTCGAGATTTTATCAAATCGTCTACTCTTTTACATTCCGCTTCCAAATCTGAATTTAACGAATCAAAGAAAGTATAGTTTTCTTCAGGAATGGCTAGTGGTTTTAGCAAATTTTCTTCCACAATATATCGGCAACTTCCTTCATTCTCAGGTCCAATACCCACCCATTCGTCTAATCCAATAATCAGACAGTTTTCAAACAAGTCCTTAGATGCTTTTTGGGACATAATTTGATATGCTCGTTTTGGAGTATCACCAGAAGTAAGAACCAAGGTAGCGTTTGGTTTTTCTTTTAATAAAGCAATAATGAAATCAGCTACATGTTCAGATAACTCTTCTGAATCTCTATATTTATTGATTGTCATATTATTCTGGGTTTTGCTTTTTTTATTTATAGACTTAATATTCATTGTCAATTTTTCTTAACTTACAGAGACCATACTTAAGATGTTTTTTATTCCTCTCTTTTAAAACAGTTTCAAAATACCATTTTAAAGCTTCTGAAATTGGAATATCTTTAATACCCCATTTATCTCTCAAAAAGTGAAGGCATTTCATTAATTGGAAGGCGTCAAAGAACTGAAAAAAGCGTTTATTAAAAGCCCCTTTTGACGCCACATTTGATTTAATGATCTCTATGTTTTCAACGGCTTTTATGGTCATTAAAAAAACAATTAAGCCCTGGTGCAGTCCATCTAGTTTGACATCATCAACAAAGCAAACATCCACTCTTTCAATGAAAGTCTCAATAATCAAAAATGCTCTGGGATTATAGGTAGACCATTCAAAACCTATCTCTTCATATTTTAACATAGCTCTTCCAGTGCCAAATGGCACTCTTTCTGATTTTCTAGCGGATGGGAAAACAGTTGTTCCCGCCACATTTCCGCAAACTCCATCTTTAATAAACTTCTGAAGGAAGTAAAAATCCTCTCCTGCTTTTCGTTTATTCATTCCACCTTTTTTTAAATAAGAATCTGAGAAGCAAGCCATGGAAGAGCCGACGGTGTGAATTCCGTAAGGCAAGCCAATAAAACGTTGCATCAAAATATAATATCTGAGATGAAGCTCGTATTCCAAAATGGCTGTATTATTCCCTATTTTATGTTCGAAATGAATGGCAGCAGCCTCAAATTTGCTGTGAATAAAAAAGGAGGAGATAGCCTGAAAGTAGTTTCCCTTTACCGTACAGTCCGCATCCAGATAAACCAATACACCATTAAGGTTTTTTGTTTTAAAAGCATCGGCTGCTTTATCTCCCAATATTTTTCTGGCTAAACCAACACCTGCGTGCTTTATGGGCAAATCCAAATCAAGCAATAATTCAAAAGCTATATTACCTTTGTAACCCGCAATCCACACAGAGACCTCTTTAAAAAACTCCAAATTATGATTTCTAATAACCTCACCGTCTTTTTTGGAGCCGTTTATTAAGATAAAAACTTGAATAGCTAAACCTTTAGAGTCGCATTGCGACAGGGAATCCAAAGTTTTCGAGATTTCACTTTCGTTAAAAGCTGGAATGCATACAATAATATTATTGGGGTCCTTTTTTAACATAAACCACTAAATTACTCATTCATTAAACTTAAACATCACTGCTTCCTTACTAATGCATTTAGCAAAATGTCTAAATAATTCTTTTTAGACTCTGTTTTTTTGCAATGATTCCTCATCAAAGTTTTTTTGGCAAACATTTCTTTATTTTTGCATCTACCCTAAAAAGTCAAGCATTTCCTTAAAAGATGAGCGATAAAAACCAAGCCTACGACCCAACTCAACAAGATGAAGTTTTAGATGACATGTTTGAGGATTACTTCCTTGAGTATGCGTCCTATGTTATCTTAGAACGGGCTGTTCCTGCCTCAGAAGACGGCCTCAAGCCCGTGCAGAGGAGACTCATGCATGCTCTTAAAGAAATGGATGATGGTAGATTCAATAAGGTGGCTAATGTAATTGGAGCTACTATGCAGTTTCACCCACACGGAGACGCCTCTATCGGGGATGCCATGGTCACCATCGGGCAAAAAGAACTCTTGTTAGATATTCAGGGAAACTGGGGAGATATTAGAACTGGAGATAGTGCCGCAGCTCCTAGATATATAGAGGTTAGGCTTTCTAAGTTTGCCCAAGAGGTACTCTTTAACGAGGATACTACTGATTGGCAGATGTCTTATGACGGACGAAAGCGTGAACCCGTTACGCTACCTTCTAAATTTCCACTCCTACTTGAAATGGGTGTGGAAGGAATTGCAGTAGGGCTTTCTACGAAGCTCATGCCACATAATTTCCTTGAGCTATGCGATGCCTGCATAAAACACCTCAAAGGTCAGCGTTTTACCCTTTATCCTGATTTCTTGACTGGTGGTATCTTAGACGCCAGAGATTATAATGACGGTGCCAGAGGCGGAAAAGTAAAGGTTAGAGCTAGAATCTTTGAAGTAGATAAGAAAACCCTTAAAATAAGTGAAATACCTTATGGAACCACCACAGGTGGCTTGATAGATTCTATCATTAAAGCTAATGATAGAGGAAAAATAAAAATAAAAAAAGTCGAAGATAATACGGCCCGTGATGTAGAAATCATCATCCATTTAGGAACCAATACTTCACCAGACATCACCATTGATGCACTTTATGCCTTTACGTCTTGCGAAGTTTCTATTTCTCCAAACGCCGTAGTTATTAGAGACGATAAGCCTCACTTTGTGGGGGTTAGTGATATTCTCAAAGACTCTACAGACCAGACAGTACACCTCTTAAAGAGGGAGTTGGAGATTAAGAAGTTTGAATTAATGGAGAAGCTTCTCTACAGTTCTTTAGAGAAAATATTTATTGAAAATAGAATATATCGAAACATAGAAGAGTGCGAGACTTTTGAGGCCGTTTTAGATACCATTGACTTAGGGCTAGAACCATATAAAAAAGACTTTTACAGAGAGATCACAAGAGAAGACATTCTCCGTTTGACGGAAATTAGAATTAAGAGAATCTCTAAATTCGACTCCTTTAAAGCGGACGAATTAATGACGCGTTTATTAGAGAATCTAAAAGAAGTAAATCACCATTTAGAGAATCTGGTAGAATACGCCATTGACTTTTTCGAGAATCTGATTAAAAAATACGGCACAGGCAGAGAAAGAAGAACAGAACTCTTAGAATTCCAAGAAGTAAAAGCCACTGTGGTAGCTGCCAATAACCAAAAGCTTTACATAGACAGGGTCAATGGCTTCATTGGCTATGGTATCAAAAAGGAAGAGTACCTCATGGAGTGCTCTGATATAGACAATATCATAGTTTTCAGAAGAAACGGTACATATAGCGTTTCCAAAATATCGGATAAAAACTTTGTTGGCAAAGACATCATTCACTGTTCCGTGTTTAGAAAAGATGACGAACGCAGAATCTATAATGCCATTTACTTAGATGGAAAATCTGGAAAAACATACGCCAAAAGATTTAACGTCACCAGTATAACAAGAGAAAAAGAATATGATGTAACTAAAGGTAGTCCTAAATCTAAAGTTCTCTATTTCTCAGACAATGAGAACGGCGAGGCCGAGGTAGTTGCCGTTAATTTGACGGCATCCTGCTCTGCCAAAAAGAAACAGTTTGAATTTGATTTTTCTGATTTATTAATAAAGGGAAGAGGCTCCATGGGAAATATGGTGACCAAATATCCTATTCGAAAAGTAATATTGAAATCTGCAGGGGTCTCTACTTTAGGAGGTGTAGACATTTGGTATACACCTAATTTAGGAAGGCTTAATAGAGATAAGCACGGAGATTATGTGGGTAATTTCGGTGCAGAGGACAAAGTAATGGTCATCTATAAATCTGGAGAATACGAGCTTACCAATTTTGAACTAACTAATCATTACGAAGCACGGCAGGTGATGATGATTAAGAAATTTGAAGAAAAAGGAATCATTACTGCCATCTATTATGATGGAGAGAGCAGAATCTATTACATCAAAAGGTTTCAAATAGAAACGAGTACAATGGATAAGAAATTTGCCTTCTTAACAGAACATAACCGTACGGAGTTACTCGGTATTTCCTATGACGATTTGCCAAGGGCAGAACTTAAAGTAAAAAAAGACAGAAAAACCAATATTGAAAAGAAGGAGTTCAAACTTGACGAACTCGTAGCCGTAAAAGGCTGGAAAGCAATGGGTAACAAATTGCCATTTATGAAAATAAGTGACGTCAAAATGCTAGAACCTGAAATTGTAGAAAAAGAAGACGAGCCTGACGAAGACCCTTCTGATGATGACGACGACTCAACTGAAGAGCACAATGGGAGTTCAGAAGCGGTATTGAAAAATGATGGTAACTCCGAGGAAGCCAACAGTAATGTTGAGAATCAGGAGACTAAAAAAGGAATAAAACCTACAGAAGAGGTGCCGCCCAAAAAGGATGAGTCCACAGGAAAACCTATTGTGCCAAAAAAGACAAAAGGTGATGATGAAAGTTCTAAAAGTCAATTAGGCCTATTCTGATTTTATAAATACAAGAAGACATAGAGCTCCTGTTTCCTTAAAACAATTTGCTCTTGTCTTCTTTCTTTTATTCAATGTTTCTTCCGTTTTTCTACACTTTATTGAGTTTTTAGTACAGCTACTTGCTTTTTCGCTATTAATCAACTTTGTATCTTTAAAAAAAGGCCACTACCTATCTCTATTTTTGATAACCTGTGAGATAGTACAGGGGCACAAAAGAGTATTGCAACTTCTGGTAAGATTGTAGAAGAGATCCTCTTAATGGTTAACGAAGGTTTGAAAAAAACAGAAAAGAATAGAAGTCTTTTCTCAGACCGAAATTAACCTTGAGTGCATTAGCAAATCATAGAAAGACACAACCCGGCATGTATTCAAAAGCGATTAATGAGCATTATGGGCAACCTTTTTTGAGCTTATAAATGGCTATCGTATTGATTAATTCAAAAGAATAGTCAACGAGGAAAAGTTTCAAAACTACACTTTGCTAGCTCAAGCAAACGAAGCAAACTTCAATTCTAAAACGGCTTCCAATCGGTCCTTTAAGAAGTCTACTAATCAAACTCCAAAGGAATATTTCGAAGAGTCTAAGGAAAAGACCATTAGCTAAGCTAGATTTACCCTCGCAACAACTAACCAAATGTGTTTAACGAGTAGATCAAATTAATTAAACTTAAAAAACTAGATTTAAAACTACTAAATTTCAGAAAACTTGAAGGTCCCGTATTTGTATGGCTCAACTTTAAAGGACAGAATATTTAAAATATTTATAGCCATTTAGTTTATTAAAATTAGGACTATACGTAATTTGACACCTAAGCAAAGCACAATCACATCCTAAGATACCAATGATACTTAGAAGCATTATCCTTGAAGATGACAAATTAGCCAGAATAGCTTTGGAAAGGCTTTGCCTGAATCATAAGTCTGTAAAACACATAGCCTCTTTTGAAAAAGCCAGCGATGCACTTTTGTTTCTTGAAGAAAACGAAATTGACCTAATTTGGCTTGATGTAGAAATGGATGAAATGAACGGCTTTGATTTTTTGAATAAACTAGCTGTTTTACCTGCGGTTATTATGACTACGGCTAGTACAGAGTATGCCTACGAAGCATTTCAGTACAGCATAGTAGACTATATTCACAAGCCCATAACAAAGCCTCGTTTAAATATGGCTATTGAAAAGGTTCTTGAGAAAATGAATTCATCAGAGGAAGTTATTGCGAGCACTTCCATTGACAGTACAATGGACTCTGATAATATCTATATCAAAGTTGACAGAAAGTTTGTGCGTCTAAAAAAAACAGACATATCGTTTATAGAGAACTTCGGAGACTATGTGAAAATATTCACAGAATCAAAGACTTTCGTGGTCTTAACACAATTAAAGATTCTTGAAAAAAAACTAGGCCCATCTTTTTTTAGAGTACATCGATCCTATATCATTAATTTGAATAAAATTCTTGACGTAGATGAAAACAATTTGGTTATAAATAATAAAGTAATTCCAATTAGCCGAAGGCAGAAATCAGAATTTTTACGCCTCTTAAATATCCTTTAAGCCAACTGAGAAAGCACATGCATCCTTCTCCTAGAAACTTTGGCTAAGGTACCATCTATCAGTTTAACCATCTTTTCACTCCCCACCTCTATCACTTCTTTGATATATTTTGGATTTAGTAGGTAGGACCTATTGATACGAATAAAGTGATTATACTCACACCTCTCTTGGTGTATTTTCAAGATAAAACCTGAAACCAATTTCCCCCCACCCTTTAAGCTATAAATAGTGTAATTCGTATCCGCTTTTAGATAAAGTACTTCCTCTGTGTTTTCAACTAATTTTTTGACCATAAGATTAATTATTTAAAGTGTTAATGCTGTTTTACTAATTACCGCATCCGATAATTTGAGCACTTATCACAGAGCCCGCCTCCGCAAAAAAACCAGGTCCAAACTCAATTGAGTTCTCGGAAGTATAAATTACATTTGAACCAATCTCAGATTTATTTGTAGCGGTCAGTCTTCCTCCAGCGGAGTGTATTTCGTTAGAATAGGCTGTGGCCCTTACGCTAAGATCGTTCTCACACTGGTTAGTCTTACTAAAACTTATATTATTAAACTCAAAATTGAAGGGTACAAAACTTGAAGAATTCCCAACAACAGAAAAAGTCAAACTAGTTACATCATTATTTACATAAAAATTGCCTTCCGTATCCAAAAAGTCAGCAAGTGGAACATAATATCGTTTTGCTGTACTCGTAAGTTCTAGCGTTTCTCTTGGTTGACCTTCCCACTCAGAGACTTTTTTGTGACTAACCACTATCTCTATTGGTCCTGCTCCTTTTGCCACAAAAGAAAGATAACTATACTCACTAAGATCTACTTCTTTTAGTCCTAACCTTAGTGGTCTGTGAACTGAGTAATAGTTTTTAACCTCACCTGATGCTACAAAACTCCGCTCTACCCAATAATGATTGTTGCTAGCATTAATTCTATCGAGGGGATTAACGGTCAATCTTACGTTCGCCACATTCTCTTCCTCGTAATTAGCTATCCATGCCCCGTCAGCTAAATAAACAGCATCTACTTCGTTGGTACTTTCTAAGTATATGTTTAAACCTGCATCAAAAACCCCCGGTGTCTCAAATTCGACCGTTTGTAAATAATCTCCTGTAAGAATTAAACTATCATGAAAGGCTATCGAGTTTGTTTGTTCAGTATTCCTGAGGCTACCTTGAAAATGTACCTGACCTCCCTTTCTCTTTTTGTTTATCAATGTGGCTCTAAACTTTCCCTGCAGATATTCTCCCTGTCTCATCACTAAATTCGGGCTTGGAGTAAACGAAAGATCTTTCGAAACAATGAACGATGCATTAATTATAGCTAAGATTTTTTGGCTAAGATAGAAGACGTCCGAAGGTTGTTTACCCCACAACTGAAAGTTGAGATATGTACCGCCAGCCATATAATCCGTGATATTCCAATGGCTATTGTATTCAAGCTCAGAAGGAGTTTTCTCTTTCAAAGAGAATGACATAGCATATTCTATTCCGCCATTTTCTCTTCTTAAAACTATCAATGTTCCAGGATATCCCCCTCCTATGTACACCGTACTTGCACTAAGTATCTCTGAACCAATAGCTCTATCACAAATGATTTTTGTATGACTATATACCTCTTTTAAGGTTTTAGTCACCAAGCAAACGGCCTTACGATTATCTTCATCAAAATAATCCACAGATAATACTTCCACAGCGTTAGTCAAATCAAGTAGGTCTAAAGGCGTACTTTGAAAACCTTGTGTGGAGTCAGGACCCAAATCTGGCACCAAAGCATTTAAAGGAGTTTCTTGGGCAGTAGAAAAAACACCATTGGTTTGAGAATGAATGTTCATTGAAGAAGAAAGATATCTCTTAGGATTCTTATTAATTAATTCTTTCTGAAGGTTTCTTTTAGCGATCTTCTCTGCCAATGAACCATTGCTTTCTAGACCTCCTTGATTTCCTGAACTTATATCCCCATCTACCGGTGCTGTAACATTATTCTGTTGTAGTGTGACAGCAGTTTGAGCAAGTAACCTTCCATTTATTGTCGCTCCCGTTTGGACCGCAATTGATGTTTGACCTAGTAGATTTCCTTCAAAGTGACTGGTTGTTCCTAACGTAACCGCACCAGCCGTCTGCCAAAAAATATTTTTAGCTTGTGCACCTCCAGTTAAAGTAATTTTAGCAGAAGAACTCATATTAAAAGTTCCTGCTACTTGAAATATCCATACATCGTCAAGACTACCATCAAGTGTTATGTCATTTGCTATCACAAGAGTACTTGTCCACTTATAAAGCCCTGGTACGAGTGTTTGTCCTCCGATAACTCCAGCTCCTAAATTTAATACATCAGGGCTAGGGCGTCCTGCGGCATCCGTGTATGCCGTCTGCATGTCGAGTACCGCTGTTGTCAGTAGCGGAGCATCAGTTACTCTGCAAGGAAGTGGACCCGCAGCAGCGACTGTATATATCGTTCCAGTAACTTCATCGCATGTTAATAAAAGAGCAGCCCCGGTTATTGGACTTGTACCCACATCTCCTGTAATTAAAGATGGATAAACATTGGTAATTCCCGATTTAGAAAGAATCACAAAATTTCCAGCATCACCAAGATCTACGCCGTTCAACGACATCGTTTTAAACTTTCTACTTTCTATATGTGAAGAAGCTGTTTCCCTATCGATAAAGGCATCATTTAATTCGTCATAGGTCGTCAAATAATTGGGAACTCCATCAGCATCATAAGATCCTATATATTGATAATTCTGAGCAGCAACCTTTATGGAAATAAAGAGTAGGAGAAAAAGTGATAGTTGGTGGTATTTTTTCATGTCTTTTGTTTTGAACACCACAAAAGTATTTCCTAAAGAAAGAATCAAAATTAAATCTCGACAAGAGGTCGTTTTTGTTCAGAAAACGGTTAAAAAGAAGCTCCTAAACTTTTAGTCATGAAAATGTAAAGACGGAAAGAGGTAAATGACCTCAATCCATATGGGTCTCTTTTTTATAGAACTTCTCTGACTTTACTTTTGATTTAGCATTGCTAACTCAAACACAATCTACTTAAAGTAGGTTGGTTCGTTTTACGAAGGACTAAAGTTGTTACTGTTTTACTCTAGGATGAAATCATCATCCTTTGAATTACTTGGTTGTCGATGATGCTCTAAATACTCCTGAACCATTTCTTCTGTTATATTTCCCATACTCCAAGATCCAAAGCCGCGGGACCAAAAACGTTGTCCCCAATAAGACCAATTTAATTCAGAAAATTCTTGTTGTTAATGTTTCGAACTACGACATTTAAATTGCTTTAGTATTGAACTTACTGACAATTTAGGGGCATACTCTATATGCATATGTACCTGGTCTTTACTTATTACTCCCTTTAATATCCATACTTTCACAATCCTTCCTTAGTGGCACCCTACACCTTTTTTTGTGTCGCCTTTCAGTACTGGATATCGATATTTTGACGGTCAAACCAAATGCACTGCCTAACGACTACGAGTTCGGGAACCGTTTCTGTATTTAACTATTATCAAGGATACCCCGTCGGTCGAACTAATGCACGAGGTTTATATCCTTATTCTGGGGCCATATACTAAAGCAATCGTAGCACCTTCAGCCACCACTTTACAAAAGATGCCTGGCACACTAACTTTCAATGCTGACTCTCCATATTCATTGTATAATTTTAGAGTAGTGGCAGTAACGAATTCATCTGGAAATATCGCTTCCCCAGAAGTTAGAACACGTAGGGGATTAATAAATAGTGAAAAGACTAATTATGTCTACATATTAAAAGAAACTCTAAGACAAATCGTGGACTCAGAATGGCTATCTTACAACTCAACTGCTGGACCTCACGAAATTTGGATAAGCAATGTAGTACCAGTTAATCCAGGAGGTACAAATGCTCTTAGTTATCCAGTAAGTTCTCCTGGTTTTGTTGGAAGTCAAATCACGTTAAATATCAGACAATCAGGAAGCACTAGTTTAGTTTCAAATCCATTCATCTTTGAAATCCCTTCATCAGGGAACAAAACGACCTGTCCACAAACAGTCTCTACCAATTATATAAACGGAAAGGTCTCTGTTAATTGGGACGCACAGTTTGGCGATAGTTTCAAAATAGAAAGAAGGCTAGCAGGAGGTGGCTGGCAGTTCATGAGTAGTTCTAATCCTAACTATTTCATTGATTCCTCTCCAGCTATTGGCCTAGCTAATGAATATAGAATAAGCAGTAATAACAGTTCTTTAAATTGTCCGATGGTTATGTCATCAATTAGCTTGTAAAGCTAACATGTTCACTAAAGGGATATTGACCAAGCCTCTTTTACATTTAAATAGTTAGACAAACTTTTAAATATATACTTCGGTTTAATAGCTTCTTTGGCCATAGACTAGCACCTTTGCCTTCGTCTTATCGTGCTTTCCTATAACATTGCTTTCAAAAATTGAAAAAAACATCTGCATCTTCCTTAGGAAGAAGGGCTTTATTTCTAGTCTTGTTGTTTTCTAGCATCAATACCTTTGCCCAAAAGAACAAAGTACTGCTTAGGCCTTTTAATAATATCAGTACTATTTATGATAGCTGCCAAGTCGTTTGCAACCTTTTCCCTGCAAATAGAGACCACCTTATTGCCACAGAGAGATTAGTTTTTCAAGGAATCACAGACAACTCCGAGTGTTATCAAGTCCCTGACAACTTTAATCCTGGATGTCTTTTAAGCTACAATAATTCCAAATGGTTTTTAGTCAAAGTTCTTAGTGGTGACACCTTGAACTTCAATTTTCAAAACTCGAAAAACTATGATATTGATGCCGCGGTTTGGGGGCCAATAGCTGGAGCCGATCTAGATTCTACTTGTCATGCTACTTCTAATTTCCCAGCCTCCTGCGATTACTCTGCTAATCAACCAAAACTATCTCTTTATCAACCAGATTCTGGGAGTTATTATATATTAGCCATAACCAATTACTCCAATGACTCCACAGATATACTGCTTAGCCAGCCAGAAGGTGGCGAAGTCATGTATTCCTATTTCTGTTCTGAAAGTGCTAAAGTAACTTATGGTCTTTCCGGAAATCAAAATATACAAGCTATTTCGAAGTTAGAATTAAGCCAAGGAATAAATTCTTTTAGTAAAGTAAGTGCCATTGGCGGCAATAGTATTCAATTACTTCCAGGTTTTGAGACAGATAGCTCCACCATTTTTAATGCGTCAATTGGTCAATGTATAAATACCAGTCAAAACTATTCCCCGGAATCTTCAAGTATAGCCTGTGAAAATTTCTTCAATCACACTACCGGTATTCCTCACTTATACACCAATGCCACCTCGAACGAAGTGGTTGCTACCGTTTTTGCAAAGACTCAACCTGAAATAGCACCCTACTACGGTCATTATGCTAAGATGAGTAAAATAGGTATTGACAAGGACTCAGATAGATTTCTCTGGGCATACAGAGGACCATACCTAAACCCAACGAATACACATCTCCGAACAAATGAAAACTGCCCAGCTTATCCAGACGTTCGTCAAATTCATACACAGCCCACCTATCGGGAAGAAGTACCTTTACCTGATTTAGAGCCAATTGAAAACTATTTCAATATCAATTCACCTTTTTATCTTTCTAATAACCTCAAAGCCGACAATACTACCTTTGATTTATGGAACTTCTATTTAAAACAAGACCTTACCAACCTACTTTACCGCATTAATGGTGGTTCATGGCAGGCAGGGATAGAATATGGCCCAGTTCACGAGGCTTATTCAGATAGAATTCTCAACGTAACTAAAATAGGACATATAACTGTGCCTAAAGACTTTATCTTAGACTTCACCTTAGATGACGGTGTCAGTATTGACAGATACTTAGTTACACGAAACTCATGTGGTGGGCACTTTTGCGGGACCACGGTATTTAATCGTGTAGCCGATTCCACAGTTATAGTGAGTGTTTTTCAGGGGGACATTAACGTAGATATGCAGCTTGGTGAGTTTAATTCTTTTGGAGGATTTGGCCCATGCTTTAAACTTGGCGTCATGGAAGAAGGCACCTATACCTATCCGTTGAAATCACAAAAAGGAGATTTCGTTTTAGATGATGAAGTTTTTGTCCGTGTAAAGTTTGATTAGCAGTCAATACTTATTAAAGAAGTATTGACTCAAAGAACTCGCTATTTCAACGGCCTTAGAGCCATCTCCATGTATACAAATAGTATCAGCTTCCATAGCAATCACCTCTCCTCCGAGCGTCTTTACCAGTTTAAAATTCCATATCCCTTTCACCTGTTCTAGAGCCAATAATGGGTCTAGAATAAGAGCATCTTCCTTTGACCTTTTCACCAGACTTCCATCTTTCTCGTAGGTTCTATCCGCAAAAGCTTCTCGCCATACTGTAAGTCCAAATTTTCTAGCCTCCTTTTCCAAAGCGGATTTAAAAGGACAATATAGGATAAGTGATTTGTCTATCTCGGTAAGCACATTTACCAACACAGAGGCCACCCCAACATCTTGAGCGGCCAGATTATATAAAGCTCCATGCGGTTTCAGGTGATGCAGCTTCCCACCTTCCTTTTCCACGATATCTTTTAGAAATAAAATTTGTTGGAAAAGAGTCTGCCTTAAATCCTCAGATGACATTTCCATCACCACTCTGCCAAAATTCAGAGCGTCTGGAAAGCTCGGATGAGCTCCTATTTTCAGTTTCTGTTTTACCGCTTCTTTAACCGTATCAGTTATTAAAGCTTCATCTCCAGCATGGGCCCCACAAGAAACATTTATCGAAGTGATAAAATTAAGGATGTCCTTATCATAACCAGAATACCAAGATTCTGACATCTCACCCATATCACAATTTATATCCATTATAAGGTAATTTGTCAACCATTAAAAAGTGTTTTAACTCTTCTAAGCGTACAAGTTTACCGCCGATTTAAACTTATTTATTTCTCTTTCTTGTTTCTCAAAAACACTTTCTGCCACATCTATACTTATTTCTCTAAATGTGATGTGCTGACCTACTGATAGTTGAGCCAAAAGCGGCAAGTCCACAGAAATAACATTTGCAATCTTAGGATATCCACCTGATGTCTGATGGTCTGCCATAAGTATAATCACCTGCCCATCCGGTAAAAGCTGAATGGTTCCAAAAGCCACTGAAGAGGAAATAGCCTCACCACTTTTCTTTAAATTTAGGCAGTCACTCTCAAGCCTATATCCCATTCTGTCTGCATGAGTAGAAATAATAAAACATTGGCTAAAAACAGAGTCCCTACTTGCTTGGTCTAGGCAACTTAGATCCTTTCCTGCAATGACTCTAATTTCTTGTTTTAACTCAAAAGGCGGTCTCATTTTTACATTAACCGTTCTTGGAGATTGTGTCACTTTTATATTTGCAGTATATAAGTGGCCATTTACAAGATTTAAAGAAAGCGTAGTACCCTTTTCTACTTTCAAGCCTCCAAAACCTGCTTTGAGGTTTGTGCTTTTCGAACCGAGCATGTTTTCCACAAGAAAACCACCCTTAACAGATATGTAACCGCGTTCCCCCTTTTCCTTTTTCCCAAAGGATAGCATATCTCCAGGTTTAGCCTGCTGAATTTTCCATGGTGAAATAGGTTTATTGTTTAAGGCAGGATTAAAATTACCACCGCCTATAGCAAAAATCGCATACTCCTCAAACCGAACCGTGGGAGTGGGGTTGTGAAACTCTATAACAGCTTCATCTTCACTATTCCCAAGCAAAATATTCAAAAGTCGCATGGAAAGTGTATCCATCGCTCCAGAAGGGTTTACACCTTTGTCTTGGAAACCATGTCTTCCAGTATCCTGAATACTTGTCAATATTCCTGATTTAAGAAAAATCAAATCTTTAGGGTTAGGTTAGATAGATATTCGATTCTTAAGAGAGTCCAAGGTAAAATGTTTATTGTATTTATCAAATCTATTTAAGAGTATTTTGACTCAAACAGATACAAACTTGACTTTATCTCCTGCTTTCAGAAGGCTTAGACTTGGACTAGTCAGATCGAACATTTCTTGTTTAGTATGACCAATAATTTGCCATCCACCAGGACTTTCAATTGGGTAAACTCCTGTTTGCAAACCTGCTATGCCTACGCTTCCTTTGGCTACACTTAAACTGGGCTTTGATTTTCTAGGCAATGCCAAAACCTCATTCATACCTCCCAAATAGGCAAAGCCGGGTAAAAAGCCTATCATATAAACGCTGTATATAGGGGCGGTATGAAGCTCTATAATTTCCCTTTTTATTAATCCTAAATGCTCGATGGCAAAACCTAAGTCTTCGCCGTTATAGGATACAGGAATTTCAATAATAGACCCGAATTTGATAGACTCATCTAGCTTTTCAAAAGGTATTTGAGATAAATATTTTTTAACAAAAAAAAAGGCACTTTCTCCAGACATACTGTTTTTTCTGATTTTTAGAACATCATAAAAAACAGTCACAGAGGCATAAGCTGGTACTATTTCTATTAACCCTTCAAATCGATTTTCTCTTATCCAAGCAGCCGTCGCTAATGCCCTATTATTGATTTCAGAGTATATTTTTTGCTCAAAATAGACTGTGGCAGAACTATCCGATAGGGCATGTATCTCAAATTCCATGAATGATTTCTAAGGCTTCTGAAACAGACTTGGTTGGCAATTGGCAAGTCCTGTTTTGACAAACATAAATATAGGTTTCACCATCATCTTTGGCCCTGTCTTTCAATATTGGCAATTCAGAACTTCCACGACTTCCTGCGTAGTAAACTGGCTGCCCCACTTTTTCTTTTAATTCGGCTAATACTCCTAAAGCATTTTCTCCTAAAATAGCTACTTCTATCACAGTAGAATCTAGCTTAAGTCCTACGCTCGCCCAGTTCGAAAGGTAAGATGGATCAGTACCTATCATGCCCTTAATTTTAGTAAACATGGAGTTACCTAACTCTACGAGACTATCATCAGACAGAAGATGACCTAAATCAATCAAACCATAAGCCAACATAGAGTTAGATGCAGGAATAACATTGTCATAAACTTCCTTCTTCCTGGCTATTAATTTCTCAGATTGAACATCTGTATAGTAGAATAAGCCTTCCTCTGCATCATAGAAGTTGGCCTTAACATACTTTGCCAAGGCCTTTGCTATTTGCAGCCATTCTTCCTCAAAAGTGACTTGATAAAGCTCACAAAGAGCTTTTATATAGGCCGCATAATCGTCTAAAAAACCAGAAATATTTTTAACATGCCAAAGACCTGTGGCATTATCTCCATCTTCGGTTTCTACATCCAATGTAAAATTGACTTTGAAGTAGTTGGCGTTCTTTTTTGCCAATTCCAAGACTCTCTTATCTCCAAAAGCTTCATAAGCCTTAACCAGACCAGAAAGCATTAGCCCATTCCAAGAACAGATGAGTTTATCGTCTAAACCTGGCTTAATTCTGGTTTGGGCCACTTTTGCTAACTTAGTCCAAGCTTTTTCTAGAACTGGCCATTCGTCCGTTTCTGGGATACTTTCTAGGTGAAGAATATTTTGACCGTGCTCCCAATTCCCTGCACTCAAGAAAGCGTACTGATCCATAAACACTGAAGCACCTTCACCAAGCAAACTACCTGTTTCTTTTACGGTCCAAGTATAATATTTACCTTCCGCTCCCTCTGAATCTGCGTCCAATGCCGAGAAGAAGCCACCATCACCCTGTTGCATTTCTGTTTCCAGCCATGAGACCGTTTTTTCGGCGGCCCATTTATAGAGTTTCTGACTTTCTGGATAAATACCGTGACGCTTAAAGTAAAGGTATGCCTCTGCATAAAGTTCTAAGAGTTGCCCATTATCATAAAGCATTTTCTCAAAGTGGGGCACCTTCCAGTCTGCGTCTGTGCTATACCTGGTCCATCCACCTCCCACATGATCATATATACCACCCAAAGCTATCCTATCCAAAGTAAGTCTAAGCTGCTTTAGGACCTCTGCATTTTGATGTTGAGACTGGGCCCTTAGAAGAAAATGCCAGATATTTGGCATAGGAAATTTAGGGGCTCGCTGCATGCCTCCTCTTTCTTTATCAAAAAGTCCATCAAATCGTTGATATAGAAGTTCTATTTCACCTGGTGTCCAAGCTAAAGACTCATTACCTTCTTTTTTAAAACTAGCAATCTGATCAGAAACCTTAGCATTTAGGGAGTCGGCAAAACCTGCAGCAGATGTTTCCAGCTTTTCTCTTTCATTCTCAAAAGCATTCTGAATTCCCAAAACCAAATTTTGCCACTGCTGTGGCTGGAAATAGGTGCCGCCATAAAAGGGTTTAGCGTCTGGCATTAAAAATACATTAAGAGGCCAGCCTCCACGTAATCCCATTGCATGCAGAGCATCCATATAAATAGCATCAACATCAGGTCTTTCCTCGCGGTCAATTTTGATATTGACAAAATATTTGCTCATCAAAGCTCCTATCTGCTCATTTTCAAAGCTTTCATGTGCCATAACATGGCACCAGTGACATGCCGAATAACCAATACTCACTAAGATAACTTTATCTTCACGTTTGGCTTTTTCTAAGGCCTCTGGACCCCAAGGATACCAGTCTACAGGATTATCTTTATGCTGCTTTAAATAAGGACTTGATTCGTCTTTAAGTCTATTCAATTTTGAAAACTTTTTGAGTGAAAACTTTATTGGCTATTGAGATTTGTACTATAAATTGAGGCTCCTTAATGCCTGAAATATCAAAACTAAGTTCATTTAGACCCATTTTAACCTCACGTCCATACGAGGCTATCGTTTTCCCCTGTATTCCTAACATCTTCACGTTGGCTGTACCACTTGCCTCAGCCAGAAAACTACCTTTTAAGATTTCAAAAGCGGGATTTGGATAAACAGAAAAAATCCTTGGCTTTTCTGTTCCAAGTACAGAAATATCATAAACACAAAGCTTGGTCTCAAACCCTTTCAGAGCCACCGTTCCGGCCCAGTTATTATAGGCAACGCCAATAGTGGTTTCTGTATTTTCATCTGAAGCAAAGGGATTATGGGCGGCTATTAATAACTCATTTCCCTTAGCCACTCCTCTCCAAATAGGAGCTTTACTTTCATTATAATCTCTGGCAGAAGTCTCCATCACTAGCTCAAAGTCTCCTTCAAAAAAGCGTTTGTACTCACTTAACCTATAAAGCCCCCGATTGAAGAATTCATAGACACCAATATTGGCAGAGCCTAGACCTGGGTTTTCCCAAAGCCAGAGACCGTCCGCACCAGAGAAAAATGGAAAAATAGCCGTAGCTTCTGCCATCCAAGGTTTTATGGCTTGGTCGGAAATTTCTTGATTAAAACTATACCGCATCCATACGAAAGGAATCACTGGTTTATCTGTCCAAGCTTTATTCGCTTCAATTTGGAACAATAAATACGATAGGTATTCGCCAGCAAAAGGATGTGGATAATCATAATAATAATAGGCAGATGGTGTCATAAAGTCCATCTGATTATAAAAGGGTCCGCCCACTTGCCCTGTATCATCTGAAGTAATGAAGTTTAATCCTTCGGGATTTGTACTCCAGTCCTGCCAAGCCTTCCCCTGAATGTTATCAAACGTATTAAAAACAGGTGTATCGGAATAAGAACTCTGCTTATTGCCCGGTATTTTCCCATTCGAATTAAATGCCGTTACTGCTCCGTCATATAAGTCTCGCATACCCAATTTGTAGCTTTTTAAAAACTCGGCATTGCTTAATGAGCTGAAGGCTGATGGCACAATAGAACTATTCTTAAAGCGAAGTATTTCAAAATCAAAACGCCAAACTCTCTCAATATCATAAACAAAAAAATCTACATCAATCCTACTTTCATCCCCCAAACCCTTTGAGATATTTTTAAAGTCCGACTGCCATTTGTTTTGATAAAGACCTAAATCATTCCCCCAAGGGCTTCTTTCTAGCTCCCAAGGCTGATTAGCATTCGCGTATGCCGTTCCATAATAGATAAAGGCTCTTTGTGATTTAGCTACCGCTCCTATATGATTTATGTCTCCTAAGTGTGAAAAGCCATGGCTTAAGGGGCCGATTCTATCACCATTTAAAATGTTAGGCCCATAAACAATAGGAAAGGGAAGTGAAAACTCAGGAAACAAATCCCAGTTTATCTCGTTCTTCGATTCGATATCAAAGTCTAGCACAGATTGGCATTCTTGGGCTCCTAAGGGAATCCAAGAAAGAAGAAATACAAATATAATTGCCAGACTTGATCTCAAAAAAATAGCTAATTTTGTAGCATAAAGTG
>JBLHOT010000046.1:0-28253 GCA_047623945.1 Arcticibacterium sp. | reverse complement strand
AATAGACCCATCAAATTAAAATCCCATGCTCTGCTCTCATTTCTCTTCCTAATAAGCTATTGGCAGCAGCATTATTTTTGAATTTCTCTTTCTTTGGATTCCAGTCTAGCTCTACGCCTAGTTCATAAGCGATATTACCAATATTACACATAGAGGCTGTTCTGTGTCCTATTTCCACATCACAGATTGGCATTTCTCTGCTTCGCATAGCATTGATGAAATCTATATAATGGTTCTCCGTTTTTCTTAATCTAATGTCACTTGATTTTATTTCAAGGTTCTTTAGATTTTTAGGCTCCTCCAGTTTTCTTCTTTGCACGTCCAGAACACCCTCAGATCCTACAAAGCGAATACCGTTATTCTTTCCAAAATCTTTATGCGTAACCGTAATGCCATTTTTATAGGTGTATTGTAGTCCCCTAATGTCACCAGTCATGCCCTTGGCCAAAGGTGCACTTACCTTCACAGGCCCAGAATCATCCATCCCAAGTGACCACTGTACAATATCAAACATATGAGCTCCCCAGTCTGTGATATAACCACCCCCAAAAAGTTTGTATTCTCTCCATAAAGCCCAAAAGTCCTTTTCTAAGGTAGGTGCCAATAATTCATTATAAGGGCACTTATCCACGTTTGGACCGAGCCACAAATCCCAGTTTAAATGGCTGGGTAAAGGCTGTGCCTCAAAATCAATATCCTTTGGTGGGTTGCCTACATTCACTAAAATCTCTTTGATGTCGCCTAAATAACCATTTCTAATTAGCTCCGCCGTTCTTAAAAACTCAGGAGAAGAACGCTGCATGCTACCTGTTTGTAAAACCCTATTATTCTTTCTTACGGCATTTACCATGGCTCTTCCCTCTTTCACCGTAAGTGCTAATGGTTTTTCGCAATAAATATCCTTTCCAGCTTCGGCAGCCTTAACTGTCATGGATGCATGCCAATGATCTGGAGTAACTATTACCACGCTATCAATGGATTTGTCCTCAATTATTTGTCGATAGTCTTCATATTCTTTGAAAGAAGTATCCAAATTATCTTTAGCGACGAGCTTCTGGAGATTATTTGTAAACCTTTCCAATTTTAGACGATGTGGATCTGCCGCAGCAATTATGTTTACTTGCCCTGTGTCATAAAAACGACGTTGAAGTCCATTACTTTGTTTCCCACATCCGATGAAGGCCATATTAATTTTATCACTCGGAGCTAGAAATCCTTTCCCCAAAACATGCCTGGGCAGAATAAAGAAACTGGAAGTAAGTGCAGTTGATTTTAGAAAGTCACGACGGTTAAGTTTTTTTTTCATTATGGTTGAATAGTTTGAAACGAAATTAATTAATTAAAAGCAAACCTCAGTCCTCTGCAATGGAACCCCCCTCTAGCATATATCTGAACATACTGGCAGATCGGTCGGCATTAAAGAGTCTGTCTTTTTTAGCTAGCTGTTTTTGTAGGTCTTCAAAAACCCCAACAATGTTTTTAAAATCTGCAGCATTGGATTGATACATGATTTGCTGCAAAGCTAAGTTGCTGATATGGTCATGAGGACTATGAACAGCTTTCTCTAAAATATTCTTCGCTATTTCACTAGTGTTTATTTCATAAACCAGAGAGGCTGTTAAAATGGCATTAGGCTGATAAGGATCATTTAAAACCGTCGAAAGTTGAGACTCAAAATTCCTACTCTCATGAGATTTAAGCCCCAATAATGCCCAATACCTGACAAATTTATTTTTTGACTTTAAAGCCAGCAATTGTCTTTTTAACGTCGCCTTATCTCTAAAGCCAGCTAGACTTGCTACCTCATAAATTTCATTAATGGGATACTTAACTGGGTCTAATCTATACTTAAAAGCGTTTCCCTCTTCAGAGATTTTAGCAATTTCATGTTCTGGCAAAAACAGGACATCACGCTCTTTAAGGATATTCGTTTTCAACTTTTCCCTTAGCTCTTTAATCAAACTTATGTACTCCTTATTTTCTGCTAAGTTATTTAGCTCCCAAGGGTCCCTTTCTAAATCAAACAGGTATTCAGCAGGACGAGGAATAAGCATCATCTCTTGAGCTTTGTTTAATTCCCCTGCCTTAAAGTCCTTTCTTATCTGGCTTGTGATATCACCTTGGTCCATATACATTAAATGACGCAACTCCTGAATGTATGGCATATAAACTCTGGAATAAGCATATTTACCTTTAATAACCGTTCTGGTTAAATCATAACTTTCGTCTGACCTATCTGAGGATAAAAAGAGATAATCTCTAGGACTGCTTCTTTGCTCTCCGGCCAACACTCTTCCCTTCATGTAAGCTGGAATTTCTACTCCTGCTAGAGCTAAAACCGTGGGAGCCAAGTCCACAAAATCTATCATTTCTTCTGTCACAATACCTCCCTGACCCCATGGCGAAAGGTGTTTATATTTTTCTGGAAACCAGATTGTGAATGGCACTCTGTGTCCTAATCCCAGCCCATTGGTTTTCATTCTTGGCATTCCTTCTCCATGATCGGCAAAAGAAAAAATGATGGTATTTTCTAATAACCCTTCCCTCACGAGACGGTCATAAATGGCCTGAAACTCAAGGCTAGTTTTGGTCAGAGAGTTATATACTCTTGCCATTTGCTTTCGCATTTCTGGAGTATCCTTATAAAACGGTGGCATTTCAAAACCATCTTCCTGCGTTTTTAGACTATCTGGTAGTTGAGCCCAAATCATCTTTCGGTACTGCTCATAAGGCAATGTCATGGTTCTGGATTGATGACAAGAGTTAGAATTGAATACAGCAAAAAAGGGTTGAGAAGCATCCTTGTTCCACCAGCCTGCTTTATTACTACTTTCATTCCAAGCGTCAGCTATCATTTTAGCTTCATTGGCTACGTTATAGTCCGTTTTTGCATTATTGCTGGTATAATATCCAGCACCTCTCAGGTATTTTGGAAACCCGTGAATGTATTCTGGAATGCTATAATTACTTCTATGGTTTCCAGTGCCTAGTTCAAAAGTCTTGACACCCGTTATAAGAGCAGAACGACTTGGAGAACAAACGCTACCCGTAGAAAAGGCTCCTGTGAACCTTGTTCCTTTTTGAGCCATAAAATCCATAAAGGGGGTTTTGGCGTTTTCATTGCCGTAGGCTCCTATGAACTCAGGCGAAGTATCCTCATAGGTAAGCCAGAGGATATTTGGGCGGTCCTGAGAAGCGGCTGAATAGCTTAAAAAGAATAAAAAAATAAATACTCTCATGGTTCTGGTTTTATAGGGCTAGGAAATAACTCTAACGTTTCGATTTTAAAGCCCAAATCTCATGCTCGGTTCTGGCTTGAGTAAAAAGGACTGCCATTTCAGCTACTTTTTCGGGAAATTCAGAGGCCAAATCTGTACTTTCGCTCAGATCTGAAGACAAATCGTAAAGTTCAATTTCTCCTTTTGGGTCATGTCTCACGGCTTTCCAATTCCCTTTTCTTATAGCCTGGTTGGTACTAGGGTTTTCATGAAATTCCCAATATAAATAATCGTGTGCCTGTTGGTTTTGACCCATTAAAGTTGGTAACAAACTTAGCCCATCGTTTTTACTTGGTTCTAAACTACCCGCCAAAGACTCCATGGTGGAGAAAATATCCCAAAAAGCCGAAGGCTCATCTGAAACCGATTTTGGCTCAATCTTGCCCTCCCATTTAACGATGAACGGCACTCTGACTCCCCCTTCATATAAATCTCTTTTTTGCCCTCTAAGTTTCCCCGCACTTTTAAAGCAGGCAGGATTTGCACCACCCTCGGCATGAGGGCCATTATCGCTAGAAAACATAAAAACAGTTTCTTCACTTAAACCCAAATCTGCTACCCTTTTCACAAGCACCCCTACACAAGAGTCTAGGTGTGATATTTGAGCCGCATAAGCGGCGGCGGGAAACTCTTGAGAACGATAAGCTCCCTTGTTATTATCTGTACTATCTGACTGACCTTTTTTCACATAAGGTCTTTCGGCAACAATGCCTTTGTAGCCATCGAAGATATCACTCTCGGGGAGCAACATCTCGGCATGTGGCGTGGTGTAGGCCAGATATAAAAAGAAAGGTGCTTCATGATCTACCCCCACAAACCGAAGAGCCTCCTCTGTGAAAAGGTCATTTGAAAAACGCTTGTTAGCTAGGTTTTTATTCTCAGGAATTTCTAGACGTTCGCCATTTCTAAAAACGAAACTTGGAAATTGAAAATGGGCATGTCCTTGATTCAGGAAACCATAGCTGTAATCAAACCCTTGTTTGTTTGGTTCACCAGTGGTTCCATTCATTCCTAAACCCCACTTGCCTATGACAGCACTAGTATAGCCCAGTGGTTTTAAAACCTCCGCAATAGTGACATCCTGCTCTCTCAATTCTAGACAAGCACCAAAGCCTAAAGGACCTACTTCGTAATTTCCTCGCACTCTGTTATGACCCGTATGAAAACCCGTTATGAGGGCCGCACGGCTTGGAGCACAAACAGAACTTCCGGCATAATGGTCAGTAAAGAGGATGCCCTGCTCGGCCAGTTTGTCAATATTGGGCGTTTTTATGATTTCCTGCCCATAGCAGCCCAAATCTCCATAGCCCAAATCATCGGCTAGGATATAAATAATGTTTGGTTGAGTGGCTTTTTTTTCTTTTTCGGCACATCCAGAAATAAAGAGCAAAAGAAGAAGGCCTGACGTAAGCTTCATTTTTATAGGGTTTACACAAATAAACCCTATAATTCATAAGAAAACAACCTGATAAAGGTCAAGAAAAGACGCTTTAAGCAAACAAGTCGCTATACATTTCAGGCTTAAAGCCAACGGCTATCACTTTTTCATCCTTTTCTAAAACGGGTCTTTTAATTACAGAGGAATTTTCCCTCATAATCTCAAAGGCCATCTCTTTATCTTTAAAGTTTTCTTTCTGACGTTCTTCCAATTTCCTAAAAGTGGTGCCTCTATTATTGACCAAAACCTCCGGTAATTCTTGAGAAAGCCAAGCTTTTATTTTTGATGGGTCTAAGCCATCTTTTTTGAAATTATGAAATGTAAACTCAATTCCGTTTTCTGTAAGCCAGGTTTTGGCCTTTTTTACTGTACCACAATTTGGGATTCCGTATAGAGTATAAGTCATTTATCGTTTTTTAACATCGGTTTAACAGGACAACAAAAGGATTATGGCTGTCGTTTCCTCTTTTGTTCTTAATTTCGGCAAAATTATTGCGTCACTATTTATACGCATTAAAATCATAGATAACACATTCATGTTAAAGCATATTCAAAACCTCAAAGGAATTTCTATCCTTCTCATTTTACTAGCTTTTGGCTGTAAATCAAATTCACAAGAAACGGCAGAAGAAAAATCTAAGCCTAAAGTCAATATGCCGGCCAAGGTTATTGACGAAACACAAGTAAGCTGGAAAACGGATATCAATGCCGCTCTAGAAGAAGCGAGAAACCGTGGAGAGCTACTTTTTGTAGAATGCTACTCCCCTACTTGCCAGTATTGCATCGCTATTGAGCCTTATTTCAAGGAACCACAAGTGGCAAAAATGTACAATACCAATTTTATTAATTATAAACTAAACGTTCAGGAAGCAGATCAAGTCAAATTCTTAAACGATAAGAATATTTGGTTGCCAAGTTTCCCTATGTTCCTATACTTTGATGGCGACGGAAACCTGGTTCATCAGGCAAGTGCAGACCCGAGTATTGCTTCCTTAAATGGAAACGCCGAAGCCGCACTTGATGTAAAAACGAGGGCCTCCAGTTATGCCGGCCGTTTTGCAGATGGAGAACGTTCTGTTAAATTCTTGTCAGACTACGCCTCTTTTACTCGAGTTATTAAAGACACACTGGCTGGTTTAGCAGCATCTGATGCTCTTTTTGAGATTTATCCTAAAAACAAACTAGGCTCAGAGGAGAGTTGGGGTCTTACTAAAAAAGCCGTTTCAGATATTGACAATGGTTTTGCTAAATATTGGCTATCTCACACAGGTCAGGCCGCTGCCTATGAAAACAAAGAAGGGCACCCAGATAATCAAGACAATATCTTAGGAGGTATATTACAAAGCTCTCTTTATAGCCCAAGGGGTCAGAAGTATAACTTAGAGCAGCTACAAACTGTTAGAAAGCATATGACAGCAATAAAAGCTGGAAAGTTTGCCGACAATGTTCTCTGGGAATTTGAAGCCAAGGCTTACATGAGAGAAGACAAGTTACCTGAGGCTCTGGCTCTAGGTAATAAAATGATTACCGCCTTTAAAGGAAATGGTTCTGCCTTTGTTTACATAACTCGCGTTTTTAACGACAATTTCCCAGATAACTCGCATGTATCTATGGCCAAAAACTGGCTTAAGGATGCATTGCCAACCATCACTCAGGATAACGTTAAGTCTGAATACTATTACGAGATGGCCAGACTTAATCAAAAGGCAGGGGAATTGGCTGAAGCAAAGAAAAATGCAGCCGCCGCAAAAGAGCTTTCTTTTAAGGTTAATACTAAGTTGACGAAGTTTGATGACTTAGTGGAGAGCCTGAACTAAGTCACTAGCTAGACATTAAAAAGGGGAGAATTGATTATCAATTCTCCCCTTTTTTTGTTTTTTTTAAGTTCCTATTGACTTTTCGGTTCTAAGATTTCAAAACCGATAGACATAATTCCCACAAGAGGGTCTGGACGCATGTTTTGCTGTATCTCAAAACTGTATTTCCCATTATAAGGAAACTTCAAATCCTTGTATTGAGCGGCACCTATTCGGTGGTCAAACAAATCTCCAAGGCCATCCCCTTTTGGTTTGCCTGTTTTTTCATCAAAAAGAACGAGCTCTTCCATGCCTTGCACTAAAACATTTCCTGAAGAATCCTTTAAGGCACTTTTTAAATAAATATTATAAAAAGGGTATTGAAGTGCATTCCTAAGCAAATAGTTAACTTGAAAGGTTCTTGAATTATCTTCAATCTTAAAGTCAAAACTTTTAATATCCGCAGCGGCCCATTGATATCCATCAAAATCTACCAAGTCCTTATGAACAGAATCTGAGTTACAGGCACTCACTAAAAGACTACATATAAACACCAGACTAGCTCTTCTCATTCCCCTTATTAGGATTAGGTCTATTTCTATTATTTCGCTTGTTTCTGTTCTTTCTTGGCTGGTTAGGGTTAGATCGCGGACTCTGTGAACCCTCGGCATTTTGGCCAGCTGCCGACGCCTTAGGTTCCGTATTTGGATTCTTTTGACCTTGTTTTGGCTCCTGCTTTTGTCCTTGAGGTCTACTCTTTCTATTCCCGCTATTAGGCCCTCCTTTCTTCTTATTTCTATTCCCGGGCTTACTAGACAACTTCCTGTCTAGTCTGTCTAGTTCATTATTAAGTGGCTCTTTATTATTTACCACCTCCTCTAAAAGCTGTAAATCCTCCAAGCTAACTGGTTTTTTACCTTCCTTATTCATTTCCATTATTTCCACCACTCTGGTGGTAGGAATAGAAAACCAGTTATTATCATTTTTATATCCAAACCACATCAGACGTCTAAAAATATCTGTCTTTTGTAAAAAGGCCTCTCCCTTTTCTGTAAACAGAGGCTTATTCACTTTTGGAATATCTTGAAGAGCGTCTACGTAAGTCTCTAGCTCGTAGTTTAGGCAGCATTTAAGCCTTCCACATTGTCCTGAAAGCTTGGCAGGATTAAGAGAAAGGTTTTGATAACGAGCAGCAGAAGTTGAGATTGATTTAAAATCTGTAAGCCACGTAGAGCAGCATAATTCACGGCCACACGAGCCTATTCCTCCTATTCTAGCGGCTTCTTGCCTAAGG
The DNA here is from genome assembly GCA_047623945.1 of Arcticibacterium sp. Taxonomy (GTDB): domain Bacteria; phylum Bacteroidota; class Bacteroidia; order Cytophagales; family Spirosomataceae; genus Arcticibacterium. Next base: position 20,447 of record JBLHOT010000046.1, on the reverse strand, counting down.
CTGATTTGACGCATGTCTACGCGTACTCTAAACTCAGAAGCTAAGGCCTTTATGAGTTCTCTAAAGTCTATTCTATCGTCTGCAGAATAATAAAACGTGGCTTTGGAATTATCAGATTGAAACTCTACATCCGAAACTTTCATTTTCAGCTTAAAGTCACTCATTAATTCCCGGACTCTAAACATGGTAGGCAAGTCTCTATTGATAGCTTGCTGATGTTTTTCCATGTCGGAATCTGAGGCTACCCTCAAAAGCTTTGGCATCTTATCATTATCTGGAATTTCCTTTTTGATAAGCTGCAACCTAACTAGCTCCCCTTGCAAAGACACCGTACCGATATGGTACCCGTTCTGCATTTGACAGACTACAAAATCACCTGTATGTAGATCTAACTTTTTTGCGTTTCTATAGTACTCTTTCCTGCCTCCTTTAAACTTCACTTCCACCACGTTGTAACGCATGGTGCTAGGTAAAGCCATGTCTGAAAGCCAATCAAAAGTATTTAACTTAGTACAGCCGCCACTACTACATCCTCCGCTACTACAGCCTGCTGTTTTATGATTAGTCTTCTCGGAGTCCGCAGGAGCTTTTATGCTACCACAGCTGCCGGAAGAGCACTGTCCACATCCCATAAATATATATTCAAAGGCCCTAAAGCCCGTTAAGTAAAACCTCTGCCTCTCCTCTCTATCACCGTCACTATCACCTTGCAGAGTAAAACCTTGAAATTAAGCATTTCAAGACTAAATACGATTTGTCAAAAATAATCTAATTATTGTTCAATGACAGCAAGTCCTGTCCAATATCTTTGCGGTAATACTTACCTCGGTATTTCACTTTTCGTGCCATACTTTGAGATTTTCGCACTGCAGCGGCCATCGTTTTTGCCAGACCTGTAAAGGCCATTATCCTTCCGCCGTTGGTTAATATTTTTCCCCCTTCATCCTTAGTTCCCGCATGAAAAACCAGCTTATCGGCGGTCTCTTCTGGTACTTCTATTTTATCCCCTTTCTGATATTCTTCAGGATATCCACCCGCTACCACAACAGACGTCACAGCAGTTTTAGGAGATACTTTAAGCTTGATTTTATCTAGTTTACCTTCAGCCGCAGCTTTGAACAAGCGGAGCACATCAGTCTGTATTCTTGGGAAAACCACCTGCGTTTCAGGATCGCCCATTCTTACATTATATTCTATTACCCAAGGTTCTCCGCCGTCATTCATTAAGCCTATAAAAATAAAACCTACGAAATCTATCTCGTCCTTTTGAAGACCGGCTAAGGTTGGCTTCACTACTTTTTCCTCCACTTTTTGCATAAAGGCTTCATCGGCGAAAGGAACTGGAGAGACTGCCCCCATGCCACCAGTGTTGAGCCCTGTATCTCCTTCGCCTATTCTCTTATAGTCTTTGGCCTCTGGCAAAATCAAGTAATTCTTGCCATCGGTGAGTACAAAAACTGACAATTCAATGCCCTTTAAATACCCTTCAATGACCACTTTAGAACTGGCATTACCAAATTTGGCTTCTAGGAGCATTTCATTCAGAGTGCTCTTAGCCTCTTCTCTATCTTCTGTAATAATAACGCCCTTACCAGCCGCTAGGCCATCTGCTTTTAAAACGTATGGGCCACTTTCTGATTCTAGAAAAGCCAAGCCTTCGGTTATGGAGTCTTTCGAGAATGTTTTAGAAGCCGCCGTAGGCACTCCATGACGCTTCATGAAATCCTTAGAGAAATCTTTGCTCCCTTCTAACATGGCACCTTTAGCCGAAGGCCCAACAATCCCTATTTTTTTAAGTTTTTTATCGGCTTTGAAATAATCTACTATGCCAGCTACCAGCGGTGCTTCTGGACCTACCACTACAAGGCTTACTCCGTTTTCGATAACAAATTGACCAACGGCCTCAAAGTCTAAAATATCTAAAGCTACATTTTCAGCGATTTTTGAAGTCCCTGCATTTCCTGGTGCTACAAAAAGCTTTTCGCAACGACTAGACTGAGCTATTTTCCAAGTAAACGTATGCTCTCTTCCTCCCGAACCTAAGACTAATATATTCATAGATAAATATTTCTCTTTTTTCTAAAGGCACAAAGGTCGTGAAGTTTTATGGGAGTTAAAATACCTCAGTCCATGTTACATAAGCCAACAAGAATATTAAAATCCGCATAAATAGTTTAACATCTCTCTTATAGAGACGCACCATGTTTTGTTTCGCGGGCAATACTATGTTAATTTGACATAAAAATGCTCCAATGACCAAGGCTTGTCTAGTTTTCAATGTTTTACCTAATGTATTAAGCTATACCGTTTTTGATCTGGATTTGAATGTTCTTCAATATGAAGAAAGAAAGAAAAACTACATTCTAGACGAAGAAGGAAATAGTGCCGAAGACCTCCTTGATATTACGAGTTGGGTAAAAGAAAGTGTTGATTTGGCAAAAGCTTCTAAAAACTTTGACCTAGCAGCTGTAAATTTCAATTCTTATGCTGGTGGTTTGGTTCATTTAGATGGGAATGGCAAGCCACTTTGCCCTGTTATAGGCACAGAAAAGCTGCTGGGTTATAAAAATAAAACCCTAATTCAGGAAATTCTTGACCATAACAAAGGTCAAAGGAAAGCGATACAATTGGCTGAGCTTAGTTTTGAAACAGCCGCACTCCAGCTGTTTTATTTAAAAATAAACAAGCCTAAACTCTTCCATAGGATTAAGCGGAGTCTTTCTTTGGCTCAATATTTACAGAGTGTTTTTACCAAAAAGTATTTTCATGATCATACCAATATTGGCAGTCATTCCGCCTCCTGGGATTTTGAGAATCATGGCTATCATGCATGGCTAGATGAGCAAAATCTGGAGGCCATTAAGCAAGATATTGTGTCTTCTTCTGAAGTAACTAGCAGCGGAGATAGAATAGCTTTTGGGCCTGGTATCTATAATAAAGTGGCTGAGACTATTCCGTTTTTGGCAGTTATTAAAGAGCCATTTGTCCTACTCAGTACAGGAGCATGGACCGCTTGCATAAACCCCTTCAATAATGCTCTCTCTTCTGAAAGTGATTTAAAGAATAACTGTTTTAACATCTTAAATGAGCATGGTCAAATCATTAAAATGGCTCGTTTATTCAGTGGAAACGAACACAGCAGACAGATTAGACATCTAGAGACGCATTTCGACTGTGCCTCTGGCAACAGTCTTAATATTAGTTACAATCCAGACATCATAAGAAAATTAAGAAATAGCATACCGCAAGTTTTACCGGAGAGGACAGAATTGGGCAGAGGCCTAGACAGTCCTTTTATGGAAAGAAACCTCAATGCTTTTGCGACAATAGAGGAAGCCTATCATCAATTTATTATGGACTTAGTAGCCCAGCAAGTGGCTAGTATTAAACTAACCATAGAACATGATGATTATATAAAAAAGATATTTGTAGAAGGTGGATTGGCCAAAAATGAAATATTTATGGAATTGCTTTCTGAGGCATTTCATAATAAAGGCGTTTATAAAGTGGGTTTTGATAATACGGCAGCTATGGGAGCTGCCATGGCAATAGGAGATGCTTGGGGAGCTAAAAGCCCGACCAAAGAACTTCTTAAATTGGAATTAATTTCCTAAAAAATGAACAAACATATCATAGTAGTTTTCGCATTAGTCTGTTTTACTTCTTGTAAAACTTCAACTCCTATTCCTTACGGGGCTCTACCCTCTGAAAGACAGTTGGCTTGGCATGAGACAGAACTCTACGGTTTAATTCACTTTACCCCTACTACTTTTGAAAACAAGGAATGGGGTTTTGGCGATGCAGACCCTGCCATTTTCAATCCTAAAAACTTTGACGCTTCTCAAATAGTTTCTTCCGCTAAAGCTGGTGGCTTAAAAGGCCTCATTTTTGTGGCTAAACATCATGACGGCTTTGCCTTATGGCCTACTAAGACTACAGATTACAATATCTCCAAAAGTCCTTGGCGTGACGGAAAGGGCGATATGGTCAAGGAAATGGAAGAAGCGTGTAGAGCTGCTGGTTTAAAATTTGGTGTTTACTGCTCTCCTTGGGATAGGAACAATCCGAACTATGGCAAGCCTGAATATTTAGAAACTTACCGTGCTCAATTGAAAGAACTTTATACAAACTACGGAGAACTATTTATGAGCTGGCATGACGGTGCCAATGGTGGCGATGGCTACTACGGCGGGGCCAATGAAACTAGAAAAATAGATAACACTACCTATTACGACTGGACGAATACCTGGGAGCAGATTACAAGAAAAATGCAACCAATAGCTAATGTTTTTAGCGACATCGGGCTCGACGTAAGATGGGTAGGTGGTGAGCATGGCTATGCAGCCGAAACTCACTGGGCTACCTTTTCGCCAGAACCAAACACTGGAGACATAGCAGTACCCGGCAATGTAAACACCGCCGTAAGTAGTACTGGCACAAGAAATGGTGCATACTGGATACCTGCTGAATGTGATGTGCCACTTAGACCAGGATGGTTTTATCACCCAGAGGAAAATGGCAGAGAAAAGGATGCAGAAGCTCTATTTGATTTATACCTTAAAAGTGTGGGCAGAGGTGCAAGCTTAGACTTAGGGTTGGCTCCTACGACAGAAGGCTTACTTCATGAGAATGATGTTACTATTTTAAAGGAATTTGGAGAGCGGTTAACAGCCACTTTTAGCAAAAATCTAATTCATAATGCTGAATTAACTGTCTCTAATATAAGAGGACAGGCATTTAATGAATCTCTATTAGTAGATAATGATAGGTATTCCTATTGGGCAACAGATGATGATGTGCACCAAGCTTCTGTAGAAATTGAATTCCCTGAAATGTCTACTTTTAATTTGATTCAAATTAGAGAAAACATAAAGCTTGGTCAAAGAATAGAAAACGCCAGTGTTGACGTTTATAAAAATGGCACCTGGGCCGAAATAGCTAGTGTCACTAGTATAGGTGCCTGTAGGCTAATAAAGCTTGATGCTACTATGGATGCGTCAAAGATTCGGATAAAGTTCAAAGCCCCTGTATCCTTATGTGTAAGCGATATAGGAATTTTTAAAATCCCATGAGGCTAGCTCATGGGATTCATTTAGGTTCAAATGATCTTAAATATCAGAAATAGGAATTCTGTTTTTGTAATTCCAAAAGGCTGAAACATTTACAATTTTCCAATCACCCTCTACTTTCTCCATCAGTCTTACTTCTTTAGAATGTAGAAAGTACTCTTGGCTCCTATCACTATTATACTGATCCCAAGTAATATGAGCGGCCTGATTACCGTAAAATTTAACCTTCATGTTTTCTCTCTTTATTAATGGATGGCTTGAACCGGGCTCTTCAGGGTCAGATGGGTTTTCCTTGATGTATTTACCTAGGTTTTTCTCTATGGCATCCCAGCCAACGCTGGCATCAAAAGTTCCATCCGAATTACTCCAAGCTTGATAGGAATAATCTGTGTGCGTAAATTTATCCTGCCAGCAGTCATAATCTCGAAGAAAAAAACATTCCGTTTCTCCTTCTATAACATTGATAATTTTGGCCGTTTCTGATTCTTCATCAATTGCCTTTTCAGCCGCTAAATTACATGATTGACACAAAAAGAGACTGCCAGCGGAGATTGCTAGAATAGCGATATAAGTTTTCATAATAGTAAAAGTTTAAATGTTGAAAAAAATAAATTCTTGAGTTATGTGGTAGCAAAAATCTATAACACTATTAAACTTATATCGAGTAAAAAGTACGAAATTGGGGCCAGTATGACAAGAGAAACTAGCATTATTCTCTGCGGATACTGCTATTTTATCTTAACATTATACCAAAATATGACCAAAGTCATTGAAGTTGCCATGAGGCAATATGCCTTAGACCCAAAGAATCTCGAAATAAAAACAATAGGCAGTGGGCTAATTCATCATACTTATATCCTGAAAGGCGAAAAATCGTATGTTCTACAGAAACTAAATACCAATGTTTTCAAGGATCCAAAATTGATTGAAAAGAACATTAGTTTGGTGAGTAATTACCTTAAGAATACTCACCCGAATTATTTGTTTCCGTCCAGCATACCTACCGCTAAAAATGAACCTCTTTTTTTTGATGGTGAGAGTTTTTGGCGACTAAGCCTATTTGTTGCCAATTCTACTACAATCGACCTCGTAGATGATCCTGTTTTGGCATATGAAGCCGCTCAAGCTTTCGGACAGCTATCCAAATACTTAGATAAAATCTCCTTGGATCCCTTTAAAGAAACAATTCCCAATTTTCATAATCTAGAGTTTCGATATCAACAGTTTGAAACTTCGTTAAAAAATGGACAGCCGGAAAGAGCTAAAAAGGGAAAAGAAATTATTCAATTTTTTGAAACACAAAAGCGAATTTTAGAAACTTTTAGAATAATAAAAAAAGATGGCCAAATACCATTGAGAGTACAACATCATGATACTAAAATCAGTAATGTATTACTCGATGCCAATACCAAAAAAGCTTTAGCTATATGTGATTTAGACACGCTGATGCCAGGATATTTCATCTCCGATTTAGGTGATATGGTTCGTACCTATACATCCTCTGAGAACGAGGAAAGCACCAATTGGGAATCTATAAAAGTTAGAGAGCCCTATTTCAAAGCTCTAATGCAAGGATATCTTAGTCAAATGGGCCATTCTTTAACTGCCGCTGAGAGGAAGCATCTATTTTATGCCGGTGAGTTTATGATTTACATGCAAGGCCTTCGCTTTTTATCTGATTATCTGCTTGGCGACATTTATTATCCCGTGAAACATGATACACATAATCTTAATAGAGCAAAGAATCAAATGTTACTGCTGCAGGACTTACAAGTCCAAAAAGAAAAGTTGATGGATTTCTAAAGGTAATCCTCGGCAATATTTCGGCCGACGTTTGTTAATAATTCTGCTGTATTATTCATGGCAAACTCCTTGGAGACATGTTCATTAACCAAGCTATAGACCTTCTCTACGCCCAAAGTTTGTAACTGTTCTATACTAAGTTCATTTATTCCACAAACAGCAATAACAGGCACTTTAGCCTGAGTTGCCAAACCCGAAATCAACTTTCCTGACAGTGTTTGAGTATCCAGTTTTCCCTCTCCGGTTATGATGATATCGGCGTGAGCCATTTTCTCTTTCAGTCCTATTAATTCCATTATGGTTTCTGTGCCTGGTAAAATTTCGGCATCAAAAAACGCTGCCATACCAGCAGCAGCACCTCCAGCAGCACCTCCGCCAGAAACTGTGCTCACGTCCTTTCCTAAGTCCGTTTTTATGACATTTGACAAATTCCTTAGTCCGGCATCTAATCTAAGTATACTTTCAGCATCTGCTCCTTTTTGGGCTGCAAAAACATGTGCAGCACCAGTGGGACCAAACATGGGGTTAGTCACATCACAAACGATATTCAGTTTAAAGTCCAACTTTTCGACTGGTGGAATGATTTTTCTTATTTGTGCCAGACCTTCTCCAATGGTCATAACTGGCTCGCCATTTTCATCCAGAAATTGATAGCCTAATGTCTGAGCCATACCTATTCCCCCATCGTTGGTGGCGGTCCCACCCACAAAAAGGTAAACTTCTTTAGCTCCATTTTTTACCGTATGTTTTAGCTGCTGCCCTGTTCCATATGTTGTGGTATATTCAGGATTTAGTTGAGACGGTTTTACTAAATGAAGCCCACTAGCGGCAGCCATTTCTATATATGCTTTATCTCCTTTTCTTAAATAAGACGCCGTTATCGTTCGCCAAAAAGGGTCCTTCACAAATTGCTTGACTTCATCTCCTTGAATAGAATCATTAATGGCTTCCAAGGAGCCCTCACCACCGTCCGCCACGGAAATTATATCAATACTGGCTCGATCTCTTGCTTCTTTAATTCCCAATGCCAGTATTTCTCCAACTTTTAGCGAAGAGAGGCTCCCTTTGAAAGAGTCTGAAGCTATTAAGATTTTCATATAATTAAATGACACTTTAAATGCAGATTAAACTAACGATGGCTAACAGAAATTGGTTTTACCTAACTAAAACTACCTGCCAAAATCATCCTGAACCCTCACAATATCATCTTCATCTGAAGGGTTTGACTTATCTGTATGTTGCCAGATTTCTGCTACAATACCGAAACCGTCTGTCCCAACCAACCTATGCCTTTCGCCACATTTCAGATTGATGACCTGACCCATTTCAAGTTTTTGGGTTTCTGTCTGTTCATCCGTATCTGAAATAACAATGCCTGCCACACCTCCTATAAGTTTCCAAATTTCAGCACGACGATGATGGTATTGCCAAGACAATCTTTGATCTGGTGCTACCACCAATATTTTGGGACTCAATTTCTCAAACCCATCAAAATCTTCCAATGATAAATGAGGGAAAAAGCTTTTGATAAATTCGGGGGCCTGGCTTTCATCCAAAACAAAAAATCCTCCCCAAGGGCGATTGTGATCTGTAGCCACCACAGAAAAACCATTACTGTCTAAAAAAGTTTGTATGCTTGCAAAAACATCAGCTCTTTCCGCAGACTTATCAAAATCGATACTCATATATTTCTTTGTTTTAAGTTCACTCAAAGATAAGTTTTATCTATCGAAACTTAATTTGATGGGACCATTAATCCAGATGGCTGAGGATTTCGTTTGCTTGCGTCAAAAGGGGTATAGATGTACCCCTATTAGGGTCTGTAAATATTTCTGGGATAATCTAAAACGTTTAACTTCTCTTTTGTCAATTCGCGAATGGCGTCCTTAGCAATCCAGTTCCCTGATTTAGTCTCAAGAGATAATATTTTTTCTGCGGTAGCTAAGGCTTTTTGTTTCAAATCAACATTTCTTTTCCCAATACTACGAAGAGCCCAATTCACCGCCTTTTTTACGTAAATCCTATCATCGCTGGATTCTCTTACAGGTATTGGAAGAAAAGATTCGAAGGTCTCATTTAATGCCCTTTTTTCGGCCATACAAAAGGCGGCAAGTGTAGCAAAGGCAGCTCTTTTCTCAAACTCAGGCCCTCTGCTAGACCACTCGTAAATCTTTGCAGAAGCCAGCGGCGTTTTGGCAAATAATCCCATACAGAAAGAATCACAAACCTCCCAGTTTTCAAAGGTCATTGCCCAGGCGTCCATCTGGAGATAGGTAAGGTCCTTTGGGTTAAAAATTTTGCTACAGAGAATTCTAGGCTCAAATATCCCCGTATCAAAAAGACGTATAGCTAGTCCTGAGTCTTTGCCAATACTTTTAAATCAGCATGATAAATACCCAAAGAGTTCTGTGCAACTATACCAAATTTCTTCTTCTTGAAAACCACCTTTTCGGGGTTTCCCAAACAATGAAGTGTGTCTACGATTTCATTAAAGGTCATATTTCCTCTAAAGTTGATTCTCTTCCCTTTTCTTCTCACTTGTCCATTCCCATTTTTCGAGCAGCCTTATTTATCCCACTGCTCATATTTCAGGCCTAGACTCCTACTCCTTTCCAATGCTGGAATTACAAAATCCTTTATAATTATAGTCCATCATTGATTATTTGATAAAACAGAAAGAAGCCCTTAAGCCCCATAAAAGACACTAAACCATGGATTCAGCCTTATTTTTTAGTATAATATAGATAGTAAAAGTTTATAAATAAAAACAAATAAAAGAATTTATGCAGAAATATATTGAGCAGTTAGTCACGATGTCCATCTCTTTTTTACCTAAAGTGATTTTAGCAATAATAACACTCATTGTAGGTTTTTGGCTTATAAAAAAAATCACTAAAACTTTTAGGAAAATACTCACCACAAGAGAAGTTGACGAAACCGTACAACCATTCTTTGTTTCCTTAGTTAATGTTGGCCTTAAAATAGTCCTAGCTTTTAGTGCTGCAGGAATTTTTGGTATACAAACAGCATCCTTTATCGCTGTATTGGGTGCCTTAGCCTTCGCTATAGGTATGGCTCTTCAAGGAAGTCTTGGCCATTTCGCAAGTGGTATACTTCTTCTTCTCTTTAAACCCTACAAAGTAGGTGATGTGGTAGAGCTTAGTGGCAAGACTGGTAAAGTAGAAGCCATCCGTATTTTCAACACCATTTTAAGAACTTTTGAAAACAAACTAATCATTATACCCAACGGTGTAGTAACCAGCGATGTCATTACCAACATAACGGGTCAAGATGAACAACAAATGGTGATGACCTTTGGTATAGGTTATGGAGACGACATAGATCAGGCTAGAGAAGTGATAACAAGCGTATTGGACAGTTGCCCAAATTTAATGAAAGATAAACCGATGAATGTTTATGTAGAAGAGTTAGCTGATAGCTCTGTTAACTTTTCAGTAAGGGCTTGGACCAAAAACGAGTTTTACTGGGATAATTTCTTCTATCTTCAAGAGCACGTCAAGAAGGCGTTTGACAAAGAGGGTATAGAAATACCATTTCCACAGCGTTCTGTGCATCTGGAAAAAGCATCTTAATTCAAGTAAAAGGTCGAGATTCACTCTCGACCTTTTATTACTTTGTTAGCCTAGTTTAGACTAACGCTAACTTTAGAAGTAGTAGGGAATATCTGCTGTGTCATTACCTCAAGCCCATCGTTTACGAAAACCTCCACAACAGAAACATCCACGAAAATGTCTAGTTTCACTTTTCCGTCCAAGGTCGAAACCTTCATGACATCTCTGCTAGCAAAACCCTCGTTAAACGCTTTTTGACCAGAATTTCTTCTGTCAAAGTATAGTTCTTTCGTTTCTAAATCATACCCAATACCTATAAATTCATCTATGCCATAGGCCATTTTAACTTTGAAGCTAGCAGATGCATCCTCATCAATCACCAAATGAAAACTATCTTCCTTCAGTTCAAGATTTGCCTGACCCTTGGTTAGAGGATAGGAATTTATTTCTTGACTGCTAATAGGATTACTCTTCAATTTGAAAACTTCCCCTTGTTTAGTCAATGCCAACTCCCTTGGAAAAGAAAACCCTCCTCTAAAACCAACAGTCGGAATTTTATTGGCGTAGGCCCAATTGTTAGTCCATCCCATAACCACGGGTTTCTTATGCTGCTGAGGTAAGTTATTAAATGGAATAGCGGCGTAAAAATCCTTCCCAGCGTCTACATAGAGAACATCCTTTTGTTCTTGTGAGGTAAAATGAGTTCCGTCAAAGTCTCCAACGAAATACTGCATGCCCACAAAACCCTCCGATTTATGACCAGAAGAAATCATTAAAACCCACTTCTCCAAATCAGAATTCTCTACAGGGACTTTAAACAATGCCGGGCACTCCCAAATTTTAGTAGTATCTCCTTGTTTTCCGAACTCGCTAAGTAAGGACCAATTTTTCAAGTCGCTTGATTCGTAAAACTGAGCCAAATACTCCTTTGGTTTAACCACAGACATGAGCCAGGAATTACGAGCTTCATTCCAAATAACATTAGGGTCACGAAAGTCTCGCATTCCTAAATCCAGAACAGGATTTCCTTGGTAAAGCTCCCAAGTGCGACCTTTATCTGAACTAAAAGCAAGGCTTTGATATTGACCGACACCTACGCCATTGCTGTCTATATGGGCTGTAAAAATAGCAACCATACCTTTAGTAAAACCTGCTTCAAAAAAGCCAGATGAGTTTTCACTATCCACCACAGCTGAGCCGGAAAAAATCATGGTCGTGGTACTATCTCCATTATCATATTCTGGAATCGCTACCGGCAAATGCTCCCATGTCACTAAATCCTTACTGACCGCATGGCCCCAACTCATATGCCCCCAAGTATCTCCAAAAGGATTATACTGATAAAAGAAATGATATTCGCCATCTAGATACACCATGCCATTGGGATCGTTGGTCCAGTTTTCGGGTGGCGTAAAATGGTGAATTGGACGGTAGTCCAAGGGCTCTTCTTGTGCAGTTTTACATTGAAAGAGTGTCATTGAGACAATTATGGCAAGGAAATATTTCATCGTATTAATTTAAATCATTTTTTCTTCAAAGCTTTAATCATCCAGTTTCGTTGGAAATCTACCTGCTCTGGGAAAACCCAATGTGAGGTCTCTTCTGCTAAAAACAATTCCTTGGGACTGGTAACGCTATTATAGGCCGCATACACAGAGGTAGGCGGACAAACAGTATCATTAAAACCAAAAGAGAATAGAATTGGGGACGTGATACTTTTAGCAAAATTTACGCCGTCATAATAAGAAATGCTTTCTAAGATGTCTGCGTGACTTGCCTTTTTCCATTTCTCTTTATCAGCCAGAAAATGTGGCCAACCGCCTGCTCTTCCAGACAAATACCCCGTCATGTCTACCATAGCTGGATGTACAGGTGAAGCTGCCGTAACACGATTATCTAGCCCTGCGGTAATCAGAGTTAATGCTCCTCCCTGACTTCCTCCCATCACACCTAAATTCTTGCCGTCCCATTGTGGCAATAACGTCAAGAAGTCATTGGCCTTAATACAGCCTAAATAAACACGTTTATAGAAATATTCGTCCTTGTCTTGAATACCGTTTTCCCAATAATGGTTGTTCCACCCTGCTAATAAATCCTCGTAATTTTGCTGCGGCATAGTGACAGAAATGCCATGAATACCTATCTCAAAGCTAATGATACCTTCTTCTGCAAAATTTACATCACCATAATATGATCTAATACCAGCTCCAGGTACTTTCAAAACGGCGGGATATGTACCCTCGGCTTTGGGGACACACAGAATACCATATAGTCTAGCACCCTTCTTCCAGTTTTGGATGCTTACTTCATACACCTTTACCTTTTCTGTACATCTTTCTGGTAAAAGAGTCATTCTGGTATCCAGAGGTAATTTGGCGTTTTCTGCCACAGCCTCAGTCCAAAATTTATCAAAGTCTACTGGCTTTTTTACCGTAGGCACAATCTTTTCAGGTTCAAAACCCACCGTGGCCCAGCCACTATATTTTTTACCTTCATAATCCACATCCACCATACACCTTAAAAAGCCTGGAGCTTTCATAGTTCCTCCATTTAGCTTAATAGCTCCTGTCTTTAGAAATACTTCATTTTCTATGGCGGCAGGCATTTTTTCTGGGCCAATCGTGTAGCTAATCGTCACATTTTCTAAAGGAACGTTTCTCCTCAATACGGTGACCGTAAAGTCGGCTTCCTCCCCAATTTTATATTGCCAGTCTGCGTGGCTAGGGCTTACCACCACCTCTATCCATTGATGGCTTGGCTGAGCAATGAGGCTTTGGTAACAGATAAGTGAAAGGACAAAAAATAATTTCTTTCTCATAAAAAATGGTCTAAAAGGAAAAAGAGGCTTGGCATAAATTTTACTAAAGCACAGTTTAGCCAAGCCTCGCTTTATATGATTTATTTAAGCTCCAAATCCACCTCCATAACATCTCTAGAATTAGTACCCACAAAAACCTTGAAAGCCCCTTTTTGAAGAAGGACATCTCCTTTTGGGTCGAAGAAGGAGAGTTTGGTAGCTGGGAGCTCAAAACTTACCGTTTTAGTTTCACCTGCTTTTATTAAAACCCTAGCGAAATCTTTTAATTCCTTTACTGGCCTCAATGGTTGAGACACTACGTCTCTTATATACAGCTGTACTATTTCTACTCCGTCTACGTCTGACGTGTTTTTTATTTTCACACTCACCGTAACAGACTCATTTTGATTTATGACGGACTTGGATAAACTCAAATCTGAGTAGTCATATGTAGAATAACTCAAGCCATAACCAAACGGGAATAAAGGCTCATTAGGAATATCTCTGTATCTAGAAACCCAGAAATGAGCAGGTCCTTCATTTCCATCTTCATGAGGGCGACCTGTGTTATAATGATTATAATAAACTGGAATTTGACCCACAGAAACTGGGAAACTCATCACCGTTTTTGCCGATGGGTTCACGTCCCCACTTAGCACATCCGCCACACCATTTCCATGCTGAGTGCCACCTATCCAAGTATAAAGAATGGTCTTATAGTTTTTTACCACTTCGGTCATCACCATTGGGCGGCCAGCCTGTACTAAAACAACCACTGGTTTACCAGAAGCTTTTGCGTTTGCCAACATTTCCATTTGCCCATCAGAGGGTGATAAATTAGATAAGGAACGAGCTTCCCCAGCTAAGTCACCAAAAAGGCCTATGGTAGCTAAGATTACATCTGCTTTCTTAGCGGCTTTTTTTATCTCTTTTGCGGAAGCGGGATCAAATGTTCCTTCACGGTTAACAGCCGAAATAAAAGTAATTTTCGCTTTTGGATATTTTGCTTTTACCCCTTCCAGTATCGTCACCGTATTTTTATGCTCACCTTGACCTTTCCAAAAGTCCAATACATCATCTTGGCTTTCTGCCAAATGGCCTAGGACCAATATGTTTTGAGGATTCCTTAAAGGCAAAACACCCATATCATTCTTTAACAGTGTCATGGTATTGCCCGCTGATCTTCTAGCTTCAGCTAAATGTTCTGGAGCTAAAAGCGTCGCTTTTTCTTTAGCTGCATCATGGTATTTATACGGATTATCAAAAAGTCCCAACTGAAATTTTAATTTTAAGACTCTTTCAACCGCGGTGTCTAAAACAGCCATTGGCACCTTTCCATCTTTCACAGACTTAACCAAGGTGGTACGCATCACTCCAGATTCCATATCCATGTCAGAGCCAGCCATGATAGACTGAATGGCCGCTTCTTCTGCATCTTTGGAATACCCATGTGCGATCATTTCACCAAATGACGCCCAATCTGAAACCACCATCCCATCAAAACCCCATTGCCCACGTAAAACTTTATTAACCAAAAAGTCGCTAGCACTGGAAGGCACACCATCATATATATTGAAACTATTCATGACTGTGGCAGCACCAGCTTCCACTGCTGCCTTATAAGGCGGCAAGTAATAATTATAAAGTGCATATCTACTCATATCTACCGTGTTATACTCCCTTCCTGCTTCTGCAGCACCATAAGCCGCAAAATGCTTGACGGTAGCTAATACATGATTCTCGTCAAAGTTTCCTTGAAAACCTTTCACTCTAGCCGCTGCGAACCTTGCTTGTAAATAAGGATCTTCTCCAGAACCTTCCATCACCCTACCCCATCGAGGTTCCCTAGAAACATCCATCATAGGAGCAAACGTCCAATGCAAACCAGCAGATGATGCCTCTTTTGCAGCAATTTCTGTAGCTCTTTCTGCTGCAACTAAATCCCATGAAGCACCTTCGGCAAGTGGAATAGGAAAAACCGTTTTATAGCCATGTATTACGTCAAACGCAAAAAGAAGAGGAATACCCAATCGAGTTTGTTCCACGGCAATTTTCTGTGTGGCCAGCGTTTGTTCTGTTCCCACCACATTCAGGAAAGAACCCACCATGCCATCTTTCAGCAATTGTACTTTACCTTGAGTTCCAGGATCATTAGCTACCGATGGACCCGTTAAAACACCTCCATTTACTTGATTTAGTTGGCCCACTTTCTCTTCTACAGTCATTCTAGAAATCAAATCTGCTATTCTAGCTTCATCTGAAAGCCTGGCATTTTTATAGGCGGGAGTTTGAGCAAAGCTCAATAGTGTCAAAAGGGCAAAAGATAGGGTTAAGATTACTTTTTTCATTTCGTTTTGTATCTAAGCCATAGCCTAGTTTATTTTTGATGTAAGTAAATAGTTTCTCTTCTAAGTGTTTTAAATCTACACATTTATTGCTTCTATTCTATGAATGATCTCCATACAGGCCCGAGCATTGTGGTAGGGACATTTCCAAAAACCAACTTTATCCTCGCTGTCCATGAGTTGATAATTCGGTTCATAAGAAGTGGGCGGATATACACCCCAAAACCACTCGCCGTTTCGATGGTCAATCAGGTGCTTTTTCGTAAAACTCCACAAACCTTCTATTAGTGGTATGTATTTTTCATCACCAGACACTTGATAAGCATTTAAGAAGCCTACCATGGCTTCTGCACTTACCCACCATTCTCTATGTATATCTATATGACCCGTTTCGGTATCTTTTTCATGGTTTAGGCTACCATCCAAGTTAAAGCCCCTCATAGCAGCATCTGCCATTTGTACAGCGTACTTTTTCCACTTTTGGGTGATTTCAGAAGTGACTAGTACTTCAGCAGATTCTAAAAGGAGCCAAGCCGCTTCAATATCATGCCCGTATGAAACTCCTGCAGATTGGCTATTCCATGTTTTGTCAAAAAAGAGTTTTAGATGGCCCGTTTCATTATCAACGATATGCTTTTCAAAGATTACTAGAAGTTGTTCAATTTTAATTTTTAATCCCGCATCAGGCCATACTTTGTAAAGGTTTGCGTAGGCCTCTATGATGTGAAGGTGAGTATTCATCGTTTTGGGGTCATTACGGTCTTTCTCACTTAATCGCAAATCCTCTAAGAGCTCCCAATCTTTTGTAAAAGCTTCCCAATAACCTCCATTTTCAGGGTCAAAACTATATTTCTCTATAAACTCATACAGGTTTTTTGCTAAAGCTAAAGCTTCCTTATTTTTAGAAACCTTGTAAAATTCTGAAAGACCATAAATGGCAAAAGCCAGAGCATAAATTTGTTTTCGAGTAGACTTTGGAGTTCCGTCAGCATCAATCGACCAATATACTCCGCCACTTTTTTCGTCAACAAAATGAGTTTTGAAAAAGTCAAAGGCTCTATGAGCCAAATCCAGATAATTGGCCTTTTGCTCTTTTGATAAACCATCAAATCCTGCTGCAGCTGAAAATGTCCAAAGAATTCTCGCGTTTAGAACTCCTCCCTTTTCAGCTTCGGGATGAATTTTACCGTAGGTGTCCATTCTTCCAATGAAACCACCATTCTCCTCATCTAAACTGTTTTTTGACCAAAATTCAAGGATTGAATCTAGCTCATCCTGAATTTCAAATTTGAACTTTTCTGACATAATCTAAGGCTCTCCAATTATTTTATGGGTATCCAAACATCCTCTTCGGATGCAGGATCAGTTCTATGATATTTCTCACCTAATACTTCAAAATGAGGTCGGTTATCTAACGAAAATCCTGATGTAGGCAGCCATGATCCTAAAATAAACGAAAGTGTTTTGATAAATCCATCCTCTCCAGAACCTTTATGTGTGAAAACAGCATATTTGCCCGCGGCTAAAGTAAAGAGCTTCATTCCTTCAGGAATTTTTTCGAAACTAGAAACCTCTGCCAGAGCCCATTTATCAAAGACATTTGTAAAGCTAAAATCAGACATCAAAATAGCTGGGTCTGTACCCTGTAAAGAGACTAGTTCATTAGGATTTAGACGATTCTTTATCTCATTCCGTCTAGGCATAAAAGTACTCCAAAGCAAACCGGTCTTATTCTCAGCATAGGACATTTCTACTGACGTGCCTACAAATGTTTTCTCTTCTATCTCAACGATCCTAGGGGTCATTACTCGTTAATTTTCAATTCACAGTTCTGCTCATTATCATCTATCTCAGCCCCTAGGCTTCGGTAAAATGCCTTGGCTTTTACATTCCAGTGAGACACCTGCCATTTAACTTTTTGACAGTTATTCGCCTTCGCATGATTTACTACTTCTTGGATGAGTTTTGAGCCAAGACCTTTGGCCCGAAATTCAGGTTTGATATAGAGATCATCCATGTAAATGGATTTCCCACTCCACGTGTAATACACAAAATTGAACGTGGCATAGCCTATGATTTGACCATCTGGAAGAACAGCGGCAAAGCCCTGGAAAAAATCTTTCTCTTCCATCATCCTTTCCAAGTTGTTGAACATTTGATGAGGCCTTTTCTCAAATACAGAGAATTCTTTGAACAGCGTTAATAACTGCTCAAAATCGGCTTCATCAAACCTCCTTAGAATAATATCTAGCATAGTTTAGTGGCCTCCTTTAGAAGAAGACTTAGCTACTTCTGCATCAAAATCAATTCCTTGCTTTCTTAATGTTTTCTGAGCTACTAAGCCAAAAATAAATAGGAAAACAAAACAGCCTGCTGCCAAAATATAGGAGAACTGAATTCCCATCATATCTGACAACTTACCTTGAATTACTGGCAATATGGCTCCACCTAAAATCATCATAATAAGTAATGCCGAACCTTGGTTAGTAAACTTGCCGAGACCCGCTGTCCCCAAAGAGAATATACTTGGCCATAAAATAGAACAGAACAAACCACCAGAAATAAGACAGAAAAGGGCGATATCTCCTGAACTGAAAATACCAATGCAGGTCATAATAGCCCCTAAGGCTGTAAATATCAATAATATAAGAACTGGTTTTTCTCTGGCAGCTATAAAGGCTAAAACCATAACAGCCACACAAATGGCATAAGGATAAAGGTCTGACACATCACCACTATAAAGGGAATTAGCAAATAAAACGATACCGAAAGCCGTAAATGGAACTACCCAAGTCAAAATTTTCTTCCACATAACAGAAGGATTAAAAGCTGGCATAGCAGCTGTCCAACGGCCAATCATCATACTTCCCCAAAACAGCGAAACATATTTAGAAATCTCAGACGAATCTAAGTTCTGCGTTTCTTTCAAATATTCTCCAAGGTTTGAACCAACTGTAACCTCCACACCTACGTAAACAAAAATGGCTGCCATACCTAAAAGAGCTTGCGGATAATCAAAAACAGAATTTTCTTTTCCTGTCAAAGGCCCTGATGTAATCCCTCTAAATAAGGCGTAAGCAACAAAAAGCATCATGATACCAAAACTTACTAGAATGGCATCCTCTATACTAAAAGAGATAGCTGTAATGGAGAAAACAGCTATTAAGAGTAAAGGACCAAAGGTTAGGTTGTTATCAACTTGTACTTCCTCCTCATTCTTAATCCTCGGAAGCTTTGACACCAAAAAGAAAATAGCCACAATCACGAAAAGGGCACCTAAAATCAAGTAAGGGATTTTTACATCTTGAATGGAAGCATTCAATGCAGCGTCCTTTGAAATAGAACCAAAAATGGCATAACTAACTAATGCTGGGCCAATGGTACCTCCAAAATTATTAACCGCTCCACCCATATTAATACGTTGTGCACCCGTCTCGGCCGGCCCTAGGGCTATCATAAAAGGTTGTGTAGCGGTTTGCTGAAGGCTAAAACCAAGTCCTACGATAAACAACCCTCCTAAAAGCAACTCATAAGACTCTGTGACTGCAGCTGGATAAAACAAAAGTGTACCCAAAGCAGAAAGTCCTAGGCCAATAACTATTCCGTTTTTATAACCAATCTTATTTAGAATATCTGTCTTCATCAACCTAGAAAAGATTAGATAAAGCCATGAACCGACAAAATAGGCCGCATAGAAGGCAAAATCTACCAACTGGGCTTCTGTTTGCGATAGGGCAAACTTCTCTTTAAATAAAGGAATCAAAATACCATTAGAGGCCGCCACAAAACTCCAGAAAAACCAAACGGTCATCAGGGTGTAAAGGGCGGGCATATTGTTCGATTTTTTTTCGGACATAGGGTTTTAGGTTAAATGGAGTGAGACATCGAATTCACAGACAAAAGCTTGTTGAACTTTCAATAATTTTCAATTCCAAGGTTAAAAGAACAGTCAAAATTAGGGTTTCATTTGAAAGTGCATTGTTTTCGGTGTTAATTTTTACTGGTTGCACTAAAAAACTATGGCTTTAGAGCCTTATTCTTATCAATGATAGTCTTCAAAGTCTCCACCGACGCGGCCGAACTTAAACCGTCTTCTGGGGTATTGACACAATAATCCACCAGTTTCTCTAGGCTAGAAGTGGCCACATGCATCCTAGTATCTGAAGAAGCATAGTAAATAAAAACCTTTCCATCTTCATCTAAAATCCAGCCGTTTGAGAAGGTCACATTAGAAACATCACCTATTCTTTCTGCCCCCTCTGGGGCAATGAAATAACCCCCAGGGAGATGTGTCACTTTGGTGAGATTGACTAAATCCGTCATGAAAAGGTAAAGTACATATCTTAAACCCGCAGCGGTATTTCTAACTCCATGGGCCAAATGAAGCCATCCCTTTTCCGTTTTTAAGGGTGCTGGACCTTGTCCATTTTTTGCTTCGTAAACCGTATGATAAGCCTTACCATGAAGAATAACTTCTTTTTCAATGACCGCATTATCAATGGTATCGGAAAGGCCAAAACCTATACCTCCACCAGTTCCGGCTTCTATAAAGCTATCTTGTGGTCTGGTATAGAAGGCATACTTTCCATTGACAAACTCTGGATGGAGCACAGCATTTCTTTGTTGCGAAGAACTTGTTTTTAAATCTGCAAGTCTTTCCCACGAAACCAAGTCCTTAGTTCTGGCTATTCCTGCACTGGCATGTGCAGAAGATTCATCTCCTGGAGCCGCATTTGCGTCTTTTCTTTCCGCACAAAAAACGCCATAAATCCAGCCGTCTTCATGAGCTGTTAATCTCATATCATACACATTCCCGTCTGGCTTAGAGGTCTCGGGCATCGTGAGAGGATAATCCCAAAAA
>JBLHOT010000045.1:0-29172 GCA_047623945.1 Arcticibacterium sp. | reverse complement strand
CTCCTATTTTTGAGAAATTAAGATTTAATGCGGCTTGGGGTTCATATTATAAACTTCCCATTTATACCGTTTTAGGGTTTCAAGATGCCGATGGCCAATTTGCCAACAGAGACAATGAATATATCAATACCATTCATTATGCCACCGGTTTTGAATATCTACCCAGAACAGACCTCCGCTTTACCTTAGAAGGGTTTTATAAGGACTATAGCAACTATCCCGTTTCAGATTTTGAGAACATTTCTCTAGCCAATCTTGGAGGCGGCTTTGGAGCCATTGGAAATGAAAAAGTAACTTCCGCGGGTGGTGGCCGTGCCTATGGACTTGAGCTTTTTGTTCAGAAAAAACTCACTAAAAAGCAGTTTCTTACATTTTCATATACTTATGTAAGAAGTCTTTTTGATGGTGTAGATACCGAATTGTTTCCTTCTACTTGGGATAATAGACATCTACTATCCTTTATCTATGGCTTAAAGCTTAAGAACAACTGGGAACTGGGTGTAAAACACCGTTTTGCTGGTGGCAGCCCCTATTCTCCATTTGATATAGAAGCTTCGCAGCGGAATTATCTAAGTATAGGAAGCGGTATTTTTGATAACAGTCAATTAAATTCAGTTCGTCTCCGTGCCTTCAATCAATTGGATGTGCGTATAGATAAGCAATGGAACTTTGAAAATTGGTCGTTAGACCTTTTCCTAGATATTCAAAATGTTCTTGGAGCCAAAAATGAGTCGGTACCTAATTTTACCTTTCAGCGAAATGAGGCCAATACGGATTTTGCTACGACAGATGGCTTAAGCTTAAAACAAGATGGCAGTAATGCTATTCCACTCATATTGAACGAACCAAGTGGGCAGTCTACACCAAGTATTGGAATTATCGTGGAGTTTTAAACTTCTATTATAGAGCCTTAATTCCAAAAAGTCGAATATTCTGAGCATTGAAATCGAAAACTGGCTGATCTGTAGGGGAAGGCTTTGATATGGCCGTCTCTTCTAGCATAATCACTGCATGAAAGCTTACGGCTAGACCGTCTTTCAAGAATTCGGACTCTAGGTATTGGGGGTAGAAAAACTCATTGGAGGTATGGTTGTTTAGTTTTATCAAGTATTGACTGCACCCTCTAGTACAAATGAAATTTTTGATTTCACCCGTTTGATTTATTAGAACACGGTCGTTAAATTTTGTTGGTTCTCTTGATGCTGCATTGAAAGATGAAGCATAGGCCCGTAATAGACCTATAATATTTGATAACTCCTCTGGTGCATTCCCGTATTCGAAAGTAACTTTAGAGGTCTGCCCGTTTCTCCTTATTTCCACCCACTCACCACCACCGTCTGCACAATCTGGACAGCCGAGAACCTCATCAAGTTTTTTGAATTTATTAAAGTCTAAATATCTAGTGAGCTCTTCGAAGTAAATTGAATTTACGATTTCAATTCTTTCAGTTTTTGGCAACTCGTCATATTGATTCCAGCCCTTAGACTTTTTCTGAATAGACTCCCTCTCAATTTTAATCTCTGTCTGACAATATCCTAAGCATTCTCCAAAAAAGGACCCATACCTAAAGTATTCAAAACCATCCACAGGTTTAGGACTGACACCATCGGTGCAAGCGAAGCATATCAAAAAACTAAAAAGTAAGAGCAGTTTTAATCTCATGCTATTTCCCAAATCTAAGGCCAAAAGTGTAAAGAGGGGCCGAATCTGAAATTCCTAGTTCAGAGAGTCTAGAACCACTAATATTAGCCGCAACTATTTCTGTGCTCACATCACGTCTTCTTAAGTAGCTTACTTGTGCAAAAAGGTTTACTTGTCCAATGCCCAACTCTCCTATTAGTCCATAATTTAGTGGAGCATAGTTGAGGTTGGACTGGATAACTGGATTTATGGAATTAACCGTTTTATTACGGACCCTGGTAATCATATTTAAACCGAAAAACCCTCCCAGACCAACATTTAATAATCTCTTGCCAGACTTACTCATGAAACTCACATTGGGTACAAAACGTAGATTTAGACCGCTATTAAAAACACTATAAGGTGGCAAATCGTAATTTACATAATCGCCATTAGCACTTTTTGCTTGCCAAGTTATCCCCTTGGTTTCAGTATTATAGTTGAAAGTAGAAAGCGTATCTACCACGCCTATTTTAGAAGGTGTCCCTGAAGCTTCTACAAAAGGAAAGCTCTCCCCTAACTGATCATACACCAAACTATTGGCACTAAAACCAGGCTTATAGGCCACCTGCTGAAAGGAAGCATTAACTTCTGCTGCCAACCTTGTTCTAAAAGTGAATCTATTGGTTCTTAAGATCTGAGGGTTTCTACCCACACTAAACCCAAAGTGAGGTGATCTGAAAACGCTATTTGAAGTCCTAGTGCTACTAATTCTAGTATCTGTGACGGCATAGCGACCATCCGGAAATCCATAGAGTTCATTGGCAGCTATAAAGCCTTGGCCTATTGGGGGAAGCGAGTTACTATAGTTAAACCCAACATAATAGTTCAAATCCAAGGTCTTGAAAAAAGGCTCTTTCGACTTCTCAAATGTATCACCATCAAAATCCTTTATGAACGTTTTAGAGGTCTTGGTAGCCTTTAATTCTTGATTCATTTTTTTCAGGATTTTATTGAAGTCATACTTCTGTAAATCCCTTAAACCTTGTAAGTTCTCTGCATAAAAAATCACCTTTTTGCCTTCTCCTATCTGGACTTCAATGGTATCTCTTAGACTCTCTAAGCCAAAACCGCAAAAGGGTAAAAGGCTCAAAAATAGTATGTATAGCTTTTTCATAATTGAATGTCCTTCTATTCTTCTTTCTCGCTTTTAGCACTCTCTTTTAAATATGCCCAGATAAGTTGAGGCTTCACATCTACTTCTTCCCAATCAAACTCTCCCTCTGTATTAAAGCGGCCTATCTGATTTAGGAGCTTTCCTACTTTAGAATAGCGTTCTTTCTCTCCCTTCTCAGGAATATATAAATAAATGCTTTTGGCTTCTTCCAGCTGTGCTTCTTTGACGAGAGCTATTTCAAAAGCACTTTCTGATAGAGCCAAACCTGAAGTGCTCAAAGGTTCCATCGGCTCCACAGCCCATACTTTTCTTTCTTTTTGGGTTATAACCTCCGCGACTTCCAGTTTGGAACGGGTGAGCTCAAAGCTTTCGTCCTGAGGTATTATCGTCGCCAATTGAGTCCTATTGGGCAGGACCTTTACCGCTTTAGCCATTCCCTTTTCTAATGATTCTTCTTTAATAGTTTCAGGTGTTTGAGGACTTTCCCCTTTTACTCCTTCTGCTATTTGACCCGATGGGCTGTCACTAAGACTCATCAAATACCCCGAAAAGCCTAAGAATAGAAGTACTATTGCAGCATAATAATACCAAGCCTTCTTCTTTTCTCCTTGTCTCTTTTCTACAGCCCTCCATAGCTCCTCCTTTGGCCAACCTCCGGAAAGAGAAGCTTCATTTACCAAAGCCGCTACTCGGTTATCAAATACTTTTTCTTCTTTCATTGCTTCGCAAAATTTTCTTTTTCAGTAGACTTCGTGCATGACTTAACTGAGACTTTGAGGTTCCGACACTTATAGAAAGCATTTCTGCTATTTCTTTATGTCCATAACCCTCAACAGCAAAGAGATTAAAAACTGTTCTATAGCCCGTGGGCAATTCTTCAATCAGTCCTAATATTTCCTGAGCACCTAAGGCAGACAATGCATTCTCTTCCATGCTATAAGACTCTGGCACTTCATCAAGTCTCAGATTAAAATTCCCTTTTTTTCTTAAAAAAGTGAGGGCCTCATTAATCATAATCCTGGTCATCCAAGCTTCAAACTGATAGGCATTTTCAAATCTTCCCTTTGATGCATTTTTGAACACTTTGAGCATGGCGTCTACCATGACATCTTTAGCCGTTTCTGTATCCCCTACGTATCTGTTAACCAATTTATAAAACCGTTCACCATATTGCTCAAACACCCTCCGCTGAGCGTCAGGATCTGCCTCTTTGAGTTTTATTATGGTTTCAAGTAATATCAATCGAGCTCGTTTATTGTATAATGTTTAAAGCCGTTAAAAGGTTGTCTAGTATTCAGAAATTAAAGTTTCCGTCTGTCCAAAAACTATTAACATTTGCAGGCCACCTACAAAACTGCCATTTTCAAAAGCCGTATCCTTTTTCTTGTCAAAAGAACTTTAATCCGCTTCTATTTTATTAATCTTGTCCTAGACAATTCCGCTATGAAAAAACTCTTCGCACGTATTCCAGAGAAAGTACCTGAAAATTTAAAAAGCCTCATTAAATCTATACCCGAAGAAATAGCCAATATGGTTTCTCACGCGGTAGGTCTTCTTTGTTTTCTTATTGCCCTACCCTTGCTTATTCAACGTGTTCAAGGCTCAGATCGGGCTTTGATTGGTTGTATTATTTTTGGTATCTCTCTTTTTATGGTGTATTGTTCTTCCACCATTTATCATAGCGTCTACAAACTAGAGATAAAAAGGAAGTTACGTTTTTTTGACCATATGGCTATCTACTTTTTAATAGCAGGAAGTTTTACTCCCTTCATTTTAATTCATTTGAGAACGACTCTTGGCTATACAGTCCTATTTGCCCTTTGGCTCATGGTGCTAATTGGTAGCGTGTTTAAATACTTTTTCACTCATAAGTTCAATGTCGTCTCTACCCTCGCTTATGTAAGCATGGGAGCCATGGCATTTTTCATCATAAAACCCTTATCTGTACAGATAGAAGCTTCTAGTTTAAACTGGCTTGCCGTAGGTGGTGCGTCTTACCTCATCGGCGTAATTTTTTACCTAAGGAAAACGCTTTATATGAATCATTTCATATGGCATATTTTCGTTCTGGCTGGCAGTCTTTCTCATTTCATAGCCATTTGGCAGCTCTTTTAAACTTCAATTAAGGAATCCTGATTTATAAATGGCTGCTCTACTAGCTTGTTTTATAGTACAAAACAGAACAACTCAAAGGATCATTACTCGGATCAAATATTTTACTCATACTTATGGATCATTAGTACATAATTGGTAAGTGATGAGTTCTTCAAGCTCCCTTACCTTTTATTGCTAGGCTTTTTGGCTCCCCTTAGCCATTTTCATTCATGTCGTTTCAATCATGAAATTGACACAGAAATAGTTAATAAGCTTATTGGCTATTTCTCGCCTATTTGATTCTTTTTTATCTATGTCCATCTTAAATAGATCCTTTAAAAAACAACGGGTAAAGCACCATGAGACATAGATGTTCGTTGAAATTTATGTCAGTTTATATAACCTTTATGAAGTTTCATTCTCCCTTATTTCTTTCAGTATTAATCATCAACTTCGGTTGTCGATCGCCATCTACTACAGAAGGTAAATTAGCCGAAACATTTAAAATTGTCATGAATTCTGGTTTCCAAAGTAGACTCTTCTCTTGTAAGGGGCTCCATACTAATCTTTGATTGTAAAAAGCAAACATTTTTCTCTAATGATTTTGATTGGGCTGAAAAAAGCTTTCTGCCGGCTTCCACTTTCAAAATCCCCAACTCTATCAACGCTCTAGAAAACGGTATTGTCAAAAACGACAACTCCATGTTTTACTGGGATGGCGAGCCTAAATTCTTGAAATCCTGGGAGCAAGACATGAATTTCTACCAGGCATACCAACGCTCGTGCGTACCCTACTATCAAGAAATTGCTCGTAAAACTGGAGTTGAAAAAATGAAAGCTACTTTGAGCAAAATAGGATATCCCGGAATGGTTTTCAATTCCAAAAATATAGATCAATTTTGGCTAGAGGGGGATTCCAAAATCTCTCAGTTTGAGCAAATAGATTTCTTAAGACGTCTAGCAGATAAAGAGCTACCGCTATCAGAAAAGACGTACGGAATAATGAGGCATATAATGCTTCTAAAAGAAACGGAAGATTACAAACTCTATGGAAAAACAGGCTGGGCTGTAAATGGAGGTGACAATATTGGCTGGTTTGTGGGGTATGCCGTGACTAAGGAAAATACTTATTTTATGGCTACCAATATTGAACCTATAGATCATTTCGACATGAGTCAATTTGGTAAAATACGCTTGGAAGTTACGCTGAAGGCTTGGGCTGGTTTGAAATAACCGACCTTAATACCGAGACCCCTTAATTCGGGATTCCACATCTTTGGAAGCGATTGGGAGTTAAGGTATGCGATATTAAACCAGCCGACTGATAAATATCATTTTTTTTATACTTACACCTCTTTAGATTTGTAATTCAATCACTCACTTGTATTATTCAAATGATAATTCTCGCATTCTTTATCGCACACTGGTATCTATCATTGTTTGCCCAAACATTCTTTTTGCATAGATATGCCGCTCATAAGATGTTTACGATGAGTCCTTTTATGGAAAAGTTTTTTTATGTGCTCACGTTCATTTTTCAAGGTTCATCATATCTAAGCCCTTATGCTTATGGCGTAATGCACAGGTTACATCATGCCCACGCCGACACAGAAAAAGACCCACATTCTCCGTCTTTTTCTAAGAACCTTTTTGATATGATGTGGAAGACCAAAAACTACTATAACGAGATTTTGAGAAAAGAAGATAGCATAGAAGCCAAGTACAAAAAGGGTGTACCCCACTGGCCGTTTTTAGAAAGACTGGGAGACTCTTGGATGATTCGCTTAGGTTGGGGAATATTATATGTTCTGTTTTATATTCAGTTTGCAGATCATTGGGCGTATTTCCTTTTGCTTCCTATTCACTTCTTAATGGGACCGGTTCATGGCGTTATCATAAACTGGTATGCCCATAAATATGGGTATCGAAACTTTGAGGTAAATGATACGGCAAGAAACCTTCTTCCTTTTGATTTCTTAATGATGGGCGAGGGATACCATAATAATCATCACAAATTTGGCGGAAGGGCTAATTTCGGCATCAAGTGGCATGAGTTTGACCCTACTTATCCTGTAATAAAGGTTTTGAACAGCCTAAAGTTGATAAAATTAAAGCCCAATAATGATTTGAACTACATGTAGATTATAAGCCGTAATTACACTTTTGCGAATTAAAAATCTCATTTAACTTATTCTAAATCTACGCGAATTCGAAAGCAAGCCCCTCACCTATGTTTAAAATACTGTGAGGGGTTTTGTGTTTTTTACAGGCTAAAACAAAGTTGGCTGGATCTTCAGTATTAAACTCAAACATATCATAATGATGTGGAATCACGCAGCCGGCATGAATTTCTTTACCCAATCTGGCAGCCTCCTCTGCACTCAAGTTTCCTGCTACTTTACGTTCGGGTTTATTTCCATTAATAGGCAAGAAAGCTACATCTGGTTTATACTTTAATACCCTTTTTTCTAAACCTTCATACCATAAAGTATCTCCAGAATGGTAAACAGTAAAATCGCCAAACTGAACAATGAAACTCATAAACTTGGCTCTTCCTTTTTCGTCGAAGTCTATTTTGTTATGAGCCGCCGGCAAACCTATAATCTTAAAGTCTTTAACTTCTATTTCCTTGTCAATATCCAAACCGATAGGAAACGATTCGTGGCATCCTAACCTCTCACAGATAAAAGCCCTATTGGCCTCTGGAATCACAAACTGAATTTTTGGATTAGCCTCAAAAAGAGGATTAAGCGTTTCGGCGTCTAAGTGGTCTGTATGATTGTGGCTGGAAGTCACCACATCTATCATATCAAGCTGAGATGCGGAAATGCAGAGCTCGCTCATTCTTACATGAGGCTTATCTGTTTCTCCATATTTACGGGTCAGCGAATCGGATAAATAAGGGTCAAATAACAGAGTATTTCCATGATGCTTTATTAAGAAACCACTCTGACCCAACCACCAAACTTTAAACTTTTTAGGATCATTGAATGCCAAAATGTCCCTTCTAAGATTATCTCCAGATTTAAATGCTTTTATCATACTATTCTTTTTGTCTTAGAAAAGCTTACCTGAGTTCTCTGGCAGCGGTGCACATATTTTCAATCTTTTTTTTACTTGCCCATCTGGCAGTTTGTGAGAGTCCACAGTCTGGAGCTATCGCCAATTTCTCTTTGGGTACATACTTCAAGCATTTCCGAATACGCTCCTTTACGTCTTCCACTGTTTCTATGTAGTAGCTTTTGACATCAATAACACCTACCGCCACATCCATTTTCTCAGCAAATCGTTCTAACAGATGCACTTCTTGAAAATTGAGCACGCACATTTCTGTATGTAGTTCATCCGCATTCATATCTAGGAAATCTGGGAGCATTGGGGCTATCGTCTTTTTTCCAACTGACCTGCCTTTGAAATTCCCAAAACAGAGATGTGTTCCGATACGCGTTTTACCTACAATGTCCTTTACCGTTCTGTTGAAAATATCTACAAAACGTTTAGTGTCTTCTTTATATGCATAGCAACTCATAGATGGCTCGTCTATACATATTTCCTCTGCCCCCGCATTTACTAGTGCCACTAATTCTCTACTCACCAAAGGCATAATGGCTTCGGTCACCTCCCATCTGTCTTTATAAAGTTCGCCAGGCAATAACCTCCCTGCCAATGTATAAGGCCCAGGAATAGAGGCTTTAAGTATTTTACCCTTCGGTGCTACTCTTTTTAGTCGCTCATATTCTTCTACCACGCCCAGTCCATCTGGAGCGGTCAGTTTTTCTATGATAGAGTGTTTTCCTCTTTGATCATGAGCCGGTGGCCCAAAGACTCTGGTCTCCGCATGATTGGCTTTGATACCTTTAATAAAACCGTAGAAAGACAAGTTGAAGTCTATCCGTGTTTGCTCACCATCCGTTATCACATCTAGGCCCGCAGTAGCTTGGTCATTTACAGCACAAACCACAGCATCTTCAATCATCTCGTTGATATCTGCCGGACCAAATTTGTCAAGATTTTGTGTCGCATGTTCTAGCCATCCAGAAAATGGCCAAGAGCCGACTACCGTCGTTTTTATTGGAATTTGTTGCATTAGTTATATAAGTATCGGTTGAAAATCTAAGTGAACGAAAATACAGATTTAATCTGAGGAAGACCTTCTAAAACTCTAATCTAAATGCAGTCCCCTTTCCTAATTCCGACCTTACTGTCAAATCTCCTCGATGCATTTGGAGAATTTGTTTTGATAAGCTTAGACCTATGCCTTGACCTGTTTTCTTGGTGGTATAAAAAGGAATGAAAATCTTCTCCAATGCTTCGGGAACAATACCAGAACCATTATCTCTAACCTCTATAATTCTTCGCTTGTTTTGTTCAAAGCATTTCACACTAATGGCCCCATTTTCCTTTCCACCTATGGCTTCAATAGCATTCTTCACCAGATTAATAAGGACCATTTCAATCTGGTCGACATCTAGTGCGGCAGTAAAGTCCCTTTCTACAACAAAGGATATATCTATGTTTCTATCCTTGACATCTGCCAAAGCCAAAGCTTCTATCCTACCCATTATTTTAGAAGCCTGGGTTTCTACAAATACGGGTTTAGGTAGGGTAGTGAAATCTCTATAAGCATTCACGAAATGCATGACACCCTTTCCTCTGGACTCAATGGTTTTCAGTGCTTCACTAAGGTCATTAATGGGTTCTTCAAGACCAATAGCTTTTCCAGACAAATCTTCTTCCACAATATCTCGCATGGTTCCCACTAAAGAAACTATCGGGGCAATAGAATTCATAATTTCATGACGCAGTACTTTTGTAAGATTCTGCCAAGCATCTAGTTCCTTTTCTTGTAGCTCAGAACGGATGTTTTGTAGCGAGATAATCTTGACAGCCCTCCCTCTTAGATTCACCTTAGTAGCATTGACAGATAGCTGAAGACCATTTTTAGCGTGATACATAAATCGCCCTCCAGAGTTTAACTCCCTTATTTCATGGTACAGCTTGTCATGCTCCGTTTTCAATAATTCATCAAGCCTTCTTAGTCTATAAACCTCCAAAAGTCGGATAGCTGAATTGTTAAGGATTTCTATTTGGCCGTGTATGTCGTAGCAGATAATACCTACGTCAATATGCTGCACCATGGTATTCAAGAAATGTATATTGGCTTCCTTTTCTGCTCTGGCAGACTTAAAAGCTTCAATGACCTGATTCATCTCCAAATTAAGGTCCTGAAAACTCTTCCCTAATTTATTATCAGAACTAAACTTTATGGTAAAATCTGAGTATTGAATAGATTCAAAAAAACGAACCAGCTTTGTATTGACAGACGTGCTGTAATGATACAGCGAGAAACCAGAAATTATAGCCCCCATCAAAAAAATAACTCCAATGGCCTTATTTCCACCACTAAAAAAGAAGGGAACAGGACATAGGAATATTCCTAAAAATATAATTCTAACAGCTATTTGAATTGAAAAACGTTTCATATTTACTAAATTCCGTATTTTTCAATTCTTCTGTATAATGCCGCTCTAGAAAGCCCTAATTCTTTTGAAGCCTCCGTAATGTTTCCATTAAACTTTTTAAGGGCCTTTACTATCATTTGCTGCTCCATGTTCTCTAAATCATAGCTTTTAGCCGAATTAGTGCTTTGCGTTTTAAATTCGTGCTGATCACCAAAAACATCTTCTATACTTAAGGCACTTTTTTGGCACATGATAACCGCCCGCTCTAAAGAATGCTGGAGTTCTCTCACATTACCTGGCCATGTATATCTATTCATTTCCTTCACTAAAGCTGCACTCAGCCCAGAGATTTTACGATTATACCTTTTCTTATAAATTTCCAGAAAATGGTTCGCTAGCAATTCTATATCACCAGTCCTTTCTCTAAGAGGAGGAATTTCTATCGTGATTGTATTTATCCTATAAAGCAAGTCTTGCCTAAACTCTCCTTTACTCACCATCTCCTGCACGGAACTATTCGTGGCACAGACCAATCTTATGTCTATATTTTGGGGTTTATTACTTCCCAACTTTACGATAGTTCTGTTTTGAAAAACATTTAAAAGTTTACTCTGAACTGGTAAGCTTAAATTTCCTATTTCGTCTAAAAACAAAGTACCACTATTGGCCTCTTCAAATTTCCCAATTCTATTATCTTTCGCATCTGTAAAAGCTCCTTTTACATGTCCAAAAAGTTCACTTTCTACTAAGGTTTCGGGCATTGCAGCCAAATCCACTCGTACAAAGCTATCCTTTTTCCTATTGGATAATTTATGAAGGGCATTTGCCACGAGGTCTTTTCCTGTACCATTTTCTCCTAAAATAAGCACATTGGCATCTGTTTCGGCCACTCTATCTACCGTATCAAAAACCTTTTTCATAACAGCAGACTCACCCACAATATTGTTATCTGCCGAAGGTTTTGAAGGTCTTGGTGCTTCTCCTACTGCCGTTTTAAGTGTAGTTAGTAATTTATCATTCTCCCAAGGCTTAATCACAAAATCCTTAGCTCCCAGCTTTATGGATTTTACAGCCATTTCCACATCACCATAAGCTGTAAAAAGCACCACTTTCATTTCTGGTTTTAGATCCAGAATTTTATCCAACCATAAAAAACCCTCTCTTCCTGTATTCACATCCTGAGTGAAATTCATGTCCAGCAGTACTAAATCGTACGTATAATTATTTAGCAGGAATGGAATTTTCTCTGGATTCTTTTCAATCGTAACTTCTTCAAAATGCCTTTTCAGAAAGAGTTTGGCGGCACTTAGAATGTCTACATCATCATCAATGACTAAAATTTTTGACATCTTTCTCTTTTTTATATTGTTTGCCTCTATTTAAAGGAGGACAGCTTTTCATACTTCAAATAAACACATTCCTAATTTAATCCGAATTATACATTAAAAAAGTAGGTTATAGTTCCCTGAAATATTTGACACAATAAAAGACCTTGTCAAGTGGTGTTCGAAAACGGACATTCATGTACGCTCATGAACATATAAAAACGGACACCTTTTGTCTAAATATTTGATTATCAATATACTTGCTCTTTTGGCACAGCATTAGAAATAACACTGGCACATGCCTTTCGAGCAAACCAAAAATGAAAGGCCTGATTTACCATGGATAGAAAAATTGAAAAAAAATATTGGACACCAAAGCGAATAGGATTAATAGCTTTGGGCGTATTGGTTTTAGCACTTTTAACATACAACTTTCTTTATGCAGACCATCGCTCGAAGCTTAATGTAGAAACAGATAAGATTTCTATTTCGGAAGTAAGTCAAGGTGTTTTCGATGAGTTTATCATTGTTCAGGGTGTGGTTCAGCCGCTCAAAACCATTCAACTTGATGCGATAGTAGGTGGCTATGTAACCCAAAAATTAGTGGAAGGGGGAAACATGGTTAACAAAGGTCAAATAATCCTTCGTTTAGAAAACCAACAACTTAAGCTCAACTTTCTACAATCTGAAACCGAGGCGAGTAGACTGGTAAACGAATTGCAGAATACACGTCAAAGGCTGAAAGTAGAAAGGTTTAATCTTCAGAAAACCTTAAGTGACCTGGATTTTCAAATTGCTCAAGCCAAAGACGGATTTGATAGAAATCAGAAGCTTAAAAACGATAATGTAATTTCTGATATGGAATACATGCGAACCAAAAGAGATTTCGACCGATTGACAAAGCAAAGGGAGATTGAGGTAGAATCTCAGAAATATCAAGAAGAGAATTCTAAAATTCAAATCAAACAACTGGAAGGTACCCTAGAAAGGACAGAAAGAAACGTAGAACTTTGGCGTCAAACACTTCAAAATTTGGTGGTGAAGGCTCCTGTTGCTGGTCTACTTTCATCTATAGATGTGGAGGTAGGATCTAATATTAATCAAGGGCAAAACATTGGACAAATAGACGACATGAACGGCTTTAAGATGCGTGCTGAAATAGACGAGCATTATATTTCTCGAATCTTTGCTGGACTCCAAGCCAACTTTGACTTTAACGGCAGCACTCATATGATGGAAATTATTAAAATTTATCCAGAGGTATTGAATGGACGTTTTGGCGTAGACATGGTCTTCAAAGAGGGTACTCCAAAAGGAATACGTAGAGGTCAGTCTTCACCGATTAGACTAGAACTGGGTAAGTCCGAAGAAGCCACTCTTCTTCCTGTGGGAGGTTTCTTCTCTGATACGGGCGGAAACTGGGTTTATGTGGTAGAAGAAGGAAGTACTAGAGCAGTAAAAAGAGATATAACCCTAGGCCGGAAAAACCCAAGACACTATGAGGTATTGGATGGACTAAACCCTGGAGATAAAGTTATCACGAGTTCATACGGCAACTTTGGAGACAAGGAGGTTCTTGAGCTGAAGTAGCTGTTATCACATTCAATAAATGATTCTTTATATAGAAAAAACTAAAATAAACAAGCGGCGAACAAAGTCGCTATTTGCCAAAAGCTAAAAGCAAGATTAAAATGATAAAAACGACCAATTTACAAAAGATGTTTACCACCGACGAAGTGGAGACAACCGCTCTCAACGGACTAGACATGGAGATTAAGGATGGTGAATTTGTAGCAATCATGGGGCCGTCCGGCTGTGGGAAATCTACGCTCCTAAACATTCTAGGACTACTAGATAACCCTACCGAAGGGAGTTATGATTTCTATGGTACGGAAGTAGGTGGAATGAGCGAAAGACAAAGAGCTCAGCTTAGAAAAGGAAACATAGGGTTCGTTTTCCAAAGCTTCAATCTGATTGACGAACTAACCGTTTTTGAAAACGTAGAATTGCCATTGCTTTACCTTAAAACGCCAACCGCTGAGCGTAAGGAAAAAGTGGAAGCTGCATTAGAAAGGATGAACATGATGCACCGTAGAAACCACTTCCCTCAGCAGCTATCTGGTGGGCAGCAGCAGCGTGTAGCCATAGCCCGTGCCGTCGTGGCAAAACCAAAACTAATCCTTGCCGATGAGCCCACTGGTAACCTAGACTCTGCCAATGGAGAAGATGTTATGAAATTGTTGCAAGAACTCAATATGGAGGGTACCACCATAGCCATGGTAACTCACTCCCCATATGATTCCGGTTTTGCACACAGAACTATTAATCTATTTGATGGTAAAATAGTGACAGAAAACTTTCACGTATAGTCTGTTTTGGCCCAAGGCCAAAACGTAATAATCCTAGAAGCACAAATTATGAAAAAGCAATTTCTAGGCTCTTAAGATGACATTTTGTGGGCTATTGAAGCCCACAAAGTACGATGACTTTTTATTAAGATTTTTCACTTATAAAACCTTCTCGAAACGGAAGCTAAGCGAATTATGATTAAGAATTACATCAAAATAGCCTGGAGAAATATTTGGCGGAACAAACTCCATTCTTCCATTAATGTATTTGGATTGGCCATAGCGTTTGCCATATCCTCTATACTTTTTGTTACCGCTTACTTTCAATTGAGTTTCGACACCTTTCACAAAGAAAGTGCCCGACTTTTTAAAGTTTCAAAATTTGCCATGAATGAGGATGGCGGACAGTTTTCAGGCCAACTCCCACTACCTTTTCTTGCCGCTGCTAAATCCGATATTCCACAAGTGCAGCAAGCTTCTAGAGTAGTTTATGGGCGAGATGAGCCACTGGCTGCCCAAGACAAAAAGATAAATAGAATAGTGACTAGAGTTGACTCTGATTTTTTTCAGATGTTCAACTTTAAGGTCATTGATGGCGATATTGAAAACGCTCTACCTACCATTGAAAGCATCGCCTTGACCCAAGGTACAGCCATGGCTTTGTTTGGTACAGAAGACGTGATTGGCAAATCTATGAGCCTCGGCAAGAAAGGTGAAGAAAAGGGCCTAATTGTTTCCGCACTTTTGGCCGATTGTCCCAATAACTCCAGCATACAATTCCAGGCATTGGCACGAGTAGAAACGCTACCAACTTATACAGAATCTCAAAACAATTGGTCCTCAGGAATTGCGAGTATTTTTTTAAAACTAAATGAAAATTCCAATCCTTTAGCTCTAGATGGCTCACTAGATGCCTTTGTGAATAAATATTATGCAGCTGAACTTGCCGAATTAAGCGTTTTAAAAGCCACTGGTCCAGAAGGCCTGAAACCTATCAATTTGAATTTAACCAATATTGAGAACATTCATTTTAGCGGTGCTAGAAGCACGCCGCTTTTCTTGATTTTCACCATCATAGGTCTAGGTATATTTATTCTATTAATCGCTTGTATTAACTTCATTAGCTTGAATTTGGCCAGTTCATTTAATAGAGCTAGAGAGATTGGTGTTAGAAAACCTTTAGGTGCTTTTAAAGGGCAAGTCTTTTTCCAGTTTTGGTCTGAGGCCCTCTTGCTATATTTCATTGGGTTTCTGCTAGGTATATTTTTAACCTACGAACTCTTGCCTGTTTTCAATGCTCGAACAGATGCCAATGTAGGCGTAAATACGTTGTTTCAGCCAGCATTCTTGGGCATCATGGGCCTGATTTTTATAGTGGTTACCTTAATAGCGGGAGGGTATCCTGCCTTAAGGATTTCTGGGTCAAATATCATTGACGTTTTAAAAGGTAAGCTTTCTAGTGGTAAACCAAGTAAGGTGAGAAACAGCCTTTTGGTTTCGCAATTTGCAATCTCTGCTTTTCTGATTTGTCTTAGTTTTATTGGCAGTAAGCAGCTCCAATTCCTTCAAACGAAACCTATTGGTTTTGATAAAGAGCAGGTCTTAAGCATCCCATTGAGTCCCGACCAAGAAGGCACTATTGTTTTAGATCGATTAAAAAACTCGCTAGTTTCTAATCCTGAAGTGCTTAGTATTTCTGGTACAGGAATAAATCTGGGCAGAGGCCTAGACCGTGTAACCATGAGAAATACTATGGGCTGGGATTACCTAGACAAACATATCAAAATGGATTGGATTTTGACGGAAACCGACTTCCTGAAAACCATGGATATCCCTTTGGTCTCTGGTAGAGATTTCAACTCAAATAGCATTGCTGACAGAGAAACGGGGCTTATCGTTAGTGAAAGCTTTGTAGTGGCCATGGGCGAAACAGAGCCAGTTGGTAAATTTATTGGTGCCAACCGTGAGGGCCAACCATATCAAATTTTAGGTGTGGTGAGCGACTTCCATTTTTTCTCCCCTTCTGAAGAGGTTTTACCAATTGCCATGCATTTGTCAGATGTAGAATCTGTTCAGTACCTCTTCTTAAAACTGAAATCTGAAAATCTAGTAGCGAGTGTTCAGAAAATAGAAAAATCATGGGGCGAGGTGACAGACAACGCCGAGTTCAAAGCGTCCTTTGTGAATGAAAACCTGGAAGCCTGGTATGAGGGCGAACGCTTAATGACAGGCCTTTTTGGAACAGCCTCAGGCATAGCCATTTTCCTTTCTTGTTTGGGACTTTTTGCACTTTCATTATTAACCATTGAGCTAAGAACAAAGGAGGTTGGGATTAGAAAAGTGATGGGAGCATCAGTCGGTAGTATAGTTCAAATGATTTCCTTCTACTTTATAAAACTAGTTTTAATAGGTTTGGCTGTGGCTCTTCCTCTCGCTTGGTTTGCTTCTAATGCCTGGCTGGAAAACTATGAATATAGAATTGGGCAAAGTCCACTCACTTTCCTCACCGTCGGCTTACTTGTGACATTGATTGCTATAGGCACGGTGAGTTTCCATACCATAAAAGCGTCACTCATGAATCCAGTAAAAAGTTTAAAAAATGACTGATATATGATACTTAAGTAAAGTCCTTCCTTCACCCAAACCAACGCCGTCTCGTCGTTGGTTTTAGTGGTTTCAGAAAGAAAATTATAGAATACTATAAAAATAAAATTATGCTAAAGAACTACATCAAAATAGCCTGGAGAAATATCCTTAAAAGCAAAGTCTTTTCTTTGATTAATATATTAGGATTGGCCATCGGAATGGCGGCCAGTATTATTATATTTTTATTTGTTTTTTATGAAAATAATTTCGACTCCGTACACACAAAAAATCTATACAGGCTAGACGAAGTCCAAAGTTTCCCGGGAATGGTGGCCCCTCAAAAAGTGGCTCTATCGATGTTCCCGATGGGTCCTACTTTAAAAGAAGAATTTCCAGAAATTAAGGACTTTAGCAGAATTCGTAAAAATGAAAACGTACCCTTAAATTGGGGTAATAAGAAAGTAGAACTTCCCAACGCTCTATGGGTAGATGCTAACTTCTTTGAGTTTTTCAACTTCACGCTTTTAGAAGGAGATAAAACGCAAGTATTAAGCGAACCGAATACTGCTGTGATCTCCACCAAAAGTGCAAAAATGCTCTTTGGAGAGGAGCCCGCCATCGGAAAAAACATAGTCAGATATGACCGAGACACTCTAACATTTAAGGTAACAGGAATAGTCGAAAATATTCCTGAAAACTCTCATTTACAGTTCGACGTTGCCTTTTCTTTTAGTACGATTAGCGGCCCAGATAATATGGAAAACTGGGGCAGCAATTGGTTGGTCACTTATTTAGAGCTCGAAAATAATACCAGTATTCCTGACCTAGAAAGCAAATTCCCCGACTTCCTAGTAAGACATCTCAATGGTGATGCCCATGAGTGGTATGAAATGTTTTTACAACCAATGTCTGAAGTACATTCCAAGTCGACGGACATAACGCATGACTACATTAATTTTCAGAAATTTGACCGTACTTATACTTACATATTTTCAATAATTGCTTTGATAATATTGGTGATTGCCTGCATTAATTTCATGAACCTATCTACGGCAAAATCACTAAATAGAGCAAAGGAGGTTGGTCTTAGAAAATCAGTTGGTGCGTTTAAATCACAGTTGGCTGCTCAATTTATAGGTGAATCAATTTTACTGACTTTAATTGCTTTGATTTTGGCAATTATGATTGTCTGGCTTGCTTTGCCGTACATGTCTGACCTTAGTGGCAGAAAACTAGAATTCCCAATATTCAGCAATCGATTATTATTACCGATACTAATAGGCTGTACTATTATTATTGGGATTTTTTCAGGATTATATCCAGCACTCTTCTTGTCTAGTTTTAATCCTACCTCTGTACTTAAAGGGACATTGAGAATAGGGAAAAGTAACTTTAGGAATACCTTAGTCATTACTCAGTTTACATGTGCCGTGTTTTTGATCATTGCCACAAGTTTTGCCTTGAAGCAATTGCAATTTATGGAGAAGAAAGATCCAGGGTTCAACAAAGACCAGGTCATAATTATCCCTTTAAATTATAAGTCGGAACCAATATACTCTACCTTAAAACAGGCATTTTTATCGAATACTTTTGTTGAATCAGTTTCTGCTTCCGGCCAAAGGCTTGGCAATAACTTTCACCAAACCGGTGTAGAATTTAAAGGTGAGGGGCCTCTTAAAAGCATGGCTTCTTCTAGATTAAGGGTTGACCCTGACTATCTGAATTTATACCAAATCAAAATACTTGCTGGCCGAAATTTTATAGAAGGACCCGCAGATAACGCTAAAACCTATATTGTAAATGAATCTTTAGCCAACGAACTTTTAAAAGATGAAAACTCAAAATCCTATGAGTCGCTCATAGGAAAAGGATTCGGAATGAGTGGAATGGACTCCTTGGGTACCATTGTAGGTGTCTCCGAGGATTTCAATTTCAATTCTTTACATCACAAAATTGAGACCTTATGCATTTTCAATCAAAGAGATTGGGGATACAGTGAAATGTCCGTTAGGATAAATGGAGCAGACGCCAAACAAGCTATTGCAGGTTTAGAAGGAATTTGGAGTGAATTATTACCTGACCAATCCATGGATTATTCATTCCTTAACGAACACTTTTCTGAGCTCTATAAGGCAGACAGCCAAGTGAGTAAAATTGTCGGTGTGCTAGCTGCCTTGGCCATTTTTGTGTCTTGTTTAGGCCTATTTGGTTTATCATCCTATTCAGCAGAACGTCGAGTAAAAGAAATAGGCATTCGAAAGGCTTTGGGTTCTTCTATTCATGGAATAGTTCGTTTGTTATCCAAAGATTTCATCAAGTTGGTGTTGATTTCAATCTTAATAGCCTCCCCTATTGCCTGGTGGTCAACACGTCTCTGGCTGCAGGATTTTGCATACAGCATTAAAATAGAATGGAGCATTTTCGCTCTTGCCGCCTTTTTAGCCATTGCTGTGGCACTTTTAACTATCAGTTTTCAAGCCGTCAAAGCAGCATTGGCAAATCCAGTAAAAAGTTTACAAAGTGAATAGCTTCGACATGCTCATCTACCAGACGTTTAGGAGTCTTCTTAAGGAATTATGAAAAACTAGAATGCTATAAAAACTAAATTTATGATAAAGAATTACATTAAAATAGCCTGGAGAAATATCCTTAAAAGCAAGACTACGTTTGCCATAAATATTGTTGGCCTTTCCACAGGTTTAGCTTGTTTTATTCTAATTGGCCTTTGGGTTAATGATGAGATGAGCATTGATAAGTTTCATGAAAACGATGAACAGCTTTATCAAGTCATGGAGGTGATGGAGGCCAACGATGATATTTCAGTAAACCCACATACCCAAGGATTACTGGCTGAAACCATGGTGAAAGATCTCCCTGAGGTAGAAAAAGCAACTACTTTTTTCTCGCTGGTGGATGAAGGTTACGAGTTTAATCTAAAAACTCCTGATGATAAGATCATTAAAGCTGGAGCTATTTTCGCCGATAAGCCATTCTTTGAAATGTTTACTTATCCGCTTACTCATGGAAATGCATCTCTAGTATTTGAGCAAAAAGAGTCTGTCGTAATCACGGAAAGTCTAGCACAGAAAATGTTTAACTCCACAGACGTTTTAGGAGAAAGTATTGATTGCAGTTTCTTCGGAATGACGGTATTAGCCAAAGTCACCGGAGTTATAAAAGACACCCCTAGCAATAGCACCATGCAATTTGATTTTGTGCTTACCAAGGAAACGCTTTTTGACATGATACCCAATTTCACCAAATGGAGTAATGAAGGAACCAACACTTTTGTACAACTCCAAAAAGGAACCGATATAAAAGCTTTCAATGCCAAGATAAAAACGTTTGTACACTCTTACAGTAACGACACCCGCTTTCAAACGTTCGTAAGGCCCTACTCCGAAGCCTATTTATATGGTTCTTACGAAAATGGTGTGCAATCTGGTGGGCGTATTAATTATGTAAAACTATTTTCTATCATTGGTTTATTCATTCTTATAATAGCTTGTATCAACTTCATGAATTTGAGTACGGCCACAGCTTCCAAAAGAGAAAAGGAAATTGGTATTAAGAAAGCCGTCGGTTCGTCTAGAGGCGGCTTAATACTTCAGTTTTTGTCTGAATCTGTTATGACGGTATTCTTTGCTTTGATTGTTGCAGTTGTTTTAGTGCTAGCTCTTTTACCCACTTTCAATGAGATTACTGGAAAGCTAATTTCATTCGACATTGACCTTTTAACGGGTGTATACCTTCTTTTTGGAGCTCTTATTATTGGTATTGCCTCTGGTTATTATCCCGCATTTTACCTTTCGGGTATCACTACTATTGGCATTTTAAAAGGTAAAGTAAAAACCTCTTTCAGCGAACTATTGGCTAGAAAAGGGCTTGTTATATTTCAATTCTCAATTTCACTTTTCCTAATTGTGGCCGTACTCGCCATATATAATCAAGTTCAGTTTATTCAAAATATGAATCTTGGTTATGACCGGGAAAACGTAGTCCTCACAGAACGAGATGGTCCTTTAATGGAAAAATCCGAAGCCTTCTTAAATAGAGTAAGAGAGCTGCCAGAAATCATTAGTGCCTCTTCTATTCAAGGGGCAATCGCCCAGTCAGGTGATAATTCTAATACCTCTGGCCTCGACTGGCAAGGACGAGATGCAGCGGCAAATGTGGTTTTCTCTATTAAAACCGTTGATTATAACTTAATAGAGACGCTTGACATAAAAATGGCAGAAGGACGAAGCTTTTCAAGTGAATTTGGTGCAGAAAGCGAAAATCTCATATTTAATGAAACGGCTATTAAGGCTATGGGGATTAAAGACCCCATTGGTAAGAAAGTCAATATGTGGGGGGAAGAAAAAACTATCGTAGGAGTAACTAAAGACTTTTTTGCAAACTCCATACATGAAACCATTCGACCTATCCTTTTTCGATATGCCCCTGAGCGTACTTCACAATTTATATATCGAATAGCCAAAGGTAAAGAGGCTTCGGCCTTAGCTAGTTTGGAAGGTTTGTACTCAGAATTTAATCCGGGTTATCCTTTTAATTACTCATTTATGGATGATAAGTATCAAATACTCTATGCATCTGAGCAAAGGGTAGCCAAACTTTCTCGCTATTTCGCAGGGTTGACAATTCTTATTTCCTGTTTAGGCTTATTTGGACTTGCCATGTTTAATGCCAAACAAAGAGCAAAAGAAATTGGTGTGCGAAAAGTACTTGGAGCATCAGTGACTAGAGTGGTATTAATGCTCTCCAGCGACT
The DNA here is from genome assembly GCA_047623945.1 of Arcticibacterium sp. Lineage (GTDB taxonomy): Bacteria > Bacteroidota > Bacteroidia > Cytophagales > Spirosomataceae > Arcticibacterium. The sequence continues at coordinate 7,790 of JBLHOT010000045.1, read as the reverse complement.
TCGTTAAATTAATCTTATTAGCTACAGTAATAGCTTTCCCATTAAGCTGGTATGCCATCAATAAGTGGCTAGACGGCTATGCCTATAAAGCAGCCCTTGACTACTCTGTTTTCGTTTACTCTTTCATCGGGATTGTTTTAATTACCATTCTCACGGTAAGCTATCAGGCGATTAAGGCAGCCTTAGCAAACCCAGTAAAAAGCTTAATGAACGAATAGGACAATATCAAAATGGAAGAATCCCTCTTAACTCAACGTCGATTTCGCGTTCATTTTGAGAACTTTCTGAATCAATTATGAAAAACTAGAATACAATAGAATTATGCTTAAAAACTACATCAAAATTGCGTGGAGGAACCTGAGGAAGCACCAGTTGTTTTCATTTATTAATATTGTAGGGCTTGGTATAGCAATTCCCTTTGCATTACTGGCTTTGATCCAACTCCAAGGATCTTTTGAATTTGACAATTTCCATAAAGATACTGAACGAATTGTCCGTATAATCACAGACCAAACGTCTAATGAGGGTGCACTTACCTCTTATGCCTCATCACCTATTAATCTTGAAAATAAACTGTCAGAAGAACTCCCAGGAGTAGAACAATCTACCAAAGTAATAAGGGAGTTTGGATGGGTTCTAAGTAATAAACTGAAAGCCAGGAATGTAAACACTATTTATACAGACCCTGAGTTCTTTGAAATCTTTAATTTCCATTAGAAAAAGGGACTTACGCCATAGAACCTAATACCATAGTACTTAGTCATGAAGCGGCAGAATGGTATTTTAATGACTCTAATCCAATCGGAAAGTCCCTCGAACATCCAGATAAGGGTTCTTTAAAAATTACAGGTGTGTTAAAAAAACATAAGCCTAGAACGCAGTTTAAAGCAGATGGAATGGTGTCTTTGAGCACCTGTCAAGTAGGTGACAAATCTGAGGCGGATAAATGGTCTGAACTACAATCTCATACTTTTTTGAAGTTTGTGCCCGGGTATGATATTGGAAACGTAAATGCCGCATTGGAAAAATTATCAGAAAAAGTTTCAAAGTCCTTTTTGGCCAATTCCGATCATCGCTTAAATTTTATCGCTCAGGAGTTTAATGACATTTCACCTTCGGTGACACGTTTGGAATTCAATCCTTATGTCGAAGATTTAAGTGACATATATTTTAACTTCAGCATTCCCCTACTAATCCTCTTACTAGCATCCTTTAATTATGTTAATCTAACACTGGCCAGATCACTTAGCCGATCTAAAGAGGTGGGTGTTCGTAAAGCTATGGGAGCCTTGAGATCCCAACTTCTTGGTCAATTTTTAAGCGAAGCTGTAATCATTTCTTTCTTATCTCTAAGCCTAGGGCTATTTCTACTCTGGGTGGCTAAAAATAACCTTCATACCACATGGATAAATTGGGAGGTAGATAATATAGAAGCCATTATCATTTCTTTCGTCATCTTCACCCTGCTTTTAGGCCTCTTAGCAGGGTTGATGCCCGCCATAATTCTATCCGGATTTGAACCAGCCAAAGTGCTGAAAGGTAATATTTCTCCCGCTTCATTTGGGAAAGTTAGCTTTCGAAAAGCACTCATTGCCATTCAATTTACAGTTACACTCGGCTTTATTTTTATGATGGGTCATATGTACAATCAATTTGATTACATGGCCACCGAAAATGACAACTTCAATAGGATTGGAATTTACAACCTCAGTCTGCAGGGAGAGAAGGATGCTGCCCTTACACAAAACATCTCAAACCTGAAAGAGGTAAAAAAAGTAGGCCATGTTTCACAATTATTCGGGAATATGCCTGCTACAATACGCATAGCTCCTATGCCCAATGAAGAAAGGATATCAAGCTTTTATTATGCTGCTGACAAAGAATTTATAGAGAATATGCAGTTAAAGTTTGTGGCTGGCGAAAATATGCCTGCTTCAGAAAGTGATTCAAGCAATATTTTTGTGGTGCTAAATGAAAAAGCTGTAGAAAAACTGCATTTAGGATCTGCTAAGGATGCCATTGGGAAACAGGTGTTTCTGGGCTCTGAAAAACCTTTGACCATTGTGGGCGTAATCCAAAATTTTTGCCATTTCAATTACCAACATGAAATTCAGCCCGTAGTGATGCAATACAATCCACAGGGATTCCAAATCGCTGCCATTCAAACTGAGGAACACACGAATCCATCGCTTTTTGAATCTGAAATAATGCAGATTTGGAATAAGGAATATCCTTACCAAGAAGCAGAAGGATCGTGGTTATCCACTGATTTATATGAGCGATACTACCCAGCAGAAGACATGAAAATATTTGGGATTACCGGTGTTATCATTTTTGTAATTGCATTGATGGGTTTACTCGGGATGCTTATTTACTCATCAGAAAAGCGGGTAAAAGAAATTGGAATCAGAAAAGTAATGGGTGCAGAAATTTCTCAAATCATAAAGATGATGGCCTGGTCATTCATAAAGCTTTTACTCATCGCCACTGTGATTGCGGTACCTTTTGGAATCTTTTCTGGAATGTTTATCAATCTTCAATTATTTAAATGCAATAATGGGGTCAATTATGGATTGATGGCTCTTTTCACCTTTGTTGTCTTGGCTATTGCTGGTGCTGCCGTTGGTTTGTTTTCTTTTAGAACTACAGTAGTGAACCCAGTAGAAAGTCTAAAGTCAGAATAGTTTGGACAAGCCCAGATACCAAATCAATAAAAACCTACACTTTATGCTTAAAACCTACCTCAAAATAGCCTGGAGAAACCTTTGTAAGAATAAAATCTACAATGGTCTAAATATTATAGGTCTTTCCATAGGCCTTTGTTGCTTGTTATTTGCACTATTATTTTGGATTCACGAGCGTAGTTTTGATAATTTTCACGATACTGAAAAAGAGATTTACAGAGTTACCACTAGTACCATAAAAAGTCCTGGAGAGCCTCATAAGAGCTCTGGAGGGACAGGGCAAGTTCAAGGGCCCGCTTTCTTAGCAGAAGTCTCATATTTAGACAGTTATGTCCGTGTTTGGGGAGGAGATATTATGAACGAAGTACGCTCTGGAGAAAATACGGTTAACCTAAGAGCACTCTACGTTGATGATAATTTTACCACATTTTTTGACTTTCCACTTTTGGAAGGCGACAAATCAACAGCACTACAAGAAATTAATTCGGTGGTTCTTTCAGAGGATGCTGCTATGCGTCTTTTAGGTAGAACAGAAGACGTTGTTGGAGAATTGGTTTATATGGATGCCGAGCCTGGGGCCCAAAAACTTGGAGGGAAACCATTGGTGGTAAGAGCTGTAGCAAAAAACGCTCCGGACAATTCCTCCATAAAATTTGACGTTCTTCTACCGTTCCGTTTTGCTCAGTTGTCTTTTACAGATACCAATTGGCTAAACGCCTATCTCGGTACTTTTGTAAAATTTGATTCAGACGTAAATACGGAAACTGTCCTTCCAAAACTCAATGCCGTTTACGATAAATATGCTCAAGCTCAGTTAAAAGAAAGAGATTTTGACCCTGAAATTTATTACGGACTACAGCCAATAGCAGACATTCATCTCAATTCCTTTTTAAGTGATAATACCTTCCATGAAGGGGGAACTGTAGACGAAAGCAGGCCAGCATATTCAAACAGGTTTTTGGGTATCTCCTTGTTTATATTTCTTTTGGCAATCTTCAATTTTATCAATATCAGCATCTCTGGCTCTCTATCCCGCCTAAAAGAAATTGGGGTTAGAAAAATAGCAGGAAGCAGTATTGCGGGTATTTATATCCAGTTTTTAACCGAAACTACACTTCTGACATTCTTGGCCATAGGTTTCGCTTTGATTCTAATGATAGGGCTGCTACCGCAATTTATGACACTCACAGATGTGAATGTGCATTATTCAGATTGGGCAAATCTTGAAAGCCTCCTTTTATTGATTGCTATTTTAGTTATTACTTCCTTTTTAGCTGGCGTCTATCCGGCCACCTATTTCTCTAAAATAACGTCAAAACAGTCTCTTTTAGGAAAGAATAAGTCGCCTAAGGCACTGAATTTTGGAAGGGCTCTGCTCGTACTACAATTTGGAATTGCTTTTATTCTGGCATTTTTCTCTATTTCCTACTATTCCCAAATGAAGTTTATGGATTCAAAAGACCTCGGTTTTAGTTCTGATAATGTTATCAAGGCTCAAATCAAAGGAAACAGAGAAAGAGAACCTATCAAACAATTTCTAAAGAATGAGTTGAGTTCATACCCGCAGGTAAAAGCGGTTTCTTTCGGAGGCCACTTTGGCTATAGGGTTGACCCAACCCTGGTTGAGGGCAAAAAAGTGGATGCTGTTTATGAATCTATTGACGAAGACTTTCTAGAGGCCATGAGTCTATCCTTAATAGAAGGAAAAAATATTCCTTCTGGCATGAGCCACCAAGTTTTAGTCAACGAGACTTTCGTGAAGGCATCTCAACTAGAGAGTCCTATAGGAAGTAGAATTAAGTTTTCAAAGTCTATTGATGAAAATCAAGGCTACAGCACCATTGTTGGAGTAATTAAAGACTATCATTTTGAATCCCTCAGGATGCAAATTAAACCGCAAGTCTTGGCCTATATTCCCAGACACTCTGGCGAATTCTTAATTAAGACCTCCTCATTGAGTAATTTTCTCCCAATTTTTAAAGAAGTTTATAAAGAAGCCATGCCATTGGCGGCCTTTGAGTATGAATTTTTAAGTGAGAAAAATAAAAAAGAATATGCCAATGAGGCACGCTGGCAGAAAATCTTAGGAATAGCTGCTTTTTTGGCAATCATAATTTGTTGTATGGGAATTTTCGGACTTTCCCATTTAAATGCCTCCTATCGAATTAGAGAAATTGGAATCAGAAAAGTCTTAGGAGCAAAAGTTTCGGAAATTACTCTTATGCTATCCAAAGGCTTTTTAAAACTAGTCTTCATTGCCATTATTGTAGCTTGTCCCTTAGCCTATTTTATAGTGGATAACTGGATGGAGGAGTTCGCCTATAGAATTCCATTTATGTGGTGGGTGCTACCAATTGTGGCTCTGGGTGCTTTGACAATTACTTTACTTACGGTAAGCTTTCAATCTATCAGGGCTGCCTTAGTCAATCCAGTAGAAAGTTTGAAGAGTGAATAAGAACTAAATAGATCTTCATTACCGAACAAGTGTCCGAAATTGGACAGTTGATGAGGTTTATGATTTTCATAACATGTTAATTATGAGACTTATATACTAACTGGCACAGTTTAGGTTCTAAATAAAGTGTCACTTCGAATAAGACATAATCCTTTAAAAATCATGTTAAAGAACTATTTCAAAATCGCCTGGAGAAACCTTACGCTTGATAAGAGTTTCACCGCTCTTAATATCCTCAGCCTTACCATTGGGCTTACCTTTAGTTTACTCCTTTTTTACTATGTAAAAGACGAGCTAAGTTTTGACGCTTATCATGAAAAAGCCGATAGGATTTATCGGGTCAATTCTGAACTGCTAGAGACAGAGAAAACAGATTTAGTAGCAATAACACCCATGCTCATGGGACCTGCTCTAAAAGCTGATTATGAAGAAGTGGAACAATCCGTAAGATACCTTCCAGGCAACTTAAACACTTTGCTTAAAAACAATGGCCGAGAAATTTATGAACAAAAAGTTTTCTATGCAGACAGTACCGTTTTCGAGGTTTTTACGCACCCTTTTTTAGCTGGTGATCTTAATACGGCTTTGGATGAACCTAATTCCATTGTTTTAACGGCCTCTACTTCCTTACGATTTTTCGCAAGACCAGAAGACGCCATCGGTCAATCTTTAGAAGGTGAAGGAGAAGACGTTTATAAAATCACTGGTGTGATAGAAGACGTGCCAGAAAACTCTCACGTCATATTTAATGCTTTGATTTCCATAAGCAGCCTTGAATATTTAAGAGGCCCTGGACAGTGGGGAAATTTTGGAACATTGACCTATGCCCTTTTAAAGCCAAATATCAATCCGAACACATTCGAAGACAAACTTGCAAACATTTATCCTACCTACCAGAAATCAATCTTTGAGACCTTTGGCGTTAGCATGAATTACACAGTGATGCCCATTAAAGACATACACTTAAAAAGCACCTTAAAGTACGAACCAGAGCCACTAGGGAATATAAACTACATCTATACCTTTTCCACGGTAGCTATTCTATTGCTCTTAATAGCCTGTATTAATTACATGAACCTTACTACGGCGAGGTCTGCCAGAAGAGCTAAAGAGATAGGGATTCGTAAAGTTTCTGGTTCGGTACAGGGTCAGTTGATAGCTCAGTTTTTAACAGAATCTATGCTGCTGTCTTTTATTTCGTTTGCTCTAAGTCTAGTCCTCATCGCATTGCTTTTACCCACTTTTAATGATCTCTCCGGTAAAAACTTCTCATTCGGATTTATCCTTCAACCAATCACATTGCTATATACACTAGGCATAGTGCTTATTGCAGGGTTTATTGGTGGTAGCTATCCCGCATTTTTCCTTTCTAAGTTTAATCCATTGGTAGTTCTTAAAGGAAAACTTTCCAAGGCCTCATCAAACGCTGGCCTAAGAAAGAGTCTAGTAGTAGTGCAGTTTACCATTTCAATCATAATGCTCATTTCTACATGGGTCATTTACGAGCAACTGAAATATCTTCAAAACCGTGACCTCGGATACGACAAAGAAAACGTTATGGTGCTGACTCTTCCTTTTATTGAGAGTCGTACCTCCAGCACCTTACAATTCATCAAAAACGAGGCTTTGCAAAACCCAAAAATCAAACAAGTTTCTACGTCTTTCTATACCCCTGGCACCTCAAATCAAAACTATAATTTGTTTCAGGTAGAGTCGGATGAAGGTTTTGTTTCACAGGGTATTGATAACTTCGGCATCGATGAAAATTATCTTGAAAATTTTGGTATCATGCTAGCTGAGGGCAGAAATTTCAGACTGACAGACCAACCTGATTCTTCCATCAACGTTTTGGTAAACGAAGCCTTTGTAGACAGAATGAATTGGGACGACAAGGCTATTGGAAAGAGAATTCAAAATCAAAACAATGAGGCACAGCCATACTCTTTTGTGATAGGCGTTGTCAAAGATTTCCATATGCGGTCTATCTATAATCCAATAGAACCCCTTATGCTGACCTATACGCATGACAATAGCTCGATGCAATTTAAAATTGAAGCCGCTGATATAGCATCCACCATTTTCTTTATCGAAGGCATTTATGAAAAGTCTTTCCCAAAGGAGCCTATGGAGTATTCGTTTGCAGAGGAAGACTTTAAAACGCAGTTTGAGTCGGACCAAAAAAGAGGACAGCTTTTCTCTACTTTCTCTGGCTTAACTATCATACTTGCCTTTTTGGGACTCCTCGGCCTTATTGCTTACACCACGCAGCAGCGTAAAAAGGAAATAGCAGTAAGGAAAGTAATGGGTGCAGAGAGTCATCAAATAGTATATTTAATAGCCAAGAATTTCGTAATCTTAGTAGCTATCTCTTGCCTTTTGGCTTTCCCAGTCTCCTACTATTTCTTAGATGGATGGTTAGACTCCTTTACATACAGGACCGACATAAACCCGATGATATTTGCTTATTCGGCTATCATTATTCTAACGCTGACCATGCTTGCTGTCGCTTATCATGCCATAAGAGCGGCTTTGGGAAATCAAGTTAATGCTATGAGAATAGAGTAAAGTGAGCGTTTGTAAATACTTATAATATAGTGGTTTGAATGTTCATTTGTGTCAAGTACCTTCGATGTAATTGGCAACCTCTGAGA
>JBLHOT010000044.1:0-29869 GCA_047623945.1 Arcticibacterium sp. | reverse complement strand
TGGAGTTTGACAGTCCAGCAATTAGCCATTAAATTTGGGAATAGAATGGCATTGGACTTGACCGGCAGCCAGCCGGGGCTAGCCCCGGCTGGCTGAGTGCCTAGACAGAGTTTAGCTTACACTCCCTAATTAATAACCACTATGTCAAAATCATTAAAGAAGAAGTATAAAAAACCCGAACTAAAGAAGTTAGGTGATGTTAAATCTATAACTCTTAAAACGGGTTCTGTGAGCGATTTTGGTTCTAACCAATTAACTCCTTTGGTTTTACATCATTCCCATTTTTCCCATTTGATAATCTCTCATTGCCTGCATTATTTCTGTGGTCGTATTCATTACGAAAGGCCCTTGAGAAACAATAGGTTCATTCAGTGCTTTTCCCGAGCATAAGATAAACCTAGACGAAGTTTGAGCTTCTATCTGTAGCTTAGTGCCAGAGCGTTTAAAATCTATCATTTGGTGGTCTATCACTAACTTATTGTTGACCAAAAGTTCTCCATGTAAAACATAAAGTAGAACTGTTTCTTCTTGGGCTATTTCAAACAACTCTTTTCCTCCCGCTTTGGCTTTAACATTGAAAACAGAAAGCTCAGTTATAGATTGGGCTGGACCAATAATGTTTCTCATTCCTCCAGAAATCACTTGACTTGTTACTTTGGCATCTGTTGAAAGTACAACAGGAATATCCTCTTTTTGAAGTCCTTGATAGGTTGGCTGCGTCATTTTTAAGTTACTGGGCAGATTCATCCAAAGTTGGATGATTTCCATTTCACCACCTTTTTCACGCTGTTCTAAAGGAATGTTTTCTGAATGCACAATACCTCGGCCAGCCGTCATCCATTGCACTCCACCGGAATTTATGACTGATTTATGCCCTTGGCTGTCGGCATGTTCAATGGCTCCTTGATAAATGAAAGTTAGGGTCTCAAATCCACGATGAGGATGAGGGCCAAAAGGTAAACCTTGATTATATGGGCCAAACTTATGTGGGCCGTGATGATGTAGTAGTAAGAATGGGTCCAAATTCTCAAATTCATGATTAGGCAATGGCTGATACATCATATGCTCCCCAATGGCCTGACGACCCGTGCTAATTAGTCTTTTTATTTGCTTCATATTGTATGCATTTGTATTATATGTTATAACATACTATAAATATATTAGTTCGTTAGAAACGGAGGTTTAGAGCTATGCCGCCATTCCAGTTTCTTGGTGCAGAAGGATTGAAATACCTAGAGCCAAAGGCATTGATATCGTTGCCTAGGCTATAAGATTGATCGAGTAAATTATTGCCACCCATATAAACACGAAGGCCCCATTGATTAATGTCTTTTTTCCAGCCGATCCTAGAATTTAGGAGATAGTATGCATTTGAAAATATGGTGTTGGCGTTATTCAATGGAATCTCACTAGTGAAATTTAGATTGTTATTCCAAAACAGGCCATTGGCCAATGCATAATCAATGGTGAAATTGAATGTTTTATCTGGTACTGAAGGGATGTTGTTTCCATCAAAGACATTTTCATTGTCAATAAAAGATAGGTAAGTGTAATCCTTCAAATCGGCAGAAAACAAGGTCTGAAGCCTTGAATTGTTTGCGAAGGTTTCTTGGTACTCTACCAGGAGTTCAAATCCTGTTTGACTCGCCTTTCCAGCGTTAGTAAATACATCTTCTTCACCGATACTACCTCTAATGATAGCATCATTTAATTGCAAAGAATAGGCATTCGCCTGATAACTAAATTTCTTGCCACCTCCTTTTATTCCAAGTTCATAATTGGTGCCTACTTCTGCATTGAGTTTAGCAATTAAAGCCAAGGGATGGAATATCGTTACGAATTCTTGAACGGTAGGGGGTGAAAAGCCCTGGCCTATACTTGCAAAAACAGAAAAGGGTTTCCCAAAAGATTTCAGCACAGAAATCCTGGGCATAAGAGGTACACCAGAAGTTTCGTTTTTGACGGCTATACCAGCTATTCTTTCGTAATTGAACATTTGTTGGTTTAGACTTAAACCCCCTGTCAGAAAAATATTAGAGGGAAACTCAATCTCGATTTGCCCAAAAATGGAGGATTGAAAAGCGTCTACGGTTTCTTTAAACTGATTATTCCCAGGTGTACCTGCATTGTTATCATAAACATCAAAAACAGAATTAGTCTGTTGATATTCAAATCCTAAAACAGCTTTGGACTTAATCTGCTCACCGCCAAGTTTAAATATATTCTTATTCCTTGCCCCAAAAGACTTTTGAGTCCTTTCTTCATAATTTGTAATAAATGGATTTTTGAGGTTTGAGCTGTTACCAAAAAGAGATATCACGGAGGAAATTCGTTCAGTGTATTTAAACTCCTGAGAGACACCAATGGAGACGACTTTTTGATGAATAGCTGCTTTTTGTTCCTCAGAACTTGGTGTGAATCTGGTGGCAAGTCTGGCGTCTTTTGGGTTGTTTTCTTTTTGCTCAAAATTTAAACCACCAGGCGTTTGATAATTGAGATCGGCGTAAGTTCCAATAAGATTTATGGTGTATTTATCTGTGAGGAAAAGACTGGTTCTATAGTTTAATACATCACGGCGTAGCCTTGAATGATCTCTATAGCCATCTGTGCCGGCGTGGCTATAAGCCAAGTATGTGTTTGTCTTTTCTGAGGCTGAAGAGAAACTGAGAGATCGATTTTGAGTGTTATAAGAACCCAAATGAGTATTTAGGCTTAGCATGTTTCTTTTCTTGTTTTGGACTTTGGCAGCCTTGTTTTCAAGTAGAATTACTCCGCCCATTCCAGCTCCGTAAATGCTTCCTGATGGTCCTTTTAGTATTTCTACGCTGCCTATACTGTTGATATCTAATAGATTAAAGTAGCTAATGCCATTGGCATCTGTAAACGGGATATCATTCCAGTATACTTTTACATTTCTTACGCCAAATGGTGAACGAACAGAGCTTCCACGAATGGATATTCTATAACTTCCGGGAGAACGTTCCTCCATCCGTATGCCTGGATAGTTGTTTAAAATTGGAAGAATCCCATCGTTATCGAACCTTTCAATGAGTTTTGGGCCTAAAAGATGTACAGGTGCAGCCACTTCTGTAATGGCCCTGTTAGACTCAAATGCCTTGACTGTAATTTCAGAAAGTACTTCTGTGCTGTCTTGCTGCCCGAAGGAAGGGAGGAAAGAGATAAAGAGAAGAGTAAAAAAAATGGATTTCATTAAAAAATGGAGTTTCTTGATAGAATACTACAAAGTTAATGAAATCCAAAAATCAAATAGCTTAGAACCAGGTTAAACTGCTGCTAAGTGCAAATACACCTCCAAATATTAGTGTACCAATAATGCAACCGATAAAGGCTTTTTTTGTTTGTTCTTTGTCATGGTCCGTTACCAAGTAAACTACCAAAAGACCAACTATACCCAAAATGCAGCCCCACCAAAAAGAGCCAACAATCGGCATGTCACCAGATAAACTTAAGTTGGAGCTGGTTTCAAAAGAAACATTGTCTAATAATTCTGAATTCTGAGATTTTATTTCATCAATACTGAGTTCCGGATTGTCTAGTATAAATGATTCTAATTGATTTATGTTATCAAAAGTTTGATTGATTTCTGACTGGTCTAAAACAAAAACAGTCTCCGCCGCGAAGGCCATGTTGCTAACGAGAAAAGCTATTAATACTAGGGTGTTTTTTTTCATGTTTTTATAAGTTTAACCAAAGATGTAAAAATAAAATAAGAGGTTGCTTTAAACGCTATTCATAAGACAATTATTGAATCTTAAACCCCTACGCGGTTCCCTACTTTTTTTTCCAGCTATCTCTGAGACCCACAGTTTGATTAAATACAATATTTTCTAAGGAGCTGTCTTTGTCCAAAACATAGTAGCCTTTACGCATAAACTGAAATTTGTCATCCAATTTGGCGTCCTGAAGACTAGGTTCGCCGTATGCAGTTGTTACGCTTAAAGAATTCTCATTTAAGATTTCCTTAAAGTCTCCTTCATAAGCACTTACGTCTTCTTCTTTAAACAGTCTGTCATAGATACGAAGCTCTAGAGGTACATTTTGCTTTTGACTCACCCAGTGAATAACGCCTTTAGACTTTACTCCAGAGGTATCAGAGCCACTTTTGCTGTTTTCTATGATGCTACATATTAACTCAATGACTTCTCCACTTGCGTCTTTTAAGACATCGTCGCATAGAATAATAAAGGCACCCTTTAGTCTTACTACACCACCTGGTTTTAAACGGAAGTACTTTTTAGGGGCATCTTCTAGAAAGTCGGTTTTCTCAATAAATATTTCTTTAGTGAAAGGTACTATTCTACTTCCACCATTTTCGTCTTCGGGATTGTTTTCAATAACACATTCCTCTACTTTATCTTCTGAAAAATTGCTTATAGTAACTTTCAAAGGCTCAGAAACCACCATTACTCTTGAGGCTATTTTGTTTAAATGGTCTTTGATAAAGAACTCTAATAAGCTGGCATCTATGAGGTTGTCTCTTTTGGCGATGCCAATACGATCACAAAAGTCTCTGATAGATTTAGCCGTATAACCGCGTCTTCTTAAACCTGAAAGTGTAGGCATTCGAGGGTCGTCCCACCCATTTACATGTTTTCCTTCTACCAGCTCTCTAAGCTTACGCTTGCTCATGATGGTATAGCCCAGATTTAAACGAGCAAACTCATATTGTTTGGAAGGGAATATTTCTAATTTATCAATGCACCAATCATACACTTCTCTGTGCGGGATAAACTCTAACGTACATACAGAATGCGTAATATTTTCTATGGAATCCGACTGCCCATGGGCAAAATCATACATCGGATAAATACACCATTTGTCTCCTGTGCGGTGATGTTTAGCAAATTTTATTCTATAGATAACCGGGTCACGCATGAGCATGTTAGCAGATGCCATGTCAATTTTAGCTCTCAAAGCTTTAGAGCCTTCGGCGTGCTTACCCTCTTTCATTTCTCTAAACAGCGTCAAGTTTTTTTCTGCTGTTCTATCACGAAACGGGCTATTGGTTCCAGGAGTAGTGGGTGTACCTTTCTGAGCGGCCATCTCTTCGGAACTGCTGTCGTCTATATAGGCTAACCCTCCCGAAATAAGTTTTTCGGCAAATGCGTAAAGGGTGTCAAAATAATCTGAAGCGTAAAACTCGTTTGCCCATTCAAAACCTAACCACTTCACATCATTCTTTATAGAATCTACATATTCGGTGTCTTCTGTTACAGGATTGGTATCATCAAAACGGAGGTTTGTTTTACCTCCATAAGTTTTTGCTAGGCCAAAATTCAGACAAATGGACTTAGCGTGCCCAATGTGTAAGTAACCGTTAGGCTCGGGTGGGAATCGGGTCAAAATGGATTCGTGTTTTCCAGAAGCCAAATCTTTCTCAACTATCTCCTCTATGAAGTTTAAATTTTTTTCTTCGCTCATTGTGTCTCCTTGCTTGTCGGTGCTTTTTGATTTATTAAACCTAAATTTGGCTCAATAAGACCTCAAAATTACTTAAGATTTCCTTAAAGCATGTCCCTTTCGGATACGTATTTCACCATTTCTAAAACATCGGTAAGTTTATTTAAAGATAAAGGCAGTAAGTTCTATGGATTTGCCTTTTCTGTAGAGGATGAGCACGACTTTAAAATGCATCTGGAAGCTGTCAAAAAGGAGCACCCAAAGGCTAGGCATTATTGTTATGCTTATAGATTAGGAATGGATGACGATAACTTCCGAGCGAATGATGATGGCGAACCTTCTGGCTCTGCCGGGAAACCTATCCTTAATGTTTTGCTTTCTAAAAACCTTAGGAATGTCGCCGTTATCGTGGTCCGTTATTTCGGGGGGACCCTATTGGGCGTTCCTGGTCTTATAAATGCCTATAAAATGGCAAGCGTAGAAGCCTTTGATGTGGCGAAATTAAAACAAAGGACAATCAACCAATCTTTAAGACTAGCCTTCAATATCCAGTATATGAACGACGTCATGCGGATAATAAAGAATCATGACTTATCTATTATTTCTCAAGATTATACAGATAAGTATATCTTAAACGTAGAGGTGAGGTTATCGCTTCTAGACGAAGTAAAGGAGGCTATTTTGGATTTGAGGTTTGTTAAATTGGAGTTAGAATAGTTCTCGTTTTGTTAATTGCGTCAACCATAATATGTTGGTGTAAATCTTCAATAAAAATGAATTAAAAAAGACATTTATCAGAAGGTCTTAAAAAGACGCTTATCCCTGGTAAAGTGAATATGATTTATGGAGCAATAAGGGTGGGTAAAACGTTTTTAATGAGATAGTTGCTCACTGAGTTGAACGTGAGTTATGTCTGGTTGAATGGAGACTTACCAGAAACAGAAGAAGTAATAGGAATATAAATGTATTCAGAAACCTAATGGGGGAAAACAAATTAGTGATGATAGATGAAACCCACGAAGTGCCTAATATTGGTAAGGCTTTAAAACTCATGGTAGATGAGCTCCCTAAAGTCAAAGTGCTAGTAAGTGGCTCATCAGCTTTTGATTTAAGTAATAACTTAGGTGAGCCGTTGGTAGGAAGAGCATTTTGATCTGTAATGTTTCTATTAGCTCAGATTGAGTTAATTAGCATTGAAACCCCCATCGAAATTAAACAGAAAATGAGCGAAAAGCTTTTTTAAGGTAGTTACCCAGAACTTTATTTACTAAACGTACTTCAGGAAAAGGAACAATATCTAAGGGGTTTGGCCAACGCGTACCTTCTAAAAGATATTATCAGTTTTGATGGCATACGAAATTCTGGAAAAGTAATGGGTTTGCTGAAGCTATTGGCTTTTCAAATGGGCAAAGAAGTATCACTACAAGAGCTGGGCAAACAATTAGGAATGAGTAAAACACGGTAGAGAAGTACCTGGACTTATTAGAGAAGGTTTACATCCAAAAAAAAATTGAGGGGTTTTCTAGAAATATGAGGAAGGAAATTACCAAAATGGCTCGCTATTATTTCTGGGATAATGGTATCCGTAATGCCGTGATAGGAGATTTTAGGCCATTGACAAGTAGAACTGAGGTAGAAGAGCTCTGGAAAAATGATTTAATGAGTGAAAGATTAAAGAAGAATAAATATGAGTAAGCACACACAGAAACATATTTCTGGCGTACCTACGACCAGCAAGAAATAGATTGCGTGGAAGTAAACGCCGAAAAACTGAACGCTTTTGAATTCAAATGGAGCAGTCCCAAAGCCAAGTTTCCTAAAGCTTTTAAAGATGCTTACCCAGAGAGTACTTTTGAATTGATTTCAAGGGAGAATTATTTAGAGTTTATTGTTTGAAACAAAAAGACCTCGTGGATAATCCACGAGGTCTAATCACATAGCATAAGCCCTATTATCGAAAAACTAAGCCATCTCCGTAAAAGTCCTATTCACAAAGTCAGTCAGGTTACCACCTGAAAGCATGCCTTGTGAAAGAAGGGCTAAATCATGAAGTTGTTTGGCATAAACCTGTCTCCTGTCTTCGCCTTTCATTTTAAGCATTTTGGCTATGATTGGGCTATTCCCGTTAACTACCAAATTATACATGGTAGGCATATTTCCCATCATGCCGGCTTGGCCATTAAGCTTGTTCATCTCCATATATCTACGCATGAATTCAGGCTGCACAATACTTACTGGGGCATCGTCCGCTGGAAGAGCTTCTATTTGAACTGTATTGCTCCCAGCGACTTCTTTGAATAAGCCATCCACTTTTTCCTTTTCTTTTTCAGAAAGTACAGACTCTACGGTAAGTCCTTTGTCTACTAATTTATCTAGAGAATCACCATCCACACGCTTAAAGCTAACTTTTTCAAGTTTCTGCTCCATGGTATTGATGAAGTGAGCGTCCAGGACATCTTCTAATACTAATACATCAAAGTCACGCTTTTTGGCACCTTTAATAAAGGCATCTTGCTTCTCTACATCTGTGGTGTAAAGAATGATGGTATTTTCGTCTTTATCTTTTTGAAGAGCCTCTACTTTAGTCTTGTATTCCTCTGCTGTGAAATACTCACCTTCAGTATTTTTAAAAAGAAGGAAATTTTGAGCTCTATCATAGAATTTATCATCAGAGATAATTCCGTATTTGACAAATAGGCCAATGCTATCCCATTTCTCTTCAAAACCTTTGCGGTCGGTATTGAAAAGTTCTCCTAATTTATCGGCTACTTTTTTAGTGATGTGGCTGTTGATTTTCTTTACATTTCCATCGGCCTGCAGGTAACTTCTAGATACGTTCAGCGGAATATCTGGAGAGTCAATCACACCATGAAGTAACTGTAAGAATTCAGGGACAATGTCCTTAACGTTATCTGTAATGAATACCTGACGGCTATATAACTGGATTCCTTCTCTGCTAAGCTGGAAGTCTTGCTTGATTTTTGGGAAGTAAAGCACTCCTGTCAAATTAAACGGATAGTCTACATTTAAATGAATCCAGAAAAGAGGATCTTCCCCCATTGGATATAGCTCTTTATAGAAAGCTATGTAGTCTTCGTCTTTAAGGTCAGAAGGAGACTTTGCCCAGATGGGGTTTGGATTGTTGATGATCTCTTCTTTGAACTCTATCTCTACAGGAAGAAATTTGCCGTACTTATTAAGAATAGTCTCTATTCTAACTTCTTCTAAAAACTCTTCAGAATCTTCAGCAATATGGAGTATGATGTCTGTACCACGTTCTGCTTTATCTATGCTAGAAATTTCATATTCTGTAGTTCCATCGCAAGTCCATTTTACAGCTGGATCTTCCTGGTATGATTTGGTATGAATTTCTACCAAACTAGAGACCATGTAGGCAGAGTAAAAACCAAGGCCAAATTGCCCAATTATTTGATTTTTATCTTCTGCTTGGTCTTTATATTTTTCTAAGAAATCTTTGGCACCAGAAAATGCAATCTGATTGATGTATTTCTTAACTTCATCAGCTGTCATTCCCAAACCATTATCAGAAATTGTAATGGTTTTGGCTTCTTTATCTACGCTTACTTTGATTTTGAGGTCTCCTAACTCACCATCGAACTTCCCCATGGCGGTGAGTTTTTTGATTTTTTGCGTAGCATCTACCGCATTGGAAACTAATTCACGCAGGAAAATTTCATTATCAGAGTATAAAAACTTCTTAATTATTGGGAAGATGTTTTCCGTATTAATGGAAATGCTACCTTTTTCAGTTGACATCTGTATTCTATTTTGTGTTAAAAATTATCGCTATTTGATGTGCCTTAGCACAGTGTTTTATCAACAAAGTACATTCCAAATAAGAGAAGGCTGACAGATTGACAGATTTGGCGAAGCGAAGTTAAAATTTGCCTGAAATAGGATTACTTTTATGTCATAACCTGTGCAAGCGTACTAAAAGCCGTCAATTAAGGTGGCCAAATTTGATGAAACTAATCTCATGGCACTTCTTTGCCATAGCCTTTCTTTTTCTGGCCTGCGTAGATACGTATGATGTGAGTATAGAAGGTAGCAGGAAGTATCTAATCGTAGAAGGAAGCATAACAAATATTTTTGATGAAGATCAAACTATAAGGATTTTTGAAACAGACGATCAAAGTGATTTTATCAGTACAGATTTCACAAAGACTATTTTTTCAAAAAATAATGAGGCTGTTCCTGTAGAAAATGCCAGCGTAGAGGTTATCGAGAATGGGAGTGTTATTTACAGTTTAAATGAAATATCCCCAGGCTTTTATGAGATGCCAAATGGCTTTTTGGCTCAGGTAGGGAATGAGTATCAATTGAAGTTTAGCACCACGGATGGAAAGGCTTATGCCTCGAGTACAGAGCTCATGAAACCAGTCCCAGATGTTTCTAATTATGAAATTAGATTTAATCCAACAGGGGTTAAAAAGACTAGACTTTTCAATATTCAAACGGCCACTCATGATTTCTATCTAGATTTTAATGATCCTGAAGATGAAGTCAATTTTTATAGTTGGTCTTGGACAGATTACGAAATTCAGAATGTCTGTCATACTTGCAAGCAAGGACTTTATTTTCCGGTGGATGAAGTTGCGGGTTTACCAGAGCGATGTGAAATCAATACCAGTTTTAATGTAAATACTTCGTACGATTATAAATGTCAAAGCCTCTGTTGGGAAATTTATGATGGTGACGACATCACTATTTTCTCCGATGTTTTTACTAATGGCCAGCCTCAAAAAAATAAATTAGTGGCTCAGGTACCAGCCTTT
This sequence comes from Arcticibacterium sp., assembly GCA_047623945.1. GTDB lineage: Bacteria > Bacteroidota > Bacteroidia > Cytophagales > Spirosomataceae > Arcticibacterium. The sequence goes on along the minus strand of JBLHOT010000044.1, from coordinate 19,652 downwards.
CAATTAAACAGTTGTCTGGTAACTATACAGCAAAAATCGCTTACGCCAGGGGCGTTTAGATACCTAAAACTAATAGAAGACCAATCTGTAAACTCAGGTTCTTTAGCAGATACGCCTCCGGCACCTATTAAGAGTAATGTATTGAATGTGGATGCTAAAGAGGAATTAGTTCTTGGCTACTTTACAGCTTCTGCGGTGAAGGAGGTAAGGCATATGTTAAATAGAAGCGATGCACCTAATTTATTGCCGGATAGGATTTTCAGTATTTTAAATAACAGAGATGTTGTTTTTGAATTAGATGGTCAGTTTAGGCCTTTGGTGCCCCTTGCACCGTGTCTCTCATCCTCCACTAGAACATCGGATGCACCTAGAAACTGGCAATTTGGAATATGAGAAAATCACAGCTAATTGCAATTCTGATTTTTACCTTTTCTGGGTCTTATGCACAGCTATATTGCTCTGGACAAGTATTGGATTCTCTAACCAACGAACCTCTAGAAGGAGCGTCTATACTCTTAAACTATGAGGGTAAAAACCGTGGGTCTCGTTCAGGTAAAGACGGAAACTTTAGAATAGAGCTTCCTTACGCAGATAATAATATTCAGGTAAGATATACCGGCTATGTCTCTAAGTGGATTTATTTGGAGTCTGGGGTTTCTCTTATAAACTCCAATATCAAATTAGGGCCCGTAAGCAATACTCTGGAGCAAGTTATTGTGACCAGTAAGGGATTTGACCAAAAAATCAGAAAGCCTGTTTTGGGGGCCAATAGTATTAATATGAAAACGCTCCAACGCATTCCAGCGGCTTTCGGCGAAGTAGATTTATTTAGAAGCATTCAGATGTTGCCTGGGGTGACGAGTGTAGGTGAAGCTTCAAACGGAGTAAATATTAGAGGAGGTACTACAGACCAAAACCTCATTTTAATTGATGATACGCCTATTTTCAATCCTACACATATGTTTGGATTGTTTTCTGTAACTCCTCCAGATGCTGTTAGGAATTTAGATCTATATAAAGGTAATGTGCCGGCCAGATTTGGCGGAAGGGCGGCTTCCGTCTTAGATGTGGCTTTAGTGAATCCCGATTTAACTAAATTCAAAATGAAGGGTGGCTTAAGTTTGATTTCAGAGAAACTGATGCTGAGCACACCTATCGTAAAGGACAAATTAGGTATTTATGTGGCCGGAAGAAGTTCGTATCACGATGCCATTCTGCCAATCCTCTCCGGTGCCTTAGAGAATATCAAAACTCAATTTGGGGAGTTGGTAGGGAAGACTTTTTGGCGAGTAGATGATAAAAACACCTTTACGGCTATGGGGTATTTGAGTTCAGACTATTTTGAAACAGACCTCCTTAGTAACCTACCCAATGTGGTAGGAACAAGTACATTTTTTGAACATACCACTTCTAATGCGTCGGCTAAATGGTCTCATATTTTTAATGATAAATTTGACATGCAAGCCACCGCTATGGTGGCCGACTATCAGCCCAATATAGGCACACGGGAGTCCGAAGGGAATAATACTATCAAATTGGAGTCTGGTATTTTGCAGAAGCAACTTAAGTCAAATGTTTATTTTCAGCAGAAAAGCCATAAGTCCGAGGCTGGTTTAATGTTTACCAATTATACACTAAACCCAGGGAGACTAAATCCAGGAACAAGTGAGAGTGTCAATTTCATTGAAACGCCAATTGAAAACGGAAATGAGATGGCGGCTTATTTAGATGATGAATTTACTGTGGGGCCTAATTTGGCCATGTCTTTTGGTTTACGATATAGTTATTTCTACAACGTTGGACCATTGGATGTCAGAACATACAGAAGCGGTGAGCCGAGGGATAAATTTTCTGTTTCAGGAATACAAAGCTTCAAAAAAAGAGAAAAGATTCAATCTTATAGAGGCTTAGAGCCAAGGTTCGGGATGAGGTACGCCATAAGCCCAAAAAGCTCTGTTAAGTTTGGGTACAACCTCATGAGGCAATACCTTCAAATAGTATCAAATACTACAACACCGATTCCTACCTCCAGATGGAAAACTTCTGATACTCACGTAAAGCCTCAAGTAAGTAATCTCTTCACAGCGGGTTATTATCAGGCTTTTAAAGATGACATTTATGAAGCCACGGTGGAGGCATATTTCAGAGCTACACAAAACATTATGGATTATAAGCCCGGAGCAGATTTTCTCCTTCAGGAGTTTCCCGAAACGCAGATAGTGCAGGGCCAAAGCAAGGCCTATGGAGTAGAATTAATGGTGTCTAAGAAAAAAGGTTTGCTTACTGGCTGGGCAAACTATACATATTCTAGGACATTTAACAGAGTGAATTCTGATGTCAATATTTTGGAATTGGTGAACGGAGGAGACTGGTATCCTGCCAATTATGACAAGCCTCACAGCTTTAATACTTCATTAGACTTTAATGTAGATGAGCATAATTCCTTCTCTTTTATTTTTGTTTATAGTACGGGTAGACCATATACACAGCCTGTAGGTTTTGTGAGTTATTTAAATAGCCTTTACCCTTTTTATGATTCCAGAAATAATAAGAGAATTCCTGATTATCATCGGTTAGATTTTTCTTGGAATATCTATAATCCAAGAATGAAGGACAGGCGTTGGCAGGGAAGATGGGCTTTTTCGGTCTACAATTTATACGCTAGGAAAAATGTTTATTCCGTTTATTTCAGAACAGGGGATAATCAAACCAAGGCCTATCGTCTTCAAATTTTAGGGTCACCCATAGTCTCTTTGGCTTACAATTTCACGTTTGAGTAGCGGGAATTGAACGTGGCAAGTAAATTGTTCGTTTATTTGAAAAAGAAAAGCACAAGCTATGGATAAGCAGTTCTTGCAGCAGATTTACGAGAAACATCAAAAAACGGAGGCCGTTCCGGAGACAAGGAAAATAGGAAAGTGGGCTACAGATGTCTTCCACCTACTTTTTCCAGAACAAGCCAAATATTTTTTTCCAAGTATTGATGAAATTGAAGGAGAAATATGGAACCTCGGGGATGAGTTGAAAGTCATATTAAATGACACAGATAAATGCAAGGATTGCGATAATAATGAGAGAGCCCAACTTTTTAAGGCTGCTTTGCCAGAGCTATGCAGGAAGCTAAATGCTGATGTAAAGGCGATTATGGCGGGTGACCCAGCGGCTACTAGTGAGTTTGAAATCATTAGAGCTTATCCGGGTTTTCATGCTATTTCATTTTATAGATTAGCCCATTTACTATTGAAAATGGATATTCCCCTCATTCCAAGAATATTGACGGAATTCTCGCATTCAAAGACAGGGATAGATTTGCACCCTGGTGCTGAAATAGGTGAGAATTTTTTCATTGACCATGGCTCAGGAATAGTCATTGGTGGTACGAGTATTATTGGCGAAAATGTGAAAATTTATCAAGGGGTTACTTTAGGTGCCCTAAGTGTAGATAAATCATTGGCTAATTCAAAGAGGCATCCGACGGTGGAAAGTGGAACCGTGATCTATGCCAATGCCACTATCTTGGGTGGTGAAACCACTATTGGAGCTAACAGTATCATAGGTGGAAACGTGTGGCTTACCAAAAGTGTACCACCAAACAGCATTGTTTATCACAAACCTGAAATAGAGGTTAAGGAAAGAGAATTAGCATAATATGGCCACGATAATAGATTTAGTAGGGAATACCCCACTGGTAGAATTGAAAAGATTAAACCCGCATTATGCTCAGTCAGATAACCCTAAGGTTAAGATTTACGGAAAGCTAGAAGGCGATAATCCAGGTGGCTCAGTAAAAGATAGAGCGGCCCTGAATATGATACGCTCTGCAATGGAAAGAGGAGATATAAAGCCCGGTCAGAAACTCATAGAGGCTACCAGTGGGAATACAGGTATAGCACTAGCCATGATAGCTCGTCAATACGATTTGGAAATCGAGTTAGTATTGCCAAAGAATAGTACAGTAGAACGTTCTCAGACTATGGCGGCTTATGGAGCGGAGGTGATACTTTTGGACGGAATAGAAGCCTGCCGAGACTACGCGGATGCGAAGGGCAAAGAGGATGGTTATTTTCAACTCAATCAATTTGGAAATCAAGATAATTATTGGGCACACTATAAAAGTACTGGGCCAGAAATTTGGAAAGATACAGAGGGTAAAGTCACTCACTTTGTAAGTTCTATGGGGACTACGGGTACCATCATGGGAACTTCTATGTATCTGAAAGAACAAAATCCAGAAATTCAAATAGTAGGATGCCAGCCTACAGAAGGTTCAAAAATTCCAGGAATTAGAAGGTGGCCAAAGGAATATTTGCCAGCCATTTTTGACGCCTCTAGGGTGGATAGAGTTATGGATATTTCTACAGAAGTAGCCACCAAGACATCAAGAGATTTAGCTAGAATAGAATCTGTTTTTGGGGGAATGAGTAGCGGGGGAGCCGCTTCTGCAGCCATAAAGCTGGCCGGCGAGTTAGAGGAAGGTCTTATCGTATTTATAGTTTGTGATAGGGGAGATAGGTATTTGAGTAGTGAATTGTTTAAATAGATAGCAAAGAAATGATTTTTAGCTTATGGATATACAAATATCAAAAATAGAATTTATAAAGGAGATATTGAATATTGAGAGTCCGTCCTTGATTCAAAGAGTTTTTGATTTGTTGAAAGCTGAAGAGGGGATAGCCATATTTTGACCGAAATTAAAGAAGAGAGAATTGAGACAGCTATTAAGCAACTAGATAGGGCATAAAGCGGGATGACTTATGAAATAGAAACTTAACCTTTTGCTAAAGTTAAAAATTCAAGACGTCTAGATTATTTAGTCTTAAGATAGGGTAACTTTCAAAGTTGTTTTTTTGAAGAAAGTGAATGATGCTTTGAGATGGTTCTTAAACCTCAACACTTCTCTCAATCATCAGCAGTTAACAAGCCCGTTTTAGAAGAATTCAACTACGTTGTGTCAAAAAAAAGTAACATTTATTACAGAATTAAGAATCAAAAAGTTGAAACACTTATACTATCAGACAATCGTCAAAACTCTAAAATGATTCACTAAGAACTATTAACACATTTCAATATATAACATCAACAAAATAATGACAATGAAAGCCCTTAGCCTAGCAGCACCAAACAAACTTGAAATCGTAGAAAAGCCAATTCCGAAACCTACCAGAAAAGGTCAAGTACTGATAAAGATGGCCTATTCGCCTATCAACCCCTCCGACTTAGCCTTTTTGACAGGTCAGTATGGTATCCAAAAAGCCTTTCCTGTAGTTCCTGGTTTTGAGGGAAGCGGTGTGGTGATGGAGTCTGGAGGAGGTTTCTATGCCAATTATCTGAAAGGTAAAAATGTGGCGTGTGTGGCCTCGGAGAAAGGCGACGGCACCTATGCAGAATACATGCTCACAGATGCTACAAAGTGTGTAGTGATGGGAAAGGATGTGAGCCTAGAACAAGGATCAATGTCTTTTGTGAATCCGCTAACTGCCATTGAATTAGCTGAAATGGCTAAAAAAGGGGGCTATACCGCTATTGTTATGTCGGCGGCGGCTAGTGCTTTAAGTAACATGGTCAACTATCAGGCAAAGAAAAATGGCTTGGCCTTTGGGGGCGTGGTAAGAAGAAAAGAGCAGGTAGATAAATTGACATCTTGGGGTGTAGATTACATAGCTAACAGCTCGGAAGATAATTGGAAAAAGGACTTGAGTACTTGGGCAAAGTCTTATAAAAAAGTACTCTTTCTAGACGCAGTGGGTGGAGGCCATTTACCTAGTGACATTCTATCATGTATGCCTCCGAAATCAAAAATGATAGTTTACGGAATGTTAGATTTAGAGAATATTCCGAGAATATCTCCTAGAGATTTTATTTTTTATGAATACGAAGTGGCGGGTTATTGGTTGTCTAAAACCGTTGCCAGAAAAAGCTTTATTCAGACGATGAAAGACACTAGAAAAGTACAAGCAATGCTTAAAGATGGTTTTGAAACAGATATCAATAAAAAGCTAAGTCTCGATAATTTTGGCGAAGCCTTGAAGACTTATACTGAAAATATGTCGGCAGGGAAGGTCTTATTCGAATTGTAATTCATGGATACTTTAGAGTTTATTGGACTAGTTGCGGCTTTTCTTACCACAACAAGCTTTTTGCCACAGGCTGTAAAGGTTATAAAAACCAAAGACACTAGGAGTATCTCTCTCAGAATGTACCTTATGTTTATTTTGGGTGTGGCTCTTTGGTTTTATTATGGTTGGGAGAAAGACTCGATATCGATGATTTTGGGTAATGGTATTACACTCTTTTTGGCTGGTATTATTCTTTTCTATAAGATTAAAGAAAAAAAGAAGGTCTGAACTCCAGAGTTGAGACCTTTTAAAAGATGTTTTAGGCCCAGGCTCCAATAATGGCCCCCATAATCATCAAGATAATGACTTGGTAACCGGCATCTATAAGCCAAAGTTTGAGGCTTTTGTTTTGGTACAGGATATTTATAGCCGCTCCTGTGGCTACAAACATAATACCCACATATAGTCCGTGCATTAGACCAACTTGCCAATCGATGTCTCCGGCTTCGTGCCCTCTAAGTAGGATGGCCATTCCTAATGACATGATAATCATCATGATTAGGCTTCCGCCAAAGGTTTTAAACATGTTAGAGTTTTTGAATTCCTCGTCACTAATGCCAACGCCTTCTTGCCAGGCTTTAATAAATAATAGAGGACTGTACCACAAGGAGCCAAAGGCAAAAGAGACAACTGCACCTACCATAACGGCTAAGAAATTGATGTTTGAAAGATCCATAAGAGTATAAGTTTAAGGGTAATTAAAACCTCAATATATTTACTTTAAGGTATAATTTGAAATTATCGGGAGCGTTTATATAGAAGAGATAAGTATGATTTATTATGGAAAAAGTATTATTCTTCTGTTTGATGTCATTCTTGAGCTGTGATAAACAAAGTCAAACGAGCCTTCAAATGGGGAATTGGGGTGCTGAAGGGGCGTCCCTAAATATTCAAGAAAACTTATGGTACCTAGAATTAGGGTGTGCCCACTTGACGGTTCAGGGGCCCATAATTCTTATTGATGGTAAGTTTCAAAAAACGGCCGAATATTTTCAAGAATCTGGGGCATACTTTGATGATCCTGATTTTTATAAAGCCCGTCCAGGAAGGATTTCAGGTGGACTAATAGAGAACGGAGACCTTGAAATAAACATTCAGGCAGGAGAAAACTTAGATGATATAGGAACTTTTACTTTTAGGCTTAACAGAGAGCCCAAAGTGTATAAATATGCTTTATATGCTTTTCTAAATAGGCTCATTGGATTTGAGAACTCTTAAAATATTGCCTCCCAGTATCTTGTTAATATCTATTACCGAGTAACCTTTCTCCAAAAGGGATTTTGTAATTTGAGGATATGTGCTTACATCATCCAATAGTTGAGGGGTAGATTCAATGCCGTCAAAATCTGAACCTAGACCTACATGATTGACGCCTATCAAATCTATAATATACTCTACGTGGGCAATCACTAAATCAAATGGAGCACGAATAGATTCGACTTCAGAACTATACTTTTCAAAGAGCCTTTCTTCTGCTAAATAATCAACAGTACCACTTCTTAATAAGGAGTCATATTCTATTTTATGCTTAACTAGAAATAAGTTTTTCTTGCCCGTATAAGTACTATCTAGATATCCAGAATAAAAATTAACAGAGACCACACCGCCATTCTTAGCAATGGCTTCTAATTGGACATCTTTTAGGTTTCTTGGATGCGGGCAGAGAGTATAAACAGAGCTGTGAGAAGCAATAATGGGTTTAGACGTGGTACCAATAACATCCCAGAAAGTTTGTTCACCCACATGGCTAATGTCTACTATCATACCCAATTCATTCATTTTATGAATAACCTTCCTTCCGAAATTCGTGAGACCTTTGTGTTCTAATACGGCCCCTGAAGTCTCGTCTGAAGCACTAGTGGCCCAAGAATTGGAATTGTTCCAAGTGAGCGTCATATAGCGTACGCCGCGATTATAAAGGTTTTCAAGTTTATTTAGATCGTTTTCAATCATGTGACCACCTTCCAATCCAAAGAACCCTGCTATTTTTCCTTTCTTTAGCACTTCGGCCATTTCGGAAGTATTTTTGACCTCTACTAGTTTATCGGGATTTCGATTTACAACGGCATCTAAAGAGTCAATTTGTCGTATAGCGAAATCATAAGGATTAACGTTTCCTCCATCAGACCAAATTGAAAAAAACTGAACGTCAACCCCACCTTTTTTGAATCTGTCTAAATCTGAATGGGTTTTACCTAATAAGTCATTATCCATCACATGACCCTTTTCCATAGTCATGGTTAAGATATCATTATGGGTATCAATTACAATCGCGTTAGTGTGAATGTCTTTATAGTCAACCATTTGGTTGCTAGGGTTGTCACAAGATAATAAGGCAATTACCGAGATGTAGAAAAAGCTTTTCATAGCTGCTATTTTGGTCAAACCGACATTGTTTTTTCAATCTCATCAATAGTTTTAGGGATTCTATCTCCCAAAACCTGATATCCAGTTTCTGTTATCAAAATATCATCTTCAATACGGATACCTCCGAAATCGAAGTAGGATTCTAGTTTTTGATAGTTAACTGCATCTTTAAATTTGCCATCGGCTTTCCATTTCTGAATTAATTCAGGAGTAAAATAGATACCTGGCTCCACGGTAATAACAAAGCCAGCTTCTAGTTCTTTGGCTAGTCTTAAGGATTTTAAACCAAGTTGAGTACTTCTTTTAAGGTTTTCTCTATACCCCACCAAATCTTCACCTAAATCTTCCATGTCATGTACATCCAGACCTATCATGTGTCCTAAACCGTGAGGCATAAATAAACCGCCCAGACCTTGCTGAGTTAAATCTTTCACATCTCCAGAAATGATGTCTAGTTCTTTTAGTCGAGTTAGCATCAGTTCATTACTAGCAATATGAATATCTCTATTCATAACACCAGCCTTTAAAGAAGCTATAGAGCTTTCTTCCATCTCTAGCACGATGTCATAAATCTCCTTTTGTTTGGTAGTGAATTTCCCATTCGCAGGGAACGTTCGTGTGATATCTCCAGCATAGCACATTTCATTTTCGGCACCAGAATCATTAAGTATCATTCGGTCTTTATCTATCTTGTTACCATGATAATGATTATGGAGCGTTTGGCCATTAATCGAAAAGATGGCTGGATAGGCTAAGTAGCAATTGTTTGCCTTGGCTGTTTTATATATTTCTGCTACTACTTCATATTCAAATTCTTTCTGTGGGTCCATTGCGGCCTTCATCGCATTTTGATGCATCATACCGGATATATTCACGGCATAGGTCATTTCTGTTACTTCTTCTTCAGATTTATAAGATCTTAGGTTTATAACTGCGTTTATTAACTCCTTAGATGCACCACTTTTAATAGTAGCCGGTGTTTTCCGAAGCCATTCGGAGAGTTTTAGAATATTATCAAAGCGGTAAGGGGGTAGATAATGGACATTTTGTTTCGAGGCTAGAGCCTTAGAGATTTTGGCCGTTAAATTAGAGCTGGGTTGGAGACTTTTAATACCCACCTTCTCTGCCATAGAGCCAAGGGTTTCTTGCTGGCCCACAATAATAATATCTTCAATAGACAATTCATTACCAAAAAGGACTTCTTCACCAGACTCTAAATCGATTATTGCATTTAGGCCAGGCTGATTAATACCAAAGAAATAAAGAAAGCTACTATCTTGACGGTATCTGTAATGATTATCTGTACAATTTATGGAAGCTTCATCATTCCCTAGAAGGAGGATAAGGCCAGATTTTACTGAAGATTTAAGTTGAGCCCTGCGGGCAGAATAGGTTTGGGCAGAGAATAGTTTCATAGTTCACATTTATTGATGACCAAATTTACCAATCATGTGGGGAAGTTTCGTCTTAAATGGCAATTGAATGCTGATTAGAATTTATTTTAAATTTAATTCAATGTCCTTATTGGATAAAAATAATAAGAACATTACTTTTGCACTCCGATTTAAGGAGGTCCCATAGCTCAGCTGGATAGAGCATCTGCCTTCTAAGCAGACGGTCGCACGTTCGAATCGTGCTGGGATCACACAAGCTCAACTGAAAGGTTGGGCTTTTTCCGTTTTTGCTATAGACTAATGTGAAATAGTTTTAGAGATTACAAAAGACTAAGGGATCAAGAGCAAAAGTTGGGGGATAAATGAATGTTTATAAATTTTGGACAAAATAGATAAGTTCAAAATTGGAAGAATTAGTAAAGCTGTTGCTGCCGGAATTATTGGTCGATAATTTTAACATTACAAAAGTTAAAAAGGAAGAAGAGTCTGGTATTTTAAGAATTTACCTCTCTGAAAAATCTGAGCCCCCTAAAGAACTGTCCCGTCTGAAACTCCATTCAAAAGGCTTCTTTGATGAAATAACCATTAGAGACTTTCCAATTCGTCATTACAAAGTCTTTCTTCATATTAAACGACGGAAATGGAAGAATTTAGAGAACAATAAGAATGTGACCAGAAACTGGGAATTGGTAACCAGCGGCACTCGACTAACAACAAAGTTTGCCGCTTTTTTAAAAGAATTCAATAGATACACAGGCTATTGACGTTGAAACGGTTGGCAAATTATTTGGTTTGAATGGCAAGAAATTACAGCGACAATACAAAGAGCATCTTAGCAATTTCAAGAACTGGAAACAGAAACGAAGAGCTAAAGAATGGCTAGTTTTTCCTCAAAACATGGGAGAATATTTGTGAATAGATGAAACTAGTCTATCGGATGGGGAGCTTTATACTATTCTGACTAACAAGGCTGCTAAGGGTAAAAAAGGAAGCATTATTGCCATCATTTCAGGAACTAAAGCTGCTGATATCATGAAAGTCCTACGCAAAATCCCTGAACCTAAGCGTAAGATGGTCAAGGAAGTAAAACTCGACATGGCCGCAAACATGGGCTTAGCTATCAAGAAGTCATTCCCTTGGGCCAAGCAAGTTACGGACCGATTTCATGTACAAAAATTAGCGTGGGATGCTGTACAAGAAATGAGAATTAAGCACCGATGGGAGGAATTGGATCAAGAGAGTGATGCTATTGAACTGGCAAGGGCACAAAGCACTTCTTTTAACCCTGAAGTACTTAGCAATGGCGACACACTTAAACAACTTTTAGCCAGAAGCAGATACGTGCTTTACAAGAGGCCTGTTAACTGGTCTAAATCTCAAGCACAAAGAGCAGCTCTACTATTAGAACGCTACCCAGATATCGAAAAGGGGTTTGGTCTAGGTCTTAAACTCGCTGAGATTTACGACAAGACTACGGACCAAACATATGGCCTAGCTAGACTAGCCAAGTGGCATAAAAATGTAAGGCAAGCTTGCTTTAAATCATTCAACTCTATTGCTCGAACTTTTGAGCATCATTACAGAACCATTCTTAACTATTTTGACAATAGAAACTCCAGTGCTTCATCGGAATCCTTTAATGCGAGGCGTTGCACCGTACCAAAGTCAAAGCTTTTAGGCCTAGATTCAGAGGTGTAAGAAGTATCGATTTCTTCCTTTTTAGACTTTGCCAAATCTATGCCTAGAAAATTCATCCCCAGGTTTTGTACTTGACCCAGACTAAGTACCATTCTGGCTCTCGTAGTTCTATCAGTTCGGTGCGACCATAATTGGCCTCTCCAACCCAGTCTCGGGAAAATTGTAGATATACTCTGATAGTAGCAGAGCGTGATAGTTTCCTCTAAACTATAGTCATTGATGTAACCCAAAAAGGAGCTCTATGTCTATTTGTGGAATCGGAGAATCTAGTTTATTAACATTTGTGGATTTTAAACGGTAGATTTATTAATATTTATCCTTACTCCGAAACAATCTTATGAAAAATAAAATGATCCTTAAGCTTTCGCTTGCTTTTTTATGTCTCAGTATTTTTAGCTGTACTATAAATACACCTAAAGCAGATACGCAAACAAACAGAGAGAAAAAAGAGACCGATGGTTATTCTACAACATCAGAGACGGGCTCTGCCTCATCGATAGATAATGATGACGAGAATATGCCTTTAGATATGTATCTCAACAGAATATCCGGAGTGAATGTAAGTGGCTCAGGATCCAATGCTGTGGTGACAATTCGTGGAATAAGTTCTTTTTCGGCTAGTAATGAGCCCCTTTTTATGTTAGATGGGCAGCAAATGGGCTCTTTCTCCTCAGTTTATAATCAACTTAGGCCCCAAGATATTGGACGTGTAACGGTGCTTAAAGATGCCGCAGATACTTCTATTTACGGTACGAGAGGATCCAACGGAGTGATATTGATATATCGTAAAAAAGTAAAGAAATAGTTAGTCTTTTAGATTTGATTCAAGGTCTGCCTTATTAGTTATTTTCAACTAATAAGGCAGATTTTTTCGTTTACGTGATACTATTTATGCAAATGCTTAAAGTTTATCGTATTTTTTTGAAAAAGTAGGATTTTATCTTGCTCAAGAACTAGTTTTGTTATTAATGAAAGTTCGGCCTAACCATATTTTACATGAAATCTAGTTTGAAATATTATCTACTTCTAGCCACAGGTTTATGTATATCATTGGCTGTCTTGGATTCTTGTTACTCGCCTGGGGCTTCTGCTGCTGAAATTCCCGAAACAGTAGACTTTAATTTTCATATAAGGCCAATTCTCTCTGACAGATGCTTTAAATGTCACGGACCAGATGCCAATAAAAGAGAGTCAGATCTAAGATTGGATACTCCTGAAGGAGCTTTCGCGGCCTTAAAAGATTCGCCAGATGCTCATGCAATTGTTGCGGGCAAACCAGAGCTTTCTGAAGTGTATTTGAGGATGATAACTCCCGATAGTACAGATAGAATGCCGCCTGCAGAATCAAATTTGAAATTGACGCAGAGGGAAATTGATTTAGTGAAAAAGTGGATAGAGCAAGGGGCAGAATATAAACCTCATTGGGCTTTTATTCCTCCCGAAAAAGGAGAATTGCCAAAGGCAGATAAATCTTGGACGAAGTCTGAAATTGATTATTATGTCTATGATGGTTTAAAAAAACAAGGGCTTTCGCCCAATCCGAAGGCAGATAAAGAGCAATTACTCAAAAGAGTTTATTTTGATTTGATAGGTTTACCTCCGTCCATAGATGCCCAAGATGCATTTATAAGTAATAACGCTGAAAGTGCCTACGAAGATGTGGTTGATGAACTATTGGCCAATAAACATTTTGGCGAAAAAATGGCACTGCCATGGTTAGATGTGGCACGCTATGCGGATTCTCATGGTTATCAGGATGATGGATTACGAACCATGTGGCCATGGAGAGACTGGGTCATTCATGCTTTTAATTCAAACTACACTTACGATAAGTTTTTGACATGGCAGCTCGCAGGAGACCTTCTAGAAAACCCTACAAAGGAGTCCATTTTGGCAACTGGTTTTAACAGAAATCATAAGATTACCCAAGAGGGTGGCGTGATAGATGAGGAGTATCGTGTGGAGTATGTTACAGATAGGGTGAATACTTTTGGTAAGTCTTTTTTGGCTCTGACTTTTGAATGTGCACATTGTCATGATCATAAGTACGATCCTATATCTCAAAAGGAATATTATAGCTCTTTTGCCTTTTTTAATCAAGTCCCCGAAAAAGGACTATTCGGTACAATAGACGCCAACTTTGCAGATCCGCCAAACATGCGAATTTCTAATGAGGACGTAAAGAGTATTTTTAGCTTTATCAACAAAAAAGACACGGCCAAGCTCCAAGTGATGGTCATGAGAGATAGTTCTGTCATAAGACCAACTTACCTCCTAGAAAGAGGAGGTTATGATGCTCACGGAGAGGAAGTACCTTTTGATTTACCAAAGAGTATTTTGGCTTTTGATACCACCAAATACGCACCTAATAGACTAGGGCTTTCTGAATGGTTAGTAGATAAAGAAAATCCTTTGACAGCAAGGGTTTTCGTGAATAGAGTCTGGAGTCAACTTTTCGGAACAGGATTGGTTAAGACCACGGGAGATTTTGGAATGCAAGGTGATTTACCTTCTCATCCAGAGTTGCTGGATTGGCTGGCTGTCGATTTTAGGGAGAATGGCTGGGATATGAAACGTTTGCTTAAACAAATGGTGATGACGGCCACATATTGTCAATCTTCAGTAGTTACTAAGAAGCATCTCCAAATAGACCCTGAAAATGTTTATTTGGCTAGAAGTAAAAGAATTAGAGTCCCTGCTGAGATAGTTAAAGATGTAGTTTTGGCCAGTAGCGGTTTACTTAATCCTGAAATTGGTGGGCCAAGTGTGAAACCATATCAACCTGCGGGGATTTGGGAAGGAGCCACTTCTGGAAGAGGGATATTAAAAAAATATGTTCAGGACCATGGTGATGACCTCTATAGAAGAGGAATGTATGTTTTTATTAAAAGAACCGTACCACCACCTACTATGTTGATTTTTGATTCAAGTAACAGGGATCAGTGTGAGGTAGAAAGATTAACGACTAACACGCCTTTACAAGCTTTGGTGATGTTAAACGATCCTACTGTTTTGGAAGCATCTAGAGTTCTTTCTAGTAAGTTGGTTGATAATAAGAATAAACTCACCATGGCTTTTAGAAGCATTATCTGTAGAATTCCTGAAAGCAAAGAGTTAGCCTTACTGGAGGGTTATTATAAAGAAGAGAAGGCCTATTTTGAAGCCAATACGAAGGAAGCATTTGAACTCCTCAGCGTTGGAGAATTTGAGGGGGAAATGGAAAAGAAAAGTGTGGAGAAAGCTGCTTTAATGCACTGTATCCAATTGATTTATAATATGGAGGAAGCCATTACGAAAGTTTAAGAGTTTATGGAAAAAGAAATTTTAAAACATAAGTTGAATGTCAATAGAAGGCATTTTCTTGGGAAAGCGGCTGCTGGAATAGGAGGGATAGCTTTAGGCTCGCTGCTAATGCCTGATCTTTTCAAAAGCGGCGGAGATATTTCTGATAGCCTGCCTTTAGGTGTACCCCATTTTGCCCCAAAAGCAAAAAGAGTCATTTATCTTTTTCAAAACGGAGCTCCTAGTCAATTAGAGAGTTTTGATTATAAACCAATGCTAAGGACGCTTGCAGGTCAAGACCTACCGGAATCTATTAGAAAAGGGCAGCGACTTACTGGAATGACTTCTGGGCAATCAGAGTTTCCTATGATGGGTTCTTACTATGACTTTAAGCAGCATGGCAAAGCCGGGACTTGGATTAGTGACTTGTTTCCGAATATAGCTAAAATAGCTGATGACATTTGTGTAATACGTTCCATGAATACCGAGGCTATCAATCATGATCCTGCTCTAACGTTTATGCAAACTGGGGCTCAGATAGGAAATAGACCAAGCATGGGAGCTTGGATGAGCTATGGCCTAGGCAGCGAAAATCAAAATCTACCTGGTTTTTGCGTATTACTCTCTAGAGGACGAGGGAACGGACAAGGTGTTTACTCCAAATTATGGACAAACGGCTTCCTAGATTCTACCCATCAAGGTGTCATGTTTAGTAGCGGAGAAGATCCGATTCTTTACCTTAACGATCCCGATGCAATGGACAGGGCGAGTCGAAGAAAGATGCTGGACAAACTAGCAGAAATGAATCAAATGGGTTTTGATAAGAGTGGAGACCCAGAAGTGGAAGCTAAAATTCAGCAATATGAAATGGCCTACCGCATGCAAACGGCAGTGCCAGAGCTTACTGATTTGTCAAAAGAATCAGATGCCACGATAAAGATGTATGGTGCCGATTGTATGGTACCCGGCACTTATGCCGCGAATGCCCTTATGGCTAGGAAACTCTCAGAATCAGGTGTAAGATTTGTGCAACTTTATCATCAAGGATGGGATCAGCACGGCAACTTGCCAAGCGAAATGGCTCTTCAGGCAGAAGAGGTAGATAGAGCTTCTGCAGCTCTAGTGATGGATTTAAAACAGCGTGGTCTTTTAGACGAAACTTTAGTGATTTGGGGTGGTGAGTTTGGAAGGACCAATTACTGTCAGGGTAAATTTACTTTAGATAATTACGGTAGAGACCATCATCCTAGAGCCTACAGCATTTGGATGGCTGGTGGAGGTATAAAGCCGGGGATGGTTTATGGTGAAACAGATGAGTTGGGTTATAATATCATTAAAGACCCTGTTCATGTGAATGACTTCCATGCCACTATTATGAATCAGATGGGTTTGGACCACGAGAAACTAACTTATAAGCACCTTGGAAGAAGGTACCGACTAACAGATGTGGCCGGAAATGTAATTCCAGGAATAATTGCCTAACCCAAACGTTCGTTTTTAAATGAGTAGATTTGCTAAATTTACCGCATCACTTCTTATAGGTCTCAATGTGATGTTGGTTTTCTTATTTCTTTTTGAGTCTAAAGTGGAATTACCCACTTTGCTAGTTCCGCTAGGACGAATGCACCCTATTTTGCTTCATTTTCCTATTGGTGTCTTTTTGATAGCGGTAGTTCTGCAGCTTCTGGATAGTTTTTTCAAGAAGACGGACTTGTCAGAAATATTGACTTTCCTTTTTCTTTTTTCAGCTATTACGGCTGCTTTAACCGCCATTTTTGGATTTTTCCTCGGCCTGGAATCAGGGTATGATTTAGAGCTATTAAAAGACCATAAACGACTAGGTATTCTTACGAGTATAGGATGCTGGTTGAGTTATTTGGCCTATAACAAAGGGTGGAATATGGCTAAAATACCCTCCATAGCCACGTTAGCTGTGATGACTTTTGCAGGCCATTTAGGAGGTGAAATTACTCATGGTGAAGATTATGTTTTGGCACCCATAAGACCTGTAGCAGATCTTACTTTTTTAGAAAACGAACCGCTCTATGATCAGGCTGTATTCCCGATCTTAAAAGCAAAATGTTTGGCATGCCATAATGATAAGAAGCAGAAGGGTGAGTTAAACATGGCGTCATTGGCCAAGATTATGAAAGGGGGAGAAGATGGTCCCATTTGGGAGGCCGGAAGTGCCCTAAATAGTCATTTGATAAGCAATGCTAATTTACCATTGGATGATAAAAAGCACATGCCGCCTAAAGGAAAACCTCAATTAACTCCTTTAGAAATAGCTTTATTATCTCGCTGGATAGATGCAGGTGCAGATACTAGTTTAACTTTAAGCGAACTTCAAGTTGGAGACACACTTAGAACTCTGGTACAGACTCAATATCCCCCGGAATCGGGTGATAAATCATATGATTTTAATGCAGCTTCATCTTCTCTAATAGCGGAATTAAATACACCTTTTTGTACAGTCAATGAATTAGCAAATGGTTCAGCGGCCCTTCAGGCTAGTTTTTTTGTCTCGCAGCGTTTTAATGTTGAGGATTTAAAGCGTCTAAGTAAAGTCTCGGAACAATTGGTGAGCTTAAATCTTTCTAAAATGCCTCTAGATGACAAAGACTTGGGCTTGCTCACAGGTTTTCAAAACTTAGAAAAACTGATTTTAAACTATACCAATTTAACAGGAAAGGGAATAGAAGGATTGGCTAACTTAAAGCAATTAAGGTATTTAAGCCTTACAGGTATCCCACTAGAAAAAGGAAGTTTATCTAAATTAAAAAAGCTAGAAAACCTTAGGTCTATTTATGTTTGGAATACTGGTTTGGACCAAGAAGAAATAGAAGCATATAAGAAGGAAAACCCTGCAACTCGCGTTTATACAGGCTTTAAGGCTTCAAAAGATGACGTTTTGAAAATAAATTCCCCGATATTGGCAAATAGAGATGCCATTTTAGCTCAAGGAGAAAAGCTAGAGCTTAAGCATGGTCTAACCGGTGTAGAGATTAGATACACATTGGATAGTAGCACTCCAGATTCTTTAAAGGGTTTGATTTATGAAAAGAGTTTGGAGGTCAATGGTTTTGTGGAAATAAAAGCGATAGCCACAAAAAAGGGTTGGTATCGCAGCGATGTAGCCTCTTTTGCCTTGTTCGAAAGCAGCTTTAAACCAGACTCTGCATGGCTCATAAAGCCCGCTCATAAAGATTATCCAGGGAAGGGTGCAGGTACTGTGATTGACGGAAAACAAGGTGATAAAGACAATTTTAAAGATTTAACATGGTTGGGTTTTCTTGGAGAAAATGCTGAGATAGTCTTTGAAAGAAATTTAAATGATAAGTATAAAGGTCTCACAGTGAGTTATCTAAAAAGTGCAGGAAGTTCCATCATGCCACCCGCTGAGATTCAATTATGGGCTGGCAACCGAGAAGGAGATCTTACACTTATCCACAGCAAGAAGCCCAAATTATTAACAGAGAATGGAAGTGTTTCATTTAATGCCGAATCGTTCTCTCTCAAGGAGCAGTACAAGTTTTATGAAATAATTTGTAAGCCACTGACAAGGCTTCCTTCTTGGCATACCAGAAAGGGAGATAAGTCATGGGTCTTCATTGATGAGGTTTACTTCTATTGATTCTTTGTCCTAAGAATTATAGAAGAAATTAAACTGACGATAAGCCCTTGTGGAAGTTTCTCCATCATCGTAATTCCGAATTTAAAAAGTGGTTTTTTGTAATTTCCCATGGTTTTCTCCACTTGACTTAGTGCAGTTTGAAGTTCAATATCAGTGAGCCCTTTGCTCTCAATGTCTTTGATATAGATATTGGCAATACTCTCATGAAGGGCGGGGTTAAATTCAGTAATTATCATCCATGTAAAAGTATAAATGAGAGCGGCTATCAGAGCTATGAAGCCTCCCACTTTTACAGCCTCTTTAAAAGAGATTTTACCGCCTAATACTTTCATTTTGTGCTCTCGAATTCCAAAAAATATGAGACTAAGAGCAACAAGCATGACCCCGTAGCCGATGAGCTCAGATTGACCAAGCGAAGATTCAGTCTCAAGCATTTTCTGCGTAAAGAGAATCATAATCAAGGCCTGAATGCCTCCAGAGATTAGTCCAAATTTAAGAGCTGGTTTGAGTATCATATTTTTATGGGTTTATTGTGGTAAAGGTCCAGTTAGTAATTCAAAAGGAGGTCATACTAAAGTATGATTTTCTGTTTTAAGTAGAATTTTCTGAGCTATAATAATGGCTTGTGTCCTTCTTTTTACACCGAGTTTCATTTAGACATTGGACAAGTGGCTTTTTACGGTAGGTACTGAAATACAAAGACTATCAGCAATTCCAGCATTACTTAAACCTCTAGAAGCTGCTTCTAAAACTTCATTCTCCCGCACTGTAAGAACATTCAAAATAGCTTTGTGTACTCTCAATGGAGTCTTTATAGTTTTAGTAAACCTAAAGCCAACATAGAAACCGGACATAAGAAGTCCGAAAGCTAGAAGACTTATTATAACGTCAATCCCATCATAGTAAAGTGAAATTTTGGGTTCGGCCAATTTGCCTAAAGTTAACAGGCAGTAGATAAAAAGGGTATACACGCCTAAGCTTCTAATATTCATAGCTAGAGATTGATGTGCCGTAAAAAAAGATAACCCAACTCTAGTAGAGATGGGTTATTCCTTTAAACCATTTTGTAAAGTATATTAACCCTTCACAAGCTTTATAAACTGTAATTCTCTCAAGTACCATTTTTTAAGGGTAAAATGCAAGTATTTACATAAGTATTTA
>JBLHOT010000043.1:0-29882 GCA_047623945.1 Arcticibacterium sp. | reverse complement strand
TCTTTATTATTTGACTAAACAGCGTTAAATTTACCATTGGAGAGGACGTTTTTGTTGTGCAACTCAAAGGTAATTTGAGATACTTTAATTTCCTCTCCTTTTTTAATCGTTTAGGACGCTATTGATTCCAAATTATAAAACTCAACTTCTTTCAAGTGGGAAAAAACTAAATCTTGGATCCGAATATATGGAGGATTCCCAATCACTACATCAAAACCCACAAAATCCCCTGCATCGTTTAGCACTTCTGGGAACTCAAAACGCCATTCAAATGCATTCTCACAGATTTTGTTAGATTTAATTTCTTCTATGGCTTCGTCCAGCTTTCGGCTTTCTAAATTCAAGCTATTTAGCTTTTTATTCCATGCCTTCTTTTCTTTTGCTGGCATATCAAAAAGGCTACGCTGCGTGGTTAGTTTGGTAAGCTCTCCACTAATTTTGTAAAGTTTTTTCACTTTAGGGTCGCTCTTAGAAATCTCAGAACGGAAATCGCCCTTTATGTCATTTATAAGCCGCTCCATGGCGTGCTTTTCTTCTTTATTTTGAGCATTTCGGTAAGCATCCATAGCTAGTCTATAGCTATCTATGGTCCATTTACTTTGTTTTAAAGCATCTTTTATATCGGCGTCTAGCCCAAAACGGCTAATGAGAGAATTACCACATTTAATATAGATGTCAATATTTGGGAGGGTTTCTAGTCCTACCTCACCCCCCGGCCCCTCTCCTGTTGCGAGGGGAGCTTTGTAGTAGGCATTTTTTAGTAGCTCTATCCATAATCTTAGTCGGCATATTTTTACGGAGTTGGGGTTAATGTCTACGCCAAACAAGCAGTTTTCTATGATAGCCTGCTTTTCATGAAAGAAGGCTTCTTGTACGCGTTGGCTCTCTTTCTTGGCATAGTGGCATTCAAAAAGCTCTCCACTATCTGTGATGATGAGTTCATCATTCTCTACTTTAAATTCATATTCTTTTAATCTGCTGCAATTTCTGTCTTGCAGAATCCTTAAATCATTCATAATGGAAATAATTTCGTTTAATGCTGAGACCAAAAAATGCCCCGAACCCACAGCAGGGTCAGATATTTTCAGGCTATTTACGATAATATTGGCCTCTGCCCTATCTTGTACTTCTAGCTGGTCTTCTACTTCTGTTAGGCTTTCGCAGGCCCAGCCCTTTTGCTCATTAAACTTCTGCACCACCGCCCGCCTGATGGTTTCGCGGCACATATACATGGTAATAAAGCCCGGGGTAAAGAAAGAGCCATCTTTATAGCCATTAATCTTTTCAAAAATCAGCCCTAAGACAGAGGCGTTTATCAGCGTTTTGTTCTCTTCTTGGATAGCTTCTGCACCTTCACTTCCAAAATCATAGGCCTCTAGAAACTCAAAAAGGTATTGCAAAGCGTTCAATGCTCCCTTTTGCTTTTTGCCCGATGCACCTTTGAGCACTGTATTGCTTATCAACGGAAGTATTTTTGCGTCCCTTAAATTGCTAATAAAAAGAGTCTTATGCTCCATTTCATTAGCTTCAAAAAGCGAACTATTCAAATACGGAACACGGGCAAAGGCTTCTTTTACGTCTTCGTTTCTTTCATTTGGCTTTTTAGCCAATACTTGAAAAAACAGACTGTTTAGGTCATCATAATTATTGATTTTATCAAAACTCAAAAAAGCTTAATCTCTATTTCCATTGTGGTAAGAAATGAGCTGAGCTTCTAAAAGCTTCAAAAACAAAATCCTATTTATCCAAGTAATGGCTAGCTCTAGCCCTACATTAAAAAGGGCTTCGTCGGTGGTGCTACCGTATTGTGATCTGTTTTCTAATCGGCTTAGTTTATCTAGGCTAGATAGCTGTATAATAGTATTTTCCAGTAGTGAACCCGTGTTTCTTTCTCCATCTTTTTTTCTGCCAATTACCTTTTTGCCGCCATCTTTGGTTTCTTCTAGTCCTATAATATGGAGCAATTCGCTGTAGAATTTCTTGTCAAGGCTGTTGCTATCATTCGCAAAAGGGAGTTTCAATAAATGTTCAGGCGAAAGCAATTTGTAAAGTGCTATCAGCTTTTTATCGTCCTTTTTGTCTTCGTTTCGGAGTGGTTTATTGTAATCGTTCAGGTCTAAATAAGTAAAGTCCAAACCTTCTAGCACTTCTTGTATGTGGGGTTCGGCTATTTCCTTATAGAAAAAATCTGTCTTAGAACTTCCTAAAGTTCCGTTTTCAAAAGCTTCAAATTGCTTGACACGGTTCTTGTTTTCGGCAAATAATTTTTCAAAAAGCTGTGCGTCAAAATGAACCACTCCTGCACATTAGTGACTACTAAGTGTTTAATTTCTAGATTTTTATGCTGGAATCTTTCCCGTAAGAAATAGAGTAAAACTTCATGTAAAGCCTTCACATTGAGCTTGTCTTTCCGCAACATCTCCGTTTTGTTCCCCTGCTTTTTGGTCTCTATTATTACGCCAACGGAAGATTTCGCAGTCTTATCATTGTGGATGACTAAATCTTGGCGGTTATGGATATTGATATAATGCTTTCCCTCATAGTAGGTCTTATTCAAAAAAGTGCTTACTAGATTTTTATGAAACTCCTCATGCTGTTCTGCATTCTGAGCAGAATCGTCAATCAGCCTTATGAGATTGGCCTTAAAAACCTCAATTTCCGTACGGTTGGTTTAACTTTTAGAAAGGCTTTATTGAGGGATTCTTTGGGTTTCAAGGATTTCATTGGTCGAAAATATAGAAAATAGTGGGCTTTTGATCTAAGGGCCACGATAACAATTTTGGGTGAGCCTCTAAAACTTTGGACCGACTCTATTTTGTCCCAGCATTTCGGCTATACTCATCGCGGCAATGATCATTTTCTGTCATGAAGAAGTGATAAGATTGTACTACTTTTCATTTATCTAACAATTTCTAGCATTAATTAAAGTTTCTATTAATTCTTAATAAATTTTAATTAATCATATAGATCATCACTTAATATTATTATTTCATTTGTCTCATTATTTAAAACAAGGCTTTGAAACTCAGAAAGTACACAGCATCACTGCTTATTTTTGCACTTGGATTCTCCATTTCAAGTCCGTATTTTCTATCGTTACAGTCCTTTGGTTTTCAAAACGAACTTAGTGTAAGCCAAAAAGAAGAATCTAATTCTTTTTGCAAATTCATTTGGCAGCTAGAAGATTCTCAAGAAGTAGAGGAAGATTCTGAAGATGGAGACATTACGTTAAAAGACCTTTCTAACCTATCCGATTTATTCTCCAACGCTCTTCAATCACTTCATTTTCAACACTCCAGGTCTAGTCAACTCCGTTTACTTCTAAATAACGGAAAGTTTGACTTCGTTTTTTCACGCCTTTATATTATTTTCGAAAACCTTCGAAATTAGGCCATAATCTACATGTTATTCTTGGCAGATTGTCTTTCAACAGACTTTTCGGCCATATACCCAGCTTTTATAAGCTGACTACTCCCTCATTTCAAAACGTAATAATAATAATGACATCAAAAACAGCTGAGGTTGTTTATGACGAAGCACGTGTACTTCATGATTTGAAGCACTATCTGCCTGGTCAAATGACACTCAAAGATTTTGTACATCACAATACACTTCACCCTTTTCAAAACCAGAAATTCTATGATGGTATTTTTCGTGCATCAGAGCTTTTTGGGTATAAAGTAACCCTCCAGTTAAACGATTTTCGCAGACTTTATAAACTCGGAAGAATTAAAGAGCATGTCATAGACCGTGTAGTTCTGGACAGAAAAGGCTCTTCTCTTTCAAAGGAATGGATTGAGAAAATGCTTTTCACCTCTTATGATGAGCAAATTAAGGCTCGCACAGGCCAATTTAGGCAGGAATGGAAAAAGCAGTACAAAATAGACCTTGATTCTATGGTGCACCCGCTCTTTTTCAGAATACTTTGTGCCTATTTAGACCAAGGTATTTCTATCTGGAATTTCCCAGAACATGAAGGTGGGTTTTATGAAAGCGTAAAACAGCTAGAATTAGAAAGTGGCGTTAGCTTTTTCGAAACAAAAAAGGTCAAAAAAATTTTCCATAATGAAGATAAGAGCATTGAAGACTTACTCAAAATATTGGTGGGTGACGAAGCCTATTTTGAGCAATACCTCTTTGACATGTCCTTTAGCCATAGAGGATGGAGCGGCATCGTGGCCGTTATAGATGAAATGCCAGAAGCTCTTCTGATTCGAAAAAAAATAACGCTGGCTCAGATTATCCGTTTCGAGCTTTTAATGGAACTGGATCAGGTCTATTTGCAGCTCGGGGATCATTGGCAGCCTTTGGCGGTTAATAGTAAGACACCGCCCACAAAAATCTTAGGTCCAACGCCTTCAACGGAGCTGCATGAAATTCTAACACTTTGGCAGGATGCTTTTGAATGGAGCTATTATGACGACGTCCTAAAAGGAATCAAAACCAACCTCTTAAAGGACAATGAAGTAGCAAAACCGAGCTTTCAAGCCATCTTCTGTATAGATGATAGAGAATGTTCCATTAGAAGGCACATTGAATTTGTAGATCCAGTATGTGAAACTCTTGGAGCTCCTGGTTTCTTTGGCATAGAGTTCTATTTCAAACAAATCGGAGCAAAATTTGGTGATAAGCTGTGTCCAGCTCCAGTCACTCCCAAATATCTCATCAAAGAATATGGTGTGGAATACCATGGACATAATGACAGGATGTTTGACGAAGGAACGCATAGTTTGAATCCACTCAAAAATCTAGGTTTGGGTTTACTGGCTTTACCGGAATTAGCACGTACGCTGTTCAGGCCTAAAATGAAACCTTCTATTTCTGACGCTTTTGCTCACATGACAAAGCGAAGCAAATTGACCGTTATTAATAAAAATATTGAGGATAAAGAAGATGGTCTTCAGATAGGTTTCACTTTAACAGAAATTTGCGACAGAATAGAGAAATTCCTTCTGGGTATTGGCCTCACAAAGACCTTCTCCCCTATAGTATATATGGTGGCTCACGGAAGTAGCAGTGCCAATAATCCACATCATGGAGCCCACGATTGTGGAGCATGTAGCGGAAGACCGGGATTTACGAATGCACGTGTTTTTGCCTTTGCGGCCAATTTGCCTGAGGTAAGAAAAGAGCTAAGCAATAGAGGCATTCAAATTCCAGAAAGTACTTTTTTCATTGGGGCTATGCATGATACCGCGGCAGATACGATTCAATACTATTTAGAGGAAGATTTGCCATCAGCCTTTCAAAGCTTACATGATGATGTAGTTAATAAATTTGAGGATGCCTTAGATTTAAATGCCAAAGAGCGTTCTAGACGATTTTCATCTATTGATACTAATCGGGATATCAAAAAAGTAAGAAAAGACATTCTAGACAGATCTGTTTCCATTTTTGAACCTCGTCCAGAATTAGGTCATGGAACGAATAGCCTTTGTATAGTCGGCAGAAGATCTATCACTAAAGATTTGATGCTGGATAGAAGAGCTTTCTTAAACTCTTATGACTATAGAACAGATCTAGACGGCACCTATTTGGCTAACGTCATGGCTCCTATTGGGGTAGTTTGCGGTGGCATAAATCTAGAGTATTATTTCTCCAGAGTAGATAATGTAAAACTAGGATGCGGTACCAAGTTACCCCATAATGTGATGGGCCTTATAGGTGTTTCCAATAGTTCTGACGGTGATTTGCGGCCCGGTTTACCCTGGCAAATGATTGAGCCTCATGACCCTGTACGTTTAATGGTGATAGTGGAACACTTTCCTGAAGTACTTTTAAAAGTAATTCAATCTTCGGAAGCCATGTACGAATGGTATAAAAATGAGTGGGTTCATATCACTGCTTTGCATCCAGAAACGGGCGAGTTCTACTATTATCAGAATGGTCATTTCAATCATTACCACGCCGAAGTGGCCAATTTAGAAGTAGTGACAGACCTTCATTCGCTTTTTGAGAAAGCTCCAGAAATGATAACAAATCATATCACGGACGCCACTTTTGAAAATCTCCCTATTTACCAAATCGAAAGTAACGTATCATGTCAATAAGTTTAATACTCTTTTTAATAATTCCGTTTCTTACCTTTTTAGGGAGTTTACCTTTCAAAAACAGGCAAGAAAAAATGATCGGCGGAATCGCTAATACTGGTCTTTTTCTTCAGACCATTCTCAGCATATCTTTATTTGCTTTTTGGGCTCTAAACGGTTTCGATAATTTAGAGCAATTCATTTTTTCAGTTTATCGTAATAAGGAGTTCAACTTTGGTCTTACCCTTTATTATGACAAATTAACAGCAGTATTCAGTGTTGTTTCATCTATACTGATGTTTCTTGTAAGTGTTTTCAGTAAGACTTATATGCATCGCGAGAGCGGTTTTCAGAGATTCTACAATCACTTTCTGTTCTTCAATTTTGGCCTTAACCTATTGATTTTTTCAGGCAATTTTGAAACCTTCTTTTTAGGATGGGAAATTGTAGGCATTACCTCTTTTCTGCTTATAGCCTTTTACAGAGACCGTTATTTACCCGTTAAAAATGGGATGAAAGTTTTGACTTTCTATCGCATAGGTGACGCCGCTTTGATAGGTGGTATTTGGTTTAGCCATCACCTATTTCAAGAAAATGTTGTTTTTAGCAATTTTATCAACAAAAGCTTCGTGTTTGATGCGGCTACGCATATTCACCCTCTTCAAGGACTTATGATAGCCCTATTATTTATTCTTGCGGCAGCTGTTAAGTCTGCTCAGTTTCCTTTCTCTAACTGGCTACCAAGAGCATTTGAAGGACCTACCGTGTCGTCGGCTATTTTTTATGGAGCCATAGCGGTTCATGTTGGAGTATTTTTATTATTAAGAACATATCCCTTATGGCATGGCCTTATTTTTCCAAAGTACGCCATTATTTCTATGGGACTGATAAGTGCTCTACTCGGTACATTGATTGGCATGGCTCAGCCCACCGCAAAGACTCAAATTGCTTACTCATCTATTGCCAATATTGGTTTGATAATGATTGAAATTGCACTTGGCTGGCACATTTTGGCCTTAATCCATTTTGCTACCAATGCATGCCTAAGAACATATCAAATATTGACATCTCCTTCGGCCATGAGTTATTTAATACATAAACAAGTATTTGAATATGACCCAAATAAATCTCAGCCTTTAAGGTTTCTTCCTGCCAAATGGAGAAATGCACTTTACATACTATCTGTTAAAGAATTTGATTTAGATAAGCTCTGGTATACTTATCTCTGGAGACCGCTGAAGAAGTTAGGTAAATCTCTTCATTTTTTACGCCATCCAGCACTTGTGGCTATTCTTATCTTAATTCTGTTTGTTAACATAGCCCATTATTTCATAATTCCGATGCCAGAAGATTTCGACTTACTCTTCACTTCTGGGTTTACATCTTTACTCGCCCTTTTGACCATTATGATAGCATGGACAGAACGAAGATCTGCTCTGAGAGCTTGGTATTTCATTGGACTTAGCCAGTTATTTTTCATGTTCTCTATCATGCAGCAGCATACATTTGACGTCAGTCAGGTTATGCTTTATTTAAGCGGCAGTACGGGGGCCTTTATAGGTGGAACACTATCACTTAAAAGGGTTATTTCGAAAGAAAATGGCATAAACCTCAATGAGTTTCATGGGCATATTTATGAGCATCCCCGTCTAGCTCTATTCTTCTTGATTTGTGCTTTAACCATTATCGGATTCCCTATTTCACCTACTTTCTTGGGTTTTGATCTACTGTTCTCAGACATAGAAAATAACCATAAACTACTCTTACTATTCAGTTCGGCAACTTTCATAATTCTAGAGTTTACGGCCATTAGAATTTACGCCAGGATATTCTTAGGACCACATCGTAAGACGTATCATGAAGTTGCTCACAGGTCTTCTTAATCAAAAAAACAAGGGCTTTCTGCCCGAATAAAATAAATTTAAAACGTTTTTTTCAATACAAAAATGAATATTAATAACAAAAAACTTAAGATACCGCTAGACGGTTTAGCAGGGTTAAAAGAGAATTTATCTTCTGATGTAATTTCAGGTTTTGTGGTGTTTTTACTAGCTATGCCCCTTAGTTTAGGTATAGCTAAAGCATCCGAGTTCCCACCCATTATGGGTCTTGTTTCGGCCATAATAGGAGGTTTGCTGGTTAGTTTCTTTATGGGTTCTCGTTTGACTATTAAAGGCCCTGCGGCAGGTCTAATAGTGATTGTAGCTGGTGCTGTGAATGAATTTGGTGGCGGCGAAGCTGGCTGGCATTTAGCCCTAGGTGCGATGGTCTTTGCGGGTGTTTTCCAAATCCTATTCGGAGTCTTTAAACTAGGAAAAATGGTAGATTTCTTTCCACTGTCTGCCATACATGGAATGCTAGCCGCCATTGGTCTTATAATAATTGCTAAACAAATACCAGTCTTACTAGACGTGGATCCGGCAATGACTAAAGGCTTAGATCCGATTGAATTATTTAAAGAGATACCCAATTTCTTAAGACACCTAGATCCAAAAGCAACACTAATTGGCATATTAAGTCTTTGGATTATGACGAGCTGGGCGAGTGCTAAAATCCCATATTTAAGTAAAATTCCAGCACCTTTAGTAGTCCTACTTATTGCCATCCCTGCCGAACTTATGATGGATTTTCAGCATACAGAGCCAGAGTATGCATTAGTTCACATTGGAAATCTCTCCGATAGTATAAAGTGGAATGTAGATTTTGGAGGGATGTCTGAAATAGGAACATTTGTTAAATATATTGTCATGTTTATGTTAGTTGGTTCCCTAGAATCTTTGTTAACCGTAAAAGCGGTGGATATGATGGATCCTTATCAAAGAAAATCTGATCCAAATAAAGACATGATTGCTGTGGGAATTGGAAATACAATTTCAGCATTTCTGGGAGGGCTTCCAATGATTTCTGAAGTAGCTCGTAGCTCTGCCAACGTACAGAACGGAGGAAAGACTCGTTGGGCCAACTTCTTTCATGGTTTCTTCTTACTCTCCTTTTTGCTATTAGCTTCTCACCTTATTGAGCTGATACCAAATACGGCCTTAGCTGCCATGTTAATTACGGTAGGTATAAAACTATCTCATCCAAAGGAGTTTGTTCAAACTTTCAAAATAGGTAAAGAGCAATTAGCCATCTTCCTCATAACCATTTTCTTTACACTTTATGAAGATCTTTTAGTGGGAATTGGAGCTGGTATTTTATTGAAAATAGTCATTCACCTATTTAATGGTACTCCAATTCGCTCATTATTTAAAGCCCCTACGGTGGTCTCTTTTGAAGGAAACAAATACCTAATTGAAATAAACAAGGCCGCCATCTTTACCAATTATTTGGGCATTAAAAACAAACTTGATTCAATACCTCCCGGTTTTGATGTTACCATTGATTTGAAAAATACAAAGTTAGTTGACCACTCAGTTATGGAGAATTTGCACCATTTTGAGCAAGACTATACTGCAGAAGGAGGAACTGTGACAATCATAGGATTGGAACAACACAAGCCAGTTTCAAGCCATGAGTTAGCGGCTAGAAAGAAGTAACTAAAGCCTCTAATAAATTACTTAAAGTAGGGAAGAGGAAAGCCTCATCCTTACTTTAAATCAAAAATAATAAGATACAATATCATGAAATCGATACGATTTTTATTAGCCTTCTTACTCACCATCTGCTTTGCCAACATAGCCAAGGCCCAGGCCATAAAAGATGGTAAATTATACCTGAAAGAAGAGGGCTCTCAATGGGTAAAGCTTACCATGCTAAATCAAGTTTGGTTAAGAAACACAGACAATAACCCGGGCAGCACGGTCTTCGGTTATTCTCAAGAAAACAGTACGAACATTGGAATTAGAAGATACCGTGTTCAATTTATGGGTCAATTAACAGACCGCGTTTTCTTCTATTCTCAATTTGGCGAGAATAATTTCAGTGCCATTGCGGATAGAAAACTTGGTTTTTTTGTCCATGATGCCATCGGCGAATATGCCATAGATAAAAAGAAACTAAGCATAGGTGCTGGACTCACGGCGTGGGGCGGTTTGTCAAGATTCTCTGCTCCCTCTGTTGGAACTATTCTAGGTGTTGATGCACCACTTTTCCTTCAAAGCACCAATGATGTCACAGACCAATTTTTGAGAAAGCTGTCTGTATATGCCAAAGGTAAATTAGGCAAACTAGACTATCGCATAACCATGGCAGAGCCAATGGCATTTCAAAAATCAGGAGGGTATAATGCCACGCTTTCTCAACAGGCAAACTTTTCTTCTCGTCCAGCGAAAAAGCAATGGAATGGTTACTTTATGTATCAGTTTAAAGACGAAGAGTCTAATATGACTCCTTATGCCACAGGCACCTATTTAGGAAAGAAAAAGGTGTTTAACATTGGTGCGGGATTCGTATTTCAGCCAGACGCCATGTGGCACTCCGGGAATACGTTAAGCGATACTGTGAGCACAAACATGGTGCAGTTAGCCGCTGATATTTATTACGATGCACCGCTAAATGAAAAAGGTACCTCACTCAGTCTTTATGGAAATTTCACCCATTTTAACTTTGGTCCAAATTATATAAGAAACCTTGGTGCCATGAATCCTGCCAATGGAACTACCAATAAAGATATATTAAATGGTTCTGGTAACAATTTTCCAGCCTATGGAACAGGAAATGTGCTTTATGCTCAGGCAGGCTATAAGCTTAAAGACAATCTGATTGGGAAAACGACTATTATGCCTTATATTTCATTACAGCATGCTAATTATGAGCGACTTAAAGATCGTGTAAATTTCATAGATTTGGGTTGTTCATGGTTATTGAGCAGTCAAACGTCAAAACTCACAGCGGCTTATCAAAGCCGCCCCCTTCACAATAATTCAGGAGAAAAGATAGACAGAAAAGGTAGCGTGATTTTACAGTATCAGGTTTACTTTAATTAAATGATGCAAAAAAAAGATTTATTACGATTAGAATGTTTAAGGGAATGAAATCAGAAACTTCTGAAGCATTGCTTTGGGAGTTTTTTTAAGAAATTGCAAACCTAATTTTCAACCTAACGATAAAGACATGTATATCTTAATGATTGTAATTTTCGTGCTTGGGTATATCGGAATAGCCTTTGAGCACAGCTTAAAAATTGACAAAGCGGCATTTGCCTTATTCACGGCGGTTGCCCTTTGGACTGTTTTGGTATTGGGAGTAAATGAGCTTCTACCATTTCAAGAAAATGCTTTAGAATTTGTAGAAGAAGGCCTGATACATCATTTAGGAGATATTTCAGGGATTTTATTCTTTTTAATGGGTGCTATGACAGTCGTTGAATTGGTGGATGTTCATGGAGGATTTGATATTATAACCAGTAAAATCACTTCTAAAAACAAGCTAAAGTTACTCTGGATTTTGTCTTTTGTGACCTTTTTTATGAGTGCGGCATTGGATAACCTTACCACCTCAATCATAATGGCGGCCTTATTAAGGAAGCTAATTAAAGAAAAAGAAGACCTTTGGCTTTTTGCAGGTATGGTTATTTTAGCCGCCAATGCCGGAGGAGCTTGGTCACCTATCGGCGATGTAACTACTATAATGCTTTGGGTTGGTGGGCGTGTAACTGCTGGCAACATCATCTTAAAGTTATTCATTCCTAGTTTGGCCTGTTTGTTAGTGCCACTGCTACTTATCTCTAGAAAAGTAAAAGGGAATGTTGGAGAAGTAAAAAAAGGAAAAATATCCAATGAAATTCCAGTTTGGGAAAAGAAAACAGTGATGTTCATGGGTGTAGGTTCCCTTTTATTTGTGCCTATTTTTAAATCGATAACCCATTTGCCACCATTTATGGGTATTCTATTCGCTTTAAGCGTTATGTGGATAGCCACCGAAATTATACATCGAAGGAAAGAAGACGAGACTAAAAGAAAGTATTCTATTTCGGGGGTTTTAGTAAGAATAGACACCCCTAGTATTTTATTTTTTCTTGGAATTTTAGTTGCTGTAGCGGCCCTGCAAGTTGGCGGTCAATTGACAGAACTAGCCCAGGTTCTAGATGAAAAAGTGGGTAACATTTGGATAATAAACACGCTCATAGGAATATTTTCTTCTATTGTGGATAATGTTCCATTAGTGGCAGGTTCTATAGGTATGTATGGCTTAGACATTTATGCTCAGGACCATATCTTTTGGGAGTTGCTGGCTTATTGTGCCGGAACGGGAGGTAGCATTCTTATAATTGGCTCGGCTGCTGGGGTGGCGATAATGGGTATCCTTAAAATTGATTTCTTTTGGTACTTTAAGAAAATAAGTCCCTATGCTTTGGTTGGCTACGTTTCGGGTATTCTAGTTTTTCTTTTGCAAAACTTCCTATTTCAATAATTGTTAAAACAGAGATTATAAGTTGATGCCTTGCTTGGGCTTTTATCTTAGCAATGAAACAACGGGAAGTATTCTCAATTAAGCCCTCAAAACAAAATGCTGTTTCGGCTGATTCTTTCTAAAAAAAACGATACCCATTTGAAAGAAGTCAAGGGAAACAGTGACCTCAGGGTGCCCTTTTATCTCTTCCCAAGCCTTCTTCATGCCTTCCGACCAGTAGATGTCGTCAAAAACAAAACAGCTGTTCTCATGGGCCTTTGCCAAGCATAATCTGAAATAAGACATCGTGGCGTCATATTGATGATTCGCATCAAAGAAAGCGAAATCTAGACGATAAATTTGGTTTAAAACAGTGCTTAAGGTCTCTGTTATATCTCCTAAAAGTGGAGTTACATTACTGACTTCTAGTTTATCAAAGCATTCTTTGGCAATATTTAAAGTCTCTGAGCACCCCTCAAAAGTGTACACTTTCCCGTAAGGGTTAGCTTTGGCTAGCATGAGCGAACTGAGCCCTAAGGAAGTACCGAGTTCAAAACTGGTACTGTACTCATATTTAGCCACGATTCTGGCCAAAATACTCGCCCATTTCTCAGATTTTTTAGCCGTTTTGGCTATGGAGCGTATAGATTTATGTGACTTATTGCCGTATTTAGACCCTGCCCCCAAATCATTGATTCTGATCTCCCGCTTGTCATTAAGAAGTTCTTTTCTTAATTTCTTAATTTCTGAATTATCAAAAGGAAGGTCTTTAGACTTAATGCAAGTCAAATAAAACTCAAACAAAAAAGGCGAATGAAGTGTATGCTGATTTTTTGCCTTTAAAGCATATTTGACAAAGTCTGTCAGCATTAATTTTGAGTAAACGGTGTAATGAGATGAAACTCAGGAATACTAACTTCTATGAGTTTACCATCAAGCGTACGCTCCATTAAAAAGGTACCGTACATTTTACCCATAGTCGTACTTAGATTACAGCCAGAAATGTATTTATGCCCCATGGAAGGCTCAATAATGGGCTGAACGCCAATAACCCCATCACCTTTCACTTCTCGTTTATAGCCGTTTGCATCTACAATGTTCCAATGTCTGCTTAAAAGCTGCATGGTGTGCTGTCCCGTATTTTCAATGCTTACCTCGTAGGCAAACACAAAATTCATGTGTCCAAGACTAGAATACTGTGGTTGGTATTTCGTCTTGACACTTACTTTTATTCCTTCTGTTACCGCGGTGACCATGTTCATCTTTATTAATGCAAAAATAGGTAATTTAGCCTTCCCAAATAACGTACCCAATAGATAATAATTATGGCAATAAAGATGGATTCATCTTGGAAAAATGCCCTAAAGGGTGAATTTGATCAGACTTACTTCATAGAATTGAGCAAATTCGTAAAAACAGAGTATGCCAATTTTAAGTGTTACCCTCCTGCCAAATTAGTTTTTAATGCTTTCGACCGCTGTCCTTACGACGATGTAAAGGTGGTTATTTTGGGACAAGACCCCTATCATGGCCCTAACCAAGCCCATGGCTTGTGTTTTTCTGTGAATGATGGTGTCCCTTTTCCACCTTCTTTAAGAAACATCTTTAAAGAGTTAAAAGATAACTTGAATAAAGATATACCTAATACTGGAAATTTGGAAGCATGGGCCAATCAAGGTGTTTTACTCTTAAATGCTACGCTAACGGTTAGATCTGGACAAGCCGGATCCCATCAAAAAAAGGGGTGGGAGACTTTTACAGATGCCATAATTGATAAATTAAATAAAGACAAAGAAGGCCTTGTTTTTATGCTTTGGGGAAACTACGCTCAGAAAAAAGGCAAGTTCATTGATGAAGAAAAGCACTTAGTTTTAAAAGCAAAGCATCCCTCTCCACTTTCTGCCAATTTCGGCGGCTGGTTTGGTCAGCAGCACTTTTCGAAGGGCAATGACTATTTGATTCAAAAAGGACATCAAGCGATTAGGTGGTAGCCAAAGTTTGAGCAAAAAAAAAGACCTACAGCCAAGCCCTAGGTCCATTCTTATCATATATTTTGTGTTTACTTAATCAAGCTAAACAACCTCTTCCATCTTATCTTATTTAGGAAACTGCCATCGGCGTCAATAGACATCCAGATAAATACAGCTTTCCCCACAATATGGTCGGCAGGTACAAAACCCCAAAAACGACTATCGTCAGACTCATAACGGTTATCTCCCATCATGAAGTAATAATTTTGCTTAAAGGTATATTCTGTAATGATCTCACCATCAATCAAAATTTTGCCATCTACTATCTCTGCATTGTCGTTAAGATCAAACGTGGTGATGACGCCTTTATACAATGCAAAGTTCTTTTCTATAGTTAAATCTACAGTCATCCCTTCTTTCGGAATGGTCACAGGACCAAAATTGTCTCTGTTCCAATTCATTAAATCTGGTCTGTACGGGAAGGTTCTATATGGTGTTAAAGAATCTCCTGCCGGTATAATATCTGGAAAGACATTTGTGACAAAGTCCAGCGAGTTCAATTCATCTATAGAACCCTCCTGACCATTAATGGCATAGTAAAAATTCCCTTCTTGGCTTCCAGAACCTCTTACAGAAACATCATATTTAGCCCATAAGTTAGGATTGATGCTGGTATTGCTTTCTACCGTATACCATCTCTGAAGTCCTTCTGGATTATCAAAAGGCTTATCATTGACATAAACTTGTGCATCTTTTACACTTATCACGTCCCCTCCAATACCCACACATCGTTTAATGTAGTTGGTTCTTAAATCCACCGGGTACTTATCAAAACCTCCAAATTGGTCCGGTCTTTCTGGGCATCCTGGATAATTGAAAACCACTACATCTCCATTTTTCACAGAAGTAAAACCTGGAAGTCTGTAATTAGGTAATTGAATTAACTTAGAAAAAGAGGGAATCTCTGTAAACCAAATTTTCTGATGAGTCAAAGGTACCTGTAGTATCGTTTTAGGGGTACGTGTACCATAGTGAACCTTACTCACAAAGAGGAAGTCGTTTACTAATAAACTCTTTTCCATGGAGCCCGTAGGGATGGTATAAGCTTCTAATAACAGCCACCTAATTAAGGTGGCAGCCACTACGGCAAATAACACGGAGTCGAACCATTCTCTGATAGGACCTTTCTTCTTGATTTCTTTTTTTTCTGCCATTTAGCTTTAAAATTTGGGCGAAACTAATTTAATTATTTCAATATGTCTGATGTAATCTCTTAAAACCTCTAAATCAAACCGTTTTTTCTCAAATCAAAGGAATTCATTTTTTTAGATTGATTCCTATAAAAATGTAAGAACGGTCTATATCTTTTATCAAATGCCTAGCATTTCATTCATACCCACTACGCCTTTCTGATTTTGAATCCATTCTGCTGCCAATACCGCTCCTAAAGCAAACCCTTGACGACTTTTGGCCTCGTGCTTAATTTCTATCTCATCCACTTCGGAGAGGTACTTAATAATGTGTGTACCAGGAACTTTGCCTTCTCGAATACTCCAAATAGGCACTTCCGAAGGTTCTGGAATAGCTTGATTTACCCAAGAGTTTTTGCCGTCCACATTCTCCATGATGCCTTCTGCCAATGTGATGGCAGTACCACTTGGTGAATCTAACTTTTCTGTATGATGAATTTCTGTGCTTATGACCTCATATTGAGATTGCCCGTTCATCAGAGCGGCCAATTTTTTATTCAATTGAAAAAAGAGATTAACACCTACGCTGTAATTACTGGCGTAAAAAAAGGCGGCCTTGTTTGATAAGCACAGTGCTTCTATTTCTGTTCTATGTTCTAGCCAGCCCGTAGTCCCAGATACCGTCTTTAGGCCTTTAGACATGCAGTATTTTAGATTATCATAGGCAGAGGCAGGAGAACTAAATTCAATAACAGCATCAGTATTGTCTAGAGCAATAAGTTCTCTATCCTTAAGATTGGTTACGTCAATTTTGTAGGAAATACGATGTCCTCTAGAAAGAGCAATTTGCTCAATCACTTTCCCCATCTTACCGTACCCTAATAAAGCTATTCTCATTTTCTTTTCTAAATCATTGGGTTAAACCCTTTTCCAAATTATCAATCAAAGGCTAAATTTCTCAAACCACTATTTAAAAGCCAAGGTCACTTTAAGGCCAGAGGCATGAAAACCAAAAGTTTCTGGGCCTGCTGGAGCTATTTTGAACGAAATATCATCAGACATATCAAACGTTTTCAGGTGAGCCGATACATTCGCTTCCAAAGCAAAGAACAGCCAACCCGCCGCAAAACCAATGACCGAAGCATCTCGCCATCTTCTATATTGGTCCTTTGCCGACTCAAAAGTACCTGGACTAAAAGGGCCTATAATTGCCTGTTCACTGGAAGGTTCGGCTATAAAATAATCGTCCCGTCCGTCTGAAGAAACCACCACCTTTGATAAGGTAAATTGGTTACTTTCAGCATCTAATAAATAAAAGGTCTCATTCGTACCATTATCTGAGAGATAATATGAGGCCCCCGAAGAACTGATAGTGGCTGTGAGACTTTTATCTGTAAAAACCAGATCTCTACTGAGGCGTACAGTTCGCTCATAATACCCCAAAAATTGCTTATACCTTTTATTATTAACCGAAACCCCAAAATACCATCCGGCACCAGCAGCTGCGTAAACTATCCCTGTTTTTAAGTATTGTCCATTCGTGATTTGCCCCCAACCTGGTAAAAATAAAGACCTAACAAAGGCCACTTTCGGCTTTTCCGATGGCTGATAAGCTTTCATACCAAATACCTGTGCCATGGTAGTCTGAAACTTCTTGGTAGTATCCTTCTCCGTTTTACTCAAAGAATCAGAAAGTATCTCCAAAGCAGAAACTTGAGCTGACGCCCTAAAGCTAAGCATGAAAAGAAAAAATAAGTAGAGAGCGTAACGCATGTGTGCTTTTAAACGAAAGACTTAAGCTTTAATTTTTATTTCTTCTTTAGCCTATTTAAGATCTCTTCCAATTGTTCATTAGACTTAAACGGGATTTTGATTTCTCCCTTACTTTTGGCATCTGACTTAATCAGAACTTTTGTCCCAAACCAACCCGCCAGGTTCTCTTGAAGATCTAAATGCTCATTTTTCAGAACAGATAATTTCTTTTGTTTAGGTTTTGTAGGCTCGCTCTTTTGATTTAAACTTCTAATTAATTCTTCCACCTTTCTTACAGACAATGCTTCATGCACTGTCTTTTCAAAAACCTTGACCATCATTTTTTCATCTTCCAAACCTACAATAGCCCTAGCATGGCCCATGGAAATAGTTTTATCTCTCAAACCAGCCTGTACTTTGACTGGAAGTTTTAAAAGCCTCAAGTAATTATTAACAGTGGATCGGTTTTTACCTACTCTCCCACCCAGTTCTTCTTGTTTAAGGTCACAGTCTTCCATGAGCCTTTTATAGCTAAGAGCCACCTCCATGGCATTCAAATCCTCCCTTTGGATATTTTCGATTAATGCCATTTCTAGCATTTGCTGATTATCCGCCGTCCTTACATAAGCAGGAATGGACTTTAAGCTAGCTAATTTAGAGGCCTGCAAACGCCTTTCTCCAGAAATAAGCTGATACTTGCCTTCAGAAAGCTCTCGAACCGTTATCGGTTGAATAATACCCTGAGTACGAATGGAGTCTGCCAACTCTTGAAGAGACTCTTGATCAAAGTGCGTTCTAGGCTGATATGGATTAGTCTCAATGTCAGCAATTCTAAGATCAGAACTTAAAGTATTTTGAACCCTATTCTCTTCTTCAGCCTCATGCGTCTTTTCTGGTAATAAAGCTCCCAAACCTCTGCCTAGCCCTCTTCTTTGTTTCGTCATTGATTTTTTTCTAAAAGGTTGTTAGCCAAATTTAAATACGTTACCGCCGCCTTTTCTGTCAATACTTTGCTAGAGAACGAACTATAATCTTTTTGCCTAGCGATGTAATAGTTACGTTGGATACTTGGCTCAAAAACCATATTACCAAACATTTGTTTCAAATACGCCACTAGACCCTCAGAGGACACCGACCCTTCTCTAAACATCAAAGGTACAAAACCATCTATGTCAAACCCTCTTGTGTTAACTTCCTTTAAGAAATCTGGCAAATCATTCATTCCATAATACTCTGCCTCCAATGGAATTAACAAGCCAAATGGACTCTCTAATTCTTCTGCTACTTCAAAAACTTTATCACCTGCACAGTCTATCAAAACATTATCAAAATCTATCCAATCAACCTTTTCAGTACTACAATAGCTTAAAAAGGGACTAATTCTCACCAAGCCATTTTTATTTTCAATGTTCAACATGCTTTTTAACCAAGACGCTCTTGTTGTATCCCAAATAAGTGATTTCCTCCCTAATGCCGCAAAGCACAAGGCAAGGTTAAGGGCAGTTGTTGTCTTTCCTGAACCAGAAGAAGGCGAAGTGATTAGATGTATTTGTGGCATAATATTTAAAAGCAAATTTCCAGTTATTTCATGGCATCTCAAACTAAATGTTCCACGATTTCTATTATTCTTCTTTACTAAATCTGCTAAATTCTTACTGAAAAAGTCTTTAAGTCCTTATCGATGGCTGTAGGATTCTCAATTATTCAGTAATTTTAGGGCCATACACGAATCAACAAATTAATCATCTTGAAAAAAGCACTCACCATCACCTTAGCAGTTATAGGCATTGGTTTCATCTCTTACAAATCTGGCCCTCATCCTACCCCACCAAACCTTGAAAAAGTCTATCAGTTTGAATTACCTAGTGACCTCACTGCTTTAGAGGCTTTTGTTCAAGAAAGAGAGTCACAAGTCCCTGGAATTAAAGCCGATAATGAAGGGCAATTTGTTTGGGCGGACTCCATAAAGACTGTAACTCCATATTCTCTCGTTTACATTCATGGGTTTTCAGCATCGCACGAAGAAGGAGCTCCTGTTCATGAAAACTTAGCCAAAAGGTATGGTGCCAATCTATACAAAGCTCGAATGGATGGCCATGGAATAGATTTAGGAGACGAAACCATGATAAACATGAATGCCGACGACTATCTAGCTTCTGCGGTAGAAGCCCTAGCCATAGGAAAGAAAATTGGTGACAGAGTGATTTTAATAGGAACCTCTGCCGGAGGAGCATTAACTGCCTATCTGGCTTGTAAACATCCCGAAATAGAAGCCATTGTACTTTACTCTCCTTGCATTGAAATAAAAGATCCATCCGCCGCTCTTTTAGACAATCCCTGGGGTAGAGAACTGGCTGAGATGATTCAGGGAAAGCCCTTTAATGATTTCGAGCCAAAAAATGAGACTCAACCAAAATATTGGGCGACACATTATAGACTGGAAGGCTTGGTGACTTTACAAAACTTCATGACGCATACGATGCTCCCTGAGAACTTTGAGAAAATCAAATGCCCTGTATTCCTAGGCTACTATTATGAAGACGAAGAAAACCAAGACCAGGTAGTTTCTGTGCCCGCCATGCTAAAAATGTTTGACGATTTGGGAAGTACTAACAAACAGAAAATGGCCTTTCCCACCACCAAGAATCACGTTTTAGCATCTTGGGTACTTTCAGAGGATTGGAAGACTGTCGAGACTGAAACGGCTACATTCCTAGACGGAATAATAAAAAGATAGGCTTATTTCTTAATAAATCGGGCAAAGCTGAAAGTGCCATCCTCATAGCCCAATTTTAAGATATAACTTCCAGGAACGAGTTCATAGACCTTGATAAGTCGGTCCTGTTTGTCAAAGTAAAGTTTAGACTGCTGCCCGTTCATAGCAACGGCAGCAGCACTTTTTACTTGCAAGTCACTGCTGTACTTCAAAAAGTCATAGGCAGGGTTAGGATAGATCTTCGCTAAACTTGATACTTTTTCAATGCTTAAAACTGCCTTTACTTCTAATGTAACACTTGCAGAGCTCGTACAGCCATTCCTGCTTACTAAGACTTGATAAGTTCCAGAATTTGCCAAAGTGGCTGCCAGAATAGCAGGATTTTGCTTTGATGAGGTAAATCCGTTTGGCCCAGTCCAAACATAGCTGTCTCCGCCAGTAGCAGACAAAGCAATGGATTCATCAGTGAGATAGGTGTTTTTGCTGCTTGCTGTTGCACTAATTTCAATAATGCTGACTTCTAAACTTGAGCTTTCGCTGGTGGCACAAGATGCCTTTTCACAAACAGCCGTGAACGAGGAAGTAGAAGCAGGCGACACAAAAATTTGACCTGTGCTGTCCTCGGTAGACCAAAGAATACTTCCTAAAGAACAAGTCCCGTTGAGCGTTAATGCCTCATCAGATTCTGAACACTTTTCTAAGACATCACCAGACAAGTTTGGTGCCGATAGAGCTTTAATTTCGAAATCTAAAGGGTCTGAACTCAACTCATTTTCATCTGAAATGACTATTTGATAAGTGTTTTCAGCGAGGTCAACTGGCAAAACAAACTGATTATATATTGCACCCTTTTCTAAGATGTAAATGGAATCGCCATCCTGTACTTGAGCAGCATAAACGCCCTCAGGCAAATCAGCCGAAATAGTTTCACCAGAGCAATAAGCCGCCTTGTTTAGAGAAGTTGTGAGTTTCTGTTCTATGCCGAAGACACCTTCTGGAGAGATGTAATTTGTAAATAGGTTATAGGTATCATTGGCATTAATATCTCCATTGGTCGTCCCAGAATACAGGCTTATCAAACCTCCATCTATATGTGACAAGACTCTGAAAACACCATACCAATTAAAACTCTCTATTTGTAATCCATCTGAGCCCCATAATTGATTCCCATCACCATCCATATGTTGGAGAGAAAGGTTAAAACCTCCCGATTTTGTGGTAAACCAAAGGTTGTAAAAACCACCTTTCCCGTCAGAGGCAAACTTATTTGGCATAAAGTAATTAAGCCCCGCTTTTGCGTTAAATATAGGCCTCTTCCAAAGTAGATTCCCATCTTTGTCAATTCTAGCAGCCATCATTTTCTCGGTTGAAGAACTTGGTTCAATCCAGGCCACGGTGCCTCCTCCATCGGCATTCAAGGTGGAATGAATATCAAATGCAGTGGCAGAGCCTAAAATCACATCTCCTGAGGTCCAAACATTTTCTAAGTTTTCATTTAGACGATGTACGATTACTTTCCTTTCAGATTCTCCCCACAAAGTTCGTCCTATGATCACATCGCCATCTTGTATAAACACTTCGTCTATCCTAGAGGTACCTCTAAAAGGATCATTTAAGAATGCTTTGTCACTAACTACGCTGTTTAATTCAGAATCAAAACTAGCTGCTAAGTACAGCTCATATTTCTCCCTGATAAGAAGAATCAGACGTTTATCTAAATTATCAAAAGCCGCTTTTGAACCATCAAGTGGAGACGAACTGATAAACTTTTCAGGATTAATGATTTCCCCCTGAGTATTAATGTCAATGGCGTAAATACCATTAGAACCTCCAGAAACTACTCCAGTATTGTAGACTATTCGAACAAGATCCTTTTCAATTTCATTTACAGTCAAAATTCCTTCTGTAACGTTTGTATTATAAATTGTTCTACTTGTCTCCACTTTGGCTCCCTCATTTAAGACCTTACTGCCATCCTTACTTATGAAGTTGTAGTAAACCTCTTTCTGAGCAGTATTTCCGAGATTCGCCATCTTGTGCCAGGCTATTACAGCACCACCCGTACTTAGTGGCTGTATATTTTTTAAATTGAGTGTATAGTTATTTGCCGCTACCACCACTCCTACTCTTAGCCCATTTTTTGTCCATTGTTCTACCCCAAATTTGTCTAATTTCTGAGCATAGAGTTCACCTTGGCCATTTCTGAAATCTGTCCAGCAGTAATAGGTATTGCCCAAGCTATCGCTTGAAAAGGCATCATCAAATGATAATTTATCTGTTTCCGCAAGAGGCAATGGAGACATATCGCTTAGTTTCCATTGGGCCTGAGACGAAAGTATAAAAAAGGAGAAAAACGCTATTAGAGCAGCTTTCATTAGGAATCGTTTTATAAGATAGTAGAATTAACCTCGAAATTTAAGAAAAAGGCTGATAATCTTCAGTTAAAACTAAAACTCTCGTCTTAATATTTTTTAACTCTCGTATATTTTGAACTTATGATTTATAAATAATCATTCAGAA
Organism: Arcticibacterium sp.; assembly: GCA_047623945.1. Classification (GTDB taxonomy): domain Bacteria; phylum Bacteroidota; class Bacteroidia; order Cytophagales; family Spirosomataceae; genus Arcticibacterium. The sequence goes on along the minus strand of JBLHOT010000043.1, from coordinate 7,375 downwards.
AATTATTGATAACCATAGCGAAGTATTACTTTATATTGAGGACCGTAAGGTTTTTCTGAGATTTCGGAAAGCTCTAAACAGAAATTGGGATATTCAAATAATTCGAGTAATAAGATTCTGAAGTTTCTCAATAAAACTCATAGACGAAAAGCATCCCCGAACAGATTAAAAGCCCAAAAGACTCTCTTCCCAATTCGATATTTAAGGTTTTCATACCTACTTCATTGAACATAACCCCCTCCCACTCAGGTGGAAACTGATTTATGCCCCAAATGGCATAGACTAAAGCCGCAACCCAGTAATGGTCTTTTTTACCCCTAATCTTTCTTATGCCCACGAAGGCAACTAGTAAATAAGCCGCTATCCAAGTCAAAGGATCTGGGTCATTTAACTGCACGGCAGCGGAAAGCACCATTAGAGAAACAGTTATCCAGAGAATTATCTTTTTGAGTGTCATAGTCTTTGATATTATTTCGTGAAGTTAAATAAAGTCAGCTTTTGGCCCATCATGATTCTGCTCATATTAATCCTTTCTTATTGTGTCACTTGAACGCTTACTCTTAAAATCTACTGACAATATACATTGGCACTTTTACGGGGAATTCATACTATCCGCTTCCTGTGAAGTGATTATCGTCAAAATCCTTTGTCAATAAATTCACTAAACTAAGAGTGAATAAATTTCAAGAAATTAAACACGCTTTCATTGGGCTAGAAAATAGAATGTTCTACTTTTGTGACGGCAAATTACCAGCTCCTGCTGAAACCCCCAGGGCCGGAAGGCAGCAAGGGTAGGTGGTCGTAGCGGTGAATTTGCCATTTTTTTTGCAATAAATACTGATTTATATATTATGAAATTTTTCGTTGACACGGCTAGTCTCTCAGAAATCCAAGAAGCCCAAGATTTGGGCGTTTTAGATGGTGTTACTACAAATCCTTCTCTTATGGCCAAAGAGGGAATTGGTGGAACTGAAAATATCATGAAGCATTATAAAGCTATCTGCGATATCGTGGACGGTGATGTAAGTGCAGAAGTTATTTCTACTGATTTTGAAGGTATGGTGAGAGAAGGCGAGGCCTTAGTTCAGATAGACCCTCAAATCGTAGTCAAAATACCGATGATAAAAGATGGTATAAAAGCCATTAAGTACTTTTCGGAAAAAGGCATTAGAACTAACTGTACACTTGTTTTCTCTGCGGGCCAAGCTCTTTTAGCTGCCAAAGCAGGTGCTACTTATGTTTCTCCTTTCATTGGTCGTTTAGATGATATTTCTACAGATGGTCTTCAGCTAATAGAGGATATAAGAACGATTTATGATAATTATGGTTACCCTACTCAAATACTAGCGGCGTCTGTACGTCATAGCATGCATATTTTAGAATGTGCTAAGATAGGTGCAGATGTAATGACGGGACCATTATCGGCTATTCTGGCCTTATTAAAGCATCCTTTAACAGATAGCGGTTTAGCTAAGTTTTTAGCAGACCACGCCAAAGTAAACGGATAGTCTTCAAAACATTTGTTATAGATTAGGTTCAGGAATGGTTGTCAAAGTTTATCTTTGTTATCATTAATCCTGAACCTTTTTTTATGGTAGTAAGTCTTAGCCACGCCGATATTTATCAAAAAGAACAGCTTGTTCTTGCCGATGTTAACCTTGAAATAGAAAACGGCGAATTCGTATTTATGATTGGTAAAACAGGAAGTGGTAAGTCATCTATTCTGAAAACCCTTTATGCTGACCTCTGGCTTGAAAAAGGAAAAGGGACTGTTTCTGGCTATCATCTTCATGAAATCACTAAGAAAGAAGTACCAAGCCTTCGTAGAAAAATAGGTATTGTTTTTCAGGATTTTCAACTTTTAACCGATAGGAATGTCCATAAGAATTTAGCTTTTTTTCTCAAAGCTATGGGCTGGGAAGAAAATCAAGAAATAGAAGATCGTATATCTGAGGTATTGACCCAAGTGGGCCTTGAAGACGTCTTGTATAAAATGCCGCATCAATTGTCAGGAGGAGAGCAACAAAGGATTGCGATAGCACGAGCCCTCTTAAATAGACCTCAGATTCTCATGGCGGATGAGCCTACTGGAAATCTAGACCCCGAAAAGTCTATTGAAATATTAAAGCTCTTTTTAAAAATCAATGAAGAGTCTGGCACGGCCGTACTTATGGCCACGCACGATTTGGAACTCATAGAGCGATTTCCTAGAAGGACTGTCTTTTGTGATAGAGGTACCTTAAGCGACCTTACAGAAAACCTGTAAGCCCAATTCTCAGTTGTAATGTACTAGGCTTAATTATAGCTGGAGCATAATTCAGATTAAAGTCGGCGTCTATATAGCTAGAGTTTCTACGAATCGTTCTTACTTTATCAGCTAATTGATAGTTAAGAGAAATATCTATGTATCGCAGCTCACCAGACTCTTTTTCCCTTTTTATTCCCGCCCCAGCACCAATACCATAATTCCTTGTAGTACCTGTTAGCCCATCTAATCGTCTTGTTTCTCCATTGCTAAAGGCTTCTGCAATTCCTGAAAAAACGAACTCTGGACCAATAGACAAATCAAGAAAAGGATTGATTTTACTCGGCGAGAGTATAGGCCTAAACCTAGCTACACCATTAATCCAAAGACTATTATGTGAATGGGTGAAATTTCCGCCTACTTGGCTAGATACCCCATCTCTGCCCCATGGCACAAAACCAAACTCAGCACCAATCTGAACAGGAGAACTTACTTTAGACTTTTTTTGAATATTAGCCAGATATCCAAAGCTGAAACCTACTTTACTGGCTTTTTTCTCGTAGAACGAGAGGTAATCATGATAACTTCCAGTCGCATTCGCCCAAATTAAGTTTGCATACCATGAGCCCTTATCTACTTCTTGAGCAGAAGAAACTGAAAAACTAAACATCAAAAAAATCACTAAAACTGAACGCATTACTTAGACTTTAGATATACAAAAGGAAGCACCATTTCTTCCATAGAAATACCACCATGCTGGAAAGTATCTCTATAATGACTCACATAATAATTGAAATTATTGGGGTAAGCAAAGAAATGATCGTCTGTAGCGAAAAAGTAAGCTGTGGAGACATTAGGACTAGGTAAACCGTAATTATCAGGCCTTCTTACCTCTACAACATGGTCTTTTTTATCTACCAAATTCACATTCTTACCTTGCTTGTATCTTAAATTCGTGTTTACATTCCTATCTCCTACTATTTTCCTTGCATTCTTAACACGAACCATCCCATGGTCGGTGGTAATAATCACTCTTCCCTTATTCTCCGCTATCATTTTCAAAAACTCTAAAAGTGTTGAGTGTTCTAACCAGGATTTGGTAATGGATCTATAAGCAGCTTCATCGGGAGCTAGCTGCTTAATCATGGCAGAGTCTGTTCTGGCATGAGAGAGCATATCCACAAAATTATAAACGATACAGTTAAGGTCGTTCTGAAGTAGATTAGTGAAATTATCGTTTAGGTTTTTCCCGTGAGCGTTCGTGATAATTTTATTATAGGAAAACTTAATATTCTTATTGGCCTTATCGAGTTGCCTTTTCAAGAATTCCTTTTCGTTTTTGTTAAGTCCATCTTCATTATCTCCTTCGTCATTGACCCATAAATCTGGATGTTTTTTAGACATCTCCAACGGGGTCATTCCCGCGAATATGGCATTTCTGGCATAAGATGTGGCTGTGGGCAATATAGAATAGTAGGACTCTTCGCTTTCCACAGTAAAATACTCCGTCAGTACTTCTCGAATAACCTGCCATTGATCATACCTGAAGTTATCAATGAGAATAAAGAAAAGCGGACTATTGTCTTCTAAAAGTGGGAAAACATTCTTTTTCATAAGATGGTGAGACATCACCGGCCTATCCACATTAGGATTACAAATCCAATCCTCATAATTGTCTTCCACGAACTGAGCAAAAAGATTACCAGCCTCTACTTTTTGGCTTTCAAAGACTTCCTCCATCGACTTATCGGATGAGCCATCTAGCTCCAGCTCCCAATACACCAATTTCTTATAAATATCTGCCCACTCATTATGATCTATTCTATCATTATACTGCATGGCCAAATTCCTGAAATCTTGAGAATACCCCATATTGGTTTTCTCAGAGACCAATCGCTTATTGTCTAGTAATTTTTTCACAGACATCAGAATCTGCTTTGGGTTTATAGGCTTAATGAGGTAATCGGCTATTTTGGATCCTATTGCCTCTTCCATAATGTGTTCTTCTTCTGATTTGGTAATCATCACACATGGAATAGAAGGCTTAATTTTCTTTATCTCCGCAAGGGTGTCCAGCCCACTCATTCCAGCCATCATTTCGTCTAAAAAAACGATGTCATAGTTGTTGTTTTGAACTTTATCTAAAGCATCAGAACCACTCGGAACGGGTGTCACATCATATCCTTTTCCTTCCAAGAAAACAATGTAAGGCTTAAGTAAATCTATTTCGTCATCGGCCCAAAGTATGGAATATCTGTTGCTCATATGTAGTGGTAGTTTTCTGCTATTTATAATGCCGGTAGGTCCTTTTTTATTGCGGCAAATCCGTTAAACCTTCTAAATCTTCTGGCGTGTCTATGCCTACACTTTCGAACTCTGTCACCTTTACTAATATTCTATAACCGTAACCTAACCATCTTAGCTGTTCTAGTTTCTCCGTCTGCTCTAAGACATTCATCGGTAATTTCACGATTTGTTCCAAAATATCATTCCTAAAGGCATAAATGCCAATATGCTTATAGAACTCTGCATGTGTTAACCAATCCTTTTTCTCAAAGCCCCGAACATGAGGAATCACCTGCCTGCTAAAATATAGAGCCTGCTTTCGCATGGTCAATACAGCCTTAACTACATTGGGATCTTCCAAGGTAGCCAAGTCCTCTATTCGCCTAACGGCCGTGGCAATTTCTGTTTTATAGTCTAAAATCTCAATTAGACTATCTATCAGCTCCGGCCTTATGAAAGGTTCATCTCCCTGAATATTGACAATATAGTCATAATCATTTTTTTGTTTCAAAAGCAAATAAGCCTCTGCACATCTATCTGTTCCACTGGGATGAAACTCTGAAGTCAGAATGGCCTTGCCCCCAAAACCAATGACATGGTCCTTTATCCTTATGTCATCGGTAGCCACGACGACATCCGAGAGTTTTTCAGATTTAGTACATTGTTCGTAAACACGTCTAATAAGTGATTTGCCACCTATATCAATCAAGGGCTTCCCTGGGAAACGAGTAGATGCAAATCGAGCGGGAATTATTCCTAGAATCTTCAATACTTTAAGATTAAATTAGAAGCTCTAAATATACTAGGTTTCACTTTTTAAAAGATTGTAAATCCTTATTAAAAGGAATATTTAATTACATTTGTCATACTAATGCTTTCCAAAAAATCTTATGAAAACGGTAAAACTTACAGCTTTAACCTTGCTTTTCTGTACGCAGGTATTTGCGTCATCTTCTTTCGTAAACGACTCATTGCAAAATACTTCTGGGTCTAGCACTTACGAAATTAGCCATAAAGTGAGCTCTCAAGAGACCTTATACAGCCTTCTAAAAAGGTATGACTGTACTTCGGAAGATTTTTATAGACTCAATCCTGAATTAAATGGCAAGCCAAATATCTACGTAAATCAGTCTATAAAGTTTCCTAGAAAATCATCTGTTATAAGTACTAGAAAAGCAGAAGATCAACTTGTAAAAGAGACTGTCATCACCGTCCATACAGTGAGGCCTAGTGAAACGCTTTACAGCATTAGCAAACTTTATGAAGTAAGAATTGAAGAATTAAAGAAAGCAAACAATCTTGATGCGAATGAAATCAAAATAGGTCAATCCTTAATCATTCACTCAAATAGCGGTGTTTCGTCTCACAACTCGGAGTATCTTGTTTCTAAGCCTAGCTCGTTCCCCGATGACCTAAAGCCAGAAAGATTTGTAGTACCAAATGCTCCAAAAGGTGAAAGAATTAGCGAAGTAGGTATTGTAGAAGTTATTCCTACAAAAAGTCATTCCAATAAATTGCTTGCCCTTCATAGAACAGCTCCTCTGGGCTCATTAATGACTGTAAAAAACGAGGCAACGGGAGATAGAATAATGGTTAAGGTAATAGGCAAGCTTCCTGAAACGGGAAATAATGCCAATATCCTTATTAGATTGTCCCCTTCGGCTTTTTACAAATTAAACCCTAAGGATATTCGTATCAGAGCAGAAATAGCCTATTTTTTACCTCCTAACGTAGCCAGCCTTGAATAACATACTAAAAGGACTCTGGAAGGTCATATTCACTATTTCCTACCCAATAGTGACTCTCTTTTCTTATATACTTACGGGTTTATTGTCCGTATTTTCATCTATGTCAAAATGGGCGGCAGACTTGCTTAATGCCAAATCAAAAGACGACTGATGTCTGAATTTGAAAGATTAAAGGACCTTTTAGATGATAAATATCTTCATTTTAATCAGAAGGATTTCATAGAACATGACCCCGTTTCTATACCTCATTTATTCGCTAGAAAAGAAGATATTGAAATTAGTGGCTTTATAGCCGCAGTATTGGCCTGGGGCCAAAGAAAAACAATCATAAATAAGTGCAACGAACTTTTTAAGTTGATGGATAATGATCCTTACAAGTTTATTATGCACCATTCGGATAAAGATTTGAAGGTTTTTGAGTCCTTCAAACATAGAACTTTTAACAGTACGGATACCTTATATTTCATAGCAGCATTAAAGCATATATACAGCCATCACGGTGGCCTTGAAAATGCATTTTCTAAAGGATTGAGCATTACAGATGCTTCCGTCAAAAATGGATTGAACCGTTTTAAGGAAATTTTCTTTGAATTAGAATACCATCCAGAAAGAACAAAAAAACACATTGCCTCTCCCAAACGTAGCTCTGCGTGTAAAAGACTCAATATGTACCTAAGGTGGATGGTTAGAAAAGATAACAAAGGAGTAGACTTTGGAATTTGGGATAAAATAGAAGCTCATCAACTCATTTGCCCTTGTGATGTGCATGTGGAGCGGGTTGCTCGTAAACTAGGTCTTATAAAGTCAAAAAAGCCCAATTGGAAAATGGCGGAAGAGCTCACAGAAAACTTAAAAGAATTTGACTCCTCTGACCCTGTCAAATACGACTTTGCCCTTTTTGGTTTAGGCGTAGAGGGCCACCTATAAGGCCATTAGGTACTTTGATTTTCTTCCCATATATATATAGATCGTAACTATTCAGGTACACTAAGTTGAGCAATATTCTTGGCGATTTGAAAGATATTACCTCCGTTTTTTATTATTGTGTCGAATACTGACCTGACGACTGCGAAGTCTATTGCTTTTTGGATAGAGA
>JBLHOT010000042.1:0-30162 GCA_047623945.1 Arcticibacterium sp. | reverse complement strand
GGAGTTAGTTCTAGATTAATAGAATCTACTTTGCTTTCCTACTTAGGACGTGTTAATTATGGCTTTGATGACAAATATCTACTTACCGTTTCTATGAGAGCTGATGGATCTTCTGTTTTTGGTGATAACACCAAATGGGGATATTTCCCGGCAGCAGCTTTAGCTTGGAATATGTCTAATGAAGGTTTCATAAGAGACGTTTCGGCTATTGACTTAATGAAACTAAGAGTAAGTTATGGTGCGATAGGAAATCAAGCTATCAACCCTTATCAAACTAAAGGACTGTTATCTCAAGAAGCCTATAATTTTGGAAGTTCTTCCGCCTTTGGTTATGCTCCAAATACCATTGGTAATCCTGACTTAAAATGGGAAAGTTCTACAACGCTCAATGTCGGTCTTGACTTCAGCTTGTACAGAGGACGTGTTTCTGGTTCGTTAGAAGCATACTCAGTAAATACAAAAGACCTATTACTTTCTAGAAACTTACCTGAGTCTACTGGTTTTTCTAATGTAACTACCAATATTGGTCAAACTAGAAACTCTGGTTTTGAAGCGACAATTTCAACGGTGAACGTAAGTCAACCTCAAGGCCTCAAGTGGTCTACAGACTTCACTTTCTTTACGAATAAGGAAGAAATTGTAGAGCTTTATAACGGCCCTGTAGATGATATTGGAAATGGCTGGTTTATTGGTAAGCCTCTTTCAGTCATTTATGACTATGAGAAAACAGGGATTTGGCAAACGAACGAAGCTGATGTAGCCCAGAGTTATGGTTTTGCTGTAGGGGAAAACAAGATTCTTGATGCCAATAATGATGGAGCTATTAACTCCGATGATAGAATATTTCAAGGTTCTGGTGTACCTGACTTTTCAGGTGGAATCACCAACAGATTCTCTTATAAAGGTTTAGACTTATCATTCTTTGTTTTTGCTAGAGTAGGTCAAACAATCAGAAGTAATTTCCATACGAGTAACAATACGCTTTTTGGAAGGTACAATAACATTTTAGTGGATTATTGGACACCTACTAATCCTACAAATGACTTCCCTAGACCAAATGAAAACCAAGAGTCACCTAGATTTAGTAGCTCCATGGCCATTTTTGATGGTTCATTCTTAAAAGTGAGAAACATAAACCTTGGCTACCAATTCCCTGCGAGTATTGCCTCTAAAATGGGTATGCAATCGTTGAGAATTTATTCGTCTGTACAGCAGCCGTTTATATTCTCTCCATATATCTCAAGATGGGGTGGTATAGATCCAGAAACGGATATCGATGCACAAATAAGTGGTAGTGTGACACCATCTACATGGACAAGTACCATTGGTTTAAATGTTAAATTTTAAATAGGATAAGGACAATGAAAAATATATTTCAATCAATTTCTAAACTAGGGAAGCTTGCAAAAATAGCTGTCCTTTCGATGGCCTTAATGCTAACAGGCCAGTCTTGCGAAGATATACTTGCAGAACAAGTAATATCCGACATCGGTAACGATTACATCAATTCTCCGGTAGGCTTTGAAGATGCCTCTAGAGCCTCATATTCATATTTGAGAGCCTATTATGCTCAAGAAATGGGAATGACCATGATGCAAATGGGTACTGATACATATACCCAAGGAGCAGATGGGAGTTATAAAAAATATAACTTATACAATAGTGACTTAGACCCACGCGATAATTGGGTACATACTATTTGGAGAGAATTTTACAAGGGAATTAATACTTGTAATGCAATTATAGAAAGAGGGCCAACTATTGAAGGAGTTACTCCAGCGATATTGGCGAGTAGAGTAGCTGAAGCCAAAGCACTAAGAGCACATTATTATTTCATCTTAGTTCAACATTTTGGTGGTGTAGATTTGAGACTTACGGAGTCTTTAGGACCTATTACAGAAATCACGAGATCTACCGAAGAGGCTGTTTATACTCAGGTAATTAAGGATTATAAAGAGGCACTTCCAAACCTTTCTAAGACCTCTAACGAGTGGGGAAGATACACGCAGCTAGCTGTAGAGGCGATGCTGGCAAAAGTTTACATTACACGTGCTACGAGATCATTCGGGTCGGCTGCTGACTTTACTGCCGCAGAATCTTTTGGTAAAAATGTAATCAATAACTACGATAGGGCTTTATTACCAGATTTCGCTTCTCTATGGGAGCTTGGCAATGATGAGCACTCAGAGGCTATCTTCTCTATTCAGTTTGAATATGACCTATTAACAGCAGGTGGTTATGGTAACAGATGGCACCTTTATTACTTAATGGAGTATGACACTCAGCCAGGAATGAGTCGTGTATTAGCGGTAGGAAGACCTTGGAAGAGGCTAAGACCTACAGACTATACGTATAACAAAGTCATGGTTAATAGAGACGTGGATGCCAGATACGACAAGAGTTTCAGAAAGGTATTTTATGCCACTCGTACGGGTACTTTCCCTACTACGTTAGACGACTCTAAAGCCACTATAACGGTAGCCGCAGGAGATACTGCCATCTATATGCCAGGTTTTGAAATGTCCAAAGAAGAAAGAGCCAAGCGTCCTTATCAGGTTTATACGCCTAGTATGTATCAGTTTAAGCAATTTGGCGTATTGTCTAAGTTCTTGGACCCACTAAGAGCAAGTATTAATGAAGTTCGTGGAGGAAGAGACTTTATGGTTACTAGACTGGCAGAAATTCACCTTTTAGTGGCAGAGACTCTAATCCAGCAAAACAAAAACGCTGAAGCCTTAGAGCATATCAATTTAGTAAGGAGAAGAGCCGCTTTCTCAGGTAAGGAGGCAGAAATGAACCTTACTACGGGCGATGTTAATATGGAGCTTATTTATGACGAAAGAGCACGTGAGCTTTTAGGTGAAGGCCATAGATGGACAGACCTAAAGAGATGGGGCAAATTAGTGGAGAGGGTTCAGATGTATAACCCAGATGGTGGTTCTAACATAAAAGAAATGCATAACTATAGGCCAATCCCTCAAGGGCACATTGACCTTGTAGATGGAGGGGCAAGCAATTTTCCTCAGAATCCAGGCTACTAAGTTTGAGTTTGGTAATTAAGTGAATAAGGGCATCTTAGAGAAATCTGAGGTGCCTTTATTTTTTTAAACGAACCACATGTGGGCTTGTTTTAGGAATTCGTTCTATCATTTCTCTAGCCTCCAAATCTAATTTTACCGAAACCAAGTACCATCCCACCTTTCCTTGAAAAGTAGGCTGAAGTGCTTTTATAGAAAGGTTGAAGAGGTCTGTGAACGTTATTTCACCTTTTTTAAAAAGGGTTTCTAGAATAAATTCTTTTAGACAATTATACTTTCCCAAGTCAATGTTGACTCCCTTTTTACCTTGTGGATGAAGCGTTAATGTTTTCTCAGGTTTCATAAGCTAAATTCTGACATCCTAGCTCTTATTTTATACCAAATAAGGGAGGTAATAGTTTGACACTTCTAATCACAAATTCATAAATAATCCAAGTAATTCCAAATACCCCAACCACCAATATCACCATCTTGAGGCCGTAATGCATGTTTATATCCACCATGTAAAAAGCCATAACTATCATGACCGTCTGGTGTAAAATATAAAATGAAACAGCCCTATTTCTGTAAGCTAAAGTAGCATTTGGTTTGTTCAGGTATTTAGAAGCAAAGCCAAAAATGGCCAATATCCAAGCCCAGCAATTTATCTGTCGGGCAATAGGTATCCAAAAACTAGGATCCAGATTGTACCAAAGCCATACCAAGATCGGCAAGGCTATTGATCCAATGATGATGGAGACGTATCGTAGCTCTTCAAGGGTGGTCCAAAATACATCATCCAGCCGAACCAGTAAGAAGCCATAAATGAACAATGTAAAGAACCAAGAAAGGGCATACCAATCTCCTATTAAAGCATGAGTCACAGGATAATCGCCCTCTAAAAACAAATCAACTAACACCAATGGTATGGCGAAGATGTAAATGAGCCATCCTCGCGTATCTATCGTTTTCTTTAAAAAAGCTATAAATGGATTTCCTTCCTTTCGTAGCCAAAGGAATAAAGGAATGGACGCCAATGACATCAAAAACAAATAGGGTAAAAACCAAAGGTGGTGCCAACTGAAATTCCCCTCTGGGTAGGGCCCAGTATTAAAAATGGAACGATAAAAGTCTAAGAAGCTCTTAAAGTTTGCCCCATTATAAATTCGTTCTAAATAAACTTGAGGAGGGACAATTATCAAAATCCCCACCACTAGAGGAATAAACAAACGCTTAAATCTTTCTAGAGCAAAGGCTGCTCCACTCCTACTGGAAAGAGCATAACTGGTACCAATCCCTGACACCACAAAGAGTATGGGTAGCCGCCATTGATTCACAAAAATCATAGGCCATGTTATCCATTCTACGATGACATCATTTTTCAAATGGAACCCCCATGGTACAAACAACATCCCAACATGATAAAAGATTAGAAGGTCAAAGACTATGACACGAATCCAATCAATATCGTAACGGCGGGTTTTACTTTGCATAAGTCCTTGATGACGAAAAGGAATTATTGGTTGTCTTTACTTAAAGCTAACTCCCTCCGTTATCCCCTTCCACGAATCTGTTCTGAATGGAGAGGCTGGCAGGTTTTCTTTGTTGAATAAATTGGCATCTACTGGAGAATTTGACCAGCCATACCTTACAGATTTAGGCAATTTCACCATTGGGTGTGAGACCATAATTTTATCTCCTACTATCTCAGATTTGGCGAAGTAAAATTCCTGGTCTGCTCCTGCTATTTCAAAACCTTCAAGATTTCTGTACTTATTAATGCTTTTAAGTCCCGTGCCAAAGTTATCAAAACTCAAAATAGCTTTCCCCTTTTTAACCGACATGCTCCTGTAAGTAGGTCCACTATGCACTAAAGCTTTACCGTAAGCTACCTTCAGAGCAGATAAGCCAAGCCTCAATCCTACATCCTGTTTGTTTGTGGGGTGAACGTTATAAGCATTACCAATGTCGATAGTCACGGCCTCTCCCGTTTTAGGAAGACTGAGCGTCAAACTTTGAGCCTCTCTAAGTTCAGCCCAATTAGAACCCGTATTGCTATCATTGAAAGCTCCGAAACTTGAAAGTTGAACCCATAAAAAAGGAAAACCCGAATTCCATTTTTGCCTCCAATCATTGATGAGTAAAGGAAAGGAAGTACGATATTGATGTGCACGGCTGGCATTAGACTCCCCTTGATACCAAATGGCTCCTTGCATCCCTAAACCGACAAATGGATGAATCATGGCATTATAACATAGCGTGCCTTCATTATTCATCCTTTGCTCGTAAAATCGGGGTGAGTCCCAGCTAGGTCTAGCCTTCCATTCTATGTCAAAAAGAGGTTTGGATAGACCACCTACATTCAGGTTGTAATCTGATTTTGCTCCTCCTAAACCCAAGGCATCCATAGAGTTTCTATTCGCTGAAAACTTCACTAATACCCTGTTTCTACCTGTAATCCATGTTTCTTGTGGAATTTTAAAGGAGATAGCCCTGTCGTGATATCCTTGGTGAATTAGTTTCCCGTTAACATAAAAAGCTATGTCGCCAGTGGTATACCCAAAATTCATTTCTGTTTTCTGATCGGCTTCTTTTTCTGTAAGTTCTAATTCTCTTTGGAGATACATAGTACCTCTAAAAGAGGGCACACCTTTCCAGTCCCACGTGCCATGAGGGTCAATACTTATCCAAGAAGAGAAATCATAATTTTCCTCTAAATAGTCTGTCTCTTTTAATTTATTTATGTCAAAATCTGGGCTCCCATGAAACCTTTTAATAGTGTTTCTCTCCATAGACTTATTAGACTCCTCTGAGTTCTTTGGCATCTTTTGGGCGTAGTCCTTTAAAATAGTTGAGGCCAGCATGGCATCTTTACTTATCCAGGTTTCTATATGCGAACCGCTCCATGAGGAATGCACAAGGCCAATGGGTACATTCATTTCTTTTAATAGTTTTCTAGCAAAAAAGTATCCGACGGCAGTAAAATCACCAGCGGTTTTGGAGGAGCAGACCTCCCACTCTTTGTCTTCAAACTCATCTTTAGGACTTAGAGACGTGGCCTTGGGTATGGCGATGTGTCTTATTAAGGGATAGTTCTCGGCTTCTATAATTTCTTTAGCGGCGTCATTGGTATTATTAAGCTGCCATTCCATATTTGACTGGCCAGAGCACAACCATACCTCACCCATAAGGATATCTAAAAATGTCACTTGCTCATCATTATCTCTTACTTCCATTTGTAAGGCCATGCCATCCGCAGATACGGCATCCAATGTGATTACCCATTTACCTGTATCGCTTGTTATAGTCGCATACGACTGCCCGTTAAAAACAACAATCACGTTTTCATTAGGCGTATTCCAACCCCATACCTTAATGGGCTTGTTGCGTTGGAGAACCATGTAATCTCCAAAGATATTAGCTACTTTTAGCTGGGCAGAGACTAAAAAAGGTAGCAGAAAAAGAAGGATTAAAGGATATACTTTTTTCATTAGTCTTTTAAAATTTTATCTTGACCATTAGGTGTCTTAAAGTGGCTTAGTGATAGCCCTGGCATCCTTTTTATCAGAAAAAAGATATAGTTAATAGCCCGTTAAAAGCACCAAAAGCTAATCGTCGATAGCTTGTGAAACTAATTGCTTAAACATCCCGCTGGTGTAATCTCCTCCTATTTGCTGCGTTTGCTTCATTAAAATTCCAATCAAGTTTTCTTGTGGGTCGGCAAAGTACTGGGTGTTAAAATAACCTCCCCATATAAAGGTGCCTTCGCTACCTTGACCACCTTTGGCAGCACCTGCCATATTCACAAGGCCATAACCTAAGCCAAAATCATCTGAATCTCCGCGTAAGTTACCCACCTGATTCATGAGCATAAACTCTATGGTTTTACGGGAGAGGATACGAGTACCATTTAGCTCTCCTTTATTAAGATACATCTGTAAAAAAGTAGCATAATCTTTTACGGTACTAGAAAGTCCTGCTCCGCCAGAAAAGAACTTTTTGGCTCCTGATTTAGGGTAATTTACATCATAAAAATCATCCGTAAAAGGCATCCATTTGTTCTCCGTTTTTGTCTGAATTTCTACTAAGCGACCTTCCTTATCAGCGGGTAAATAAAAGAAGGTATCTTCCATTTTTAGAGGCTTAAAAATATGATCTGCGAAGTACTTATCTAGTTTCATTCCGGAAACAACTTCAATAAAATAACCCAGAACATCCAAACCCTCCGAATAGACAAAGGCGTCACCTGGGGTATGGTGAAGTGGTAATTTGGCAAGTTTCTTTATGCTCTCTTCGATGGTGATAGGCTGGGTAGTAAACAGATCTGTAATGCCAGCTTTTTTATATATAGCCTGAAAACGCTCGTCTCCATCAATTACACCATAACCTAAACCAGAGGTATGATTTATAAGATGACGAATGGTTATTTCTCTACCAGCGGGTTTAGTGGTATAGCTACTGTCAGCCATTCGAAAACTATTAAGCAAAGTTGGGTTCTTGAACTCAGGAATGTATTTAGAGATGGGGTCGTCTAGAAAAAACTTACCTTCTTCCCAAAGCATCATGGCGGCCGTGGTGGTGATAGCTTTGGACTGTGAAGCAATCCTAAAGATATCGTCGGTTCTAAAGGCCTTATTCCCTTGTACGTTGGATTGGCCAAAAGCTTTTTGATAGACTATTTTGCCATTTCGGCATACAATAGCTACGGCACCTGGAATGACTTGGTCGGTAATTGCCGTTTCTATCATTTGGTCTATCCTACCTAAACGTTCTGTAGACATCCCCACAGATTCGGGAGTGGCTGGGCTTAAAAAAGGGGAATTTTGAGAGGATGGAGTTTGTGCCAAGCCAATGGAGCACATACCACACCAAAGTAACAGCATTTTTTTCATTTTAATCGGGTTTTAATTAGTCACCAAATTTAAGGAATCCAGACGGCTATTTCTTAGCCTTTCAGGCAATTCACAGTATGTTTTTGGCATTATTTCTTAAAACTAAGTGGTACCTTTACCAGACGATGACGAAACCCATGAAAGCCAAGATAAAAAAGACAGTTCTATATGGATTGCTTTTTATGGCATCTAAATGGTGTATTATAGCTTTACTCTATTCTTCTGGTCATTGGTCTTATTGGTTTTTACTTCTTTTCCCCGTTGCGGATACGATTGCGGCCATAACGGCGATTCTTTACTTAAGAAATAATTTTAGAGGTTACTTCAAGAAAACACTTGAAGCTAGTTACCCTGATAACTTCAAAGACATTATTAAAAGCATAGAGAGTAAAAATGACATCCTCAATGGCTCCTTTAAGTTCGCCCTAAAGTCAAAAAATCCTTTAGACAAGAAGCTACCCTTTGCCGCCTACTTCTTAGCCATGATTCAAGTCTTAGAGGCTGAGAAAGTGAGTTTTGATAAAATAAAAACCTTATGCTTAGAGGTAGCAGAAGCCTATGCAAAGCCTAAAAATAGAATTCATAAATGGTACAAATTACTATTGCCTAAACTTATGAATAGTAAACTAGCCAAGCCGTTTATAAACAGGCTTCATAAAAAGTCTAAGGAATTAGCTCATTTAGATGGCTTTAAGGCACACTTTTTAAGAGAGAATGTAGAAACGCTAGGCTTTGGCTATGGTTTTGATGTTTTAGACTGTGGTATTTGTAAGCTTTTCAAAAAGCATCAAATGGATCGTTATGCCACTATTCTCTGTGAGGTAGATAAAGTGACCTCAGGTTTTTCTGGTATGGAACTCATACGAACAGGCACCATTGCAAATGGAGCACATAAATGCGACTTTAGATACCAAAAAAATTAATAAGCGACAGTGCCCGGTTTATCATAACCTTTGGCGGCATCATCTATCACCAGTACCCAATCATTTCCTTTACCTGAAGACGGAGGCGAAGCCGAGAAGGAACCAAAGTTCTGCGTCTGTCCAAGCACAAAAGAAGCTCCGGTGCGTGGGTCGTACCAACTAGCTTTCAGCTTTTGGCCGGTCAGGCTCTTAGTGTTAATGTTTGCCGTTTTTCCCGAAGGGAAATAAATAAAGGCATAAGTCCCGGATTCATCTCTCGTACCTATTACATAATCTCCATCATCTTCTTGTTCTCCTTCTACAAGACTTTGATCAGGTATTCTATCAAAGTATGGCCTAGAGAGCATCAGGTGTTTCAAATGTTTTATTTGATTAGCCATAGGTAAATCTAGGGCAGTATGCCATGGAGCTACAGCACCTAAAATTGGTTTTTTATCTGTGTCATACATCTGCCATACTTCATTGCAGCCGTAAGTTTGACCCATTGCTCCAGCGAAAACGTTCCAGAACATGATTTTACGAATATCTGAAGCTTGGCTATAACCGTTTTCATTCCCATTAAAACATAGGGGCATGTGTTCATAAAGTGGTTCTCCGTCCAAAGTAGGTTTGGCAGGTTTCATATTATAATCATGACTGATTTTTTTATACGAAGATCCATCAGGACAGTGTCCGGTCTGTTGCATGTTAAAGTCTAACCATTTATCCTTATGAAACCAATTAGACGAACCGCCAGGGGAAGCCGGTTGTGGGTGAAAAGTAAAAATACCGGAGCCGAAAATCCCAAGGCCCTCCTCTATGCCTTTGGCCATTTCTCGCCAGACTTTTACATCCTTGCTCTTTTCTCTAATGTTTCTATCTCCACCCAAAACCCAAATGATGTTATTCTGTGCTCTGAACCTAAGACCAAGCCATTTACCATAAGCATTTGCCTTTTCTGGCGTAAATATTTCTGGACCAACTCCCCACGATTCTTTAAATAATTTATCTCCCCAAGTTGGCAAAAAAGCGATGTAGATACCTAGAGAATCCGCCTTGGCCATGATGGCCTCTATATGCGTAAAGTAAGGTACATTAGGCTTTAACGTTTCTAAAGACTGGAAAGGTAAATCACCGTTTTTATTAGGTACCCTCAGGCCGTCTTGCTCGGCCAAAACAACGGCTTGTACTACATTAAAGCCCTGAGAGGCTCTTTTTTCTAAATAGTCAAATGCCTCTTCTTTACTAAGTCTATGAAACAATTCCCAGGCCGTATCCGCGGTCCAGAAAAAAGGCTTCCCATCTTCTGTTTCAAGAAATCGTTTGTTTTCAGATACTTTTAATTTGGGTAATTGTGCTACTAAGGTTGTAGACAAAAGAAGCAAAAGGCAGAGGATAGAACGCATTGAATAAGATTAGTTTTTTTATCAAAGCTAATATAGCTGCAAAGATTTAAAACCGCCTATTCCTAACCCGATATTAACGGGAATTATATCACCATAGCTTAACCTCATGAATAGTAAACTAACCAACACATTTCCAGTCAAGCTCAATAAGCTACAGTGCCCGGTTTATCATAACCTTTGGCGGCATCATCTATTACCAGTACCCAATCATTTCCTTTACCTGAAGATGGAGGCGAGGCCGAGAAAGAGCCAAAGTTCTGCGTCTGTCCAAGCACAAAAGAAGCTCCCGTGCGTGGGTCGTACCACGTGGCTTTTAGAATCTCGCCTGTCAAGCTTTTCGTATTAATATTTGCTGTTTTGCCGGTAGGAAAATAAATGAAAGCGTAAGTCCCCGATTCATCTCTGGTACCTATCACATACTCTGCATTATCTTCTTGCCCACCTTCTATGAGACTCTGGTCAGGAATTCGATCAAAGTAGGGTCTGGATAGCATTAAGTTTTTAAGATGCTTAACTTGATTGGCCATTGGCAAATCTAAGGCTGCTTTCCAAGGTCTGAGCGGGCCATTAACACCAGTACCTTCGTCTCCATTAAACATTTGCCAAACATCATGACAGCCATAAGTTTGACCTAGGGCTCCAGCGAAAACATTCCAAAACATGATTCGTCTTATATCACTCGCGACACTGTAGCCAAGCTCTTTGGCATTAAAGCAATTAGGATGATCTTCATATAATGGCTCACCATCTAAAGTGGGCTTTATAGGCTTCAGGTTATAATCGTGACTAATTTTTTTGTAGGTAAACCCGTCTGGGCAGTGCCCCGTCTGATGCATATTAAAGTCCAACCATTTATCTTTATGAAACCAGTTAGACGAGCCTCCAGTAGCGTTAGGCTGTGGGTGAAAGGTAAAAATGCCACTTCCAAAAATACCCAAACCATCTTCAATACCTTTGGCCATTTCTCTCCAAACTTTTACATCCTTGCTCTTTTCTCTTGGGTTTCTATCACCTCCTAAAACCCAGATGACATTATTCTGAGCTCTAAACCTGAGTCCGAGCCATTTCCCATAAGCAAAAGCTGTTTCTGGAGTAAATATCTCAGGGCCTTTACCCCAGGAATTCTTATATAATTTATCCCCCCAAGTAGGTAAAAAAGCAATGTAAATTCCTAAAGAATCTGCTTTGGCCATGATAGCCTCTATGTGCGTAAAGTAAGGCACAATTGGTTTTAAAGTCTCTAAAGACTGAAAAGGTAAGTCACCATTTCTATTTGGGGTTTCAAGGCCATCAAGCTCTGCCAGAACTACAGCTTGAACGACATTAAAGCCTTGTGATGCTCGCTTTTCTAAATAGCTATAGGCCTCTTCTTTGGTGAGTTTATGAAAAAGCTCCCAGGCTGTGTCGCCTGTCCAGAAAAATGGTTTTCCATCTTCTGTTTGAAGAAATCGCTTGTTTTCAGAAACTTTTAATTTGGGTAATTGTGCCACTAAGGTGGTGGACATCAGAAACAAAAGGCAAAGGATAGAACGCATAGAATAAGATTAGTTTTTCTTCAAGCTAATATAGCTGCAAAGATTTAAACCCACCTCTTCAAAGCCGGATATTAGCGAGCAGTTTTATTTGATATCGCCTGATACTCAATCACCATATTTGTAATTGGATTTTTCTTAATTAGTTTCACCAAAAGCCCATTTTCATAATGAAACTCATCAACGTTTTTATCTAAAACGCCTTGATATTTACCTTCGCCAAGATTTGTCATTTGAATGAAGTCTGCATAAAACTCAGCATAAATTTGATTTAAGGCAGCTGGCTCATTGAAGAATGCACTGGCAAAAGTGGCCAGAATCTTATCATCAATTTCTTTTTTAATTTCGTTTTCGGGTCGTTTGCAATTAGCCATGAAGCCCAATGTCGTTTTTGATGTTTCTGTTGTGTAATTCCCTCGGTTAGAGATAACAGTCACTTTGGAGTTTGCTAGACCATTATTAGCCAATGTTGACCTCACTTTATAATCTACCTGAAGTTTGTAAACCAAAAAATTGACATCCACTTCACTACTCAGTCCATAAGTGAAGCTTTCTCCCTTTGGTGTTTTAGTGGCCATGATGGTCCCCACTCTTATTCCTAAGACCTTTACGGCATATTCTCTCGTTTGAGAAAAGGCATTGGTCGTTCCTAGTAAAATTAAAAGAAGGCTTAACTTGAATCGCATGCTTGAGGTACGTTTTATGGATGACGATAGATCAATCCACACCCGCATATGCCACTTTTTTGGCTTTGGACTCTAAGAAGTAGCCGTCAAAATGAGCTAAGACTTCGTCCAAAATACTATATAGTTCCTCTGGTTCAAGACTTAGAACTAATCGCATCCGGTACTCTTTAAAATGTGGTAAGCCCCGGAAATAATTGGAATAATGTCTTCTCATTTCCAGAATTCCAAGACGTTCGTTCTTCCACTCAATTGAAAACTTTAAATGCTGCTTGCAGGCATCCACTCGCTGTCTCATAGACGGGGCATCCAAATGCTCTCCAGTGGCAAAAAAGTGTTTGATTTCATTAAAAATCCATGGATAACCAATGGCTGCACGGCCAATCATAATACCATCTATCCCGTACCTATTTTTATAGGTCAAAGCTTTCTCGGGAGAGTCAATATCTCCATTTCCGAAAATTGGAATATTAATTCTTGGGTTCTCCTTGATTTTGGCAATCAATCGCCAATCTGCTTCTCCTTTATACATTTGAGCACGAGTGCGGCCATGTACCGTTAAAGCCTGAATGCCTATATCTTGAAGCCTTTCGGCAACTTCTTCAATGTTCTTTGTCTCCTCATTCCAGCCCAAACGTGTTTTTACCGTTACAGGCAAATCAGTAGCTTTTACAACGGCCTCTGTCATTTTCACCATCATAGGTATGTCTTGTAAGAGAGCTGCTCCTGCTCCTTTACATGCCACTTTTTTTACGGGACAGCCGTAATTTATATCGATTAAATCTGGTTTGACGGCAGAAGCTATCTTAGTGCACTCTGCCATAGTTTCCACATCAGAGCCAAATAGCTGAACGCCAATCGGCCTCTCGTAAGGGAAAATATCCAACTTCTGACGGCTTTTATAAGCATCACGAATCAATCCCTCAGAGGAAATGAATTCTGTGTACATCATATCAGCACCATTCTCCTTACAGACTTGTCTGAAAGGAGGATCGCTGACATCTTCCATTGGAGCCAATAAAAGTGGAAAATCACCAAGTTCTATGTTGCCTATTTTGACCAATCCCTTTAGGTATTTTGTGTTTTAAACCGCAAATTTACATCATAATAACCTTAAAATATGCCTTTCAATTCCATCCTAGAGAAATTAAAAGCTGATAGACCTGCACTTTCTAGCACGCTAATCATAGTAGGTATAGTGCTTGTAGCCATGGTGATTGGAAATATAGCGGCCGCTGGAATCATGATTGGGATTGGTGGAATAGGGCTGGAAGACCTGAGTGATATAAGCAGTAAGCTCATGGCGACGGAGGCTGGCTGGTGGGCTCTAATGCTGGGCCAGGGTGCAGCGGCTCTCATAACTTTTATAGGTGCAGGAGTATTTTACTGGCGTGTGGTAGAGAAAAAGGCCTTGTTTGAATTAAGTTTTAGAGCTATTCCAAAGCCTCGTGTTTTCGTCATTGTATTTCTAATACAACTATGCTTTATGCCACTTAGTGGCTGGTTTCAGGAAATGAATGAAGGCATGACCTTTCCAGAATCTATGGCAGGTTTAGAAGCCTTTTTTAGAGGCATGGAAGACTCCATGGCACAGCTTACAGAGTATCTTACCAATTTTGATAGCCTTCCTAAAATGTTTACCGGCTTGGTGGTTATTGCCGTAATTGCGGGAATCGGCGAAGAGCTTATTTTTAGAGGTTTAATACAGCGGAAGCTTTACAAGGGTTTTGGCAACCCACACGTGGCCATCTGGGTAGCAGCCATAATTTTCTCTGCCATTCACATGCAGTTTTATGGTTTCCTTCCTCGAATAATGCTGGGAGCTCTTTTTGGCTACTTCTACCTTTGGACAGGAAATATATGGGTGCCCATTGCCGCTCATATTTTCAATAATGGCTTTGCGGTAGTGATGTTTTACCTATCACATACGGGAGTTATCAGTACCGATTTGGAAGAATTAGAAACGTTCCCAATACCAGCGGTAATAGCCTCTCTGGTTTTGACTGGAGGACTGATGTGGTATTTTCAAAAGCAGCAGGATGAAAGTATGTCTTAATAGTCATACATGTTTTTGTCAAAAAAAAGACTTTACTGCCATACTTATTCAATAATTTCTAGAGGATACTAAGTTATATGATTTTAAATAGTGTTAATTATAATTAACACTATTGCATTTTGACATTTATTTTTAACATATTATATTTGTGCTAAATCAAAGTAGCATATATGCATGTTTTAGAGAAAATTCATGAACGACTTCTAGCACACACCGATATAGCCTTCAAACGTTATTTATATGATGAGATAGATTTTGAAGACCGAATGATAGCGGTAACAGGATGCAGAGGTGTGGGCAAGACAACTTTATTATTACAATATCTCAAAGAAAAAGGTACGGGCATTTATTTCAGTCTGGACCATCTCTATTTTGCCACTAATACCATGCTCGGCATCATTGAGAATTTCTATGAAAAAGGATACAGAACTTTTGCCCTAGATGAGGTTCATAAATATGAAAATTGGTCTAGAGAACTAAAAAATATATACGATAGCTATCCAGATGTAAAGCTTTTGATAACATCCTCGTCTGCTCTGGATATCATGAAAGGTAGTGCAGATTTAAGCCGTAGGCTAGACACATACACACTAAAAGGCCTATCGTTTAGAGAGTACTTAGCTTTTGAAAACATAGTGAGTCTTCCGGCCATAAGTTTAGAGTATCTTATAAGCAATCATATCACAATCGCAGAGGAGTGGGTATTAAAACACCCAATAAGTAAATTATTTAAAGCCTACTTAAAAAAAGGGTATTACCCCTTTTACAAAGAGACCGGAAAAAAATACCCAGAAAGGGTTCGATCGATAATAAATCAAGTCATAGAGGTAGATCTGCCTCCTATCTTCAATATAGATTATAGCTCGGTAAGGCAGATAAAAAAACTGTTGGGTGTCATTTCGGAAATAGCACCTTTTAGTCCAAACATTGCCAAACTGGCATCGCAATTAGAAATCCCTCGGTCTCGTGTTTTATTATTCCTTGATTATTTAGACAAAGCAGGTATCCTTAATACTCTAAAAGCTGCTCAAAAGTCTGAAAGTGCTTTAACTAAACCAGATAAGGTATTTCTTAACAATACTAATATAGCAGAAGCATTATCAATAAATGAGAGTAATATTGGCACCGGGCGAGAAAGTTTTTTTATGAATGTAGTATCTACTCGATATCAAGTAAGTACACCTGCCAAAGGTGATTTTATGGTGGATAATACTTATGTTTTTGAAATAGGAGGAAAAAATAAGACCACACACCAAATCTATGGAGTGCCGAATGCCTATTTAGCGAAGGATGACATAGCAGTGGGCTCCGCCCATGTCATTCCTCTGTGGCTTTTTGGTTTTTTGTATTAATTGGGACAGCCACCAATCTCCACACCAAAAACATTTCCACTTTCAATAAGTAGACCTGGATTAAGGTGAACAGCCATTCCAGCATCAATGAGTACGTCTTTTGGCGATGATAAAATGCCCGTAACTTGAATGGAATCTGAAGCGTAGTAATCTGCTTCTACTAAATTGCCTTTGAGACTTAAACTGCCCAAACAAGGATTATTAATATAGGTGGGTGTTTGTAATTGCGTAAGCCAATGTGTAGCATTAGAAGCTTCTCCGTTTATAAATGGCTGACCTATGGTCAAAGAAAAACTCTTAGCACTATCAGAAATAGAGGGTTTAAAACTAGCGACATTATCCCAGACCGCAGCGGTAACAGCTTTAGCAGCATGAGTTTGATTCCCGGAGCCATATTGAATATAATCTATCAAATTACTAGAGCCCAAAGCTCCATCATAAAGAGCTAATTCTCCTGTGGCTACACTTATATTAGGCCATTTAATTACAAGATAACTTTGAGCACCTAAGAGCAAGTTCCCATTAAGAATGGTAGTCCCACTAACGGCTATGCTATTAGCCCCATTTGCAAGTGAATAATTTGTTACATCTATTGGCGTAGCCCCAGGATTATAAAGCTCTACCCACTTCTTCTTAGGATTGAGCTCATTGACAAAGATTTTATTGAACGAAGGAATACTATATGTAATGCTCAGCTTCGGCCTGGCATAATCATAAGGCGATGCCATTTCTTTAGAAACAAAACCTTTGGCAGAACCATTTGTAGATTCATCCCCTATTAAAACCCAACCATAGTTTCCACTTGGATTTGCGACCCATGAAGTTACATCCGAAATCATTTGTATTGAACTCCATTCATCCTTTTCCAAATTCAAATTGCTGTAAGAGACCATTTGAGATGCAGATTCAGTAACTTCAAAATCTCCTCCAGCAATGCTCCAATTAGTATTTGGATATAATCTCTGTCCCCATGTCGCATCATTAGTTTGTGCAACTGCTCCGCCACCGTTCCCTGAGCTAGCTCCCTCGCCCCATTCATTTGTGACCTTATGTATAGAAAAATTATGAGGCGTGCTGGTGGAACGAGCAGAACGAAAAACGAATAACTCTAAACGAACCGATTCAATTATTGCATTAGCTGGAATACTGCTTACTTCAAACTTAATAAGTGCCCTTCGAAGAGCAGTTCCATTTTGTATTTTACCGGCAAAAATATTATTCCCCGCCCCATTACTCTCCGCCGAATTCTCAGAAAACATGGAATTATCCATTGAAGCTCCTAATTCTAAAGTAACACTTTGAGCCAGCGAATAAAAAGGAAATAAAGCAATTAAGAAAAGGCTTTTAAAATGGTTTTTAAGTGTCAAATGGGTCTTCGTTTTAATCTATGACGAAAGATTCTTTTACTTGATTTCCGTTAATTTCTAATGCTATCACATACGTGCCTTTAGAAAGTCTGTTGGTTGGAATATACTTAATCTGTGTTCCAAGGTTTTGATAATAATTATCTATAATCACAACTATCGTTTTCCCTTTGAAATCTTTCAAAGTCAATTTAACATCACCAGCCTCATTAAGCTTGAAAATAACTTTTTTGACATTTTCACGTGTTTCATCATCTCTAACTATAGACGACTTTACATCTTGTGTTGTTTTAGAGACTGCCACTTGATTGGCTTCAAAAGCTTCTTGAATACAATTCTCTATATCTGCCTTAAAAATAGCATTTGCCGAAACTTCAAAGCCTGGTAGAAGTATAATACTATTCCCTGCGGTAAAACTAATGTTCGTAGTATTTGGTAATAAACTTTGTGACTCAATACGCATTTTGGCCTTGAATTCACCATCTGCTAAAGTCTCTTTTATTAAATCTAAGGTATCGCTAGCACAGTTTAAATCTATACCTCTGCAATTACAATTGGCATCAAACTTATCATAAGTTGTGAGTGGGTCCTTATCATCACAGGGGGTGTTTTTATCGTCACAATGCAGGGCGTCAAAACTTATTTTACTAAACCCAGCACAACTAGCATCACCATAATTATCTACAGCCGAAACGAGAATGTATCTGGCCTTTAAGTCATTGAAATCGGGTCCTGCAAATCCTGCATAATCTGAAACACCAGGAGCCTGTGGCCAGACATAAGTACCTCCATAAGGTAGCCAAGTGCTGCCGTCAATGGAATAATCCATCACCACATTTTTAAACCCCTTCGTGGTTTCTGCGGCCACATTATAATTCCATATTCTGGTGTCTTGAAACTTATATTGATGCGTAAAATCGTATAAAATCCAAATAGTTTGTGCTGCTCTGGCCGTATTTGGGTTTGCTGCATTCATACCACACGAGAGCCATGAATTATCTGTAGTACTCACTACACTGGTCGTGGCTTTTGCCTTTTCATAAAAATTATAGCTCGCCAGTTGGTCATCGCAGTCTGGTCCAGAGCATGGCGTTCCCATACAGTCGCAGTTTCCTAGAATTACATCATTATTGGTATAGGCATTGCCATCATCACAGGGTGTGCCCTGAGCAATACAAGCCACTTCGGCCGTGTAGTCAAAGAGGTAAAATTTAGGTATCCGCTTCCAGCCCTTTTCGTTTTGAAAGGGCGTTTTCCAGTGTAGATTGAAGAAATCGTTATAGCTATTGTCCTTATGCCTGAATTCGTAATAATAGTACTTACCTACTTCTAAAAGTACTGGTCCGATGCTTTGAAAAACGGACTTATTATGTTCTGTATTATTAGAGCTATAATACACCAAGGCCTGACTGGTTTGCTTGTACTCGATGGAGTCATTTTTACTCAGGAAAAAGAAGGTTTGGTTATCTCCCGTGATGTTAAACTCGTATTGTCCAGTGACAGGCACAGTCAAATAACCTTGCACCAAAGTCCCATAATCGTTGTTGGTATTGACATTCAATGGCCCGTAGGCTCCCTCAAGTTCTTCTTTCCTATCTGGCAATAAAGGGAAATTTGGAGCCTCGATCAGGTCACTTTCTACATAGTTTCCGTCAATATTATCATAGTAATAAGCCTCTACCAGACCTCTTTCACCTACGTCAGGATTGGTAGAAGGATAAACGCCGACACAGTTACAATGGCCGTCTTGTTGGTCGTTTGTCGTTTGAGGATTAGCATCATCACAAGCTGCTCCCCTTTCAGGGCAACTAATCTGACAATCATAATCTTTGATGTAATTAAAATCAATGATTTGCCAGACGGTATCTATATCTGGCACATCTGGAATACGCCAGTAAAGGTTTACATGGTCACTATAAGAACCTTCGA
Source organism: Arcticibacterium sp. (assembly GCA_047623945.1). Classification (GTDB taxonomy): domain Bacteria; phylum Bacteroidota; class Bacteroidia; order Cytophagales; family Spirosomataceae; genus Arcticibacterium. The sequence goes on along the minus strand of JBLHOT010000042.1, from coordinate 11,029 downwards.
ACTGATGAATCTCAAAATAGTAGTTTTGCCCTCCAACTAAGGTTGTAAAAGGAGACGTTTGGTCTGCCTCATACTTTTTATGTTCTGTCACACCCGTATAGCCAGGCACATGAGCCATTTCTACCAAATTGGCTTTGCTTTCATCCGTACTCATATGAAAAGAAGAGCCATCGTCACTTGTGATATTGAAATAATACGAAGCCGTTGTTGGCACAGAAATATACCCTCTAATGAGAGAAGCATAGTACTCATCAAAATTGGCAGGAGAAGATAAAGAGCCTAGAACTAGCGTTTGAGTAGGACTTTCTGGATAAAACTCATTAATAGCCAAGCTGGCACTATCCAATCTAAGTTCAGTATTCTGCCAAATATGCCATTTCACTTGACCAGATTGCCCAACACATTGCCCGTTTGCTTGATAAAAGGAGAGCAAAACGATAAATACTGCTATTATTCTCTTTTTCATATCAATAAACTAAGCAGTCTTGAGGTCTATTCACATTAGAAATCCCATCGGTCATATTCATTAAACCCAGCGGATAATTACCGGCGGCGTAACTATAAAAATTACCAAGGTTAGGTGTCACATAGCATAAATCCGCAGGACTTACGCCATACCATAAGGCAAGTTCGGCGTAAAGCTCATCTGTAGAAACAGAAGGAATAAAATTACCTCTAAAAGACACATTTTGAGGATTATTGAAAAGGCTCATCTGCGGAAATCCCCCGTAGATTTTACCTCCATTTACTGCTCCACCCATAACCATGCTATTTCCGCCCCATCCATGGTCTGAGCCTTGGCCGTTTGAAGTGATAGTTCTGGCGAAATCTGAAATAGTATAAGTTGTTACCTTGTCGGCAATGCTCAATTCCACAGTACTGTCATAAAATGCCTTTAAAGCTTGACTTACAACAGGTAATCTAGTGGTCAAACCATTTACGAGATTATTGTGCATATCCCATCCTCCATAATTCACAAAGAATATTTGTCTTTTAACGCCTAGCTCATCTCTAACAGACATCACCCTACTTATGGCAGCGAGATCATCTCCTAAACTAGTAGCAGGGTCTGGGAATGTAGTGCTAAAGGAAGGAACTTTGGTTAATGCTTCCTTAAAGGCTGCAAAAGCAGCAATTGACGTTTTAGCAGTCGTTGCATAAGTTTTTTGGAGCAAATTAGCATAGGTATCAGACATCATATTGTCAATGGCATTATTTCGCAATTGATTCATATAACCGGCATCACTCCAATTGCTCGGGAAGGGCTCAAAACCCACATTGCTAGGACTGATATCTGAGCGGATAGCATATTCTGAAATATCTTTTCCTCTTTGGAAAACATTTTTACCATCTAATGACAAATTCATGCTTAGTTCCTGATTGGTATTAGTCGCATGAAGCAAATCTGCCATTCTTCCACCTACTCCTAAAGCATCTCTACTTTGAGGCACAGAAGTTTGCCACTGCATTTGCTGATCCGAGTGTGAATAAATCCCCAATGGTCTCTTTTTTGCACTGTTTTGATAATCTGCAATAGACATTAAGGGCTCCACTAATGTGCCTATATTAGACATAAAGGCTAAATTTCCAGCATCAAAAAGCGTTTTCATCTCCGGCATTTGAGTGTGAACACCAAAAGAATTATAAGCATTATTAAATCCTCTAATGCCAACATGCTGTGGATTGCTGAAGAGATTAACATCCGCAATATTCTGAATAGCCAGGTCCGTTCTTAAAGCATTGTATTCATTAAATCCATTATCCCCATTGGTATCTGTACCTCCGGGAATTAGCATATTATACGAATCCAGGCCACCTGATAGCAAGACACATACAATGGCCTTATAATCGTCTACCTCTGGGTCAAAAGAAGAATTGGCCATGGCACCATTCATAACACCTAGATTGGCCAAGGTATTAAGAAGCGTAGTAGAGCCCATGGCTCCACATCCTACACTTTTTATAAAGTCTCTTCTTTTCATATTCATCTATTTATTAGATAATCTGGTGAGGCCATAATTAAATAAAGAGTCATTCTAACTCTGAGTCTTTGGTCATACTCCAAATTGGATGCATTTTCATACCGGTATCGCATATTTCTAACCACATAAAGTATCTCATCTAACACACCCTGCCCCAAGGCTCCATGAGCCAAAACCAAATTATATTTGTCTAAAAGAATGGGCAAATTAGCATTTGAAGTAAGAGCATAGTCGCCAGAAAAATCAAAGGTGGGATCCTGATCTGTTTTTCTTTGTTCGCCAGAAAAGAAACCAGGATAGTTGATAGGGTCATTATCTATCAGCCATTCGCTCAAAGCGTTTAGATAGCCTGTTAATGTAATAGAATTAAGTTTTTGAAACTCTGGCCCATACTTACCTGCCTCTTTTAAGTCCCCGTCTGGTACATAGCCAGGTTCAAAAAAATTGAACACGGTGTTAGCATACAGTGGTTTTTGTTCCATTAAATTATAGACATCATCCATTCTATTTCTATAGACACCTTGTGTAGTGCTTAGCTCTAAACCATGAACTAGGTTCATATAAGTAATGAAAGGCTCTCTTAGCTTACCAGCAAAATTTTCGTTTTGCACATCGGCTATTCTAGCCTCATTATCCAATAATATGGCCTTCATCATCGCTCCTAAATCTCCTCTTGTTCCAGAGCCATTGTCATTAAAAACACCTGCCACTCTGCCTATATAGCCACTCGAAGGATTAGAAGTTACTAATCTTTGTATTAATCTCCGTGCGATAAAAGGCCCTACATTAGGATGATTAAAGATTACGTTTAGAGCATCTTGGATATCATCTTCTCCTTGCTCCACAGGTCGTCCTTGGCCGACAGTAGTTCCTAAAAATGTTTTACCGCCAGGAGCATGTCCGTCCACAATACTTGGATTAGATTTCCAAGGCCTCCGTATGGCATCACTACTATCAATAGGGAAAAACTTTAGTCTTTTAGTATAGTCCTGTTCGCTGTCGGGTCCATCCCCAAGATATAAGGAATGGTTCCAAGAAAGGCCGGTGAAGACTTTTGCTAGGCCTGCTATATCGTCATTGGTATAGGTAGGAATAGAATTACCTTCTATGTCCTTCTTTTCTGTGCCGTCTTGATTTAACTCGTAAAGACCTATAGAAAATAGCTGCATGATTTCTCTTGCATAGTTTTCATCTGGAAAAACTAAGTTTCCCTCCACTATTCCCTGTGCATGGTTATTCATATAAGTGAGATAACTCGCCATGGTGGGGTGATAAGTAATGCTATCTAGCAAAGACCTATAATTACCAAAGGAGTGGTCCAAAAGCATATCATAATAACTGGCTAAGGCATATGGGTTTCCACTAAAGTCTGACACCCTTGACGTTACAAAAATCTCACTTAAAGCTAAAGCAGTTCGCCACCTTAACCTATCTGGAGATGTCATGGCACCCTGAAACCAAGCCACATCAAAATACCAATCGCTCAGATTTAAGTTTTCAACCGTAAAAGGTGTTTCGGGAGGAGGAGTCGCTGCATTTAGAGAATCGGCAATGGCAGCTGAAAGCTCTCTAATATAGGCCTCCAGACCAAAAGAATTCGACATCGACATCTGACTTTCTGTCCAAGCTTCTATCCCCTGTACAGTCACGGCATCAATATCCGTCATTGTTGCCCCTAGTGTGGCTTGTGAAAGATATCTGGAAGCCGCATTTTTATTTGGTAAATAACCATCTAAAAGGAGCGTATTAATTCCATTGGTTGAATTTGACGAAGCTGTGACAGTTACGTCTCTTGTGTTACCAAGTCCGAAAGTTTCTAATTCTTGAGCCATCCCACTGATGGTGAATGAGTAACTAAGAAAGAGGAGTAGCAGTTTTTTCATAGGTCAAGTACATTTTCATGAACCATTACCATAAGCCCATTACAATATCTATACCTCAAAGTACGGGCTTTTGAGCTATTTATTCAAAACAGTCAAAGCATCCAAATAATGAGGCCTTTTGAGCAAAAAAAACTCTGGGCATGGAACAACAATTTTTAATGCACAAGAAGCTTGTGCAATAAAATGCCCACAATGAAGTCTTAATTAGTACTCAAACTCCCCAAACTCACTTTTAATAGTGAGCTTTTTTACATCCGCCGCTTCTACCCTACCTACTATTTGAGCGTCAATGTTGAAAGACTTTGAAATATCAATCACTTTCTGAGCGTCTTCTTTTGACAAATAGACTTCCAAACGGTGACCCATATTAAAGACTTTATACATTTCAGACCAGCTGGTATTACTCTCCTCCTGAATCAACTTAAAAAGAGGGGGAATCGGCAGTAAATTATCCTTGATAATATGAAGGTTATCAATAAAATGAAGAATCTTCGTTTGGGCTCCGCCCGAACAATGCACCATGCCGTGGATATTCCCTTTAAGCTCATCCAAAAGCCTTTTAGCTACAGGAGCGTATGTTCTTGTGGGTGAGAGTACCAATTTCCCTATAGAAATTTCTTCTCCAGTTTCTACCTTTATTTTGTCCATTAATGATTTGCTTCCAGAATAAACCAAAGAACTATGAACAGAAGGATCATAGCTCTCCGCATATTTCTCTGCATACTGACTATCAAAAACATCATGTCTGGCTGAGGTGAGCCCATTGCTACCCATGCCGCCATTGTACTCGTTTTCGTAAGTGGCTTGACCATAAGAAGCTAACCCTACAATAACATCTCCTGGCTTTATATTGTCATTTGAGATAACATCGGCTCTTTTCATTCTGCCAATGACCGTAGTATTTACTGTAATAGTCCTTACCAAATCGCCCACATCGGCGGTTTCGCCACCAGTACTGTAAATCTCTATGCCATTATTACGCAGCATTTCTAAAACTTCCTCGCCGCCATTTATCAACTCGCTGATCACCTCTCCTGGGATGTTTAGCTTATTTCGGTCAATAGAAGAAGACATCAAAATAGGCCCAGTGGCTCCTACACAAAGTAGATCATCAGTATTCATGATGATGCTGTCTTGAGCAATTCCTTTCCAGACACTGACGTCGCCGGTCTCTTTCCAATAAATATACGCCAAAGAGGTTTTAGTACCCGCACCGTCTGCATGCATGATGGTGCAATATTCAGGATCGCCAGCCAAGGTATCTGGTGATATTTTACAGAAAGCTTTTGGAAATAAGCCTTTATCTAGATTTGCTATGGCTTTATGGACGTCTTCTTTAGAAGCCGAAACTCCTCTTTGCATGTACCTATCGGTCATTTATTAAGCAGCGGTTAATTCAGGTTCAAAGGTAGGAAAATAAAAAATGAGGCTAATCAAAAAAATGATTCTTACCCCATTAATATTCCATTTACCTGTACCAATCTATCTTTCGAGAGACGTACATAGTTACAGCCAAAACAACGAACATCCCTAAGCTACCTATGAGCAATGCGGTATCTTCTAACTGAATAATGATGAAAATAAACAAATAAAGGAGGGCTAGAATGCCATTTATCCCTAAAGCCAATCTTGTGTTTTTAAATATGCTTTTAGAGTAAAAGAAGGTTAAAAACAAAGTCATTAAGCCACTTATACAATAAGCTATATTAAACGACCAAATTTCTGATATAGAGACCAATAAGGTATAGAAAATGCACAGTGCAAAACCTACTAAAATGTATTGAAAAACGTGTACCCTTTGATGCTTTAGCACTTCTCCGAAAAAGAAAGCCAAAAATGTAAGGCCAATAATGAGAATGGCGTACTTCACAGAACGCTCCGACTTCTGATAATTATTATTGGGATTGATCAATGAAACGCCAAAAGTACTCGCATTAAAATTAGGAAAACCTGAAAGAGACCATGTCTCCGGTAAGTTTCTATTTAAGTGTGAGACCTGCCATTGAGCAGTGAATCCATCTTTGGTCACCTCTCTTTCAAATGGTAAAAACTCTCCGAAAAACTTCGGACTCTCCCAATTTGAGCTAACAGCCACTTTGTTTTGTTTGGCAAGAGCCACAAAGTTTAACTCTTCAGAACCATTCAAATGTAAGGTGGCCTCAAAAGTGATGGGCTCACTTACCACCTCTTTCTCCAAGTTTAGTGGTGCTATGATACCATCTCCAAAGCTTTGACTTATAAGCTGGCTCTCTGTGAACTCCTTGGCCTCATTATTCACCTTTAACAGCACTTCACTATTTATCCCACGTAAATCTGAGAACCCGACAATGAACTCTGTTTTAGCCCAGTCTATCTCTGCTTTTACCTCTCCAGTAAAAGCGGTATTAAGAGCTTTAAAGTTACCCGAGATTTGAAGATCAGATTCATAAACGACAACTTCAAAAATGCCTCTCTTTCTTTTCTGTGGGTTTAGCTTTGACGTTATTTTTAGCTCCTTGGGCGTAAGGTATCTCACCCTTTTTATCTTACTAATTTCCTGAATCATATTGCCATTACCTCCTCTCACTTCCACTTCATCATAAACAGTATATGGAACTTTAAGCAATGGTCCATTGATGGTCTGTGCCCTTCCCCACTTCTGCGATATGTCCGTCAAAACCTCTGACTTCCTATACTGCCTCTCAGAAATTAAACCTTGTATGAAAAAAGTCGGAATAAGTAGCAGAAGGACTAGCAGTCCAATCAAGGCCCCTTTTACTAACAATTGATTACGTTGATAAAACGATTTTTCCTGTTCCATTTTTAATTTTATTTTGATAAATGATATTGATTTTGTCTAGCTTCCAAGGCTAGTAATTGAGGCCCATATTTTGGTGGTATCAGTACTTTTTTAGGATACTTTCCGAGGCCTAGCAAGATAGATCTCTTATAAGCCCAAACGGCGGGATAAATAAAAATAACTGAATTCAAGTTTAAGAGGTCAAGAACTAACTTAGGACGAAGGCCCTTTTGTGCCTCAAAAAGAAGGAAAGAAAGGGAGTGATTTAAACAAAATGTGAACATTCCAAAAGGTGTGTCTCTAGTAATCAGAATAGGCTGAATAGAATAAGTAACTTTTGAGTTTTTCATCATTAAAAGTACTTTGTTTTTCAAAGTAATGGACAAAAAATTATACGTTCTTTCTTATAAAGGCTTCTAGTACTGCTAAATGTTCTACAAAAGCCATTTTTCCAGCGGCCGTGGCTCGGTAAGATGTATTAGGTTTTCTATTGACAAATGCTTTAGTCACCCATATAAATCCAACTTTCTCTAAGGCCTTTATATGTGTAGCTAGATTACCATCAGTCATTTCTAACAATTCTTTAAGTCCATTAAAGTTCATGGAATCATTAACCAGCAACACCGACATGATGCCAAGCCGGGCCTTATTCTCAAAAGCTTTATTGAATTTTTCTAAGTTCATATTAAACAGATGGCCTATCGTATTTATAATACATACTTATACCGTAGACTATATGCAACACACCAAAACCAAAAGCCCAAAAAAGCAGTGTATAACCTGTCACAAAAAGAGCCCCTAACCCAAGCCCTATTTCGCTTAAGCCTAGATAATAGACATCCCTATAGGTGTGTTGTGAAGCGTTTACCAAAGCCAATCCATAAAATATAAGAGTGGCTTCTGGCACCAACTGAATAGCTCCGCTTTTCATCAAAGCCAAACAAAAAATAGCCCCCACAATCAAAGGTATGCTTAGGCTCACTGCCAATTTCTTTGACATAGGACTCCAGAATGGCTGACTAGCCTTTATCGTTTTACGCCATGTAAAAAACAGTCCCCCTGCTATAGCCAAAACCAAAGTAACTAAGGCCAAAAGCAGTATGAAGCTAAGAGATGAGGTTTCCAAGAAAGGGATATCTAAAAAAACAGTAGTACTAGTGTTTAGGCCCCCTCTTTTAGCAAACAAAACAGACGCAGCTCCCAAAGCCACCAGACCTGCAAAAACGCCCGAGAGCCCGCTTAAGGAAATAAATTTGGAAGACTTCTCCATGAGACTTCTAATTTCTTTCAGGTTGTTTAAATGTTCTTGCATTATGTTAAAAATAAAGTGTGAAAAATCTATTTCCTAAAATAAGACTGGCCACTAAAACAGCCACTATCGCAATAATCAATACTCCCGCGGCGGCAATGTCCTTGACTTTCCCTATCTCCGCCTGCCATTCTGGCGATACCACATCACAGAGCCTCTCGAATGCTGTATTAAAGGCTTCGGCAGAAAACACAAGTCCTATCTGAATAATTAATATGGCCCACTCTACCTTGGTCACTTGTAGCCAAAAGCCACATGCAACCACCAATGCACCCGCCAAAAAATGAAATTGAAAATTGTTCTCAGTCCTTATCAAAAGTCCAAGGCCTTTTCCAGCAAAACCAAAGCTCTTAAGCATCTTAGTTACGTTCATCTGTCTTGATATTTAAGTTTCTAAAAGAAATATACAAAACTGACAAAACAAGCGTAAATACTAATGTGAGCTTTATAGCTAAAGGATTAAGGGCTTCATGAACAGAACTCCTTAAAAGGAATACAGGATCAGTAAATAAATCCCAAGAATTGAACCTAGAAAATCTGCCTAGATAAATGCCAAAACCACTCAAAGTAATACTCATTAAGACCATGGCCCAAGCTCGTACCCTACCCCAATAACTCTCTAACAAATTATGAATAATGCTCAAAGAGTAAATACCAAGCAATAAACCTGTGAAGGCCACCATGAAAATCCCAAGCGTATCATACCACCATAAATGAGCAGGAAGATGATCTAAATGAATCAGATCTGTAATAATATATGGGGCGTTAGGGAAAAAAAGTAACCAAGCACCAATAAACAAGTGACTATATAAGGCCCTTTCTCCTCCAGCGTGTCTTCTGGCTATTAGTGCAAATAGTAGTGGCACCCATGCTAAGAAAAGGTTCCAGAGCAGTGCTACACCAAGCAATTCCAAAGTGAAAAAATACCTGACAGATAATAAGATTAAACAAAGTCCGGAGAGTAACAATAGACTGACTGTAGAAGGGCTAAGTGCTATGAGCGTTTGTTTCATTAAAAGTACTTTGAATTGCAAAGTAGAGTAGAAGTAATTCTATAAACAATTAAAATCTGTTAAAATATAAACCCAAAAACAAGGATGCCCTTCAAAGAAGAGCATCCTGCATGGTTTACTAATAAAAGAGGTTTTGAAAATTGTTGAAAAAAACTTCTAGCGAAGCCTTTACTAGGCTAACCACAATTGGTGTTTAAATGCCATTTATATCCTTTACCTCTGTCCGTTTAATTGTTACTTTTTAATGTAGTCTATCACTATAATACTACAAGATCTTTCCTTTAAGTCTTTATCAGACAAAACAAAAGATACAAAAGCCTCCATTACTTTTCTCGCTTACACCCTTCTAGACGCGTGGGGTGTTCCAATGTCACATTGGATGAGCTAAATAATATTCTAGCTTTGTAAAAATTAAAAGCAAATACATGCCAAAACCTAAAAAAGTATCCGAATCACTCTCGATAAAATCTGAGATGATTATGCCTAACGATACCAATACCCTAGGCAATCTAATGGGGGGAAACCTGATGAGAATGGTGGATATAACTGGGGCTATTGCGGCCCAAAGGCATTCTAATCGAATAGTGGTAACAGCGTCGATTGATAATGTTTCTTTTACCAATAAGATACCTCTAGGTGATGTCATTACCTTAGAAGCTAAGGTTACTCGCTCTTTTAACACCTCCATGGAGGTGATAGTAAAAGTTTATTCAGAAAATATCCCGGCTGGCACAAAAAACCATACCAATACAGCATTCCTAACCTTTGTTGCTGTTGACCAATCTGGCCGACCGATAGAAATAGCAGAAGCAATTCCCGAGACCGACGAGGAAAAAGAGATCTTTGAGGCCGCCTTAAGAAGACGGCAACTACGGTTAATTCTAGGAGGAAGAATGAAACCTTCTGATGCTATGGAATTGAAAGCTATTTTTGGCTTATAAAAGTGCTACTTTTGCAACCTCTATTTAGCTCTGTAGTTTAATGGATAAAACGGAGGTTTCCGGTACCTCTGATGAGGGTTCGATTCCCTCCGGAGCTACTTTAATGTTTCCTACGCCGTACTAAAGAAAAGTCAGCTAACTGAGGCCCAAATAATCAAGGCAGTAAAAGAAAATGAGACAGCCCGCCAATCAATTTGTCTGTGATTCCATTAAGAGTAACAGTCAATTGCTCCATGGTCCGAATCCATTTGAATCTATCGGCGGCACCAAAGAGTTAACATATTAAATTCAAATATTTTCTTTGATTACTTATTCATCTAAGATGGTTCAATTGAGTAGGCTAAAATCCGTAATTGCAGCATTCTGCTGACAGTATATTTTCGCGGCTCAAATATCTAACAGTTAAAGTAAGCAGCTACACCAATCTGCAAACATGTGTTTTATGTAACTTAAAACCTCAATTATGTAACCCTTTTGGCTGTTGCATACCGTGCTTTGTAAGGCCCAAAATGTCTTAAAACTTCTATTAATTCAAGAATGTAAAAGGCTTAAACTTGGTTTTTAGAATAACAACAGAGGTACCAGAAATCCGAGGCCCGTAAAATAGGGATTGTCAATTTAAAAATTACATATACATAGATGCAGAATTTTGCCTTTTACTTAATAATAATTGAAAGATAATGCAAACCGAAATAGACTTAGAACTGAAAATCATAAATATCACTAGCATCATTAACCAAGAGTTTCCAGAGCTCTCAAAGAACATAAGTGAAATGCCAGAAAATAGCTCAGAAAGAGCCGAAGTAACTATCAAAGATCTTGATTAATACTTAAGCTCATTGAATGAGCTAGTAAATGGCTACGCCAGAACGCACCAGATTACCACAATAAAAGAAACTGCTCTTTTTCCAGGACGCCCTGCATCTGAAAATCTATCCCAATCTGGGGAAAGAAGAAATGAATGCTAACCCGAAAGATATTTTCAGCAAAAGGCACTTTGTAACTATTCAGGTACACTAAGTTGAGCAATATTCTTGGCGATTTGAAAGATATTACTTCCGTTTTTTATTATTGTGTCGAATACTGACCTGACGACTGCGAAGTCTATTGCTTTTTGGATAG
>JBLHOT010000041.1:0-30609 GCA_047623945.1 Arcticibacterium sp. | reverse complement strand
GAAGGGATAATAATCAATCTCGCCATTTCTGAAGTTATTACCACGAGGGCCTGTTCCTCCACCACGACCAGCAGAAGCATAAAGAGACGTGTTCAGTTTAAATTGTGAACTAATATCCCAATCCCAGTTAAATGTAGCCAGAGGCTTGTTATAAAAGTTTCTTCTCATATTGAATTCCTCACCATCAAGGAAACCTGCGTCTGTGTTCCACCTTCTATCAATACCATCTTTGCCGCTATTATCGCCAAAGTTTTGGAAATCTCTAATGGACACCCATGAAGATCTTTGATGATGCCATTGGGCAGCACCTAAGAGAGATAGGTTTAGGGAATGCTTAGAGCCTTCTGGCTGATATCCTACAGCACCAAAATACGTCCATCCTTCACCAGCAGTACCATAGGCATAACCATCACCTTTCCAATACGAAAGAAGTAATGAAGTGGCCCAACCGTTAGAATTTTTACCGGAGTTAAAAGAAGCTGAAGTTTTGGAATATCCGTTATTACCTACAAGTTGAGAAACCGAAGTGCCTCTTTCCTTTTCTGCAGCTTTTGTAAATATAGAGATGGTACCACCTACTGAAGGAACAGCAAGTCTTGAAGCACCCAACCCTCTTTGAATTTGAATACCACTAGCTACATCTGTCAGACCTTGCCAGTTTGACCAGTAAACCCATCCATTTTCCATATCATTAACAGGCTGACCGTTAATAAGGAATGATGTGTTACTTTGATCAAAACCACGAAGGTTTATTCTTGAATCACCATAGCCGCCACCCTGCTTAGTAGCATAAACACCAGGAGTTCTAGCCATGATTTCTGGGAATTCCAAGTTACCTACTTTAAGAGAAATTTCGGCCGTAGAAATGGCAGAAACGGCAACTGGAGTTTGTCTTGTTTTGGCAAAATCAATTACACCAGATGTTACCACAATCTCGGATAGTACATTTGGGTCTTCACTTAAAGAAACGTTAATTTCATTTTGCGAATTGATAGCTATTTCTTGACGAGTATAGCTAATAAATGAAACAACTAAGGTTGCACTTCCAGCAGGGACACTTTTCAAGGTGTACTTTCCATCAATATCAGAAGTAGTTCCAATAGATGTTCCTTTGATTGATACGGAGGCACCAATTAAAGGTTCGTTATTTGAACCATCTGTGATAGTTCCAGAGATAACGCTCTGAGCAAAAACAGAAGTAGTCATAAGGACTACCAATGCAAGCAAACCTGCTCGCACAAAAGTAAACTTTCGCACCATAATTTTGGGGTTAATTTGTTTATTTGATAAAGACATTTAAATAGTCTTAAGAAGGGTTTAATCTTCTTAATGGATTCGACCTTTAACAAAGGTACTTTTTTTTACTTCCGATTAAAATGCCATTTTCTCGAAAAGGCTTAAATGTTGGAATAGTACAATTACGTGCTTGTATTGGTACATTATCAAATTGTTAAGCCCGAAAAGTTTATATTATCTGTGGCTTCTATCGTAAGCAGGTGTGTGCTCTAATATTCGCTAAATCCTATTAGATATTTAGCTAAATGGTGCTTTTGAAGCACTCTGATAGGGAAAATGAGAAAGGGCAATCCTCTAGTTTGGTAAATGAAATAATCGGGTTTAACATTTTATTTAAAGTTACTTGGGATCCATTTTTAAGTCTAAAGCGTAGATGTTATCAAATCGTCAGACTGTTCTTATCTTTTTGATGTCTGAACCAGTTAAGAACTTCTTAAAACTTATTTCAAAATGAAAAAAATATATTTTCCTCTTATTTCGTCCTTGTTTTTTGTTCTAACCAGTTGTTTTGCGGTGGATAGCCCAGAGTCTACGGCCGCCCCTATTAGCCACGGCATTTGGGATGGCCTCCTTAAAAAGTACGTTGATACTAAGGGTAATGTTAATTATGCTGGTTTTATGAAAGAAGAGGCCACGCTAGATAAATACTTAAAATTGGTTTCGGATAATGCTCCTGCCAATAGTTGGTCTAAAGATGAGAAACTGGCCTATTGGATAAATGCTTATAACGCCTTTACTGTAAAGTTGATACTTAACAATGCCGAGAATAATATATCTAGCATTAAAGACATAGGGAGTAAAGTGAAAATTCCTTTTGTTAATACGCCATGGGATGTGAAGTTCATTAAAATTGGTGGTCAAGAAATGGATCTGAATAATATTGAGCATGGAATTATCAGAAAGCAGTTTGATGAAGCCAGAATACATTTTGCCCTTGTTTGTGCGGCTAAGTCTTGCCCACCTTTAAGAAATGAGGCCTTTGTCGCGTCTAAATTAAATGCACAGTTGGATGATCAAGGTGTTAAGTTTATAAACGACAGTTCTAAAAACCAAGTGACCGCTTCATCCATGGTTATTTCAAAGCTATTTAACTGGTACGGAGGAGATTTTAAGAAAACGGACAGCATTGAAAACTGGGTGAACAAGTATGCCAAAGTAAAGGCAAAAAAAGGCACCTCTATCTCATGGAAAGACTATAATTGGGCCTTAAACGGAAATCTCTAAGGTTTTTGCTTAGTAGGCAATTGCCTCACCTAAATACTTGTTAGTTTTGTGAGATACTTAAAAGTACTATGCAGAACATCCTTTTTTGGTTTCGAAACGATTTACGTTTACATGATAATGAGGCTCTTTTAAAGGCTTGTGACATGGGAAGGGTTATTCCTGTCTATGTTATAGACCCTCGTCAGTTTGAGGAAACTAAGTTTGGATTTAGAAAGACAAGTAAGTTTAGAGCTCAATTCTTGTTAGAATCTTTAAGAGATTTAAAGAATAACCTTCAAGAATTGGGTTCTGATTTAATTATTCGAATAGGCAAACCTGAAGAAGAGCTCGTTAAGGTAGCCGAGGCTCAAAATGTACTCTATGTTCTGGCCTCAAAAGAGGTAACTCAAGAAGAGACTTCCTTAGAGTTTGAATTATCAAAGGGTTTAAAAGGCTTAAATATAGATATCGAGCTGGTTTGGGGAGCTACATTATATCATGTGAGAGACCTCCCCTTTCAAATTAAGTTTTTACCTGATATTTTTACAGAATTTCGTAAAAAAATGGACGTTCATGCCAAAGTGAGACGTTTGTTTTCTCCCCCTAAAGAACTTAATCCAGTAGGTGATATTAATGTTGGCAAAATCCCTTCTTTAAGAGATTTAGGTTTTGAAGAGACTGAAGATGAAATGACAGGCCAGTTTTTTAAAGGTGGAGAAACTGCGGCCTTAGAAAGGCTTAATGAATTCATTTGGGAAACAGAAAACATTAAAACCTATAAAGAAACACGTAATAATCTTTTAGGTGACGACTTCTCATCAAAGCTTTCGGCATGGATAAGTCTTGGCTGCATTTCACCTCGAAAAATATACACGGAGGTAAAGCGATTTGAGAAAAAAGTTATCAAAAATGAATCAACCTATTGGTTAATTTTTGAGCTTATCTGGCGTGACTACTTCCATTTGGTAGCTCTTAAGTATGGTATAAGACTTTTTAAGCGAAGCGGGATTCAGCACGATCTAAAGAAAACCTGGAAGCAAGACAGGGAGGCTTTTCAAAAATGGATGGATGGTGAGACGGGTATACCTTTCGTGGATGCCAATATGAGAGAACTCAAGGCTACAGGTTATATGTCTAACAGAGGCCGTCAAATCGTGGCCAGTTTCTTTACCAAAGATTTGAAACTAGAGTGGTGGTGGGGAGCTATTTATTTTGAGAGTGTGCTTATTGATTATGACGTATGTAGCAATTGGGGCAACTGGAATTATATTGCCGGCATAGGGAATGACCCTCTCCCAAATCGCTATTTCCATATTATGAAACAGGCTGAACGTTACGATCCGGACGGAGCATTTGTTAAGAATTGGATTCCAGAACTTGCTGAACTAGACATGGAGCAGATAAGAGCTCAATATCATTCAGAGAAGGGTCTAGGAGCTTACCCTGTACCGATGATGGAGATTCCCAAAACTTAGAAGGCTAGCACCTATTCTCTATTAAATTAGTTTTCGGCCGCTTAAACCTTTTGAGTTTGAGAAACCGTGGAGAATTAATACATTTGAATTGAGTAAAATAAACTAATAACCCCTTTCAAAAAAATGAAAAGATTAGGAACACTGGGAATCGTAGGTCTGCTACTTCTTTTTGGTATGTATGGCTGCAATTCTTACAATGGATTGGTAAAGAAGGATAATGCGGTAGATGAACTTTGGTCTAAGGTTCAAACACAATATCAGCGTAGGGCCGATTTAATAGGCAATTTGGTAAAAACGGTACAAGGTGCGGCAGACTTTGAGAAAGGTACACTAACTGATGTAATTAACGCTAGAGCGGCAGCTACATCTGTGAACCTGTCCGTAGATGATTTGACACCAGAAAATATGGCGAAATTTCAGGCTGCTCAGGACCAATTAAGTGGGTCGTTAAGTAGATTACTGGTATCAGTAGAAAGGTACCCGGATCTAAAAGCCAATCAAAACTTCTTAGAGCTCCAAGCTCAATTAGAAGGCACAGAAAATAGAATTTCTGTTTCTAGAAATGATTTTAATGCTGGAGTAGGCGATTATAATCTTTCTGTAAGAACCTTCCCAAATAACATCATGGCAGGTATTTTTGGATTTGCCAAGAAAGCTTTCTTTGAAGCTTCAGCGGGTTCGGAAAATGCTCCTGATGTCGATTTTGATTTTTAAAAATTATATTCATGCATTTTTTTTCTAGATCAGAAAAGGATAAAATTAGTAGTGCCATTCAAGAAGCAGAATTAAAGACTTCTGGTGAAGTTAAAGTTCACGTAGAAGAGTATTGCCCAGAAGATAATCCGATAGAAAGAGCAAAGGAGGTTTTTTGCCTCCTTTCTCTAGATCATACTGCTCTCCGTAATGGGGTACTTTTTTACCTTTCAATAAGGGATAGGCAGTTTGCTGTTTTGGGCGATAAGGGTATCTATGAAGCCGTGGGGGAGAAGCTTTGGGAAGAAGAAAGGGATTTGTTACACGACTACCTCCATTCGGGGAATACCGTTGAGGGGCTTTGCTTGGCTATTAACAAAGCGGGGGAGGCTCTATCGAAGCATTTTCCTTATCAATCAGACGACGTAAATGAAATTTCGAACGATATCTCGTTCGGTAATATCAAATGACCGAAAAACAGAAAAAAACAGTATTGTTAAGAACGTATATTAAGCTAACGCTTAGTTTGGTTTTACTAGTATTTGGCCTCTCCGTAAATGCTCAGGATATTCCTAGTAAGCCTAATCCACCTAAGTTGGTAAATGATTTCGCAGGGGTTTTGTCGTCCTCAGAAATTCAGAGTTTAGAAACGAAGCTTGTGGCTTTTGATGATAGTACTTCTAACCAAATTGCGGTGGTGATAGTACGTAGCGTAGAACCGTATGATATGAATTCTTACGCCGTAAAACTCGGTAGAGAATGGGGCGTTGGGCATGACGGTAAAAATAATGGTATAGTATTGCTTTGGGCATCTGATGATAGGAAAGTATACATCGCCACGGGATATGGATTAGAAGGAGGTCTGCCAGATGCCTATGCCAAAAGAGTTGTGGATAGAATCATAATTCCTTATTTCAAGGAAGCCCGTTTTTATGAGGGCTTGGATGCTGGTAGCACAGCTATCATGAAATATGTTTCTGGGGAGTTTGAGGCAGAAGCTGGGAGCGAAAATGGTGAATTTCCACTTTGGGCTTTCATACTTATGATTGTCCTAGTCGTCACTATTATAAAAGTTATTTCTAAAGGTGGAGGTGGCGGAGGAGGTTTGACGAGAAGCGGTAGGTCACCATGGGGCTATACTACGGTTACTGGCTGGGGAAATCATTCTGGAAACTGGACTGGCGGTGGCGGTTTTGGTGGAGGAAGTGGTGGTGGCTTTGGCGGATTTGGCGGAGGTAGTTTTGGTGGTGGCGGAGCTGGAGGAAGTTATTAAATTAAACCGTTATTATTCAAAAATACACAAGAAAGGCCTGAGTAGATTTTCTGCTCAGGCCTTTCTTTATTTAGGAAGCGAGCTTCTTAAATTAGTTACTTTCTGGCTTAGTATAGTTCTTAGGTGTCCAAATATTATTTTTCCCATTCACATCTGGTAATTTTTCGTCTGGGTCAATCTTAACCATGATAATAGATGACGTCGAAGCATATCTAAATTTCCATTCAGAACCTTTTTGCCAAATCTCTACGGGTAGCTCTACTCGGCGTACCCTGCCGTTTGACTCCGTTACTTCTATTACAGCCGGCATAGGAAGTTGCTCTATGGTAGAAATAGTAATGACACTTCCTTTGCTCGGATCTTGGTCTACATACATGACATCATCCACAGCTTGATCAATTTTCCAATCATTGACTATCCAACCTTTCCAAAACCAACCTAAATCTTCGCCAGCAGCATCTTCCATCGTTTCGAAGAAATTAAATGGTGTTGGGTGTTTAAAAGCCCAGCGATTTACATATTCTTTAAAGGCATAATCGAATCTATCCGCACCTAGTACCTCGTCTCTAAGTAGTTTAAGTCCCATGCCGGGTTTGGTATATGCTGCAAGGCCAAAGTTCTTTGTTTGAATAGCTTCAGGTATATTCATAATGGCATCTCTTCCGTGCATATATGAGGCATATTGACGTGGATTTATTGGGTCATAATACTCTCCATCATTGAAGGCTTCGCTAGAGAGGTCATTGATAAAAGTGTTAAAACCTTCATCCATCCATGCATACTTTCTTTCATTAGTTCCTACTATCATAGGAAACCAGTTGTGTCCAAACTCGTGGTCTGTTACTCCCCATAGAGATTCTCCTGAATCAGTAGCTCCGCAAAAAACAATTCCAGGGTATTCCATGCCAGAAACTACTCCAGCCACATTGGTGGCAATAGGATAGGAGTACTCATAAATGTAATTGGAATAAAATTCAATGCTGGCTTTTACAAATTCTGTAGAACGTCCCCATTTGCTTGCTCCTCCTGATTCTACAGGGTACACAGATTGAGCCAAGGCTTTTTTACCACTAGGTAAGTCAATTTTAGCTGCATCCCAAACAAAGCTTTTTGAAGAAGCCCAGGCAATATCACGTGTTTGCTTACACTTAAAACGCCATGTTTTAGTACCTGTGCTGCTTGAGCCTAAGGCCGTTTTTACATCTGCGGCACTTCGTATCATCACTGTTTCATCAGATTTTGCAGCCTGAGCCAGTCTATTTCTTTGTACCGAGCTTAATACCTCATTTTGGTTTACCAATTCACCAGAACCTACCACAATATGATCACTAGGTACAGTGATATTATACTCAAAATCTCCATATTCTAAGTAAAACTCTCCTCCACCTATAAAGGGTAAGATGTTCCAACCTTCTATATCATCATAAACCGCCATTCTAGGGTGCCACTGGGCTAGCTCGTAAATAGTACCATCTTTAGCAGGGTATTTCCCTAACCTGTCTGAGCCATACCTAGGAATCAGGAAACTGAAGTCCATAGAGATAGTGATTTTTTCACCTGTTCTCAAAGGCTCACTTAAACGTATCTGCATTCTGGTGTCACTAATTATATGTGATTCGTAAGCAGATGTTGTTTTATAGCGTCTTTTACTTACGGGTATAGTTTTAGTAGCCTTTACCTCCGAAATGGTATAACCTCCTTCGAAACCCGTGTTTCCATGTCTCCCGCCTTCCAAATTCGTTGCTTTCCCACCTTTAGAATTATCATTAAACAGATTTTGGTCAAGCTGAATCCAGACGAATGGAAGAAGGTCTGGGCTGTTATTGGTGTATGTTATGCTTACATCGCCTTCTATTTCATTCGCTTCCACATCTAACGTTGCGTTTATGACATAATCGGCGGAGTTTTGCCAGTATTGTGGTCCCGGAGCCCCATTCCCGCTTCTATAAACCGTTCCGGGTCTGTAGGCAAAAAGGGGGTCAAAAGCCTCTTTATGATCATAACTTGACGCTTCCTGTGCCATTAGGCTAGATTGAAAGCCAAAGGTTAGTAGAGCGAGAAATGCTAAAATATTCTTCATTAAAGTGTTAAACGTTTAGTTTCATAATTTTTTCTAAAATAAGGGCTAATATCCCTGAAATATTTGCAAAGAAACGGAATTATCCTGCTTTCGGGTGTGCCTGCTTATGGATATTTTTAAGTTGTTCAATGGAGTTATGTGTATAAATCTGAGTAGCAGAGAGACTGGAGTGCCCTAAAAGCTCTTTTATGGCATTAAGGTCGGCCCCTTTATTTAATAGGTGCGTAGCAAAAGAATGGCGTAGAATATGGGGGCTCTTTTTGGTCTGCGTGGAGACCATTGTTAAATACTTTTTGACTAATCTCTGGACAAAGACAGGGTAAAGCTTTCTCCCCTTGTCTGTCACAAAGAGACTGCTTTCAGAGGAGCCAAAGGCATTTGTTTTTTTACCTAAATACGACATCAGTTTTAACCTTAATTTAGCTTGTAGAGGAATGATTCGGTACTTACTTCTCTTTCCAAGAACAGTTATTTTAGAATCAAACAAATCTAAATCAGTCTCTTTTAAATGTATCAGTTCAGAGAGACGAATGCCTGTTCCGTATAATAATTCTAAGATCGTTTGGTCTCTACTTCCGGAGAAATTATCACTAAAAGGTATGTTTTCAAGGAGGTTTTCCATACCAGATTCTGCGATGAAAACAGGTAGTTTGCTAGGTGTTTTGAGAGATTGCACTTTGAGCATGGGGCTTTTTTCTATTTTCTTTTTGCGTAGCAAATAGGTATAGAATGCCTTTAGGCTGGCTATTTTTCTATTAATGCTGGTGTTGGCTAGTTCTTGATTGGACAGAGAAACTATCCAAGACCGAATCTCTCTAAAGCTGGCATGCTCGGGGGATGTGGTTTCAAAAGTCTCAGAGATGTGACTAGAAAATTGATCCAAGTCTTTCTCATAAGCTATGACGGTATGAGGACTTAGTCGTTTTTCGTTTTTGAGGTAAGATAAAAAAGAATCGACCATTTCTGAGAAAGCAGTGAATGAGTACAAATGTACTTTTCCATGACCCTATAATCTCAAAAATGGTCGAAAAATATTCTAACGGCTAATAATTACTCGATATGATTGCCGTAAGTTCTTTGAATATACTTTGCTTTTAGTATCTCAAATCTTCTATCAACAGATTTCTTTGTGAATTGCTTACGACTACGTAATTGACGCAAAACACGAGTACGCTCAAACTTCTTCTTAAAGCGTTTAAGAGCTTTCTCTACTGATTCGTTTTCTTTTACTTTTATTTGTAGCATACTTTACACCTCCTTTTTTACTTCTTTTCGGGCTGCAAAGGTACTTATTTCGGTAGCAACACCAAGTCGAATGGGGTATAATGTTAAAATTTCTTGAACCTGCTTCGGTTTTTGTAAATCCAGATGGCAGAACCTAAGAAGCCAGCCATGAAAATATAGTAGAGCCCTGTTATTCTTACTTCGTCGCCAAAGAGCCCTAAGTCAATCAAAAAGAAGAGAAAAATAAGTACGGAAGTGAAAATGATGGAGAAAAGCGAGAGCTTTTTAAGAATGTCTTCCAATGTCTTTTAAATTAATTGAGCTACAAAACTACATTGATTTAGTTAAGTTTGCTTCAGGTAAATTAGAAACCCCATAAGATAGAGAATGAGTAAACATGACGAGTTTAGAGAAGCCATAAATACTGGTTATACGTTTAAAGGAGATAGCATACTGCTTGGAGCAGCTAAATTGGATGATGAGGTAGTTCCAAATACAGGTGTAAAAATTCCTTTAAAAACATTAAATCGTCATGGACTCATTGCTGGTGCTACCGGTACGGGTAAGACAAAGAGTTTACAGGTACTTGCAGAGGGACTGAGCGATAATTCTATTCCAGTCCTATTGATGGATATCAAAGGAGACTTAAGTGGTCTAGCAGAAGCAGGGGAGGCAAAGGACTTTATAGTTGCCAGAACAGATGCAGCAGGAATAAGTTACAATCCCACGGGGTTTCCGGTGGAGCTACTCACTTTAAGCGATGAAAAAGGTGCACGCCTTAGAGCCACTGTGTCTGAATTCGGCCCTGTTTTGTTAGGCAAAATTTTGGGTTTGAATGACACGCAAGAAGGTATCGTTTCTGCCATATTTAAATATTGTGATGATGAAGATTTAGCCTTACTAGATCTTAAGGATTTCATAAAAGTACTTCAGTTTTTAACAGACGATGGCAAAAAGGAGTTTGAAAAGGATTATGGTAAAATTTCTACCACATCTATAGGTACCATCATGCGTAAGGTTATTGAGCTGCAGCAGCAGGGAGCAGATACTTTTTTCGGAGAAGCGAGTTTTGATGTAGACGATTTAATGCGATTGGATGATAAAGGCAGAGGGGTGATTTCTATACTCCGTGTTACAGATTTATTAGATAGGCCTAAGTTGTTCTCTACATTTATGTTGAGCCTTTTAGCAGAACTTTATGCTGGACTACCGGAGGCCGGAGATGAAGACAGACCAAAGCTTGTTATCTTCATTGATGAGGCTCACCTCGTTTTTCAGGAGGCGTCAAAGGCATTGCTCCAGCAAATAGAAACTGTTATAAAATTAATTAGGTCTAAGGGTGTAGGCATATTTTTTTGTACCCAAAATCCTCAAGATATTCCCGCTCCCGTATTGAGCCAATTGGGCCTTAAAATCCAACATGCTTTAAGAGCCTTTACTGCCTCAGATAGAAGAAAAATAAAAGAGGCGGCAGACAACTATCCTTTGACAGATTTTTTTGATACAGAAGTGATTCTGACATCCATGGGTATTGGTGAAGCTCTTGTGACGGCTTTAGATGAAAAGGGAAGACCAACACCACTCGCCGTAACGTACATGTGCCCGCCAAGATCTAGAATGGATATTCTGAGCGATGACGAGATAAACGACCTCGTGAAGAGTTCTAAAATGGCGAAAAAATATAATGAGCATATAGACAGAGAAAGTGCCTATGAAATACTCGTTAAAAAGATGGAAATGGCCGCTGAAGAAGCCGAGGAAGCTCCGCCAAAACGAAGAGGCAGGCCAAGAAAAGAAAAGTCTATGATGGAGACTATTTTAGGTAGTTCTGCCGCAAGACAAATGGGAAGAACAGCAGCTAATTTATTAACGAGGTCGCTTCTGGGAGCTTTAGGAGTAAGCACACGTAAGAAAAAATGGTTCTAAACCCTTTTTAATTTTAAACAAAAATATCCTAAGCATGCTCATAGGAATTGGTGGCGTTAGCCGTTCAGGGAAAAGTACATTGGCAAATTTGCTCGTAACTCATTTCAGGAAAAATGGAAAGAAAGCCATCATTTTTCATCAGGACGATTTTGTGTTTCCAGAAACGGAAATCCCCATGGTAAGAGACAAAACAGACTGGGAGTCGCCAGGTTCCATAGATCATGACATGTTGTATGACTTAGTAGCCGAATTCAATAATAGATTTGATGTGGTTATCGTAGATGGTCTTTTCGCTTTTTATGATGAAAAGTTGAATAAGCTATACGATAAACGCCTTTTTGTGAAAATTTCTAAACGAAGTTTTTTTATTAGAAAAGTGGCTGATAATCGCTGGGGCTATATTCCTACTTGGTTTGTGGATCATATTTGGAAGTCTTTCCTTAAGCATGGTCATGAAAAGCATATCAAAGGAGAACACTTGGCTATTTCTGGTGAAGACGAGTTTGATCTAAAAAAGGTTAAAAAGTACTTGGTCTAAACTGACTTACCCTGTTTTCTATCTCAGGTTTGTGGAGAGGCTATCATTCGGAAAAGATTCTATGAAGAACTTCGGACTTCCTTTTACGAAGGTTATTTTTGTGTTTTATTAATCATAAGCACTCAATAATGACGCTAATAGACGGCAAACACATTTCTTCTCAAGTAAAAAGAGAACTTAAAGTAGAAGTGGATAAAATTATGGCTGCTGGAGGTAAAAGACCCCATTTGGCAGCTGTTTTAATTGGTGACGACGGAGCTAGTCAGGCCTATGTGGGTAGCAAGATTAGGTCATGTGAAGAGATAGGTTTTAAATCTTCTCTCATTAGTCGAGACGCCAACACCACGGAGGTGGAAGTTTTGGCGATTATAGACCAGCTTAATAATGATGATGATGTAGACGGGTTCATTGTTCAGCTGCCACTTCCAAAGGGGATTAATGTAGATAAAATCATTGAAGCCATAGATCCTAAAAAGGATGTGGATGGCTTCCATCCAATAAATATTGGCCGCATGGCTAAAGGCCTACCGGCCTATGTATCTGCAACGCCATATGGTGTTTTAGAGCTTCTTAAAAGGTATGAAATAGAGACCAGCGGAAAGCACTGTGTGGTGGTGGGCAGAAGCCAGATTGTAGGTTTACCCATGAGTATTTTGATGCAGAGAAACGCTAGCCCAGGAAACTGCACGGTGACGTTAACTCACAGCCGGACTAGAAATCTTAAGGAAATCACACTTCAGGCAGACATTTTAGTGGTAGCTCTAGGCAGAGCAAATTTCATTACTGCCGATATGGTAAAAGAAGGAGTTGTTGTGATAGATGTAGGTATTAATAGGGTAGAAGACGCCACCAAGAAAAGAGGTTATGCCTTGAAAGGTGACGTTGACTTTGAAGGTGTAGCTCCTAAAGCTAGCTTTATTACGCCCGTGCCAGGCGGTGTTGGTCTTATGACGGTGGCTTCCTTAATGTATAATACGCTTCTGGCGGCTAAAGGAGAGATTTATGGGTAAGCCTTAATTTTTTTTAGGTTTTATTGCATCTATCAATAGAAACGCTGGTGCTCCTTACTTTTTGAGGAGTATTCTAATCATAGTGACTGTTCTTCCTGAATACAAGGTTACGTGTGTTAAAACGTTAATAATTATGCGGTTGAGGTACTTTTCTTCATTCTTCTAACAGGTTTGTTTATAATCTCATTCCGGAAGCGACGTTGATTAACTATTACAGATTAATCAATCAGGAGTTTTATAGTCTCTCATCCTTGCTTAAAGCGATTAGTTGGTTTTCTTGAGAATGCATTGTCAATTCAGCTTTGAACCCAAACGTTACGTACAGTGAAGCTGTCCTACAAAACTATTTTGCTGAAGAAAATCAGAAAGTAGAAATAGTCTTAGAAAGAAATACAAAAAATTATGCTCAAAGTAAATTGAAGGTTTTCACGCCCACAGAGTTCCTCAATCTCAATCCATAATCATCTTCACCTCATCTTTTTGATAGCCGTATGCCAGCCTTAAAGGAGCGGTATGTGCGTTATCACCCATAGAGATGTCTATATCGTCCATATTGAACTGGCAGGGGTGTAAGTAGCCACAGGCATGAGAAATTTCCATAATTTCCTTTGTGAGATTGCCCATGTAATTTGCAAAACGTACACTTTTAAGGGCTGGGTCTACACCTGCCGTTAACCATTTATTGTTTGTAGCTATTCCCGTAGGGCATCTGTTGGTATGACAGACTAAGGCCTGAATACAGCCAATAGAGATCATAGCTTCACGAGCCACGTTTATAACATCTACGCCCATCGCAAAAGCCATAATAGAGCTATCTGGAAGGCCTAGTTTCCCAGAACCTATAAATGTAATTTTTTGGGTAAGTCCAGCACTCTGAAATACTTTGTAAACAGAAGAAAAACCATAAACCCATGGTAGAGCCACGTGGTCTGCAAAAGACGGCGGAGCTGCTCCGGTACCACCCTCACCACCATCTATGGTAATGAAATCTGGTCCGTAGCCTGTTTTTTTCATTAAATCGGCCAATTCTTCCCACATTTCCATTTTACCAATGGCAGCTTTGATACCGACTGGCAAACCCGTATTTTGAGCAATTGTTTCTATAAAATCTACTAATTCAGGTACTGTATTAAAAGCGGAATGGTAAGCAGGAGAAAGCACAGACTCTCCGACTTTTACGTTTCTTATTTCTGCTATTTCCTTTGTGATTTTTGAGCCGGGCAATACGCCACCTTTACCGGGTTTAGCACCTTGGGAAAGTTTTATTTCAATCATTTTAATGCAAGGGTTTTCTTTTACTACTTCCATCATTCTGTCTAAACTGAAATGGCCATCATCACCTCGTACACCGAAATATCCCGTACCAAAGTGGAAGCAGGTATCTGCCCCATTTTTGTGATATGGAGAAAGGCCGCCCTCTCCGGTATTATGATAACAGCCAAACTTAGCAGCACCTTTATTTAGAGAACTAATGGCCTGAGCGGACAAAGATCCATAACTCATGGCCGAAATATTGACAATAGATTTTGGTCTGTATGGCTTTTGCCTATGCTGCCCCATGATTTTAGCAGAAGGGCAAGCCAAGGTTAAGTCAGCCGTTTGATCTGTCCTTAGGGTCATCAAGGCAGGTTTAATAAAGATGTATCCCGCTTCGTGAATATCTTGATCTGTACCAAAACCTTGATAGTGGTTTTCTTTTTTAGAAGAGGCATATATCCAAGAACGTTGCCTTCTGTTAAATGGGCGTTCTTCTCTATTGTTAGCTACTATATATTGACGCAATTCAGGTCCAATACTCTCTAATAGATATCTTAAATGTCCAAGAATAGGGAAATTATGGACAATTGTGTGCCTTTTTTGAAGAATATCTTTAATACCTACTAGCACTAAAATAAGCAATAAATAGCCCCACCAAGGAATAGCTGTAATGAACTCCATATCTGTTTGTTAATGATGGTACAAAGCTATTAAAAAGGCTCATTTCTTAGTAGAAGTGAGCCTTAAATGATAGTTCTTTTGAGAAAAAAACTATTCCTGAGTTATAACCTCACTTAGATGCTCCCAGTATTCTGGGTAGGATTTCACAACAACTTCAGGCTCTTCTATTTTTACGTCCAATAGCATACCTAACGGTGCAAAAGCCATGGCCATTCTATGGTCTTCATAGGTGTTAAAGTATGGGGTCTCAGTGATTTCGTCTATGGACAGACCAGAAGTTACCTCATAAAGATGGTCTTTTTCAAGCTCTTTTAGAGCACCACCAATTTTTGCCAGCTCTGTTTGGAGAGCATAAACACGATCTGTTTCTTTTATTTTTAAGCTCTCTATACCCGTAAACTGTGCAGGGATATTTTTTGCTACACAAATAACCGCTATAGTTTGTGTCAGGTCTGGACAGTGAGTAAAATCCCATGTTAGATTTTTCTCAGCCGGAATTTTGGTCAATAAAACCCCGCCTTCTGTAAAAGTACTTATCACTCCTAAAGACTTCATAATCTCTACAATGGCACTGTCGCCTTGAAGAGAATTTTCTTTTAAACCCAAGAGCTCTATGGATGTGTCTTCAAATTTGGATAAAGCCACCACGCTATACCAATAACTCGCACCAGACCAGTCTGACTCTATTTTATATGAAATGGGCGAGTAGTTTTGAGATGCAACAGATATTTTTTTAGCTTCCCAGTCAGCGGTCACTTTTACACCAAAGGATTCCATTAATTGGATGGTCATGGTGATGTAAGGAATAGAGCCTACTTCACCCATCAAATTAATTTTCAATCCTTTGGGTAGCGTTGGGGCTATCATCAGAAGTGCGGAAATATACTGGCTACTCACATCTCCTCTAATGTTTACTTCATCGGCTATTTGGTAATCAAAACTGTGTATTTGATGAGGAGGGTAGCCATCATTCTTTTGATAATCTATTTCTACGCCGATTGTTCTAAGGGCGTCTACAAGGATACCAATAGGTCTTTCCTGCATCCTTGGTGTGCCTGTCAGTAGTTTTTTACTTCCCTGTGAAGCGAAATAGGCTGTTAGAAAACGCATAGTAGTACCCGCGTCTAAAACATCGGCTACATCCGCATCTTCTTTTAGTAAGCGAATCATGGTCTGCGTATCTCTGGCGGAAGCCAAATTTTGTAAATCACCCTTAAAGCCACATAGAGCGTTTATAATAAGGGCTCTATTGCTCTCTGATTTTGATGATGCTAGGGGTATTTTGCCCTTATAACTGTGCGTATTTTTTTTGAGCAGGATGCTTTCCATGAATTGCCTTTGAAATTTGAAGAGGCAAAGATAAAACCTTGAGTCAAAAAAGTTTCATGAATGAAGATGGAATTGATTTCAAATTAATACTGAAATACTCGCAGACGTCTTCTGGAGTTGAATTTATAGGTATTGAAGAATTTCTTCCTGTTCAAAAGTACTATGCGTCCAGCTTCTATTCCAGCTAAGTAATATAGGGTATTTACGTTTTTCCAAGGCTTATTTTTAAAGACGGCCCAATCTAAGAGGACAGGAATAAAAATAGTGAGGGAGAAGGAGTAATTAAGCCCTTTAGGCAAAATCCTTTTATGCATCATGGTAATGTCTTTCAGATAGAATAGACGAACCTCATACCGCTGTGAAGTATTATCAAAATAGGTAAGCGTGAGTGTGCTATCTGTTAGCCGAGTTAAGTCTCCAATAAAGGCATTTTCGTCAATTGTTTCAAAGGAAATCGGCTGAGACATAAAGATTTTCTTTCTTTTAGAAGAACCTATTTTTTCAATCACCAAGTACTTTTCATGGTTTTCAAGAGCCCTAAATTCATCAGGATTACTCTTTCTAAGCAATTCCTCTAAAGATTTGGCTTCCCGCATGTGAGGGTCTTGTGCTAGAAGCAGCACAGGCATAAATAAAACTAAAAGGAGTATGTTTTTGCTCATTTTATTACTCAGAATCAGAAAAAGAGACACCACCTGAAATAATGATTTTCATGGCTTCGGCACTTGATAAACTCAAAATCTTAACGTTTTCCTTGGGTAGAATAAACATATCGCCCGAAAATGCATAACTGTGCGGGCAGTAGACAGAGACGAAGTCACTCTTGTCTATTTGACTTAAGCTTTCCTGCGTCAGGAAGCCCAACTTATGAATGTGGTTCTCCTTATTTAGTGTCACTAAAACAGGTTGTTTGAATTTCTTTTTATCACCTACAAAAGCAGAGATAAGGTCTTTGAAAGCGGAATAAAATAGACTAACCAAAGGAAGATTCTGGATAGAGTTTTCAATCCAATTCTGAATAGTATTGGGCAAAAGCCGTGTGAAAATAAAACCGATAAGGGCTGTTCCCCCAATTACTAAAAGAAATCCTAGTCCAGGGACTATTCTGGTATTTTCAATGGTAATGAGGTTGTCTACAAAATCAAAGGCATTATAAAGCAGCAGTATGGTAAGACCCACAGGGGCTATAAATACCAAACCGCTCATGAAATAGTTTAAAACTGTTTTTGCGAGTCTTTTCATGTTTTAAAGGTTTGTTACCTGTTTATCTTTAGGATATTTTACCATGTATTTTAAGAAAAGCTGACGACTCTGGGCCGACGGTATGGTAAGATCCCATGTTATTTTCCCAGTTTGTTCATTTAATAGTCCTCCGCTTAGCTGCTCGATGTCAATTTCTATGTCAGAATCTTGGGAGACCGGGATTTGGTCTTCTACAGAAAGATTAACCGAAGTACTCTTTGTGTTTTTTATGCTAATTTCATACCCGAAATTTTCTCTAATGTTAGAACCGAAGGTTTTTCTCGATTTGAAATCTGTTATTTCTTCTCTTTTAACCTGAACACGCTCGTCTCTTCCAAGGCTAATTTTCAATTCCTCTGTTGCATCCCCTTGCCCTACAAAAGACTTACCAATAAAGTTATCTTCAAAATAAATATTAGCTGTGGCAGGTCTTAGGTTGTATTGTTTCCAGCCTTTTACTTCCGCGACCAAAAAACCGCTGTCATCGTATTTAGGTACCACATAAGTGACATATTTGGCGTTTATTGAAAGGTTTTGAACTTCTACGGTTTCTGTGGAACCAGAGTTTACAGTATAAGGTATTGAAATATCAAACTGACTGCTCAGTTCATTTTCTACTACTTCAGAGAAGTTTGAGGCACTTCCCATTTCTGCCACATCTGCTTCCATTCGAGCACTGGGGGCGGCCATGGCTTTCATCATTCTTACAGGTGAAGGAGGTCTGTTTTCATAGAAGTATAAGAATTGAGGATTGAGCTCTGGCTTAATTGTTCTTTTATTAATACTTGCTGTAGATAAACTCAGCATTACATTGTCCCAGTCCACGCCGGTGTTTTGAAAGACATTGGCCTTATAACTAAGCTCAAATGGCAGTTCGGTACTCTGAACTCTTACGTCATAAGTAGGCGTCCAGCCTGCACCATAAGCCAAATACTTTAGCTTTAGATTGGCTTTTGTGGTACTGTTAGTCTTTACGGTCAGAATAATTTTGCCCAAAGGTAAGTTTCTTGATGGGTCTGTGTCCAACTGTTTTTGAAGGGCACTTTTCTGTTCTTGGAGTTCTCCAATTTCTCTTTCTATCTTTAATCTAGCAGTTCCAATGGATGTTAATTTTTTTCGAAAATAAAGGCTCAGCTCTTCTAGATCATCTTTATATAAGTCGTCGGTGTCGCTTTTGATTTTGGTATTATCCATCACCATTTTCTCCTCTAAACTTAAGACCTTGAGTTTCATGTCAAGTTCTTTTAGGTCTTCCGCGAGTTTTTTTATGTTCTCCTGATACTTAAGTGTCCTTTTTGAGATAAAATCTTTTTGAAAATTAACGGATAATAGCGTAAAATCGCCTCTACCACCTACTTGAATGCTTCCAGCATCAATCGTGGAGGCAATATCCGAAATGATAATTTTGCTCATTCCCTGCTTAAGTAGTGTGCTAGCCTCCGCTTCTATCTGAGCTCTATTTGTAAAAACGGTGACATGACTTATCTGAGAGATAATATTTACTTCTGATTGAGCAAAAGCTGTAGTTGATATTAAGCAAATGAGGCTGAAGATTTTAAGGAACTGTTTCATAGATAATGGACATTGTACTGTAAAATAACATAGAAATACTTGGTTTATACTCAAAACGTAAAAATCAGGTCCTCGATATAGAGAGGGAGCAACATAATCTTTTTTCTTAGCTCCTGTTTTCAAGTTTCGTTCACGGTATTTTTAATAATTTTGCAGTCTCAAATAATTGATAATTATGTTTGAACCAGCTAAAGTTAGGAGATTTACAGTAGAGATATTTATGGCCATTGGTTGTTCTGAAGAGCATGCCAGACTATCGGCCGATGTGCTAATTTCGGCAGATTTAAGTGGGGTGGACTCTCATGGTGTAGCTCGTCTAGCGGGCTATGTTAGACTCTATGACAATGAGAGACTAAACCCAAAGCCGAATATCAAAATCATTCATGAAACGCCCTCCACCGCTACGATTGATGGCGATAGAGGTCTGGGTCTTGTGGTAGCTCCTTTTGCTATGAATGTAGCCAAAGAAAAAGCCGAAAAAGTAGGAAGTGGTTGGGTATCTGTGCAAAATTCAAATCATTTTGGGATTGCGGGCTATCACTCTAGTTTGGCCTTGGAAAAAGACATGATTGGCTGGGCCATGACTAATGCTGCTCCTTTAGTTGTGCCTACATTTTCAAAAGAAAAACTTTTAGGTACTAACCCTATTTCGGTAGCCATTCCAGCTAATGAGCAGCCTCCTTTTTTAGCAGATTTTGCATCTACGGCTGTGGCCTATGGCAAAATGGAGATTTTGCAAAGACAAGGAAAACCCGCTCCCATGGGCTGGGTTCAAGATGCCGATGGAAAATTAACAGATAATAATAATGCCGTAAAAGAGGGTGGAGGTTTACTTCCTTTGGGTGGTGATAGAGAGCACGGTAGTCATAAAGGATATAGCCTAGGTTCCATCGTGGATATTTTCTCCGGGGTGCTTTCTGGTGCTAATTTTGGGCCATGGGTACCTCCATTTGCTACAGCGGGCTTTCATGGAGTAGCTCCCGAGCAAGTGGGTAAAGGCACAGGCCACTTTTTAGGAGCTATGAGAGTTGATGGCTTTAGGCCAGCGAAAGACTTTAAGGAACACATGGATATCTGGATAAACAGGTTTCGTTCGGCACCCGCTATTGATGGTGAAAAGGTACAGATCCCTGGGGACCAAGAGCGAAACTTCAAAGCAGAACGATTAGTTACGGGGCTACCGCTGAATGATAAAGTGGTGGAGAGCTTGGAAGAGCTAGGGAAAAGGTTTGGGATTAAGTTTTAAAAAAAGCACCTAATGCTTAGGGCTTTATTTTATTCGAGATTTGGTTTAATGCATTCATAAAAGTTTAAAAACGGGAGGCGTTATTTTTTATTTTTTCACTATCAGTGGTTGTTTCATCTTTCTTAATGATTTTATTTCTTTCAGTTTCAGGCAAGTTTGAGACAAGCTTTTACATAAACGGGTCTTTAGAAATATTTTGACGGCATGCGATTGGTTTTATTCGAACCTAATAAAATTCAAATAATCAAAATTCATTTGACCAGCTGAAACCGTTTTTAGCGTTAAGATTTGTTTTCCTTTTTTAAGCTCAATAATTGATATACTTTCAAGGTAATTCCAGTGATGCCATTGTCGCCAGTCAATAGTATCGGCTGGGGCAAAGGTTGTCGGGATGTTTATAGCCCCCGTTTTTATAGCATCATTTATGGCCAAAGAAATTTCTGCATTTTGATTGGCGGTATACATGAGCCCGACCTGATATAAGCCCTTTTTCTTGACGTCTATGGTGTATTTTGTCCATTCACCCTTTTCTGTCCAACCTACATAAAGCTGTTCCATTTTAGGTTTTACCAAATTATGTGGATTGTCATCAATACCGCCAGCCTTGGTGTATGAAATATCAACGGGCTCATCTACCCTAAATTCATTAAAGTAACTGCCATCTTTTGGATTTAATCCACCACTTCCCGAGTTTGAATCGTCTGTGTCATGATAGGCTATTCCTTCTCTACCCTTATCATAGTATTCACATTGAACTATGCCTGGTACGGCTTGCATACCGAGTTTGTGGTTTTCATCAGTAAATGGTGTTCCAGTATATTGTCGCAAGTATTTTCGGGAACAGCTAACAAGTAAAAAGAGGCAAATAGTGCTTAAGGATAGGGCTCTCATAGCTTTTTATAAGTAAACCATAAATGTAACTAAAGTATTAGCGAGCGGTAGTTTTTTTAATCTAGAGCTTCTTCGCCATTTCATAATGCTGCATGCCTACTTCTTCAAATGCCGGTTTTGAGGTTTTTTGATAACCTAGTTTTTCATAAAATCCGAGAGCATAATGGCGGGCATGGAGTTTGATCTCGTCTAAGTTGATGATCTGGGCATGAAGCTCTAATGCTTTTACTAATTGTCGGCCTATTTGCTTTCCTTGAATTTCAGATTCCACAGCCATTTGCCTTAGCTTCCCCGTTTTTCCAACCACTTTCATAAGAACTACGCCCACTAGTTCTGAATTTAATAAGGCCACGAAATGAATCTGGTTTAACTCATCATTTAAGTCTTCATCCTCAATGTTTAGACCTATAGGTTTTCTTAATACCTCATTTCTGAGTTGTAGCTCATTTTGATAAAGTGAGTTTTCTGTATCAATGATTTGAATTGTAATGTCTTCCATCTTTTCTTTTCGTCAAAAAAGACACTCGAAAAAGTAAAACTTTTAAGAAGATTTCAAGTTTCAATGATTCTTACGTCTTTTGTCTTAAATATTTTGTTACAATAATAATGAAAGTAAACGTAGGGTTAGTACAGATGTCATGTGTCTCTGATGTGGAAGCTAATATTCAAAAGGCTTTGTTGAAAACTAGGGAAGCGGCCCAAAAAGGAGCCAATATTGTATGTTTACAAGAGCTGTTTACCTCTCTTTATTTCTGTGATGTAGAAGATCCTGAAAACTTCAACTTAGCAGAGGCTATTCCTGGCCCTACGACTGAACGCTTTAAAGAATTGGCGAAAGAACTGGGCATTGTTATTATAGCATCGCTTTTTGAGAAAAGAGCCAAAGGTCTTTATCATAATACTACGGCGGTGATTGATGCCGATGGGTCTTATTTAGGAAAATATCGTAAAATGCACATACCAGACGATCCTGGATATTACGAGAAATACTACTTCACTCCTGGAGATTTAGGCTACAAGGTATGGGAGACTAAATTCGGAAAAATAGGTGTATTAATTTGCTGGGATCAGTGGTATCCAGAGGCGGCCAGAATTACTTCTTTAATGGGGGCAGAAATTTTATTTTATCCTACGGCTATAGGTTGGGATACCGCCGAAGAGAGCGAAGTCATAAATAAGGAGCAGTATGAGGCTTGGCAAATCATTCAGAGAAGCCATGCCATAGCAAATGGCGTCCACGTGGTTTCTGTAAACAGAGTGGGCCGAGAAGCCGGGCAGCGATTTTGGGGAGGCTCTTTTGTTGCAAATCCACATGGCAGACTACTTTATGAAGGTTCTCACGACAATGAAGAAGTCCATATTCAGGAGATTGACTCAGAAATAACCGAGTACTACCGAACTACTTGGCCATATTTTAGGGATAGGCGGATAGATAGTTATAAACCTATTACCAAGAGGTATATAGACTAAGCATGCTCACCAAAAATAGGCATTGGCTTATATTTCAGGCCGAAGGGCTTTATTGTGTGTTTTTTGATGTGCTCCACGGCTTCGCTTACGCTATCTGTGACTAGGAAAAGTTCTTTGTCTTTAGGCGAAATCGTTTTTACTTCAATCATTTTTTCTAAATGGGCAGAAATGTGTTCATGAAAGTTTTTTCCGAAAACAACCACAGGAAACTCCTTGATTTTTCCCGTTTGAATTAAGGTCATAGATTCAAAAAATTCGTCAAGCGTACCGTAGCCACCTGGACATATCACAAAGGCATAGGAGTATTTTATTAACAGAGTTTTTCTTACAAAAAAGTACTTTAGGTCAACCCAACTATCTAGATAAGGATTTGGGAATTGCTCAAACGGAAGAATAATATTTATTCCTGCCGATTTTCCACCCACGTCCTTAGCTCCTCTATTGGCAGCTTCCATAATGCCGGGTCCACCTCCTGTTAAAATGGTGAAACCTTCTTTCGCTATTTTGCCTGAAAGCTCTCTTGCCCTAATATAGTGTTCATTATCTTCTTCAAATCTTGCTGAGCCGAAAACCGTGACACAGGGTCCAATAAAGTGGAGGCTTCTAAAGCCTTTTATAAATTCGGCAAAGACTTCAAAGGCCATTTTAAATTCTGACCATCTGGAACGCGGGCCTTCTAAAAACCTTATTTGGGATTCTTTCATTAGTGATTTTTCTTTCAGAGAGGAGGGATGTTAATGCAGATTATTTAAATACAAAAATGGCACTTTTTATGTCATTTTGGTTCTTGGTAGTAGGACTGGGTTTAACTTCTTTAAGTTGTAAGGTGTGAGATCCAAGTTGAAGAATGTCTGGAATGTCTTTTATTTCGCCACATTGAAGACAAATTTCTTGACTTGAATAATTTTCTTTTTCAATACTAATATCAAATTTCACAATAGCTTCTCCCGCTCTAATGCATTGTACGCCTTCTGGACATCTAGAATCTAAAATTTCTTGGACTTTGAAAGTTATTTTTTGATTGTTCAGTACAAAACTGGATTCGTCACCAGCCTTTAAAGAGATTTCCTGATTAGGGCTTATGTCCGTGGTAGAAACACATGCTCCAAATAAAAGTAAAAAAACAAATGGAATAAGTTTGGTCATAGTAGAGTGAATAACGCTTTAGGCATTCATAAATTATGTGAATTAGCGTGAATCAATTTTCATTACGTACGAATTCACGTAGTTTTGCTTTGCCAAATTACCCATCGAAAACTTAGTCTATGGCCTCATTTACAGAAGAAAATTATTTAAAGGCAATTTATCATTTGTCTGATGGGGGAACTGTGAGCACAAATGATATTGCAGAAGCTACGCAAACTAGGGCAGCTTCGGTTACGGATATGCTAAAAAAACTGGCCGAGAAAGAGTATATAAACTACAAGAAGTATCAAGGGGTAAGTTTGACAGAAAATGGGCGTAAAATTGCCTTGGGGATTATTAGAAAGCATAGGCTTTGGGAGGTTTTCTTGGTAGATAAGTTGGGTTTTAATTGGGATCAAATACATGATTTGGCAGAGGAACTTGAGCATATAAAATCCCTCGAATTAACAACTAGATTGGATGACTTTTTAGGCAATCCAAAGTTCGATCCGCACGGAGATCCTATTCCAGATAAAGATGGCAACTTACCCGTTACCACTACCCATAAATTATCCGAAGTCGCCTTGAATAGACCTTTAATAGTCATGGGTGTTTCTGAAGACTCAGCAGCTTTTTTACAACATTTAAATTATCTTGGGCTAAAGCTAGGTCTTGAAATAGTGGTGAATGATGTTAGTAGTTTTGATAATTCTCTTGGCCTACTACTAGACGGACTTATAACAATTAGAATCAGTGCGGCAGTCGCTCAAAACATACAAGTAGGCCTTAAGTAATCATGAATGTTTTAGATAAATATCTGATTAAGAAGTTCCTGAGCACTTACGTTTTTTCTGTGTTTGTGATTGTTCTTATTGTAATTGTGATTGACTATGGAGATCATAATGACGACTTCGTAAAGAAGTCGGCCCCAAGTAGTGAAATTTGGCTTTCCTATTATTTGAACTTGGCACCTTACTGGGCTAATTACATTAGTCCACTCATGATTTTTATCTCTACCGTATTTTTTACGGCTAAAATGGCGGCACATTCAGAGATTATAGCCATGCTAACAAGTGGTGTCAGTTTCAGAAGATTGATGATTCCGTATAGTGTCGGGGCATTGATTGTAGGTGTATTTTCATTTCTGATGATGGGCTGGATACTTCCAAAAGCAAATGCAAAAAGAATAGCCTTTGAAAATGAATATATCCAAGAGCGATTTTATTTTTCGGATAGAGACTTTCACCTTACTGTGGCACCTGAGACGTACATTTATTTTTCCAGTTATAATAATCAATCAAAAACCGCTTTTGACTTTACTATTGAGAAATTTGACGGTATAGAAATGATAGAGAAGTTGTCTGCAAGAAGAGCAGTTTGGGTGGACACTTTGGAGAAATGGCGACTATATGATTATAAGATTAGGGATTTGGGTATCATGAAGGATGACATTTATGTAGAGCGAACCTTCTCAGATTCTACTATAAATATGTTTCCTAGAGACTTTGAAAGTAATCATAGCATACACGAGACCTTTACAATCACAGACCTTAGAGCCCAAATTAAATTACTGGAAAGTAGAGGCTCAGAAGGTATAGAGCCATTTAAAATCGAGTTTTATCAACGTTTTGCTACGCCTTTTGCGGCAATTATTTTGGCATTAATGGGACTGATTGTTTCTGCTAGAAAACGTCGGGGGGGAGTAGGCTTACAAATAGCCATTGGTTTTGTGCTCGCCTTTATTTATATCCTTTTCTATATCATGTCAAAGGGAATTGCAGAATCGGGCAATATGGAACCCCTACTGGCGGTTTGGCTTCCTAATATTGTATTTAGTTGTATAGCCTTCATTATGTACTTTACAGTGCCTAGGTAAAAGCTTCTTCACTTTCTAAAGGAGGGTTTAATTGGGATTAATCCCTATTTTTGCGGCACGTTTAAGGAAACAGAGAATTAATGAAAAAAGTAGTATTAGCTTACAGCGGTGGTCTTGACACCTCTTTTTGTGTCAAATATTTGGGTGAAGAAAAAGGAATGGAGGTCCATTCTGTATTGGTAGATACTGGAGGGTTTTCAGATGAGGAGATTGCCGATATAGAGAAAAAGGCTTTTGAGTTGGGCGTAAAATCCCATCATACATCCCGTGTAGCAGATAAGTATTATCAAAACTGTATTAAATATTTGGTTTTTGGGAACGTCCTTAAAAACAATACATATCCACTTTCAGTGAGTGCAGAGCGTATTTTTCAGGCGGTTGCTGTGGCGGAATATGCTAAGAGTGTTGGTGCCACCGCCATAGCCCATGGAAGTACGGGAGCAGGTAATGATCAAGTGAGGTTTGATATGGCGTTTAGAACCATCGTACCTAATGCAGAGATTATTACACCTATTAGAGACATGAAGCTTTCAAGAGAAGCTGAAATAGAGTTTTTAAAATCAAAAGGAGTAGTAAGAGAGTGGCATAAGTCTACATACTCTATTAATCAAGGCCTCTGGGGAACTTCTGTTGGAGGAAAGGAAACCTTGAATTCGTATGATAACTTACCAGAAAGTGCTTTTCCTAATCCCAGGACCGAGTCAGGGGAGGAAGAAATTAAATTAAATTTTGTCAAAGGTGAATTGAAAGGTATCAATGGAGAAATCTTTGAAAATCCTGTGGACGCCATCAGGAAATTACACCTTTTGGGAACTCCATATGGTATAGGAAGAGATACGCATGTAGGAGATACTATCATTGGAATTAAGGGAAGAGTGGGTTTTGAAGCTGCCGCACCATTGATCACTATTAAAGCTCACCATCTTTTAGAAAAGCATGTGCTTACGAAATGGCAGCAGTATTGGAAACAAAATCTGGCAGAGTGGTACGGAATGCAGCTGCACGAAGGGCAATTTAACGATCCTGTTATGCGTGATATGGAGCAATTTTTTGCATCAACCCAAGGACATGTAACCGGTGAAGTAAGAGTCAAATTGGCACCTTATAGATTTGAGCTATTAGGAATTAAATCTGATTACGATTTAATGTCTGATGCTTTTGGAAGCTATGGCGAAATGAATACCGCTTGGTCTGGAGAGGACGTTAGAGGCTTTTCTAAAATAGCGTCTAATCAAGTCATGATATATGAAAAGGTAAAGGAACTGGCAGAGAAGAAGTGATTTTAGCCAAGAATATGATATGTAAAGGTTCGAGGTGTTTTAACACCTCGAACCTTTTATTTTAAATGTTTCTTTAAAAAATTGACACCATTTTGCCACATGATTCCTTCAATATTACTTTCTGTAAAACCTCTCTTTTTCAGGGCAGGAATAAAGTTTTGAAGGTTGGCAATACTCTTAATCTCTATTGGCGTTTGTTCCGTTCCAAAAGCACCATCTAGGTCAGAGCCAATCATGATATTTTTGGTGCTTCCTGCCAATTCAGCTATGTGATTGACGTGATTAATAACACTGTCAATATTAACACCCATGCTCTCTGGTGTACTTTCGCCACGAACCCATCCGGGTACCACCATCCAAGCATCCAAAGCCATGCCTATTACGGCGTCTCTTTCTAAAAGTAAACCAATCATCTCATCGCTAAGTTGACGATTATGAGGGCTTAGACTTCTGCATAAATGATGACTTGCCCATACTGGACCATTAAAAATATCAAGGGCTTGATAAAAGCATTTATCGGATAGGTGAGTTACATCTAGAATGATTCCTAATGCTTCAATTTTCTTTAAGAGTTCTTTACCTTTCTGTGGAAGATCTCCTTCCGAATCTGTTCCAAAAGCATGTACTCCAGGCCCATAATGAGAGAGTCCAATGGCCCTTAATCCTTGGGAATGAAGTTTTTCTAAATGCTCGATATCAATAATGGAGTCAGCTCCTTCCAGAGAAAGGACATAGCCTATCGGCGACTTGTCTTTTTCCCAATAGAGGATATGCTCTATAAGGTCTTTTTGGTTTAGAATGGGCTTAAGGTGCCCGGTGTTTTCCATGCTCTTATACCATGCCAGCTGACCTTGAATCTGAGACCATGCTTGCTCTTGGCTGTACCAGCCGGGTATCTGAGAGCCTGGCTTAACATATCTAGCTATAAGTGTACCAACTGCCAAGGCTATGTTTCCTTTATGCATTTCAGGAAAAGAAACCGTGGCCTTTGCTCTATCTGGCTTATCCGTCATTCCTTTTTCTCTAAGATTTAGTTCTTCCAAAGGAATTCTTAAATCTCTGTTCCATTCCATGGCGTTCATGGATAGGTCTAGATGTGCGTCAAAAATTATCATACTATAAATTTATGTTTTTAAGGTAGGCAGGGCCACCCAATTGTCTCATTTGTCTTTCAATATGGGCCGTTCTTCTCAAGACATAGCTTCCTGGTTTTTTAGCCTTCCACTTTCTTGGACTTGGTAAAATTGCAGCAATTCTAGCAGCTTGATTTCTATTTAGCTTTAAAGCTGGTTTATTGAAATAGGTTTGTGCTGCTGATTCCGTTCCGAAAACTTGAGGCCCCATTTCGCAAACATTTAAATACACTTCCATAATCCGCTTTTTTGACCAAAAGAGCTCAATCAAAAAAGTGTAATATGTCTCTAATCCTTTTCTGAGCCAACTTCTACCTTGCCACAGAAAGACATTTTTGGCTGTTTGCTGAGAGATTGTACTTGCACCACGTATTTTTTTTGATTTACTATTTGATGTAAGTGCCTTTTTAATGGACTTCAAATCAAAGCCATTATGTTCGGGGAATAATTGGTCTTCGCTGGCAATAACCGCGACTGCCATTTCCTTTGAAATGTTGCTCATAGGTTCCCAGTCATAATGGAGTTCACCACCAGAAACCCACTGCTGAATCATGGTTAAAGTAATCGGAACTGGGACAAATTTAAAAACTAACACAGAACCAATCGTGGATACAAAAAGACCGGTCGTCAGCCCGAGAAGGTACTTCTTAATCTGTGACTTGATATTTTCGTCGAATCTCATTTATACACTAAATCATTATTCCTCTAAAATAGTATGGCCCATTTTATCCCTCTTGGTCTTGAGGTATTCCACATTATGTTTATTCGGGGCAATTTCTACAGGAACAGATTCAACTATTTCCAGCCCATAACCCATGAGTCCAGCTCTTTTTTTCGGGTTGTTTGAGATGAGCCTAATTTTTGAAATGTTTAAGTCTCTCAAAATTTGAGCTCCTACACCATAATCTCTTTGGTCTGGTTTGAAGCCTAATTCCAGATTAGCCTCCACGGTATCTCTTCCTTGTTCTTGGAGTTTATAGGTCTTTAATTTATTCAATAGCCCTATACCCCTTCCCTCTTGGTTCATGTAAAGCACAAGGCCTTTCCCTTCTTTTTCTACCATTTCCATTGATGCGTGAAGTTGTGGTCCGCAATCACATCGGCAAGATCCAAAGATATCTCCTGTAACACAGGAAGAATGAACTCTTACTAAAACAGGCTCATCTTCATCCCAAGAGCCCTTTCTTAAAGCAAGGTGAACTTGATTATTATCTGTTTGTCTATAAGCTATCAAATCAAAATCTCCCCAATTGGTAGGCAATTGAACACCAATTTCTCTTTCTATAAGGCTTTCTTTTTCAAGACGGTATTCTATCAGAGATTTAATGGATATAAGTTTTAGGTCAAACTTAATGGACATTTCCTTAAGCTCGGGTAGCCTGGCCATTCCACCATCTTCATTCATGATTTCTATAAGTACCCCAGCAGACTTTAAACCTGCCAGTCGAGCCAAATCAATGGCGGCTTCCGTGTGTCCTGCCCTCCTTAAAACACCTCCTTTGGCTGCTCTTAAGGGGAAAATATGGCCTGGTCTTCCTAATTCCGATGGTTTTGTGTTTTCGTCTGTTAAAGCAAAAATTGTTTTAGACCTATCCGACGCAGATATGCCAGTAGTACATCCTTTGCCTAGTAAATCTACGGAAACAGTAAAGGGAGTTTGATGAGATGCTGTGTTTTTGCCCACCATCATTTCTAAGCCTAGTTCCTCACATCTTTCTTTGGTAAGCGGCGTACACATTAGCCCGCGTCCTTGTGTTACCATGAAATTGACAAGTTCCGGTGTTATTTTTTCAGCAGCACAGATAAAGTCACCTTCGTTTTCACGGTCCTCATCATCTACCACTATTATTACTTTTCCAGCGGCTATATCGGCAATGGCTTCTTCTATGCTATCTAGTTTTATTTCTTTCATGAAGTGTTTATATTGTGTAAAACATTGTTGGCACAAAGATATGTTACTTTTCTCAGGCCTAGGGTCTAATTGATCGGGAATGAATTAATCTATTCTTAGTTTGCTGTTATATAGGGGGTTATCCTATTTTTTGGAATAATTATAATTTGCCTTTTAGCCAATATGTGCGAGTGAAACAATAAATGTGATTAAATGAATGAAATAGTAAGTCCATATCAATATTAGGTTTTTCAAAAGGAAATATTGTTTGGGCATGGTTATTGAATATTTCCAAATGCTTACTATAAATGTCCGGATGAAATTAAAGATTACGTACTTTCTTAAAACTGTAACTAAGGCTGTTTTCCTTTTAGGATTCTTGTTTTCTGGAGAATTGTTAGCACAAGATCCACCTAAGCCTACAGCGTGTACGACTCCTCCTTCTGGTTTTTTAATTGGAGGTCAAAGCACTTCTCAATCGTCACAATGTTCTACACCAGATAATCCTAATGTTGATTATAAGATTACATTCGTAGATGATCCTAGTTCTAATGGAGTCAAGAATCCCAATGGAGTACAATATGTTTGGGATTATAGTGATGCCATAGATATAACGGCACCAAGTTTTACTGGAGGTGAATATGGAACGGTGGATCCAGTAACTGCTAGAACGTCATATACTAAAGAAACTACACCAGGAGTTCATTGGGTATTACAAATTGCAGAGCTCAACGGACAAAAATATTTAGGATGTAGGAGGATTGAGGTCATTAGAACAGATCCGCCTGTTGCTGAAATTTATACCTGTAACGGAACAGAGGTAACTATTGATATTCCAACAGATGAAGCCAATAAGCACAATGGGTATAAAATAGAATGGGGAGATGGGACAGTGGAA